>NZ_LMHF01000010.1:160470-187385 GCF_001427715.1 Lysobacter sp. Root667
AAGGCAAGCCCTTCTCTTTGGTTACTTTCTCTTGGGCTAGCAAGAGAAAGTGACCCGCACGCGCAGCGGGCGGAAGCTGTTGCTTAAGAACGAAACCAACGAAGTAACTGGGATTCGCAATCGCGGCTTACGCCGCTCCCACAGAAAGCAGAAGGAAATCGGAAGCGAAACCATCGCCCGCAAGCGAAGTTCGCGGTCGCGGCTCACGCCGCTCCTACCCCAAGGCGGGTGGCAAGAGAAAGTGGCCCGCGCGCGCAGCGGGCGGAAGCTATTGCTTAAGAACGAAACCANGTCGCGGCTCACGCCGCTCCTACCCCAAGGCGGGTGGCAAGAGAAAGTGGCCCGCGCGCGCAGCGGGCGGAAGCTATTGCTTAAGAACGAAACCAACGCAGCAAACGGAATTCGCAATCGCGGCTTACGCCGCTCCCACAGAAAGCAGAAAGCGAAGCCGATCCGCATCGAAACTCACGCAGCAGCCGAAGGTTGCGGTCGCGGCTCACGCCGCTCCTACCCCAAGGCGGGTGGCAAGAGAAAGTGGCCCGCGCGCGCAGCGGGCGGAAGCTATTGCTTAAGAACGAAACCAACGCAGCAAACGGAATTCGCAATCGCGGCTTACGCCGCTCCCACAGCAAGCAGAAAGCNGTCGCGGCTCACGCCGCTCCTACCCCAAGGCGGGTGGCAAGAGAAAGTGGCCCGCGCGCGCAGCGGGCGGAAGCTATTGCTTAAGAACGAAACCAACGAAGTAACTGGGATTCGCGATCACGGCTTACGCCGCTCCCACAGGAAGCAGAAAGCGAAGCCGAGCTGCAGCGAAACTCACGTAGCAGCCGAAGGTCGCGGTCGCGGCTCACGCCGCTTCTACCCCAAGGCGGGTGGCAAGAGAAAGTGACCCGCACGTGCAGCGGGCGGAAGCTGTTGACTTAAGTTACGAAGCCAACGCAGCAAACGGAATTCGCGATCGCGGCTCACGCCGCTCCCCCAGAAGGCAGAGGCGGGCCTAAAAAACGGAACCCACCCAGACGCGCCGCGCGCAAGTCGCCTACACCCACCAGTACCGGATCAAGTGAAAGAACACCGGCGCCGCAAAACACACCGAATCCAGACGATCCAGCATGCCCCCATGCCCCTCGATCATCTGCCCCCAGTCCTTGATCCCGCGATCGCGCTTGATCGCCGACATCACCAGGCCGCCGTAGAACCCCATCAGATTGATGACCAGGGCCAGCGCCGCCGCCTGCAACGGCGAGAACGGCGTGATCCACCACAGCGCCGCACCCAGCGCGGTCGCCGACGCGACTCCGCCGACGAAGCCTTCCAGGGTCTTGGACGGCGATAGCTTGGGCGCGATCAGGCGCCGCCCGCACAGCTTGCCCCACACGTACTGCAGCACGTCCGAGGACTGCACCACGATCACCAGGAACGCGATCAGCAGCAGGTTGCGCCCCTCGTAGCCGGGGATATCCAGATTCAGCAAGGCCGGCACGTGCGAGATGCAGAACACGCAGATCATCAAGCCCCACTGCACCTTGGCTGCGCGCTCCAGATAGCGCGTGGTGTCGCCGCCCATCGTCGACACGATCGGTAGCAGCAGGAAGGCGTAGACCGGGATCAGCAGCGTGTACAGCCCGTACCAGTCGGTGTAGACCAGCCAGTACTGCAGCGGCAGCACCACGTAGAACGCCAGCGCCAGCGCGTAGTAATCGCTGCGCCGGGTCGGAGTCAGGGTGATGAACTCGCGCAGCGCGAACAGCGACACCAGCGCGAACAGCACGATCACGCCGACGCGCCCGAGCAGGAAGGCCGCTCCCACCACCGCCGCCATCACCCACCAGGCGCGGATGCGCGCGGTCAGGTTGGCGATCACCGGGCTGGGTCGGCCGCGCGTGCGCCAGCGCAGGAATTCGGATATCGCCGTGGCCAGCAACAGCACCGCGGCCACGCCCAGGAACAACAGCACAGGATGCGGCAACGCCTTGATCCGCTCGATCCACACCGTCATGCCGCGCCTCCCGTTGCCGCCGCGGCCTGTTCCTCGGACAGGGCCAGCAGCGCATCGCGCGCGCGGTCCAGGAAGGCCTGCTTGCCTTCGTCGCTATGCAACCGCAACGGCTCGCCGAAGGTCGCCGTGCACAGTAGCGGCAAGGGCAGTAGCTTGCCCTTGGGCATCACCCGCGCCAGGTTGTCGATCCACACCGGTACGAACTCCAGCTCCGGCCGCAGCCGGGCGAGGTGGTAGAGGCCGCTCTTGAACGGCAACAGCCCCTCACCCTGATTGCGCGTGCCCTCGGGGAACAGGATCAGCGAGGCGCCGCCGTCGACGGCATCGCACAGCGTCTGCAGCGCCTCGTGCTTGCGCCGGTCGGGATCGCAGTGCGGGGCCGGGTTCGGATCGGTCGGGTTCGGATCGTTCGGACCGGCATCGTTCTGGCCCGCGGCGGGCTGCGCGGCATCGCGCTCGATCAACACGCCGTTGAATACCTCGCGGATCAGATAACGGCGCAAGGCATCGCGCTGCCAGTAGTCCGCGCCCGCGACCGGCCGGGTTTCCCCGCGCAGCGCCGGCGGCAATGCCGACCAGATCATCACGAAGTCGCCGTGGCTGACATGGTTGCCGTAATAGACGCGGCGGTCGCCCATGGGTGGGCAGCGCCACAAGGCGCGCGCGCCGGTCAGGGCGCGGATGGCGAAACTGAAACCGTCGGCGATCAAACCGCTGAGCATGGGCAACGACTCCGGACCGGATCGGCAGCGACGCGGTCGTAACAGGGGTAATGCGAGTTCATCGCGACTCGGCCGTCGAACGCCGCCGGCTCGTCGTCGGCATCCAGCGGCAGCGGCGCCAGCCACCATGCCGTCGCCAGCAACAGCGCCTGCGCGACCAGGCAGATCGCCTGTCGCCGCAGCAGCTTGCGCGCGCCGCGCCAGCGCGCGGACCAGTCGCGGCCGGCGCGCTCGGCCGCCAGCAGGCCCAAGCGCTGCAGACTCGCATCCAGGCTGGCGGCAGCCTGCGCCGGATCGCGCTCGCACGCCGCGGCCAGCAGCAGGCCGGCGTCGAAATCCACCCGCGCCGCGTAATAGATCTGCAGCAAGCCGGCGATCACGCTCATGGCCAGGCCGTAGGCGGTCCAGCCTTCCAGCACGCCGAAGCCGAAGCCGGCGAATAGCAGCCACACGCCGGTCAGGGCCAGCAGCCCCAGCGACAGCGCATTCAAGCGCCGGCCCTGGCGCAGCAGCAGACCCATCGTGTGCAGGTCGAAGGACGAGGTCATGTCGCGGGCGCTCCTGCCGGCAATGGTGTCGCGGCCGGCCCGGCGACGGCGCGCTCCAGCGCGCGCCGATGCGCATCGCCGAGTACGACCGCCGGCCGCGCGGCGCGCACCCGTTCGACTGCGGCCTCGACGGTATCGGCCCGGCCGCTGAGCAGCAACCAGGCCGCGACCGCCGCCGCGCTGCGCGAATAGCCCAAGGCGCAGCACACCAGCACGCGGCCCCGAGCACGCGCGGCCTCGATCGCCTGCGCCGCTTCGCGCAATGCCTGCGGTTCCGGCGCGACCAGGTCCAACATCGGCCGTACCGCCGCCAACGGCAGCGTCGACGGCGCCGACAGTTCGGCGCAGACATCGACCGCGGCGTCGAACCCAGCGGTTTCGCTACGGCCGGGCATGCGCCCCAACCAGACCCCGTCGGCGACTTCGACCGGCTGCGGCGCGCGCCGCGTCCACAGCCGCGAATTGATCCACGCGCCCCACAAGTAAGGCGCGTACAGCCAACGCGCGGCCGGACTGAGGCGACCGTCGGCGCGCTTCTGGAAACCGTCCGCACCCAGCACGGCATAGTTCAGCGCCACCAGCAGCAGCGACAGCGCCGGCCATAGCAGCCACCAGCCAGCGCCGCGCACCATGTAGGCGAGCGCGGCGCAGGCGGCCGCGCCAAGCAGATACAGCGACGTCAGCCGCCAACGCTTCGGATCGCGCGTCCAGGCCGCCGCGCGCAAGGGCGAACGCGCATGCTCCGGCCATAGCCACACGCACAGCCAGCCCGCGAGCAGGCCGGTCGGCAGATCGATGAAGTGGTGCTGATACGTGGTCAGCACCGACACCCCGATCAGGCCGAACCACAGGTGCAACAACCAGCGCCAGGCACCGCCCAGGTGCTGCGCAAACCGCACCCACAGCACGATCAGCAGCACGATGTGCAACGACGGCGCCTGGTTGAACGGCTTGTCGAAGCCCAGCAGCACGTCGAACATCCAGCCGAACGCGCCGTCGGTCTGCGGCCGCACGAAGGTGAACGTGAGCGGGAACGCCAGGAAGCAGGCGATCGCGATCAACTGCGCGGTCAGCAGGCGCAGAGCCTGATTGTCCAGCTCACGGCGGTCGCAGCAGACGAACAGCGAGATCCCGTAGAACAGGTCGATCGACCAGTACGGCACGATGGTCCAGGCCCAGAACGGAATCGCCCGCTCCCAACCGAACACGATGCTGGGCACGCCGACGCGCTGTGCCGCGACCGCGTTCGCATAGCCGTAGCTGAGGAAGAAGAACGGCCCCAGCAGCGCCAGCCACAACAGCGCGCGCGCCCACGGCCGCCGGCCGCCGACCTCGCTCATTCGGCGACCCGCTGGGCCAGCGACACGCTGAAGATGCCCCAGCGGTCGATGCGTTGATCGAGCTTGCGGAAGCCGGCCGCGCGCACCAGCTCGTCCATCTCCGCCTGCGAGCGCCGCCGCATCACCCAGGCCTCGCCGCCGCGGTGGCTGGTCAGGGCACGGGCGATGAATTCCAGCTGCGGATGCCAGGGCTGGCCGGTGTAGACCAGATAGCCGCCCGGCGCGACCGCATCGCCGAGGCCGGCCAACGAACGCCGCACCAGGGCGTTGTCCGGGAACAACTCGTACAGGCCGGACACGATCGCCAGGGTCGGACGCGGCCTCAGCCCCGCCAGCGCGGCGCGGTCGAAGGCGTCGCCCTGCTCGAACTCGGCGACGCCGCCGGCGCCGAGTTCGGCGATCAGCGCGCGCCCCTGGCGCACGTTGAGATCGCTGTAATCGCGCAGGCGGATCGAATCGGCGCCGCCGGCCAGCGCTTCCAGTACGTAGCGGCCGTGACCGGCCGCGATGTCGACCACGTCCACCGGCGCACCGGCCGCGCGCAGCCGCCGCATCGCCTCGCCCAGCAGTTCGTGCAGATGGGTGCGGCGCACGCGGATGCCGCGCCAACCGATCGCGTCGAGGTAGTTGCGGTCGACCATGCGCCCCAGCGGCCCGGCGCCGAGCGCCTTGTCGCGGTACACGTAGTCCAGGCTGCTGCCGGAATCGAAACCGGTTTCGAGCCCGGTGCGGATGCCCTCCGACAGCGAACCGCCGAAGCGCAGTCCCGCGCGCACGAAACGCCAGCGCAGGTCCTGCAGCGAATTCCGTTCCGGCGGCCAGGCCAGGCGCTCGGCTTCCTCGAAGCTGTGGCCGTGGCGATGCGCGTCCAGCAGCGAAGCCTGCTGCAACGGCTCTTCGAAACGCGCGCGCAGGAAACCGCGGATCTTGCTCAGCGCCTGGGCGCGGTCCTTTTCGCCCAGGGTGTCGTGGTAGAAGCCGGGCAGGAAGTGGCGCTCCTTGATCGTCGAACCCAGCCCCTCATAGAAGCGGTCCTGCGGTGCGCGATGGACGACGAAATCCGAACCCGATACCAGCAACTGGGTCGGCACCCGGATCGCCTGGGCGTCGGCGACGATGCGGTCGGCGGTCTCGTACAGGCCCAGCAGCACGCGCACCGAGATCGGCCGCGCGATCAGCGGGTCGCTGCGGTAGCTGGCGATGCGTTCGGGATCGTGCGTCAGCCACTGCGGCTGCACATAGCTGTTGACGAAGAAGTTGCCGCGCAGCTTCTGCATCAGGCCCAAGCCCGCGCGTGCGAACGGCACGTACAGCTTGACCTTGAACGCCGGCGAGGCCAGCACCAGCGCGCGCAGCTGCGGCGCGTAGTCGTGCGCCCAGGTCGCGGCCACCACCGCGCCCACGCTCTGCGCGATCAGCGCGGTGTCCTCCACCGCGATGCCGTGGGCCTCGCCGATATGGGCGACGAAGCGGTCCAGGTCGCGCACCAGCGCCTCGAAGCCCGGCGCATCGCCGCGCGCGCCCGGCGAGCGGCCGTTGCCGCGCGCGTCCCAGGCGAAGAAATCGCAATCGTCCAGGCCCAGCTCGTCGACCAGGTGCGTGACCCGGCCGGAATGCTCGTGACCGCGATGCAGCAGCACCACCGCGCGCCGTGGGCCCTCGCCGCGCGCCGGCCAATGACGGTAGAACAGCTGGGTACCGTCGAAACTGGCGTAGCGGCGTTCCTGGTGTTCCCTCATTCGCGACTCCCTGTATTTGCGGCGTTCGCGGTCGCCGAACCGTGGGCCACGCCGGCGGACACCCGCCGCAGCACCGTCCATATGCACAACAGTCCGGCCAGGATCGCGACCAGTTCGGTCGCGCGGGCCCCGGCCCAGCCCAAGGCCAGCGCCAGGCCGAGCGCGCCGACCACGAAGGCGCGGTCGCTCTTGCCCATCGGCCCGTCGTAGCGGCGCGGTGCGCCGACGCTGGGGCCGAGCACGCCGGCGAATTCGGTCAGCGCCGCCAGCCCCGCGAACAGCAGCAGGGTCCAGGGCGCGACCCCGGGCACCGCCAGCAGCGCCAGGTACAGCGCGCTGTCGGAAACCACGTCGCACAATTCGTTGAGGTAGGCGCCCAGCCGCGATTGCTGACCGTGTTCGCGCGCCAGCATGCCGTCGATCGCGTTCAAGGCCATGCGCAGGAACATCCACAGCGGCAGCGCCGCGAATACCCAGGGCTGTGCGCCGCCGCGCAGCGCGACCCAGGCCGCGACCGCCAGCGAACCCAGCCCCGCGACCAGGGTGACCTGATTGGCGGTGACCCCCGCCGCGAACAGCCCGCGTACCAGCGGCCGCAGCAGCGCCTGGAAACGCCCCTTCAACGCATAGATCGATGCCATTCCCTGAGCGTTCCCCTCGCCCACTCGGGCGGTCGCGGACCAGCTTAGCGGTTGCGGACGCAGATGGCGGCGGATCGATGCGTCGACAGATCGGGTAGCGCAATGCTGACCGGCGGGACTAGCGGCGCGCTCCTTTGGCCGCGACCGGGAGGCGTCAGTCGCCGGGCCAGCCGGGTTTCCGAGGCCGGAAAGCCGGGCCGTACGGGTCTGAACGGCCGGGCCGTCGGCGTCGCGCGGCTATAATTCCCGCGCCCTTCCGCTGCCCTCCTCCCCGAATGACCTCCGATCGCTCGACCGGCACGCCGGTTCACATCCGCCGCGCCCTGCTGTCCGTGTCCGACAAGACCGGCCTTATCGAACTCGCCCAGGCCCTGTCCGCGCACGGCGTCGAACTGCTGTCCACCGGCGGCACCGCCAAGGCGATCCGCGACGCCGGCCTGCCGGTGCGCGACATCTCCGAGGTCACCGGCTTCCCGGAAATGATGGACGGCCGGGTCAAGACCCTGCACCCGATCGTGCACGGCGGCCTGCTCGGCCGCGCCGGCATCGACGACGCGGTGATGGCGCAGCACGGCATCGGCGCGATCGACCTGCTGGTGCTGAACCTGTATCCGTTCGAGCAGGTCTCGGCCCGCGCCGACAGCTCGTTCGAGGACGTCGTCGAGAACATCGACATCGGCGGCCCGGCGATGCTGCGCTCGGCGGCCAAGAACTTCGCCCGCGTCGCGGTCGCCACCGATCCGGCCCAGTACGCCGGCCTGGTCGAGGA
Organism: Lysobacter sp. Root667; assembly: GCF_001427715.1. Classification (NCBI taxonomy): domain Bacteria; kingdom Pseudomonadati; phylum Pseudomonadota; class Gammaproteobacteria; order Lysobacterales; family Lysobacteraceae; genus Lysobacter; species Lysobacter sp. Root667. The sequence goes on from NZ_LMHF01000010.1 coordinate 168,229, forward strand.
ACTCGCCGGCAACGGCGGCGCGCTGTCGGCGCAGACCCGCTTCGCCCTGTCGGTGGCCGCGTTCAACCGCGTCGCCCAGTACGACGCCTGCATCGCCAACTACCTGTCCTCGCTGGACGCCGACGGCGCCCGCAGCCAGCAGTTCCCGGCCCAGCAGCACAGCAACTTCGTCAAGGTCATGGACCTGCGCTACGGCGAGAACCCGCATCAGCAGGGCGCGTTCTACCGCGACCTGTACCCGGTGCCGGGCACCCTGGCCACCTTCAGCCAGCTGCAGGGCAAGGAACTGAGCTACAACAACCTCGCCGACGCCGACGCGGCCTGGGAATGCGTGCGCCAGTTCGAGCGCCCGGCCTGCGTGATCGTCAAGCACGCCAACCCCTGCGGCGTGGCCGAGGGCGTGGCCTGCGGCGACGCCTACGAACTGGCCTACGCCACCGACCCGACCTCGGCCTTCGGCGGCATCATCGCCTTCAACACCCGCCTCGACGCGGCCACCGCCAAGGCCATCCTCGACCGCCAGTTCGTCGAGGTGCTGATCGCGCCGGACTACGACGAGGCCGCGCTGGCCTACTGCGCCAAGAAGGCCAACGTGCGCGTGCTGCGCATCCCGCACGGCGACGGCAGGAACAACTTCGACGTCAAGCGCGTCGGCTCGGGCCTGCTGATGCAGACCAGCGACATCCGCGAAGTCGGCCGCGACGAGCTCAAGGTGGTGACCCGGCGCGCGCCCGACCAGGCCGAACTCGCCGACCTGCTGTTCGCCTGGCGCGTGGCCAAGTACGTCAAGTCCAACGCCATCGTCTACGCCAGGGATCACCGCAGCATCGGCATCGGCGCCGGCCAGATGAGCCGCGTGGTCTCGGCCAAGATCGCCGCGCTCAAGGCCGAGGAAGCCGGCCTGGTGGTGCCGGGCTCGGTAATGGCCTCCGACGCCTTCTTCCCGTTCCGCGACGGCATCGATGCCGCCGCCGCGGCCGGTGTGCGCGCGGTGATCCAGCCGGGCGGCTCGATGCGCGACGGCGAGGTGATCGCCGCCGCCGACGAACACGGCCTGGCGATGGTGTTCACCGGCGTGCGCCACTTCCGCCATTGAGCATGGACGTCGGCGCAGTGCATATCCGCGACGAGTGCGCCGACGACATCGGCGCGATCCGCTGCGTCGTCGTCGATGCGTTCGCCGATCATCCGCACAGCCAGCAGACCGAACACTGCATCATCGACGCGCTGCGCGCAGCCGGCGTGCTGAGCCTGTCGCTGGTGGCCGAAAGCGACGGCGCCGTGGTCGGCCACGTCGCGTTCTCGCCGGTCAGCATCGGCGACGGCAGCCCGGGCTGGTACGGCCTGGGTCCGGTCGCGGTGACGCCGGCGCAGCAGCGCCGCGGCATCGGCCGGGCCCTGATCGAAGCCGGGCTGGCGCGCCTGCGCGGCCTCGGCGCCGCCGGCTGCGTGGTCGTGGGCGATCCGGGCTACTACGGCCGTTTCGGTTTCGTCGCCAGCGCGGACCTGCGCTATCCGGGGCTGCCGCCGGAATACTTCATGGCCCTGTCCCTGACCGCAGCGCCGGCGCGGGGCGATGTGGCCTATCACGCCGCGTTCGACGTAGCCTGAGCACGGCCGCAACCGCCACCGTCATCGCCGGCCCCGGCCGGCTCGCGTAAAATTCGCGCTCGCAGCGCTCGGCCGCACCTCTCAGCACCCGTCAGGAGTTCGCATGAAAGTCCTCGTTATCGGTTCCGGCGGACGCGAGCATGCGCTGGCCTGGAAACTGGCCCAGTCCCCGCGGGTGAGCGAAGTGCTGGTCGCCCCGGGCAATGCCGGCACCGCGACCGAGGAAGGCTGCCGCAACGTCGCGGTCTCCGCCACCGACATCGACGGCCTGCTGGCCCTGGTCGCGGCCGAGGGCGTGGCGGTGACCGTGGTCGGTCCCGAGGCGCCGCTGGTCGCGGGCGTGGTCGACCGCTTCCGCGCCGCCGGCCTGCGCATCTTCGGACCGACCGCCGCCGCGGCCCAGCTCGAAGGCAGCAAGGCCTACGCCAAGGATTTCCTGGCCCGCCACCAGATTCCGACCGCGCACTACGCCGTGCACACCCACGTCGAGGAAGCGCTCGAATACGTGCGCGACAAGGGCGCGCCTATCGTCATCAAGGCCGACGGCCTGGCCGCCGGCAAGGGCGTGATCGTCGCCATGAGCCTGGCCGAGGCCGAGGCCGCGATCACCGACATGCTCGCCGACTACGCCTTCGGCGCAGCCGGCGCGCGCGTGGTGATCGAGGAATTCCTCGACGGCGAGGAAGCCAGCTTCATCTCCATGGTCGACGGCCGCACCGCGCTGCCGATGGCGACCTCGCAGGACCACAAGCGCGTCTTTGATGGCGACACCGGCCCCAACACCGGCGGCATGGGCGCCTACTCGCCGGCACCGGTGGTCACGCCTGAAGTCCACGCGCGGGTGATGCGCGAGGTGGTCGAACCGACCGTGCGCGGCATGATCGCCGACGGCATCCCCTTCACCGGTTTCCTCTACGCCGGGCTGATGATCGACAAGGCCGGCGCGCCCAAGGTGATCGAGTTCAACGTCCGCTTCGGCGACCCCGAAACCCAGCCGGTGATGCTGCGCCTGCAGTCCGACCTGCTCGACCTGGTCGAAGCCGCGATCGATGCGCGCCTGCACGAAACCCAAGCCCAATGGGACCCGCGCCCCTCGCTGGGCGTGGTGATGGCCGCCGAGCGCTACCCCGAGACGCCGCGCACCGGCGACCCGATCAGCACCTGGGACGTGCCGATGCCCGAGGACAGCAAGGTCTTCCACGCCGGCACCAAGCTGGTCGACGGCCAGGTCGTCACCGCCGGCGGCCGCGTGCTGTGCGTATGCGCCCTGGGCGACAGCGTCGCCGACGCCCAGCACCGCGCCTATGAAGCCGTCGCCGGCATCTCCTGGCACGGCGAGTTCCACCGCCACGACATCGGCTGGCGCGCGATCGAACGCGAGCGCGCCGCCGCGCAGCCGTAACCCCAGCACGTCCCACGAAAACGGCCGGAAGCCACCCGCTCCCGGCCGTTTTTCTTCGTCAGTTTCGCAGCGACGCACCCGCTCTCTGTAGGAGCGGCGTAAGCCGCGACCGCGCCACACAACCGTCGGCGCAAGCCACGTGCAGACATCGCGACCAGCGCGCCCTCAGCCGGACTCTTCCTCAGGCGCCGGCTGCAAGGACACCGCCACCTCCTCCAGCTCCGCGATTTCCTTCTCCAAGGCCTCGTACAACTCGCCCTGGCGCACCATCAGATCCTCGATGTGCGCTGCCAGCTTCAACTTCGACAGCTCGCCGTCGAACAACAGCCATTGCGCCGTCAGCTGCTCCACATAGTTCTTGGAGTAATGGCGCATTTCCTTGAGCTGGTTCAGTGCCGAATTCACGTGATCCAGCGGGGTTTTGCTATCCGCGGACATGGCGACCTCCTCGTTGCAAGGTAAGGCCAGGGTAGCGGCCCCAGGCTGGCTGCCATGTGAAACGAGGAGCGGACCTCGGGGCGGGGCGCCGGGTCTAGGCCGACAGGGCCCCCGGGCTACTTTTCCGCTACCCCACCGGTATCGCTACACCCCGCCATGGGGGTTTTGCTAGGCTCGCCCGGCGAATCCTTCGCGCGAGCCGCACATCGACGTGCGGACCCAACGGAACAGCAGGGCCGCATGGCGCACAACCAGTTCGAGCTGCTCAAGCAACGGCGGTTCCTGCCGTTCTTCCTGACCCAGGCGCTGGGTGCGTTCAACGACAACGTGTATCGGCAGGCGATCATCGGCCTGCTGTTCTACCTGGGCGTCAGCGACGAGCAGCGCACGCTGTACACCAATCTGGCGCCGGCGCTGTTCATCCTGCCCTACTTCCTGTTCTCGGCCACCGCCGGGCAGATCGCCGAGAAGCTGGAGAAGCACAAGCTGATCCGGATCACGACCGCGATGGAGATCGCGATCATGTCGCTGGCGGCGGTCGGCTTTCTGACCCAGAGCATGACCGTGCTGCTGGTGGCGCTGTTCGGCACCGGCCTGCAGTCCACGCTGTTCGGGCCGGTCAAGTATTCGATCCTGCCCTCGGTGCTCAAGCCCGAGGAGCTCACCGGCGGCAACGGCCTGGTCGAAATGGGCACGTCGATCTCGATCCTGGCCGGCATGATCTTCGGCGGCCTGATCTTCACCCTGGCCGGCACCCACGGCCCGGTGGTGGCGGCCACCGCGATCGTCCTGCTGGCGATCACCGGCAACGTGGTCAGCCGGATGATCCCGCGCGCCGATGCCGGCGAGCCGGGCCTCAAGATCAATTGGAACCCGATTCCCGAGTCGGTGAAGATCATGCGCATGACCCGGCGCCAGCCGGCGGTGCGCAACTCGGTGCTGGGCGTGTCGTGGTTCTGGTTCGTCGGCACGGTGCTGACGTCGCAGCTGCCGGGCTACGCGGACGACAACCTCGGCGGCGGACCGACGCTGTACATCTTCGCCCTGGCCCTGTTCTCGATCGGCACCGGCGTGGGTTCGATGATGTGCGAACGCCTGTCGGCGCGCACGGTCGAGATCGGCCTGGTGCCGCTGGGCGCGTTCGGTATGACCGCCTTCCTGCTGGATATCTACTTCGCCCGTCCCGGCGCGGCCACGGTCGCGGGTCTGGACGTGGCCGGCTTCGTCGCCCAGCCCGGCGCGTGGCGGATCATGCTGGACCTGGTCGGCATCGGCGTGTTCGCCGGCTTCTTCGTGGTGCCGCTGTTCGCGCTGATCCAGAGCCGCTCGCCGAAGAACGAGCTGTCGCGCGTGATCGCCGGCATGAACATCCAGAACGCCGGCTTCATCGTGCTGGCGGCGGTGCTGGGCGTGGTGGTGCAGCGCTTCCTGGGCTGGACGATCCCGCAGGTATTCCTGGCGCTGGCGGTGGCCAACGCCCTGGTCGCGATCTGGATCTTCACCCTGGTGCCCGAGTTCCTGATGCGCTTCATGAGCTGGGTGCTGGTGCGCACGCTCTACCGCTTGCGCGTGGAGGGCATCGAGCACATCCCGGACGAGGGCCCGGCGCTGGTGGTGTGCAACCACGTCAGCTACATGGACGCCCTGATCCTGAGCGCCAGCATTCCGCGCCCGGTGCGCTTCGTCATGTACTACAAGATCTTCAACATCCCGGTGATGAGCTGGATCTTCCGCACCGCCAAGGCGATCCCGATCGCCGGCGCGCGCGAGAATCCCGAGCTCATGCAGCGCGCGTTCGACGAGATCGAGGCCGCGCTCGCCGACGGCCAGATCGTCGGCATCTTCCCCGAAGGCGCGTTGACCAAGGACGGCGAGATCGCCGCGTTCAAGTCCGGCGTCGAACGCATCCTGGCCAAGCAACCGGTGCCGGTGATCCCGATGGCGCTGCGCGGCATGTGGACCAGCATGTGGAGCCATCGCGACTCGCGCATGTCGCGCATGCGCGTGCCGCGACGTTTCCGCGCCCAGGTCGACGTGATCGCCGGCGCGCCGGTGGACGGCGCCACGGCCACTGCCGAGAGCCTGGAGGCGCTGGTGCGCGGCCTGCGGGGCGACGCCGCCTAGGCCGCGGCCGCCCCGCCAAGACTGACAGCCGTCGCACGCCGCTGCTAGGATGGGCGAGGGGCGTCGGCTCGTGCCGGCGATCGCACAACAAAACAACGAAAACTACGGAAGGGGATACCCATGTACGAGCCGCCTCAGGCCGCGCCCGCGCAGCCGATTCAAAACTACCTGGCCTGGTCGATCAGCATGACCGTGCTCGGCTTCTGCCTGTGCTGCATCATCGGCTCGGCGCCCGGCATCGTCGCCATCGTGTTCGGCTCGCAGGTCAACAGCAAGTCCAACATGGGCGATCTGGAAGGCGCGCGCAAGGCTTCCGAGAACGCAAAGATCTGGTGCTGGGTCGCGACCGCCGTGGTCGGACTGGGCGTGCTGCTGAACATCGGCAGCTTCATGATGGGCGGCACCGCCGAGTACCTGGAAATGATGCAGAAGATGCAAGGCGCGCGTTGATATGACCGCGTTGCGCCAGCCCCGACTGTGGCACGCGACGGCTGCGGCCGCCGCGCTCGCAGCGGCCGGGGCCGGCGTCTGGCTGTTGCGGCGCTTCGATCCGAACGCGCCCGACAGCCCGCTGCCCGGCTGTCTGTTCTATCACCTCACCGGGCTGTACTGCCCGGGCTGCGGCAGCACCCGCGCCTTGCACGGCCTGGTCCACGGCGACCTCGGCCAGATGCTGGTTATGAATCCGCTGCTGGTGGTGGTGATTCCGGCGCTGCCGCTGCTGGTCGCGCATGGCATGGGCTACCGCCTGCCGCTGCCCAAGCGCGCGATCGACGTCCTGCTCAGCGCCAAGTTCTGGCTGAGCCTGATCATGGGCTACTGGGTCGCGCGCAATCTGCCCTGGCCGCCGTTCAACTGGCTCGCGCCGGGCTGAGCAGGTCCGCCGAACCGGTGGGCTGAACGCATCCGGCCGAGCCGGCCCAGCCGGCACTCTCCACCCTCACCACGAAGATCCGCATGAACGCACCGCACGGCGAATACGTCCCCAATCACCTGGTCTGGGCGATCCTGTCCACGCTGTTCTGCTGCCTGCCGCTAGGCGTGGTATCGATCGTCTACGCCGCGCAGGTCGACGGCAAACGCGCCGCGGGCGATATCGCCGGCGCTCGCGCCGCCTCGCGCAGCGCGATCAATTGGGCGATCGCTTCGGTGGTCGCGTTGCCGGTCGCGCTGGTGCTGTGGTTTTTGTTCTTCGGCGGACTGGCGATCCTGAGCGCGGCGGTGGGCGGGCACTGATTCCCGCCGGCCGGCCGGTCAGCTGACGAAGCCGGCGATCACGAACAAGGCCAGCACCGCCAGCCACACCAGCAGGCTGCGCCAGACCAGGCTCATCGCATCGCGCAGTTCGGGCTGTTCCGAACTGGCCGCCAGGGCGGCAGCGCTCGCGCCGGTGCCGTTGTCTTCGGCGTAATCGGCGGCTTCTTCGGCCAGCTCGGTCTTCACGCTGGCGCGTGCGACCGCGCCCAGGAAGCGATTGTCCAGGCTGAGCGCGGCGCCGCCGGATTCGCGCCAGGCGCCGAGCACGGTATCGAAATTGCCGACCAGGGCCAGCGCCAGGGTCAACAGCTGGGCCACCGGCCATTCCAGGATCGCCAGCAGCGTACGCGCGCCCTCGATGGTCTCGCCGGGCAGTTCGCGCGCGGCCTCGCCTTCGGCCGACAGCGCGGTCAGGCGGTACAGCACGGCCCCGAACGGGCCCAGCAGCAGGAACCAGAACAGCACCCCGAACCAGCGCCGCAGCGCGTTGCGGAACACCGCTTCGACCAGCGAACCGCCGTCCAGCGACGGGGTCTCGCCGTCCGGCCACAGGCTGGCCGCGGCGGCGCGGCGCGAGATGGGATCGTTCGCGGCTGCGATCGCCTCCACGTCCAGGTCGAGATCGCGGGGGCCCCAGACGTAGAACAACACGGCGATGCCGAACACCAGCCCGGCCAGGCCGTACAGCGGCTCGTCCAGGGCGAGCTGGAACAGCCCGACGGCGAGCAGCGGCGGCACCAGGGCCAGGGCGATGCCCCAGCGGCCGCGCCAGATGCTGTCTTCGGGGAAACGCGCGCCCAGCCAGCGCAGCCAGTCCGCGTACCAGCCGTAATGCCGCACCGAGGCCGCCAGCGACTGCGCGAGGTGGCCGAGCACGAGCGCGACGACGGCGGCGATCAGCGTTTCTGACATTGCGGCCCGGCTCCCGGCGTGACGTATCCGATGAATGCGTCGGCGGGCGCGTCTGGCGCGTTCCGCCGCTGCTGGAACCGATGCTAGCCCGGCTCCGCTGAAGACGAACCGAGCGCGGTTGCGCCGTTCCGTCGCCATGGCCGTTGCCGGCCACCCGGCCGGACGTTCTGCAACGCCCAGCCAGCGCCGATTCTACCGTGGCTCAACGCGGCGTACGTGCCTCGACGGCCGCCAGCCACTGATCGATCAGCCAGCGCGAGATCGAAATGCTCGGCGAGAGCAGCGGACCCTCGTCGTCTTCGCGCGGTGGACGCTCGCCGCGGGCCTGGGCCTCGCGGACTTCCTGCGCGCTGAACCAGCGCGCCTCTTCCAGCTCGTCGCCGACCTGCGGCTCGTCCGGGCCGGCATCGGCGAAGAAACCCAGCATCAGCGCGCCCGGGAACGGCCACGGCTGCGAGCCCAGGTAGCGGCAGTTCAGCACGCGCACGCCGGCCTCTTCCAGAACCTCGCGGGCGACGGTCTGCTCCAGCGTTTCGCCCGGTTCGACGAAACCGGCGAGCACCGAATAACGGCGCGCCGGCCAACCGGTCTGGCGCCCCAGCAGCAGGCGTTCGCCGTCGCTGACCGCGACGATCACCGCCGGGTCGGTGCGCGGGTAGTGTTCGGCCTCGCATTGGCTGCAACGTCCCTGCCAGCCGCCGCGCGAAAACGCGACTTCGCCGCCGCAGACGCCGCAGTGGCGATTGCGCGAGCGCCAATGCTGCAGCGCGCGCGCCTGCGCGAACACGCTGGCGTGCAAGGCCGGCCAATACGCGGCAGCGGCGCGCAGATCGACCCGGCGCGGCGCGTCGAACGCGGTCAGCGCGGCGTCCAGCGCGAACCAGCCGCCGCCGTCGGGCGCCAGGCCCAGGAATACGGCCGCGCCGACGCCGCCGGGCCCGGCGCTGAGTTCGGCGCCGGTGGGCGCGCGCAGTTGTCCCTGGTCGTCGGCCAGGGCCTGGCCGGAATCGTCGAGCAGGATCACGCGCGCGCTCGGCCACAACGCGGTCAGCGCTTCGGGCTGGTCGCGCAGATGGTCGGCGCGGTCGAGCGCGGCGCGGACGGCGGCGTCGCTGCCGGCTTCGACGAAGGCGTAGGGCGCGCGCGCCGCCGGGTTGTCGCTGGCCTCGCTCACACCGCGAACGAGGAACCGCAGCCGCAGGTGGTCTTGGCGTTCGGATTGCGGATCACGAACTGCGCGCCGTGCAGGCTTTCGGTGTAATCGACCACGGCGCCCATCAGGTACTGCAGGCTCAGCGGATCGACCAGCAGGGTCACGCCGTCGGTCTGCACGGCCAGGTCGTCCTCGCCCTGCTGCTCGTCGAACTCGAACCCGTACTGGAAGCCCGAGCAACCGCCGCCCTGGATGTAGACGCGCAGCTTGAGCGCGGCGTTGCCCTCTTCGGCGATCAGTTCGCGGACCTTGGTCGCGGCCGAGGCGGTGAAATCCAGCGGACGCTCCAGCGAGTGGTAGTCGGGCGCCGTGGGCAGGGCAGTGATCGTTTCCATCCCTTCAGGATGGGGCGCGCAGGCGCCGCATTCAAGCTCGCCGATCGAACGCTGCGGTCGGCGGATGGGGATGCCGCAGCGGCGCCCTGCGCGCCGTCGCTCCCGCGCAGGCAGAAATGACGGGCAAAAACGCCGTTTCTGCAGGACTGGCGCCGGAACTCACTCCGCCGCCGTCGCCCCATTGCCCTCGCGGGTGGCCTCGGCCCAGGTGAAGGACTGTTCCACGGCCGCGCCGGACTGCGGGGTCAGGCGTACGGTCACCCGCACCGGGGTCACGCCCGCGGGCAGGAACAGATCGCCTTCGATCTGCTGGAAGTACTTGAACGAGTACGCCAGGCCCGGCGCATTGGGCTGCTGGCGCAGGTCGTCCCAGCTCAGCTTCTGCAGTTTGCCGCCGCGGCTGCCTTCCAGCGCCACGGTCAGGCGGCCGGCGCTGACCGCGCCGCGGTTGAGGTTCTGGGTCAGGGTGCTGGTGAAGTGCCAGGCGTTCTCGTTCTGCGGCTGCACCCGCAGCGCATGCACGGCCAGGCCGCGGCGCTGCGCGGTGGAGCCCACCAGACGTTCGTAGAAGGCGACGTCGGCACGCAAGCCGGCGATTTCCTCGTCGCGCTCGGACAAGGTGCCCTGCAGGTCGCGGTTGGCTTCGCGGCTGATCTGGTCGGAACGGCTGAGCGTGGTCACGCGCTGGCGCAGTTGCTCCAGCTCGGCGCGCTCGGCCTGGGCATCGCGGGCGGCATCGGGGTTGGCGGCCGCCGGCGGGGCCGGCGAGATCGAGCGCCACAGGCCCCAGCCGCCGAACGCGAGCACCGCCGCCAGCGCGACGCCGGCGGCGTAGCGCCAGTGGCGTGGCGCGTTCTGGGGGCTGCGCGGGTCGGATTCGGCCATGCCCCATTAATAGGGCGCGGCGCGGGCCGGCGCAACGTCCTCTCAGTCGACCAGGGCGTGCGCGGTCACCGGGGCTTCAGCGCCCGCGCGCGGGGCGCCGGCGGTGTCGGAATGGATCAGGCGGCCGGTCAGCATCGAGCCGGCGATCATCTCGACCACCTTGTAATGCACGTTGCCCAGCACGCGCGCCTTGGCCGCCAGCTCGACCCGCTCGGCGGCGTAGACGTCGCCGGTGAGCTCGCCGTTGATGACCACCACCGGCGCATGCACTTCGCCTTCGATGCTGCCGTTCTCGGCCAGGGTCAGCACCGCCAGCTGGCCCGGTTCGGCCACGATCTTGCCGACGATCCGGCCTTCGATGTACAGCCCGCCGCTGAACTGCAGGTCGCCGCGGATCACTACCTGCGGGCCGATCATGGTGTCGACCTGGCCGGCCGCGAGTTGGGTGGGTTTGCTCTTGAACATGCTTAGGTTTCCCCGGTGACGGTTGCGCCGCTGCGCCAGTTGAACGCCTGCTCCACCGATGCGTTCTCACCACGCAACGAGATGCGGACACGCTGCGGGGTGAAGCCGGCCGGCAGCATCACGCTGCCGTCGAGCTGCTGGAAGTAGCGGAAAGAATAATCCTGCGCCGGCGCCGCCGACCGCTGGTGCAGCTCGTCCCAGCCGACCGTGGTCAGCTTGCCGTTGCGCACGCCCTCGACCGCGAACTGCAGCCGCCCGGCGCTGACCGCGCCGCGGTTGAGGTTCTGGGTCAGGACGATCATGTAGCGCCAGGTGCCGCCGGTTTCCGGCGCGAACTGGGTCGAATGCACGTTCAGGCCCTGCGGCTTGCCGGTCGAGCCGACCAGGCGCTCGTAGAAGGCGACGTCGGCGCGCAGGTCGGCGATCTCTTCCTCGCGGTCGGCCAGGGCGCCCTGGATCTGCTTGTTGGCGACCCGGCTGATCTGGTCGGAGCGCTGCAGGGTGGCCTCGCGCTGCTCCAGCTGGTCCAGGCGGGCCTGGCGCTCGCGCAGGGTCGCGCGCACGGCGTCGAGTTCGGCGCTGACCTTGGGCAGCTGCGGCGCGGCGCGCCAGGTCGCCCAGGCCCAGGCGCCGGCCAGCGAACTCAGCCAGACCGCCGCCACCACGGCCGCGATCAGCGGCCGTCGGTCGGCTTGCTGCTGGACGATGACGAAACGGGGCGGTGGTGCCTTGGCCATTCGACTGGGGCGGCGGGGGCCGCAGGTGGTTCTATACTCGGCCGACAAGTCTAGCGGGGTTGCCGCCGTGTCCGATGCGCACCTGTTCGCAATTGGGGTAGTTCTCGCCTGGTTGGCGGGCATCCGGGTCTACCTGACCGTGTTCGGGGTCGGCATCGCCGGCGCCCTGGGCTGGCTGGACCTGCCCCAGGCCCTGCAGGCGACCCAGTCGCCGTGGGTGATCGGCGTGTCCGGCGCGCTCGCCGCGACCGAGTTCTTCGCCGACAAGATCCCCGGCGTGGATTCGGGCTGGGACCTGCTGCACACCCTGCTGCGGGTGCCGGTCGGCGCCTTCCTGGCCGCCGCGACCTTGTCTCCGGACGGCCAGCTCGGCGCCGGCGCGCTCGCCACCGGCGCCGGCGTGGCCCTGGGCAGCCACCTGCTCAAGGCCGGCTCGCGCGTGCTGCTCAACACCTCGCCCGAACCGGTCAGCAACTGGACCGCGTCGGTCGGCGAAGACGTGGCCGTGATCGGCACCCTGGCCCTGGTGTTCGCGCACCCCTGGATCGCACTGTCGCTGGTCGCGCTGATCAGCCTGATCGTCGCGCTGCTGCTGTGGTGGGTGTGGCGGCTGATCTTCCGGCGCGCGCCCAAGACCGATCCGGCACCGGGCTGAGCCACGCCCGGGCTGCGTTCGAGCGCAGCATCGCGACGCTCCGGCTATCGGATACGGCCGACACACGACGGCGCGCTTCGCCTGCATCGGCTCGCCTCAAGCGGCGCTCCGACGCGCCCGAGGCTCGTGCGACCGTCGGATGCGGCGCCGCACGCAGCCACTCGATAAGTTTGGGCTAGCCGACCTCTGTGCGAAAGCGCGTGCGGCGCAGTAGCCTGTCGCGATGGACTCCCTGATCGCCGCGGCCGGGCGCGCGCTGGCCGCCGGCGACGCGCTCGGCGCGCTCAAGCGCATCGCCCTGCGCGACGATCCGCCGGCGCTGGCCTTGCGCGGTATCGCGATGGCCCAGCTGGGCGAGTATCCACGCGCCCGCGAACTGCTGCGCCGCGCCGCGCGCGGCTTCGGTGCGCGCGAGGAATTGGCGCGAGCGCGTTGCGTCGTCGCGGAGGCCGAAGTCGCGCTGGCCATGCGCGACCTCGGCGGTTCGCCGCGCGCGCTCGCCGACGCCGCGCTCGTGCTCGAATCGCGCGCCGATCGCGCCAACGCGCTGCAGGCGCGCCTGATCGCGGTACGCCGGAGGCTCCTGATCGGCCGCCTCGATGAGGCCGCGTCTTCGCTCGCAGCGCTCGACGCATCCGGCCTGCCGCCGTCGCTCGCGGCGGTGGCCGAGCTGGCCGGCGCGGAAATCGCCTTGCGTTCCCTGCGCACGGCGCAGGCGCGGGCCGCGCTCGCTCGCGCCTTCGAGGCAGCCGAACGCGCAGGGGTACCCGCGCTCCTGGCCGAAGTGGCCGAAGCGCGCGCCGCGCTCGACCGTTGCGCCGCGCGCAGCATCCATGCCGGCCATGAGCAGCCCTTGCGGCTGGACCAGGTCGAGGCCTTGCTGCTCTCCGGCGCCCTGATGGTCGATGCCTGCCGTCGCGGGCTACGCAGCGGCGAGCGTTGGGCGCCGTTGGCGCGACGGCCGGTGTTGTTCGCCCTGCTGCGCGCGCTGGCCGAAGGCTGGCCCGGCGACGTCGAACGCAATGCGCTGATCGCGAACGTGTTCCGCACCCGCCGCCCCGACGAAACGCACCGCGCGCGTCTGCGCGTCGAGATCGGCCGCCTGCGCGCCCTGGTCGCGCCGCTGGCGGATATCGAAGCCACCGCGAACGGTTTCGCCCTGGTGCCGCGCGACGGGCGCGGTGTGGTCGTGCTGATGCCGCCGATCGACGGCGATCAGGCCTCGCTGCTGGCCTTGCTCGCCGATGGCGCGGCCTGGTCCACCTCGGCGCTCGCGCTGGCCCTGGGCGACAGCCAGCGCACGGTCCAGCGCGCGCTGGTCGAACTGGAAGCCGACGGCCAGGTGCGCGCGATCGGGCGCGCCCGCGCGCAGCGCTGGCTGGCGCCGCCGCTGATCGGATTCACGACGATCTTGTTACTCCCCGCTGCGCTGTCGTCTGAGTAGATTGTTTCCACGGCGCCGCAACGAGCGCCACTAGGAGCCAAGATCATGAACCGCACTACGACACAGCCCGTGCCGACGCGCGCCGCCGAAATCGTGCGCGAATACGCGTTCGACGGCGTCGAGCGCGTCGGCGGCGTCACCCACGACGGCCGCCGCGTGTGGGCCGCGACCGGACCGGCCTTGCTCGCCTTCGATCCCGCCAACGGCGACGTCCTCGGCACGCTCGACCGCCCGGCGGACGCCGGCACCGCTTTCGACGGCAAGTACCTGTATCAGATCGCCGAGTCGCGCATCGACAAGATCGACCCCGCCACCGGCAAGGTCCTGGCGTCGATTCCGGCGCCGGGCGCGGGCGGCGACTCGGGACTGGCCTGGGCCGAGGGCAGCCTGTGGGTCGGGCAGTACCGCGACCGCAAGATCCATCAGATCGATCCCGACACCGGCACCGTGCTGCGCTCGATCGAATCCAACCGTTTCGTCACCGGCGTGACCTGGGTCGAGGGCGAACTCTGGCACGCCACCTGGGAAGGCGACGACAGCGAACTGCGCCACATCGACCCGGACAGCGGCGAAGTGCTCGAACGCCTGGAAATGCCGCAGGGCGTCGGCATCAGCGGGCTCGAGTCCGACGGCGCCGACCTGTTCTATTGCGGCGGCGGCGGCAGCGGCAAGGTCCGCGCGGTGCGGCGGCCGAAGAAAGCCGCGGCGTAAACGTCGCACCGACTTGGGCCGCACTTCTCCGCAACGGCTGATGCGCTGACGCGGCCAGCCCGTCGCACGGGCTCGAAACAGAACCTCGCCACTCCGTCCCTTCCGGTCTCGCGACCGGAGACGGGCAAGCCTTGTCCGAACCACACCCAACACGGCCCACCGGGCCGAGGAGCACTCCATGAATACCGCGATTGCCGAAACCAACGCCGTCGATCACCCCGTCGTCTCCAGGGAGCGCTGGCTCGCCGCGCGCAAGACGCTGCTGGCGCGCGAGAAGGAACTCACGCGCCTGCAGGATCAGATCGCGCGCGAGCGCCGCGCACTGCCGTGGGTGCGGGTCGAGAAGGACTACCTCTTCGATACGCCGGACGGCCCGCGCCGCCTCGCCGATCTGTTCGAAGGCCGCAGCCAGTTGATGGTGCAGCACTTCATGTTCGCGCCGGGCTGGGAACAGGGCTGCAAGAGCTGCTCCTACATGGCCGACCATAACGACGGCGCCAACCTCCACCTCGCCCAGCGGGACCTGACCCTGATCGCCGTCTCGCGCGCACCGCTGGCGGATATCCAGCGCTTCCGCGAGCGCATGGGCTGGCAGTTCAACTGGGTGTCCTCGTACGGCAGCGACTTCAACCACGACTTCGGCGTCAACTTCCATCAGGACGAGATGTCCAGCGGCAAGGTCGACTACAACTACGTCCGCCAGCCGTTCCCGCACGAGGAAGCCCCCGGGATCAGCGTTTTCTATCGCGACGGCGACGGCGAGGTCTTCCACACCTACTCGCGCTATGGCCGCGGCGTGGAAGTGATGATGCACACCTACAACCTGCTCGAGCTCACGCCCAAGGGCCGCGACGAGGACGGCATGGACTATCCGATGGCCTGGGTGCGCCACCACGATCGCTACGAGACAGCCGCGAAGGCGCCAGCCGCCGCCGCGTGCTGCGGCTCGAAGGCCTGAACCCGCCACGGCCGCCGGGGACGCCTCATGGACATCGCGTGGCCGTTGCTGACCATCGCCGGGCTCGGCGCCCTGCACGGGGCGAGCCCGGCGAGCGGCTGGATGTTCGCCGCCGCCTGCGGCGTGCGTGCGCGCGACGGTGCCCAGGCACGCCGTGCGCTGCTGCCGATCGCGGTGGGACACACCGCCTCGGTCGCGCTCGTGGTGTTCGCGGTTACCCAGGGCGTCCTGATGGACCGTTCGCGCGTCCAATGCCTGGCCGGCGCCCTGCTCGTCCTGGTGGCGGCGTACCGCTGGCTGCGCGGCACCAGGCGGCACGCGGCAGATCATCGCGTCGTCGGCGCTCGCATACACGCGCGCGCCGACCATGCCGGCATCGCCCTGTGGTCCTGCCTGATGGCGACGGCTCACGGCGCGGGACTGATGCTGATCCCCGCCCTGGTGCCGTTGTGCATGAGCGACACGCCGGCACGCGAGATCACCGCTTCCGGTTCCGTGGGATTGGCCTTGGCGGCCATCGCCGTCCATCTGGGCGCGATGCTGGTCACGACCGGCGCCATCGCCACTGGGGTATGTCGCGGTCTCGCGCTGCACCCCGGGCTGCTCAGCGGCGCCGCGCTGCGCCATGCATGGACGGCGATGCAGGCCGTCACCGGCGTGCTGCTGATCGTGCTGCATTAGCCCCGCGATTTCCCGCCGCTCCCGCTCGCAACGAGCCGATCTGCGCACTCGCGCCTTCGCGCAAGAAAAAGGCCACCGGCGAAACCGGTGGCCTTCATGTCTGGCTGGCGACGAATCGCGCGCTGCGCGTCCGATGACTGGCTGGATCCGGTGGCCCGCCGTAGCGGGCCGGCGCCTTACTCTTCGATCTTGGTCAGCAGGTAGTTCTGTTCGCCCAGGCGATCGATCAGCGCGAGCTGGGTTTCGATCCAGTCGATATGCTCTTCCTCGGAATCGAGGATGTCGGCGAACAGCTGGCGGCTGACGTAGTCGCCGACGGCTTCGGCGTGCTTGATGCCGTCGCGCAGCACCGGCAGCGCTTCCAGTTCCAGCGCCAGGTCGCAGTTCAGCAGTTCGCGCGGGTTCTCGCCGATGCGCAGCTTGCCCAGGGCCTGAAAGTTCGGCAGGCCGTCGAGGAACAGGATGCGCTCCGACAGCTTGTCGGCATGCTTCATCTCGTCGATCGACTCGTGGTACTCGTGCTCGGCGAGTTCCTTCAGGCCCCAGTTCTTCAGCATCTTGGCGTGCAGGAAGTACTGGTTGATCGCGGTCAGCTCGTTATAGAGCGCCTTGTTGAGGAATTCGATGACCTTGGCGTCGCCTTTCATGGCCGTGCTCCGGCAGTTGCAATGGCGGCACTCTAGACCTTTCGCGCACACGGTGACGGAACGCGAATCGAGTGCATTTCGCGCGGGCGAAGCCGAATCGGGAAGGACCGGGAAGGCGGGGCGGCGGGCGCTGGGACGCGCTCGCGCAGGCTCAGGCAGCCTGCTGCAATATCTGCAGTGGCAAGTCGCGATAGGAGCGCGCGCGATCGAGCAGTTCGGCGGCCATATCCAGGCAGCTGCCGCAATTGGCGCCGGCGCCGGTCCGCATGGTCAGTTCGGGCACGCTGCGGCAACCGGCCTCGGCGGCCTGGAGGATGTCGCGTTCGGTGACTCCGTTGCAGATGCAGACGTACACGGTGGCTTTGGGCGGGCAAGCAGCCGGAGCGGCTGCGAGCCCATTTCGCCACCAATGCGAATGATTGTCAATTCGTGGACGGGTCCTGGCCGCCGCGGGCGTTCATCCCGGGTTGCCGGGCGCGCGGCCGCTGGCGGTTGCGGGTCAGGGCCGAGCGGTCCTGGACGCGGGGGTCCGGGCCGGGCGCCGGCACCGCCTGGACGCCGGCGATGCTGCGCGCGAACGGGGCCAGATGGCGCAGGGCGCTGGCATAGACGCCGCGTTTGAACACCACCACGTGCTCGACCGGGTACCAGAAATCGACCCAGCGCCAGTGGTCGAACTCGGGCTTCTCGGTCAGGTCCAGGCGCAGGTCGGACTCCGCGCCGGTCAGGCGCAGCAGGAACCAGACCTGCTTCTGGCCGATGCAGACCAGGCGGTCGTTGCGGCGGATCGCCCGCTGCGGCAGGCGATAGCGCAGCCAGCCCGGGGTCGCGCCCAGCACTTCGACGTGCTGCGGCAGCAGACCGGTCTCTTCGCGCAGCTCGCGGTACATCGCCTCGATCGGCGTCTCGTCGGTGTTCATCCCGCCCTGCGGGAACTGCCAACCGTCGCGATGCACGCGTCGGGCCCAGAACAGGCGGCCGTCCGGGTGCATCAGCACGATGCCGACATTGGGCCTGTAACCGTCCGGATCGATCACGATGCGGACTCCAAATTCACTGCGACCGACTCTGCCACGGGCCTTGCCCGACGACAAGCCGGCCCGGGACGATTGACGGCACCCGTCCCGGCATGAATAATTCGCGGTTCCCCGTGGCTATGTAGCTCAGCCGGTTAGAGCACAGCACTCATAATGCTGGGGTCGGTGGTTCGAGTCCACCCATAGCCACCATCGTTCCGGACGCCTCGGGCGCCGCAGTCGAAGCCCGCAGCCAGCGGGCTTTTTCGTATCCGCCGCCCCCGCCTCCGGCCGGATCGCCGCCCGCGGCGCCTTGCCCCACAATGACGCCATGAACATCTTCAAGGTCTTTACCCTGGAAGCCGCGCACCGGCTGCCGAACGTGCCGGAAGGCCACAAATGCGCGCGCCTGCACGGCCATTCGTTCCGGGTCGAGGTGCACCTGGACGGCGAGCCCGGCGAGCACAGCGGCTGGGTGATGGACTTCGCGGACGTCAAAAAGGCGTTCCAGCCGCTGTACGACCAGCTCGACCACCACTACCTCAACGACATCCCCGGCCTGGACAACCCGACCAGCGAGCGGCTGGCGATCTGGATCTGGGAACGGCTGAAGCCGGCGCTGCCGCTGCTCAGCGAGATCGTGGTCCACGAGACCTGCACCTCGGGCTGCCGCTACCGCGGCTGAGCCCCAGCGGACGGCGCCAGCCTCCGTTTCGTCATCGCGCGGTCACTACGGCGGCCGATCCTGGGCCGCAGCGGATCTGCGGTTCTGATGCAAGCCATTGATTGCAAAGGCTGAATGAACGGCCGGCAACCGCTCGTCGGCTCGATGTTGCAACGCAACAAAAGCCGGATTATGCTGCACCGCACAATCCGGACATTCCCCCGTCCGGACCCCTACGAATCCAGGAGCACGCCATGTACCAGCAGTTCAACGAGCAGTTCGCCGCCGCGACGCGTCAGTTCGCTGACACGGCCGCTCAGGTCAACCGTCTGACCCTCGACAACGCCGAGGCCGTGTTCGGCCTGCAGCTGGCCGCGATCGAAGACCGCGTCAACGCCACCTTCGCTTTCTTCGGCGAAGCCGCCGAGGCCCGCGATCTGGAAGGCCTCAAGACCCTGTGGCCGAAGGGCGTGCAGATCGCCCGCGAGAACGTCGAGCGCGCCGTCAGCACCGGCCAGGAAGTCTTCGGCCGCACCCTGAAGGCCAACGAAGCCATCAGCGAGCTGGCCAAGTCGCAGATCGAGTCGGCCGCCAAGACCACCCAGGCCAACGTCGAAAAGGCCGCCAAGGCCGCGACCAAGGTCGCCGCCAAGTAATTCGCAACGCCTCTCTCCTCGTCGTTTCCGCGACGGACACGAAACCCGGTAGCTCGCGCTACCGGGTTTTTTGTTGGGCGCGTTTCGATGGTGGGGCGATCCTCGGTAGGTGCGCCGCGCACCATTGAGAGACTTCCACACGCCGCTGCCGTTCGCAGTTAGGCAACTCGAGCCGGCGCGCGCACTCGATGCCGCGCAACGGCGCGCTTAGGTGCCCCTACCTCACGGCCCTCGCCCTCACAGTTGCTGTTGCTGTTGCTGTTGCTGTTGCTGTTGCTGTTGCTGTTGCTGTTGCTGTTGCTGTTGCTGTTGCTGTTGCTGTTGCTGTTGCTGTTGCTGTTGCTGC
>NZ_LMHF01000010.1:187438-526523 GCF_001427715.1 Lysobacter sp. Root667
AGACCCGAAGGGCGGCGCGCAGGACGCGCGCCGTTTTTCGAGGAACAGGATGTTCCTTCGAAAAATCCCCGCGCAACTACCGATCTCGCAAGGGAGGGTTGTCAAGGTAAGCCCTTCTCTTTGGTTACTTTCTCTTGGGCTAGCAAGAGAAAGTGACCCGCGCGCGCAGCGGGCGGAAGCTGTTGACTTGAAGATCGAAACCTTCGCCGAACCTAGAAGTTCGCGGTCGCGGCTTACGCTGCTCCTACCCCAAGGCGAGTGGCAAGAGAAAGTGCCCCGCATGCGCGGCATGCGGAAGCTGTTGCTTAAGAACGAAACCAGCAAAGCAGCCCGAATTCGCGATCGCGGCTCACGCCGCTCCTACCCCAAGGCTAGAGCGAAACAGGCGCGGCCGCCGGACTGGCGATCGCGGCTCACGCCGCTCCCACAGAAGGCAGAGGCAAGGGCGGATCGGAAGCGATACCGCCATCGGCAGGCGAGGTTCGCGGTCGCGGCTTACGCCGCTCCTACCCCAAAGCACAGCGGAAGGCGGAGCAAGAACAAAGCCTCCCCCAGCCCCAAAGAAAAAGCCCGCCATTCGGCGGGCCTTTCCCGAACATCAAGACTAGCGTCAACCCACCGGCTTGGCCGCAACCACCGGCGGCTCATCGTCATGCCGCACGACCTTCGGCACCTCGTCGAGCTTGTCGCCCAGGATGCGCCGCACCACCACGTAGAACACCGGGATCAGCAGCACGCCCAGGAAGGTCGCGAACATCATGCCGCCGATCACGCCGGTGCCGATCGCGTGACGCGAGTTGGCGCCGGCGCCGGACGAGATCGCCATCGGGACCACGCCCATGATGAAGGCGAACGAGGTCATCAGGATCGGGCGGAAGCGCAGCTTGCAGGCTTCGATCGTCGCCTCGCGCAAAGTCTTGCCGGCCTGCCGCTGCTCGATCGCGAACTCCACGATCAGGATTGCGTTCTTCGCCGCCAGACCGATCACCGTGATCAGGCCGATCTTGAAGTAGATGTCGTTGGGCAGGCCGCGCAGCAGCGAGAACACCACCGCGCCGAGCACGCCCAGCGGCACCACCAGCAGCACCGCCACCGGCACCGACCAGCTTTCGTACAAGGCGGCCAGGCACAGGAACACCACCAGGATCGACAGCACCATCAGCATCGGCGCCTGGTTGCCCGACAGGATTTCCTGGTAGGACTGACCGGTCCAGTCGTAGCCGAAGCCTTCCGGCAGATCGTTGTCGACGATCGCCTGCATCGCATTCATCGCTTCGCCCGAGCTGTGTCCGGGCGCCTGCGAACCGACGATCTCGACCGCCGAGTAGCCGTTGTAGCGGGTCAGCGACGGCGAAGCCATGATCCACTTGCTGTGGACCACGTTGGTCAGCGGGATCATCGCGTTGGTGGTCGCGTCGGCCGAATCGCCCACGGCCGACGGATTGGGCGTGAAGAACCGGCTCAGCGCTTCCGGGCCGGTGCGGTACTGCGCATCGGCCTGCATGGTCACGCGCTTGATGCGGCCGTTGTCGACGAAGTCGTTGACGTACACCGGCGCCAGCATCAGCTGGATCGAGCTGTAGATGTCGTTCACCGACAAGCCCATCGCCTGGGCCTGGATGCGGTCGACGTCGAGCTTGAGCTGCGGCGAATCTTCCTGCGTGTTCGGACGCACGCCGACCAGCGCCTTGTTCTCGCCGGCCTTGCCGAGCAGGATGTTGCGGGCCTCGGTCAGCGCCTCGCGACCCTTGCCGCCGCGGTCCTGCAGGTACATGTCGAAGCCGCCGAACGAACCCAGGCCGCTCACGGTCGGCAGGTTGATCACGAAGATCTGCGCGTCGCGGATGCCGTACAGGGCGCCGTTGGCGTTCTGGATGAACGCGGCCGCGTCGATCTTGCGCTCGTCCCAGGGCTTCAGGCGGACGAAGGCCATGCCCATGTTCTCGCCCTGGCCGACGAAGCTGAAGCCGGCGACTTCCATCATGCCGTCGTAGCCTTCCTGCTTCTCCAGGGTCGAACGCATGGTGTCGAACACGGCCTGGGTGCGGCGCATGGTCGCGCCCGGCGGCAGCTGCACCAGCGCCAGCGCATAGCCCTGGTCTTCTTCCGGCAGGAAGCTGCCCGGCATTTTGGTGAACAGGAAGCCGCACAACACCGCCAGCGCCACGAACACCGCCATCCAGCGCGGCGCGTGCTTGACCGCGCTGCCGATGTGGCCGACATAGGTGCCGGCGACCTTGTTGTAGACCGTGTTGAAGCCGCGGAAGACGAAGTTCGATTTATGGTGCTCGGTCGGCTTGAGCATGCTCGCGCACAGCGCCGGGGTGAAGCCCAGGGCCAGGAACGCCGAGAAGCCCATCGCCATGGCGATGGTGATCGCGAACTGCTTGTAGATCTCGCCCGCCGAACCGCCCTGGAAGGCGCTGGGGATGAACACCGCCGCCAGCACCACCGTGATCGCGACGACCGCACCGCTGATCTGGCTCATCGCCTTGATCGTGGCCTGGCGCGCGTTGAGGCCTTCCTCGGTCATGATGCGTTCGACGTTCTCGATCACCACGATCGCGTCGTCGACCACGATGCCGATCGCCAGCACCATGCCGAACAGACTGAGCTGGTTGATGGTGAACCCGAGCAGGTACATGCCCAGGAACGTGCCCATCAGCGCGATCGGGATGACCAGGGTCGGGATCAGCGTGGCGCGGAAGTTCTGCAGGAAGATCAGCATCACCAGGAACACCAGCGCGATCGCCTCGAGCAGGGTCTTGACGACTTCCTCCACCGAGATCCGGACGAAGGTCGAGGTGTCGTAGGGCGAGAACCAGGTCACGCCCTGCGGAAAGCTGGACTGCAACTCGTCCATGCGCTTGCGCACCGCTTCGGCCACGCCCAGGGCGTTGGCGCCGGGAGTGAGCAGCACCGCGAACGCGCCGGTCGGAGCACCGTTCCAGCGCGCCTCGAAGCCGTAGGACTGCGAACCGACCTTGATCCGGGCCACGTCCTTCAGGCGCACCGTGGTGCCGTCGGCGTTGGCGCGCAGGATGATGTTGCCGAACTCCTCCGGCGTGCTGAAGCGGCCCTCGGCCGACACTGTGGCGGTGTAGGCCTGATCCTGCGGCGAGGGCTCGGCGCCGATCGAACCGGCGGCGAACTGCACGTTCTGGCCGCGCACCGCGTTCAGCACCTGGGTGGCCGAGAGGCCGTAACCCTGCAGCTGTTCGGGGTTGAGCCAGATGTTCATGGCGTATTCGCTGCCGAACTGCTGGGTGCTGCCGACGCCGGGCACGCGCGCGATCTGGTCGAGCACGCGCGAACCGATCATGTCGCTGAGCGCGTTGGTGTCCACGCCCGGATTCTCCGAACGCAGCGCGATCACCATCAGGAAGTTCGAGTTCGACTTGGCCACCACCACGCCCTGCCGGGTCACTTCTTCCGGCAGTCGCGGCGTCGCCAGGGCGACCTTGTTCTGCACCTGCACCTGGGCGATGTCCGGATCGGTGCCCGGCGCGAATGTCAGGGTGATCGAGGAGCCGCCCGAGGCGCTGGACGAAGAGCTGAAGTAGTCGAGGTTGTCGATACCGGTCAGCTGCTGCTCGATCACCTGGGTGACCGCGCCTTCGGCGGTTTCGGCGCTGGCGCCGGGGTAGCTGGCCGAAATGCCCACCTGCGGCGGGGCGATGTTCGGGTACGACTCGACGCCGAGGCTGAAGATCGCGAGCACGCCGCCGAGCGTGATCAGGATCGCGATGACCCAGGCGAAGACCGGGTGATTGATGAAGAATCTGGACATGGCGGTCGCTCAGTCCTTTGCCGCCGGCGCCGGGCCGGCGGCGGGCTTGCCCTTGGCGGCGTCGGGCTGCCACGGCGTGGCCTTGGCCGCCTCGCCGGGCACCGCGCGCTGGATGCCGGAGACCACCACCTGATCGCCCGCGGCCAGACCGTTGCTGATCACCCAGTTGCCGGCCTGGCTGCGGTCGGCGGTCACGCCCTTGCGGGCGACCTTGCCGTCGCCGCCGACCACCAGCACGTAGGAACCGGCGGCGTCGCGCTGCAACGCGGCCTGCGGCACCAGGTAGGCGTTGGCCTGGTTGCCCAGGGTCGCCTTCAGGGTCACGTAGGTGCCGGGCAGCAGGGTCTTGTCCGGATTCGGAACGCGTGCGCGCAGTGCGATCGCACCGGTGGCCGGATCGACCACGTCGCCGGAGAAGTCCAAGGTGCCCGGGCGCTGGTAGACGGTGCCGTCGGGCAGGATCACCTGCACTTGGGTCTCGCTCTGGCTCTGGCCGCCCAGGGCACGGCGAATCTGTTCCAGCTCGGAGACGCCGAGCGAGAAGTTCACGTACAGCTGGTCGATCTGGTCGACCGTGGTCAACAGCGTGGCCGTGCCCTGCCCGACCAGCGCGCCCTCGGTGACCTGCTGCTTGCCGGCGCGGCCGTTGATCGGCGAGCGCACCGTCGCGTAACCCAGGTTGATGCGCGCATTGGCCAGCGCGGCCTCGGCCTGCTTCACCGCGGCCGAGCCGCTGCGTTCGGCGGCGAGCGCGTTGTCGAGGTCGGAGCGCGAGATGAACTTCTCCGGCGCCAGGCGGCGCGCGCGATCGGCGGCGGCCTTGGCGTTGGCGTAGTTGGCCTGGGCCGAGGCCAGCGAGGCCTGGGCCTGGCCGACTTCGGCCCGCATCTGCGCAGGATCGATTTCGAACAGCACCTGGCCTTCGCGCACGTCGCGGCCTTCCTCGTACACGCGACGCTGCAGCACGCCCGGCACGCGGGCGCGCACGTCGGCGCTGCGGTAGGACGCCAGGCGGCCGACCAGGTCCTTCTGCAGCGGCACGCTCGCCGGCTGCACCTTGATCACGCCCAGCTCCGGCGGAGGCGGCGCGCCGCCGGCTTGTTCGTTGCCGCCGCCACAGGCGGAGAGAGCGAGTGCCAACGCAGCGGCCAGAGCCACGGAGCGCGGGTTCATGATCATGGGTAGGACTCCGATTCCATCGTTCTAGAGCGTGCCCGCTCGGTGATTGTTCTAATTCCTATACTCGAAAGTCTAACATTCTGATATTCGCCCCCACCCCCCATAAGTCACGGGATAAGCGCTATTTCGACACGTTGAGAAGGTGCGAAAAGTGCCTTGGTTCGGGCTGGAATGTGTAGGGGAGCCGGCCCCAGCACGGCGCATCCAGGCGCTGCTGCAATAAGCGGAAATTGTCGTCGCGCCGATCCATGTGCGGGTCTATCTCGTTGCCGATCCAACCGATCAACTGCAGGCCGTCGGCTGCGATCGCGCGCGCCGTCAGGCGCGCGTGATTGATGCAGCCTAGCCGCATTCCGACCACCAGCACCACCGCCGCGCCCAATTCGCGCGCCAGGTCGGCCTGGTCCAAGCTCGCCGACAGCGGCGCGGCCCAGCCGCCCACGCCCTCGACCACCACCACATCGGCTTGCGCCGCCAGGCGCGCGTGCGCGGCCAGCAAGATCGGCAGCGCGATCTCGACACCGTCCTGCGCGGCAGCCAGTTCCGGCGCCAACGGCGCATGCAGCGCATAGGGATTGACGTCGGCATAGGCCGGCGTCGGCGAACTGGCCGCCTGCAGCAGCAGCGCGTCTTCATTGCGCAGGCCCTCGGCGCTGACCTCGCAGCCGCTGGCGACCGGCTTCATGCCGACCGCGCGCAACCCCTGGGCGCGCAGCGCATGCAGCAAGGTCGCGCTGGCATGCGATTTGCCGATGCCGGTGTCGGTGCCGGTGATGAAGTAACTGCGCGCGCTCAAGCCGGAACTGCCATGGACGGTGCGATGCACAAGTCTCTCTTGACCCTGCCGGTGAACATCGCCATCGCACTGGAAACCATGCGCAGGGGATACACGAAGCAGAATACGAAGGTCGCCCTCCGCCGCAGGGTTTCGCGCAATTCGGCCACGGTATCGGGCAGAGCGTCGAACAGGCTCGCCCGCTTCGTCAGCGAGAACGCGAATGCGGCAGCGCCGAAGCTTTCCGGCCGCGTCGCCTGACGGCCGCGGGCGCGGAAAGCGGGCGGGGTCTGGGCGGGCTCGGTCATCGGCGTTCCCAGGGGCGGAGTCCGGCCATGGTAATACCCCGGCGTGCCGCTGCTACACTCGCGATATGTTCGCCGCCAACCCCCTGTCCGGCAGCAAGCCGGAACAATACGAGCTGCTCCTGGCCCAGGCGCGCGCCCTGATCGAGGGCGAAAGCGACCGCGTCGCCAACGCCGCCAACCTGTCGGCGCTGGTCTACCACGCCTTGCCGGACCTCAACTGGGTCGGGTTCTACTTCTACGACGGCCGCGAGCTGGTGGTCGGCCCGTTCCAGGGCCTGCCGGCCTGCATCCGCATCCCGCTCGACAAGGGCGTGTGCGGCGCCGCGGCCTCCAGCGGCCAGACCCAGCGCATCGCCGACGTGCACCGCTTCCCGGGCCATATCGCCTGCGATTCGGCGTCCAACTCCGAGCTGGTGGTGCCGCTGTCCCTGGACGGCCGGTTGATCGGCGTGTTCGACCTGGACAGCCCCAAGCTCGACCGCTTCGACGCCGACGACCAGCGCGGCCTGGAAGCGATCGCGCAAGCCTTCGTGGAGTCGCTGCGATGACCGCGGCCAAGCTACGCAACATCGGTCCCAAGAGCGCGGCCTGGCTGCGCCAGGTCGGCCTGCGCTCCTACGAGGACATCGCCGCGGTCGGCACCGTCGAAGCCTTCATGCGCGTCAAGCGCGCCGGCTTCAAGCCGACCCTGAACCTGCTGTACGCGATCGAAGGCGCGCTGCTGAACTGCCACTGGCAGGAAGTCCCGGACACGCGCCGCAACGAACTGATCGCCGCCGCCGAAGCCGCCACCGCGCTGCTGCCCGCGCCGCGCAACCGCCCGGCCGCCGGCCCGGTGCGGACCACGGTGCTGACCGAAGACACGGTGGCGATGCCGCCCTCGTACGACGACGGCTACGACGACGAGCCCGCGGCCGAAGGGCGGGACGAGGCCGAAGAGCGCGAGTAACGCACTCGCGCCGCCCCGCGCCGAACCCTTCTCCCGCTCGCGGGAGAAGGTGCCCGAAGGGCGGATGAGGGCACGCTGCGGGTTTGAACACCGCACTCGCGCTGCCCTCACCCCAACCCCTCTCCCGCAAGCGGGAGAGGGGCTGACAGCACCGCCGCCCCCCCAAACCCCAGCCCTTTTGGCCCCACCGCCCCCAATCGCGTAGACTGCGCGCGCTTCGAGGTGACCCACGGCATCCGCCGCACGGGCTGAAACGGGAAGCCGGTGACGCCCCAGCGCTCCTTGAGCGCGACCGGGCCAGCCCGGCACTGCCCCCGCAACGGTAAGCGAGTCGACCGCGGCAACCGCCACTGTGCATAGGCACGGGAAGGCGCCGCAGGCGGGGCCACGGCCCCGGCTCGCGAGTCCGGAGACCGGCCACGACGCGCGACTGGTTGCGATGCGGAGGGCGTCGCGGCGGCGACCGTCGGCGCGTCCAGCGCCCGCATTCGCGGCCTCTCTCTCCTCGCGACTCCCCTGATCGACGGCGCGGCACGAACGCCGCGCCTCTGGAGTAGTGCTCATGCGTGTTCCGAACCTGTCCCTGGCCATCGCCATGGCTCTCGCCCTGCCCGCTCTCGCCCAGGCGCAGACCCACGACGAGGCCACCGACCTCGACGATGTCGTCGTCACCGCGACCCGCACCGCGATCAGCGCCAACGACGCGCTGTCGCCGGTCGAAGTGATTACCCGCGACGACATCGCCCGCAGCCAGGCGCGCTCGCTGCCCGACCTGCTGCGCGGCCGCGCCGGCATCTCCATCGGCAACCAGGGCGGCCTGGGCAAGCTGACCACGCTGTCGCTGCGCGGCAGCGAGACCGATCACGTGCTGGTCCTGGTCGATGGCATCCGCATCGGCTCGCCGACCTCCGGCCTGGCCTCGTTCCAGGATCTGCCGGTGGCGCTGATCGACCGCGTCGAGATCGTGCGCGGCCCGCGCTCCAGCCTGTACGGCGCCGACGCCATCGGCGGCGTGATCCAGATCTTCACCCGCCGCGATCGCGGCGCGGTCGCACCGCGCGCCAGCGTCACCGTCGGCAGCCACGGCGACCGCGAAGCCAGCGCCGGCGTCGGCGGCCGCATCGGCCGCGGCTGGTTCGGCGCCGACGCCGCCTACCAGCGCACCGACGGCATCAACGCCTGCAACGGCTCCAGCACCCTGTTCGCCGGCTGCTTTACCGAAGAGCCCGACCGCGACGGCTACCGCAACCGCTCGCTGTCGCTGCGCGGCGGCTTCGACGCCACCGACGCGCTCAGCTTCGAAGGCCATGCCCTGCGCGCCGAAGGCGAGAACGAGTACGACGGCAGCTTCGTCAACTACTCCGAAGTCGTGCAGCAGGTGATCGGGGGCAAGGCCACCTGGCGTCCGTCCGAAGCCGTGCGCCTGCAGTTCAGCGCCGGCCGCAACCGCGATTCGTCGGACAACTTCCTCGGCAGCACGCCCAACGGTTTCTTCTCCACCGACCGCGACAGCGTCGCCCTGCAAGGCGATTTCGGCGTCGGCGAAGGCCAGCTGGTCAGCGTGGGCTTCGACTGGCTGCGCGACCGCGTCGACAGCGATACCGCCTACGACGAGAGCGAGCGCGACAACCACGCCGGCTTCGTCCAGTACCAGGGCCGCTTCGGCGCCCAGTCGCTCGAAGCCAGCCTGCGCCGCGACGACAACGAGCAGTTCGGCGGCCACACCACCGGCAGCATCGCCTGGGGCCTGGGCTTCGCCGAAAACTGGCGCCTGACCGCGGGCTACGGCACCGCGTTCAAGGCCCCGACCTTCAACGAACTCTACTACCCGTTCTTCGGCAACGCGGCGCTGCGCCCGGAAGAGTCCAAGACCTGGGAACTCGGCCTGGCCTACCGTGGCGAACGCTTCAACGCGCGCATCGACGGCTTCAGCACCCAGGTCGACGACCTGATCGCCTACGACGCCTCGATCTTCCTGCCCAACAACATCGAGCGCGCACGCCTGCGCGGCGCCGAGATCGGCGTCGACACCACCGTCGCCGACTGGACCATCGCCGCCAGCGCCAGCTTCCTCGACAGCGAAAACCGGGTCGGCTTCTTCGCCGGCAACGACCTGCCGCGCCGGGCCAAGCGCAGCGCGCGCGTCGACATCGACCGCGCCTTCGGCGACTTCCGTTTCGGCGTGACCGCGGTCGCCTCGGGCGCCCGCTACGACGACGTCGCCAACACCCGCCTCGTCGCCGGCTACGGCACCCTCGACCTGCGCGCCGAATACGCGTTCACCCCGTCGTGGTCGCTGCAGGCGCGCGTGGCCAATGTGTTCGATCGCGACTACGAAACCGTCTCGTTCTACAACCAGCCCGGCCGCGAGTGGTTCCTGACCTTGCGCTATACGCCGGCTAACTGAGACGGCGCCTGGCAGCATCCGAAAGCCCGGCCCCGCGCCGGGCTTTTCTTCGCCCGACGATGCGACACGGCGGCTCCGTCGCGCTCGCGGTCCATGACGCGGCCGCTGGATTGACAGGCATTACCGTGGTCGCGAGCATCCACTAACTTCTTACGCAGAGCCCGCATGAGCAAGATCGGATCGGCCCGGGTCATCGTCTATCTCGCCGCCATCGCGACTCTCCTGAGCTTCGCATCCTGCCCGGGAGTCGGCCGTGCTTGAATTCCTGTTCGAACTGATCGTCGAGCTGATCCTGCAGATCGTCGGCGAGGTTCTGATCGAAATCGGCCTGCATTCGATGGCCAAGCCCTTGCGCAAGCGTCCTGACCCGTGGCTCGCGGCGCTGGGCTATGCCTTGCTGGGCGCGTTTGTGGGCTGGCTGAGCCTGCTGGTGTTCCCCGATCATCTGATGCGCGAGGAACACTGGCGCATCGCCAACCTGATCCTGACGCCGCTGCTGGCCGGCGCGGCGTTGGCCTGGCTCGGCGCGTGGCGAGCTAAGCGCGGGCAGATGCAGTTGCGCATCGACCGCTTCTCGTACGCCTACCTGTTCGCGCTGTGCATGGCGCTCGTGCGGTTTTCCTTCGCAGGCTGACGGACCACCGCACCGACAGCGTCAAGGCCCGGCCACCACCGCCCTGCGGATATAGGCCTGTGCCGCTTCGCGATCGCGCGCGGCTTCTTCGCCCAACCAGGCGCGGAACTTGGCGATCTTGCCGCTGTGCTGGCGCGCGACCGGATAGGTCAGCCAGAACGCGCGGCCGTCGCCGGCGACGAAATCGTGCGCGGGCACCAGGCGACCGGCCGCGATCTCGCTGAAGAACACGATCGGCGAACCGATCGCGACGCCGTGCCCGGCCACCGCCGCGGCGATGTCGAGGTGCTCGGCGGAGAAATTGCTGCCGAAGCCGCCCGAGGGCACGACCGCACCGTGGCCCTGGGCGCGGTACCACAGCGCCCACCAGTCCGGCCGCCCCAGTCGCGGCACCGCCGGCGCGCGTTGCGGATCGGCGATGCCGGCCGCGGCTTCCTTCAACGCCGGCGCGCACAGCGGCATGAAGATCGCGGGCAATAGTTCGATCGCCTGCAATCCCGGCCAGACGCCATGACCGTTGCGGATCGCCGCGTCGTAATGGCCCGCGCCCAGATCCTGCGCCGGCACCGACAGGTCCAGGTCGAACGCGATCTGCGGGTACAGCGCGCGGAAGCGACCCAGCTTCGGCGTCAGCCAACTGGTGCCCAGAGTCGGCAGCGTGGTCAGCGACAACCGCGTCTCGTCCAGGTCCACGGCCTGCACGAAACTCGCACGCAATGCGGCGAAGGCGTTGATCGCCTCGCGCGCGACCAGCTCGCCGGATTCGGTCAGCTCGACCCGGTGCGGGTAGCGCCGGAACAGCGCCACGCCGATCTGCTCCTCCAGCCGCCGCACGTGGTAGCTCACCGAGGCCGAGGAGGTGTCGAGCTCCTGCGCGGCCTTGGCGAAACTGCCCAGCCGGGCCGCCGATTCGAAGGCCCGGATCGAGGACAAGGAGGGGAATCGGCGGCTGGCGACCATAAGTCTGACTTAGCCTGCAGGCCGATATTCGCGTCGTCAACCGCCATTCCGGCTGGCCATCATCCACCTCACCGCACTCCCTCACGAGGCAAGCCATGGCCCGATCTCCCTCCCCCCTGGGCCCTCGTGCCGTCGCGACGGAGGCGCCGCGTATGCAGGAGCCGCCGGTTTCGCGCAGCCGCCGCGACCTCCTCGCCGGCCTCGCCCTGGCCGGCGGCGCCGCGGCGTTCGGCCTGCCCGCCTGGAGCCTGGCGTCGGCCGCGCCGGCCGGCGCCGGCCTGGGCCCGCACACCGACGACTGGACCTGGCTGCTCGGGCAGTGGGACGTGCGCCATCGGCGCCTGAAGGAACGCCTGGTCGGCAGCACCGATTGGGAAGACTTCGCCGGCAAGAGCGCGCTATGGATGAGCCTGGGCGGCCTGGGCACCATCGACGACAACATCGTCGACCTGCCCGGCAGCAGCTATCGCGGACTGACGTTGCGCGCGTTCGACCGCGACAGCGGCCAGTGGTCGATCTGGTGGCTGGACGGACGCACGCCGACGCACATCGACCCGCCCGTGCGCGGCGGCTTCGATGGCGACAGCGGTCACTTCGTCGGCCGCGACACCTTGCGCGGCCGCCCGATCCTGATGCGTTTCCGCTGGCTCGACATCCACAGCGAACTGCCCTGGTGGGAACAGGCGTTCTCCGCCGACGACGGCGCGACCTGGGAAGTGAACTGGCGCAACTACTTCACCCGCACCGCGGCGACCCCCAGCCCGCTGCCGAAACTCGCCGACGCGCCGCGCGACTTCGACTTCCTGGTCGGCGACTGGCAGGTCAGTCACCGGCGTTTGCGCAAGCGATTGGCGGGCAGCAAGGATTGGGACGAGTTCGGCGGCACGTTCAGCAACTGGCCGGTGCTCGGCGGGCACGGCAACGTCGGCGACAACCTCATGGAATTCCCCAGCGGCACCGTGCGCGGCATCGGCTTGCGCTCCTACGATCCGGACACGCGGCAGTGGCTGAGCTGGTGGCTGGACGGGCGCACGCCCACCTCGATCGCACCGCCCGTGCGCGGCGGTTTCGACGGCCACGGCGTCGGCACCTTCATCGGCGACGACATGCTCGACGGCAAACCGATCCGCACCCGCGTGCTGTGGTCGCGCATCACCCCGCGCTCGGCGCGTTGGGAACAGGCCTGCTCCGGCGACGGCGGCAAGACCTGGGAAACCAATTGGATCAGCGATTTCGTACGCAAGGGCTGAGCGCATGAGGACGATATCGGGATCGCGGCGTCGCGGTGGCTTCGTGCGTGCGGCCGCTTGCGCCGCAGCGATGGCGGGCGCGTGCCTCGCGCTGAACGATGCCGCGATCGCAGGCGCCTCGGACGCTGCCGAGCCTTCGTCCTCGGCCATCGAAATCATCGGCACGCCCGAAGTATTCGCCTCGGGCATCGCCTCGACCGGCTACGCGGAGATCCGTCTCACCCTCAGCCCGGACGGCCGCACCGCACTGTGGTTCAGCCGCAACCGCCCCGGCGGCGCAGGCGGCTACGACATCTGGGTCTCGCATCGCGGCATCCGAGGCTGGAACGCAGCCACGCCGGCACCCTTCAACTCGCCGACCCGCGACTTCGATCCCGCGTTCTCCTCCGACGGTCGTTACGTCTACTTTTGCTCGGACCGCCCCGGCGGCCTCGGCGGCGACGATCTCTGGCGAGTCGCCGTCTACGCAGACGGTTTCGGCACGCCCGAACACCTGGGCATGGCCGTGAACAGCGCCGGCAACGAATTCGCGCCCATGCTGTCGGCCGACCGAACGCGTCTGCTGTTCTCCAGCGACCGCCCCGGCGGCGCCGGCGGCCACGATCTCTACGTCGCCCGACAGAAGCACGGCCGCTTCGAGCCCGCGCAGAGACTGGCCGGCGCCATCAACACCAGCGCCCACGACTTCGACGCCAGCTATCTCTCCGACGACGCCAGCATTGTCTTCTCGCGTACCCCCGACTTCAGCGACGGCCGCGTCGACCTCTACCTGGCCTCGTCGCAAGGCCAGCGCTATGACGCCGTCAGCCTGCTGCCGCTGACCGTCAACAGCCGCGACACCAACAGCTACGGACCAATGCGCGACTGGTCGCAGCCGGATCGATTCACCTACTCGGCCCAACGCGACGGCGCGCAGAGCATGGACCTGTACCTGGTTCGCTATCGTCTGCCGTCACCGATCGCCGGCAGCGTGCGCGGGGACTCGGCGGACAACGCCCCAAGACGGTAGGCTCGCACGCACAACGGACCGGTCGACAGCCACCGTACGCCTGCTAAGCGAGGAGCCGGCCGCGATGATGGACACCCTCATAACCGCCCTGCTCTGGCTCGGCGCGATCGGCTGCGGCCTGCTCGCCGGCGTGTTCTTCGCCTTCTCGGTCTTCGTCATGACCGCCCTGGGCAGCATCGTCCCCGCCTACGGCATCGCCGCGATGAACGCGATCAACCGCGTGATCCTGCGCTCGCTGTTCATGCCGGTGTTCTGGCTCACGACACTGACGAGCCTGATGCTGGCCGGCGTCGGAATCGTGCACAGCAGCGAACCCGGCGCCCTGGCCATGCTCATCGGCGGCGCCGCGCATTTCCTGGGCATGTTCGTCTGCACGGTGGCGCTCAACGTGCCGCTCAACAATGCCCTGGCCGCGGTGGATCCTGCCGGCGAAGCGGCGCTGCCGGTCTGGCAGCGCTACCTGCGCGATTGGACGCGTTGGAATCATGTGCGCACGGTGGCGTGCACGCCCGCGAGCGCGATGTTCGTGCTGGCCATGGTGGAGCGCGCCGCGCCGGTCTAACGCAGCGCTCGGCTTGAAGCCAGCGAGCGAAAACCGCTACGGCGACGCCTCAGCTCAAAGCCTGCCCGTCTGCTTCTGCTCGGCGACATACCAGTCGTCGACGATCTTGCCGCCGCGCACCTTGTAGATCGAAAGTCCCTCCGAGACAGTGCCGTCCTTCTGGGTCGCGTGATCGTGGCTGACCACCCACTCGCCCACCGCCATGCCCTCGAGCGTCTCGATCCGCGCCGGCCGCTCGGCGAACATCTGGCGGAGCGCGCGTTGGCATCTAAGTCACCCTTCGTGCCCCTACTCAAGGGCGCCCCTTCAATTAATCAAGAAACGTGAACCTATCAATAAGTTCTTCCAATATTTCGCCGTCGGCCGTCAGCTCGCTATGAACATCGAATCCAATTTCCGCTAACGCCAGCGTCAACGCATCGGAAACTGACTCAACAACATCGAGTGAAAGCAGCCCCCCATTTTTTTGAGAGACCATGGCGATCTCAATCTGACCCAGGAGGTCATCCGGCAAAACCTTGCGATCCCTGAGCCACCACAGCTGCTTCGAGGATATCGAAATTCGAGCGAACTCAGTCATCGCACGCCATTTCTGTTAGACGGGTTCACAGAAATAATCTCTTGGGTGCCTGGATTAACAGTCGTCGAGGACTTTACCAAGCACACATTCCTAATACTTGGTTCCGCGGCATGGGCAACCATGCTCATCCTTCAAAAGGCCAGGGTAGTGATGGATTTCGCTATCGTCACGGCTCTTCTCCAAATAACTCGTCACCATAGCCGCAAGCATTTACGGCGCATCAGCCGCCGGATCTGAAACAAGAACATCGATCTGCGGTCCGAGACGAAGTGCGTACCCTCTTTTCCAAAAAGTAGAAGGCAGTTTATCCACTACCCAGATAGCTGTTATCGGTGGAGAGAGTGGAGAATGCTGCGGGGAGCCTGCGAACGAAATTGAAACATGCAAACACGACTCCTTGCTCGGACCATCAATCAAGGCTTCCGCCTTCATATTTCCGTCAGCCGGCAGCAGAGCCAGTGATTTCGAAGACTTGCACTCTTCGTCGTCTGGAATTGCCTTAACCAACACTGTCACCTTCCCGAGGCGCCCAGAGATCTCCACTTCCGATTGCCCCGGGCTACTTGCCGGAAAGGAAGTCGCCTTAACAGTATCAACACCAAACGAAGTTGGTATTTCAAGGCACAACGTTGGACCGCAATAGTCCGGTGAGTGCGGCGGCGGCGACGCTCCCAATTCACCGCAGAACGCAAATAGGATTAATGACAGCGTGGCCGAGGTTAGCTTCATTTCTCGATCTTCCTCTTTGTCGGCCCATTGGCCCGAGCTTCATTAAGCTGCCCATCCTTGAGCGCGCCTCTCCTATCAGCCTTTATGTTGGCCCTGTCAAAGCTAAGCTTTGGCGTAGACGTGCGATTTCCATTTACATCCATATAAAAGCGTACAGGAAGTCAGCAAAGCCGCCCTTCTGCGAAGCACCTAATTTCTCAGCCACGATCTGCAACAAAGGATACGCGTTATCGCTTGGGTATAGGTTATTACGTGCTTTCCATCAGACGTTAGAATGTAGTCGTAGCCCCCCCCCGAAGGAGTCGTGTACTTCTTCATCCCAGAACCCTCTCCCGCAGACACCCGAGACGGATTGTAGCCACTGTAAATCAATACCTTCGCACCGCCGATCAACTCCACGTCGTAGGTAACGAAGTCGGCGGGTATGCGCATCGTCATGACATCGCCATCCGCTATTCCGAAGCAAGCACTGGCCGTATAGACGTTGCAGTAAACAGACCTCTTCCGTTGCTCTAGGCTATCAGGCATAGAAGTACAACCCGCGCTTTGAGAGCCGAGCATTAGACAGAGAAGTGCCAAGGTTCGTTTCATCATGGATTCCTCGGCTCCTACGGCGGAAGTGCGAATAAATGAACCTAATCCCTTAACAGGACCGGCCAAAGCCAGGACAGCAGCATGCCAAGACTTTGGGGCTACGGTGCCCTCCGGTCGCTTATATAGGCACGTCGGTTCAAAGCTCTTCCGGGACTAGTCGCATTGTCGCCGATCGGCCGGGACTAATCGCTTCGATCAAGATAATCGCACTCATCGGCAAAAAGGCACAC
This sequence comes from Lysobacter sp. Root667, assembly GCF_001427715.1. Classification (NCBI taxonomy): domain Bacteria; kingdom Pseudomonadati; phylum Pseudomonadota; class Gammaproteobacteria; order Lysobacterales; family Lysobacteraceae; genus Lysobacter; species Lysobacter sp. Root667. Next base: position 203,395 of record NZ_LMHF01000010.1, read on the forward strand.
GGAGGAAATTCCGCCGTTCTCGACGCTAATTATTAGCCTACTCTTCGGATAGGCAAAAAAACTTTCAACACTTCCGTCCTCATAGACAACACGCGTTTCGTCATCGCACTTTTCGCCGATCAGAGACTCAATCATCGACAAATCGCCACCCAGTACACTTATGTCATCGATAAATAGATTATCCAACGCAGTTATTGCGGTGATTTTTCCATCAAAGACATCAAGCAGTGCAAACTCGACCTCCTTAAGGTAAACCGAGTACGGCTGGCTGCCGATCTCCGAATCCATTTCAGTTTTTTCACGTTTTCGCAGCATGAAGCCAGAAGGCAAACAATCAATAGATTGCCCAAGCACAAAAGGTGCGATTGCATTTGGCGGCTGATACTTTAGCGTGATGCTCATTTTTTGCCCCTCTGGCTATGCTGCTCACCTTTCCTTTTTCTCTGGGCAGATTCCAGAATTCGTTGCGCCTTCTTCTCTGTAGCTTGGCGCTCCCTCCTTGACATCTGCTTTGCTTCCTCTCGCAACTTCGCGTCCGTGGCCTCCGCACTCTCCAACGCCCTTCCGCCATCACCGTGCCTTGTAAACAACAAGGCCCGCATCACTGCGTGCCTTGTGCTTTATGGGATCGGATTACAGGAATTACCCCCGCCCCATTTTTATCGAGCTCTTTCGGAAAAAATCTGCATTGAGTGTAAAACAAGCTAGCCACGGAAATATGGCGACCACTATGGCTACTGGAAGAGGATAGAAATCCGCGCGCATGTTCAATGCCACACCCCATGCGACAGCAGTCGCGACCAGGTATGTCACGACCAGGAAAGGCAAGGCTCGGCTCCTACGCCAATGAATGCAAACCGCCGCCAATAGCGCGAACTGCGCCAGTGCAGCGCCTGCCGCGTAATAGACGAGCATGATGTTTCCGCTTGCAAATGCGGGTAACGACACACTCATCAGCGTTAGGCCGATGGAGATTGAACTCATCTGGTTAAATGACAGTCGTTGCATGCGCTATTTTCCCTTGAGCTCTGTATCCAGTCGCTGCGAATCAATTCTACCCTCAACGCGGAATACCCCCTGGAACCCACCTCCGAACAAATCACCTTTCGGAAGCGGCGTATCAGCCGCTTCACTCTACCTACGGACCTGAAACAAGAACATCGATCTGCGGTCCTAGACGAAGTGCGTACCCTTTTTTCCAAAAAGTAGAAGGCAGTTTATCCACTACCCAGATAGCTGTTATCGGCGGAGAGACTGGAGGATGCTGCGGAAGGCTTGCGAACAAAACTGAAACATGTAAACACGACTCCTTGTTCGGACCATCAATCAAGGCCTCCGCCTTCATATCTCCGTTGGCCCGCACCAGAGTCAGTGACTTCGAAGACCTGCACTCTTCGTCGCCTGGGACTGGCTTAACCAACACTGTCACCTTCCCGAGGCGACCCGAGATCTCCACTTCCGATTGCCCTGGACTATTTGCCTGAAAGGAAGTGGCCTTAACGGCATCGCGGGCCTTGTGCGTTATGGGTCTTTGATAAGTGAACCTGACCCCGTTAGTTAAAGAGCAAACTCGTAACAGCTGCTGCAAATGACGCGGCACACAACATAAGAATCCCGTACACCAGAACGACAGGCGTCTTCTGGGATACGGCATACGCCACGTAGGCCTCTTTCGGGCGATGGCCGGTCAAGAAAGCCAGCAAAGGGAGCGCTACAAGGGCAGCAACGCTACCCCCGCCTGCACCTAGCGCAAGCCCACGCCAGTCACTGCTGGGAAGAAAACCTAGCTGGTAAATCGCAATACCAGCCAACAGCCCACCAAAGAAAAGCGCGTTAGCAAGCCAAATCGCCGCGCGATTCTCTCGAATCAGAGTCGCAGCGCTCTTTCCATTACAAACCTGAGGAACCCAACGCGAAAGCGCATGGCAAAAAAGGATGGCCAGCAATCCCCCGACAAGGCCACTGAATACCGGTCTGATTGACTCAAAGTCCATCCCAAACACCTGCTACTTGTTGATCTTCTTTTCGACATAGGAGGAAGCAGTATCAGCCGCAGTCTGACCCACTTTCTGGCCTGCCGATGTGGCTGGTTCAACCACTTTTCCGCCTTGCTGCGCAGCAGCCTAGGTCGTTCTCCCGACATGGCCGGCAATACCATTGCTCGCCGCCATAGCCTCCACCTTTGCAACAGCACTGAGGCCAACTTTGGCACCAGCGCCGCCACCCGCGGCCCCTGCTACCGCAGCAACAGCAACTTCTTTGGCGCTTGCACCTTTACCGGTCAATGCCCCTTCAGCCACTTTGCCAGTAGCACCAGCTGCGCCACCAACCGCTGCAGCCGCAACTACAGCTCGCGTCGTTGTAATAGCGCCGCTAACCGCAGCCTTGCCTATCACTCCGCCTAATCCACCAGTGACGGCACCAACAGCACCAGCAACTCCAACGGCAGTCCAATTAGTAACTTTTCCTTCTGTTGCGATTTGCAGCCCAGCCTCAATGCCGGCGCCGATTAACGCGCCAACAACACCGAATCGCCCATCCGGATCGGTGTACTTGTACGGGTTGTTATTGGCGTACGCGTACCGATTGAAGTTCGCTCCGGTATTGAGATCAGCACTGACCGGATCGACGGATAGGAAGCGCCCAATCTGCGGGTCGTAATAGCGCTGCCGCATATACGTCAGCCCTCACCCCCGCGACGCCGGGTCGGCAGTCGATCTAGGGAACAATATTGATTTCTACCCGACGATTTACTGACCTACCATCGTCGGTTCCGTTGTCATCAATAGGCAAGCTGGCACCTCGCCCGGCAACATCTGATAGTGATGACCTAGAAACACCATTCTTCACCAGCCAATCGTAAACGGCCATTGCTCGCAGCAAAGAGAGCTCGTCACAATCACTACCCGAACATTCTTCACTATCGGTAAATCCTAGAATTTCGAATCGAAGGTCCCCATATCTTTTTAGTATCGAAAGATCGCGATCTAACGCACCCTTCGAAAATTCATCGCCAAGCGCCGAAACTAGAGGCTCACCGGCTTTGGGATGCCCTCTTTTGAAATGCAACGATATCAGCTCTGGCCCACTAATCAGGAGAACTGGAGACTCTTTGTCTGCTTCGCTCTGCTGACCAACTGCGCAGGAAGTCAGAAGAATGAACCCCATCACTATGCACACACATTTCATCATTTGCAGCTCCCGCTCGTGCTCGACCCACACGCCGCCCTAATCGACCCTTGTGCTTGTCTATCTATATTTTCTTGGCTAAATCCTCCAGACGGAGTCCACCCATCTCTAGACGACTCGGCAAAGTTGGCCGCTTTTTGATAGATCGCTTGGGCGGTATAACCGTCCACCTCCTCTTGCTTGCGCTCGCCCGCTGAGATCGGCCCGCCTCTCTTTTGATCATTTGCTCCGTGTTCACCCTCATGCGCTACAACACGAGCGAGAACATTCAACGTCCGGTTTTCCGTGCTTCTGGTAGCAGCCCCCATATCGTATTTCCCCCATTGGAATCTAACCGGAACCTATGGCGCCATCTGCATTGCGTCACGACTTGATGCAGTCAGTGGCCGCCCTCCAGAATGAGAAACTCAAGTTGCACGCGCCGATTTTTTTCTCTTGATTGTTCAGACACACCATTATCAACCGGCCAATCACTGCCCCCAGGCTCACCCATCTTGATCTTTGACGCTGGAACACTCTGATCCAGCAGCCACCGATACACTAGCTGTGCTCTGCGTGAAGACAAAGAGCGACACTCCGCACCGGAGCATTCATTTACGTCCGAAAACCCAATCACTTCAGCACCGAGCCCCGGAGTATTCAATAGCAGGGCGACGTTTTCTTTGAGAAGAGATAACTGCTTATCAATCGGCCCAAGCACTGCGCTATCGAGCGATTCGCCGGGCATCGGATGCCCTGCCTTGAAGTGCACTCTGTTCAGTTCGATGGATGTAAGCGGCGGCAAGCTCTCTCTCTGGAGTTCGGATTTCGCGCAGCCGGTCGTCGCCACAGCGAAGAACCAAGCAGTTATTCCACATACTATCTTTGTCATGGCCCGCAACTCCCAGATTTTTCTGCCCCGCAAGCGGCCCTGACGGAACCTTCGGCTTGTCGTTCTATGTTTTCGTCACTTGTACCGCGCATCGGCGTCCAACCATCCATCATAGAAGTGGCAAAATTCTCTGCCTTCTGAAAGTGTGCTTGCGCTGAGTAAGCCTTCACTTCGGTTTCCTTTCGTTCGGCTCGTGTACTTACGGGGCGGCCGCGATCCTGATCATCTTTTCCATGGGAGCCTTCGTGAACAATGTCACGACCATGCTCCAAAATTGGCTTACCCGCTACCAAGGTTATTATGGCAGTGCCGGTCGTAGACAGCCCTGCTGTTCCCTGGACCAGCCCTTTCTCCTTGAACGAGACTTGCACTCTGTCATCACCTTTTTCGCCATAGAAGCTTACGATCGCACCTAAGATCCTCTTTTCTTCAGAGGTCAATCTGGAACTACTGGAAGCTTCCCTTACCTTGCCGAGTCCTTTTTCGAAGTTGTCGCAGTCCCCACTCTTTCTATCCGTGCACACATAACGCCCATCAGGATCAGTGAACCTATACGGGTTATTGTTTGCATACCGATAACGATTGAAATTACCGCCAGTTCTGGAGTTCGCCGTCACCGGATCGCTACTTAAGAACCGGCCTAGGGTCGGATCGTAGTACCGCTGCTGCATATACGTCAGCCCGGTCGCCCCATCCATCACATGACCGGTGTAGCCGATCCCGTCGACCGTCTTGTTGATCGCGCTGCCGTAGGGCTCGTAGTTCGTGCTCTCGACTACTGCACCGTTGGTGTCGGTCGTCGCTACCGGGCTGCCAAGGGCATCGGTATGCTGGTAAGTCGTCGCCGTGATCGCATTGCTCGGCCAGTCGTGGTCGATCGTGGCGATCACGCTGCCGGCCAGGTAGACGTGCTCGTGCGTGGTCTGGCCAGTGGTCGGACTCACCTTAGAGCTGAACAAGTACTGCCCTGACTGGCTGTATTGGAATACGTGCGCGGAGCCGTCGTCCTTCAGGATTTCCGAGCGGCGGCCGTGTGCGTCGTAACGGTAGTTCTCCTTGCCAAACACGTAGCGTAGGCGGTTGCCGTAGTCGAACCCGTATACCTGCCCGTTCTTGTTGGACAGGTTGCCCTGCACGTCGTAGTCCAGGCCCATCACCGTGGCGCCGACGCTGTTCTTGACGTTGGTCAGGCGGTTGAGGGCGTCGTACAGGTAGGTGTGCTCGCGCACGCCCGGGTGCGAGACGCTCCGGATGTTGTCGAGGCCGTCGTAGGCATAATCGATGTAGTGCGTGCTGCCACCGAACGTCGCCGAGCCCGCGCGATCCAGGCGATCCAGAGCGTCGTACTCCAGATAGCGGTTGTAGTTCGCGCCCTGGACGGTGTCGTCGATTCGGGTGGTGTTGCCGTTCTGGTCGTAGGTGTTCGCGAACCCGAGGATGCCGCCGTCCTGAGTGGCCTGCGGCAGCTGGCGCACGTTCTGGGTCATCGTATGGACGATGCCGTTGCCGTAGGTGAACTGCTTGATCGCGCCGTTGGGGTAGTAACTCACACCGCTGGCGTAGGTGCCCTGGTTGCTGCCGACCTGGGTCGCCTGACCCAGGGCGTTCGGTGCGTAGGTCACCGACAGGCCGGTCGGGTAGGTCTGCGAGGCCAGATGGCCGTTGCCGTCGTAACCGTAGCCCAGGGTCCAGGTGTACGGCCGCAACATCGACTCGCTGACCAGCAGGCGACGCTTGTTGTAGCTGTAGGTGTTGTCGAGGTAGGTCGTGCCCTCGTTGTTCCAGGTCCTGATCTGACTCGGCAGGCCGTCGGGGGTGTAGTCCCAATGCTGGTTGCCGTTGCCGTCGGGGAAGATCAGGTCGTTCAAGCGGCCACGGCCGTCGTAGGCGCGGATTACCTTGCGCGCGGTGGTCGCCGTGTCGGTCCGACTGCAATCGGTCGTGCTCGGTGCAGGCACGCCGGACGCCGACCATGCCAGATTACCGGCCGCATCGTAGTCCATGACCGTCGCGCCGGTTTCCGGCTCGATCACCTTGCACAGGCGGCGATGCTGGTCGTAGACGTACTTGCGGGTCAGCGACAGCGGCGCCGGGAACGACAGCACGCCCGAGCTCGACAGCAGGCCACTCCCTGAATTCACCGGGGACAGGCCGTACATGTAGATCTTCTGGTTCGAATGCGCCTGTCGCATGGCCGGCGTCAGCGGAATCAGAAACCGATACTGTGTGCCCTGGGCTTGGCAGGCCGTCGCCACGGCCGGCTCGCTGGCCTGATCGGCGGTGTATCGACCAACGAAGCTGCCCGTGCCGTAGGCCCCGCCCGCGAATAGATCGACTTCGATCGATTGATCGCGTGCGGTCGAGCACGCCCAGCCGATGAGCCGATAACCGTTGGCCGTATCGAACGAGATGTCGTCGATGTTGCCGATGACCTCGGACGGGCCGATCGTCACGTTCACCGGGGCCGACGCCGTGGCCACGCCGCTGTTGTCGGTCGCCTTGGCGGTCACGCTGTAGCTGCCGGTGGCGACATTGCTCCAGCTGAACTGATACGGCGGGCTCGCGTCGCTGCCGATCAGGCCGCCGTTGGCATAGAACTCGACGTTCGCGATCGTACCGTCGCTGTCGCTGGCAGTCGCCGACAGGCCGACGGTCGCGGGCTCGACGAACGGCCCGGTCGGGGCGTTCATCGACACCGTCGGCGAATGGCCGCCCGGAGCCAGCACCGTCACGGTCACGATGCTCGAGTTGCCGGTGCCGTAGTTCGTCGTGGCCTGGGCATGGAACTGATAGGTGCCGGCGGCGACGTTGGTCAGGGTATAGCTGATTTCGCCACCGGAACCGCCGGCGACCTGCGCCCCGTTCTGATACAGCCGGATTGAGGTCACCCGAACGTTGTCGTCGCCACCGGCCTCGGCAGTCAGTCCGATGGTGGCCGGTGCGTCGAAGACTTGACCGTTGGCCGGCGAATTGACGCGGATGCTCCAGGATTGGGCCTGTGCCGCGAAACAGCAGGCCCATAGGAGCAGGCATACGAAAGATCTGAGCATCGGAAAGTCCCTAAAGGCTTTGGCGCTGGGCGAAGGACGCAAATGGCGGGCAAGATGGAAAGCAGCGGCCGAACGGCCGTCGCCTCGCTCCCGGCTCAGCTGTCCGGACCCGTGCGCGTGACCTCAAGGGGCGCGCCATAGCGGTCGCGCACGATCACCGTAGACACGCCTTGCGGCGCATCGGCCTTGATCAGACCGTCGTAGGAAGGCGTATCGAAGACCTGGAACTGCTGCGTGGTCTGGAACCCGCGCGGGTTGGTGATGCGCCGCTGGAATCCCGGCAGGTACTCGGTCGTGGTCACGAGCACGCCCAGCTCCGAGTCCTGTTCCGACCGAACTACGCGTCCCAGCGCATCGTACTGGGTGCGCATACCGGTCCATGGACCCCACTGCCCTTCCTGCAAGGGATTGCGGGGATAGGAGGCAAAGGTCTGCCGCCCTTCGTGGTCGAAGACGTTGAGCTTGATGTTGTAGGTCTGGTTCGTATTGGTCACGTCATGCTCGTGCTCGACCAGCGGCCGCCATAGCGCATCGAAGAAGCTGCTCGTGAGGTAGTTGCCCTGAGTGATGGTCTGACGCCAGTGACCGGCTGGAATCCCCATCTCGTCTGCGTCCACCTTCACGAACGAGAACACCTTGTCGTTCGACGCGGGCGCGTCGCCGGTCGGATAGACGATCCGGCTCAACCGGCCCACCGCGTCGTACTGGTAGCCGGTGCTGAAGCCGTTCTCGTCCGTCGACGACGTGATCAGGCCCTGGTTGTCGACCACCGCGGTTTCGGTGGCGCCCGACGGCGACTCCGGTGTGGCCGGGTGCCGGATCGTCTGCGGAATGCCGCGCATCCAGTTCGACAGCGTCGTGGTGTTGCCGGCCCCATCGGCCGCTGTCGCCACCGTGCCGTCGCCGTTGTACGTCAGGATCTGCTGAAGTTTGCCGAAGCTGTACATCCGAATCGGCAGCACCTGGGCGGGGTCGTAGTCGGCCAGCGAGATCACTTCGCCCGTGTCGACGTTAGTGACGCTCCGCAGTTGGCCAAGCACCCAGCGCGCGGTATCGTCGTGATACGCGGTGGCGTCCGTCTTGCCAGGATTTTCCAGCGAGCTGCGCTTGTTCACCACTGTCGGCCGCGCGTAAATATCGAAACAACGGGTGCTGCCGCAAGTGGGGACTTCGGAAGTGAAGGTCGTGGCGTCCTGATGGATGACCGTTGAGATCGTCGGGCGCACATACTCTGCAGAAAATCCGCCGCCGCGCGGCTGGGGATCGGTACCCAATGGCATCGGGTATGGTTGTCCGGACTGCGCAAGCTCGTACGCGGTCGTTTCCGTGCGCATGATCTGCGCAGCGCTTGCGCCGCGCTCCGTCTTCAGAAGCTTGCCTTCGTTATAGCGATAGCTGTTGCCGAACGTGTAGCGGGTGAACTCGTTGTTCGGGCCTACGACAGTCGCAATCAGCTTGCCGGCGCAATCGTCGGACAGGCAAACCGGCGAGCAGGCGCCGTTACCCGTGCAAACCGCCGTGCCAGGCGCGAAGGTATACCCGGAGGAATACTCGTAATTCCACTCCATGCCGGCGAGCCCGGGGCCGCTCAGATGCTTCCTGGTCAGCGCAAACGAATCCCAAACCAGGGGGTAGATCGAATACTCGCTGGTGACATTGCCGCTTTGGACATAGCCCCCGCACAGCTGCGGAACGTTGGTTCGTCCAAACCGCTTGGCCGCGACGGTGAACTGCCCGACCGCGCCCGACGGATGCGTGATCGTGCCGACGTAGTCGACTTCGTTCGCAATGTCTCCGGGATTGGTGCAGTTGCGCCAGGCGACGCCAGGCTCACCATGCAGATAACGAATTGATGTATTGGAAAACGCACCGAAATCGATAGTCCAACGGTTGCCGTCGGGAAGAACCACTGCGCTCAGGGTTACCTTGGGCGTGGAGTAGTTGTAGAGGTACTGCCAAGTCTGAGACCCATCGCTCGCGGCCTCAACGAAGCCGGAACCGTTATAGCCCAGCGTGATCTGGCGACCATCGCTGGAGTCGATGCGGACCAGCCTTCCTCGCTCGTTCGACGCGTTGGAGTAGCTGTAGGTCACCCAGTTCCCGAACCTATCCTCCACACGACTCGCGTAGATCACGGAGCGGCTGCGATGCAGGACAGTACTTCCATACGACATGATCGATTTCTCATAGCCCGGCTCGTCGAAGGCGGCGGCGACATCGAACCAGTACTTGGCACCGCTGGAAGTGACCGCCAGGAAGCCTTCGCTGTTTGCGTCATTCTTTAGGCTGGGCAAACAGGACACCAGAGTCTGGCCGCTGACCCAGTAGTACGGGCCGCCCGTGGTGGGCTTGGGCGTAAACGCATTGGCCAGCAGCATCTCACCGCCACCGCTCGGAATCTCCAGCTGAACGCCGTGCCAGAACTCCACGGCTTCGAAATATGTCATCCCGATTTTGATGCTCGCCGGCCTGGCTTCATGCGGCGCAGTGGCGGAACACTTCGCGGGACGGCCCACCATGCGAGGTACGTCCAGATCCCAATCAGCCATCAGCAAATCGTTTCGCGAGTAGCCCTTGCGATTGCCCACGCTAAAGCTTCGACCCAGCGACACCGGTAGCGAAGAATTGCCGGGCACCGAGATATCCAAGTTCGAGAACGAAAGGCCACCGGTGTAGAAGTTGACTTGATCGCCCAGAAAATCGGAGCCCATGACGCCCACATTTCCGCGATCCTGAGTCAGTTTTTCGTACTCCTCCCAGGGCTTATTCGCCTCCTGAGCGCGGAGCGGCGCAGCGAAGGCGCCGAAAGCAAGCACCATGACCAGGGCTTTCAGGCCCATCCCGCCGCTGAGCCCCTGCAGAGCCTTCTTCAAGACCGCGCAGCAGGGCGAGATCATGGCGGCGCCACCCATACCGGACTGACGCACATCGACACCGGACGCCGGAGCGGCCGGTACGGAAACGAAATGGAATTGCATGCGATGGATGCTCTCGCCGGGCCGAACGGCTCGGACTGCGATGGTGAACTCGAAACCGGCGTCACCGGCTCCGCTTGTCTTCGCTGCGCAGTTTATCGATAAGCGTCGAAAGTGTTTCGATCAAGAAATCGCTGAAGCTGGCACACACTCAAAGCATTCGTGCTCTTAGGCTTCGCTCTCTCGACTCTCAGCTGGAGACACACATACGCCATCTGTTTCCACGCGAACAATCACCTCGCGCACGCCCAAATCTTTCCGAACCCTGAATGCATGCACGCGCACCACGACGGTGGCCGGCTGGATGCTTGTTCGCATCGCTCGCATGGGCGCTCAGCGGATTCTTGTCGTCCGATTACTTGAGACCGCGCCCGCGGCCACCCTACCCGTCACTACGTTGTCGCTGCCGATGGCGCAAACCGCCATCGGCAGCGAACCGGCACCACGGCTCGCCGCGGAGAGCGACAATGAGCCGCCGCCACTTCGGCGATCGCGGGATTTGGCCGCCTGGGTAGCGGCCTTATCGACCGGACAGATATCAACTCGCAGGACCGAAGCCCGCAGCGATTGCATTTCGGCCGATCCTGCCGGGAAATAGGGCCAGGCGCAGCGGGCCGCTGGCCGAAGGAGAGCCGCATGGATTCAACCCATATTTGTTCGAGCTGGTGATTGTGATGTTTCTGGCGATCATCGCGCTGCACTATGTCGCGCATAAGTTGGGGTTGCCGCCCTCGGTGGGCCTGCTCGCCGGCGGCGCGGCGCTGGCCTTCCTGCCCGGTCTGCCGACCATCACGGTCGATCCTGAGCTGGTGCTGGTCATCTTCCTGCCGCCGCTGCTGATGGACGGCGCCTGGTCCATTGCCGTGAGCCGGTTGCGCCGCCATCTCATCGGCATAGGCTCGATGGCGGTGGGCGCGGTGCTGTTCACCTGCCTCGTCGTGGCCGTGGTGACCCATTGGCTGATTCCGTCGCTGCCGTGGGCCGCCTGCGCGGCGCTCGGAGCGATCGTCTCACCGCCCGACGCCGTTTCCGCGCGCTCGGTGCTGCAACGGGTGAAGCTGCCCCGACGCCTGCAGATCCTGCTGGAGGGCGAAAGCCTGCTCAACGACGCGAGCGGCCTGGTGCTGTTCCGCTTCGCGATCGCCGCGGGCGTCACCGGCGCGTTCAGCGCGAGCGAAGCGGTCGGAAGTTTCTTCCTGTTGGCGCTGGGAGGCGTGGCGGTCGGCGCCGTGGTCGGCATGCTGTGGGTGAAGCTGGTACGCCGCCTCGGCGACGAATACCTGATCATCGCGGCCACCACGCTACTGGCATGGAGCTCCTACCTGCTCGGTGAAATGCTGCACGTGTCCGGCGTCATCGCCACCGTGACCACGGGCCTGATCGCGAGTTGGAACTCGAGCATCATTCTCTCGGCCTCGACCCGCATGCGCGGCACGTCGTTCTGGACCGTCCTGGTGTTTCTGATGGAAGCCTCGGTCTTCATCCTGATCGGGCTGTCGCTGCGCGGCGTGGTCGAACGCGGCGGCGGCTTCGGCGTCGTGGCTGCGACGATGGGATGGCACATCCTGGCGATACTCGCCGCGCTCACCGTCGCACGCTTCGTCTGGGTGTTCGGTTCCGATCTGATCATCAAGCTTTGCAATGCGCTGGGACTCAAGCGCTACCAGCCCATCGGCGCACGCGGCTCGACGGTGCTGAGCTGGGCCGGCGTTCGCGGCGTGGTCACCCTGGCCCTGGCGCTGAGCGTGCCGGAAGGCTTCCCCGGCCGGGATTTCATTCTGGTGACCTCGTTCGCCGTCATCCTCGGGACCGTACTGCTGCAGGGCATGACCCTGGGGCGCGTGATCGCATGGGCAAGGCTGGCCGAGCCGGAAGCGGAAAAGCCGCGGATGACCATGAGCCAGGCCGAAGCCGCCATGGCGCAGGCGCAGTTCGCGACCGTTCGCGTCTTGGCCTACGACAGCGCCGGCGAACTCATCCATCCCAAGCTGTTGGCGCAGTACGAACGCAAGTCGGTGGCGATCGTCGACTACGCCGATCGCACGGAGCACTACACCCCGCTGATCCATGCCCATTTCGATGTGGTTCTGGAAGCGGTCGCCAGCGGACGCCGCGAACTCATCCGGCTGCACCGCGCCGGCGATATCGACGACGCGACGCTGCGCGAGCTGGAACGGGACCTGGATCTGGAAGAGCTGAGCGCGATTTCGGCCAAGGCTTAGCGGTTGGCGCACAGCGCCGTCAGCCAAGCCCAAATACAGGACCGACGACGACCCATGCAATCGCACAAGTCCACGCCACAGTAACTTCGAGCCGGCGGGACAGACCGCCGCTCACTCCACCGTCACCGACTTCGCCAGATTGCGCGGCTTGTCGACATCGGTGCCGCGCGCGAGTGCAGCGTGGTAGGCCAGCAGCTGCACCGGGATCGCGTGCACCACCGGCGACAGCACGCCGACGTTGCGCGGGGCGCGGATCACGTGCACGCCCTCCGAGGGTCCGAACTGGCTGTCCTCGTCGGTGAACACGAACAGCTCGCCGCCGCGTGCGCGCACTTCCTGCATGTTCGACTTCACCTTCTCCAGCAAACCGTCCTTGGGCGCGATCACCACCACCGGCATGGCCGCGTCGACCAGGGCCAGCGGGCCGTGCTTGAGCTCGCCGGCCGGGTAGGCCTCGGCGTGGATGTAGGAGATTTCCTTGAGCTTGAGCGCACCTTCCAGCGCGATCGGGTAGTGCACGCCGCGGCCCAGGAACAGCGCGTGCTGCTTGGGCGCGAAGCGCTCGGCCCAGGCGGTGATCTGCGGTTCCAGGTTCAGGGCGTGCTGCACGCTGCCGGGCAGGTAGCGCAGCGCGTCGATGAATTCGGCTTCCTGCGCGGCGTCCAGACGGCCGTGCAGTTTGGCCAGGGTCGCGGTCAGGGTGAACAGCGCCACCAGCTGGGTGGTGAAGGCCTTGGTCGAGGCGACGCCGATCTCGGCGCCGGCTCGGGTGTAGTACACCAGCTTGCTGGCGCGCGGGATCGCGCTCTCGGGCACGTTGCAGATCGACAGGGTGCGCTCGTGGCCCAGCGACTTGGCGTACTTCAACGCCTCCATCGTGTCCAGAGTTTCGCCCGACTGCGAGATCGTCACGATCAGTTGCTTCGGGTTGGCGACCGCCTTGCGGTAACGGTATTCGCTGGCGACTTCGACCTGACAAGGCAGGCCGGCGATGGCCTCGATCCAATAACGCGCGGTCAGGCCGGCGTAGTAGCTGGTGCCGCAGGCCAGGATCTGCACGCCTTCGATATCGCGCAGCACGGCTTCGGCGTCACGTCCGAACAGCGCCGGCGAGAACATGCCGTCGTTGATTACCGCTTCGATGGTGTCGGCGATCGCACGCGGCTGCTCGTGGATCTCCTTCTGCATGAAGTGACGGTACGGGCCCAACTCCAGCGAGGCCAGCGATACATCGGACAGATGGGTTTCGCGCGCGACCGCGTGGCCGTGCTCGTCGTACACGCTCACGCCGTCGCGGCGCACGTCGGCGGTGTCGCCCTCTTCGAGGAAGATCACCTTGCGGGTGGCCTGGATGATCGCCGAGACGTCGCTGGCGACGAAGTTCTCGCCCTCGCCCAGGCCGACCAGCAGCGGGCAGCCCATGCGTGCGGCGACCAGGCGGTCGGGATCGCGCTTGCTGACCACGGCGATCGCGTAGGCGCCGACCAGTTCGCGCACCGCGCTCTGCACGGCGGCCAGCAGGTCCGCGCCTTGCGACTGATGGTGATGGATCAGGTGGGCGATGACTTCGGTGTCGGTTTGCGACTCGAAGACGTAACCGGCCGCGCGCAGACGCTCGCGCTGCTCTTCATGGTTCTCGATGATGCCGTTATGCACCACCGCCAATTCGCCGAAGCTGATGTGCGGATGCGCATTGGCCTCGGTGACGCCGCCGTGGGTGGCCCAACGGGTGTGGCCGATGCCGAGCGTGGCGTGGAAACCTTCGGACTGGGCCGCGCCTTCCATCTCGGCGACGCGTCCGGTGCGGCGCACGCGGCGCACGTCGGCGCCGTCGACCACCGCGATGCCCGCGGAATCGTAACCGCGGTATTCCAGCCGCTTGAGACCTTCGATCAGGACCGGTACCACATCGCGATCCGCGATCGCGCCGACGATTCCACACATGTTGCGGGTGCTCCTGCTGGTGTCCGCCTAGTTTAGCGGCGTGGCACGTACGGCATGTCCGGCGGACGCCGTGTCCGTCCGACCGGACACGCGGACACTGGGAACACGCCATTTAAATCAATAACTTGCGATTGGCACGAGTTGTGCATTGGTTAAGTGCAAAGACCTTCCGCCCACCCGCAGAGCCGACCGCCGCATGAGCATCCGCGATACCGCCGCCCAGGACCGCCCCGTCGCTGTTTCCTCCAACAGTGCCGCGGGCAAGCGCCGCCGCCCGTGGTTGCTGGCCGGCGCCGCCGGCGTCGGCACCATCGCTCTGGCCGCCTGGATGCTGTCGGGCTGGAGCGCCGGCGGCCGCTCCTTCGACGCCTCGCGGGTGCGCATCTCCGAGGTCAAGCGCGGCGATCTGGTCCGCGATATCTCCGCCGACGGTCGCGTGATCGCCGCCAACAGCCCGACCCTGTACGCGATCGCCGCCGGCACCGTGACCTTGAAGGTCGTCGCCGGCGACGTGGTCAAGCAGGGCCAAGCGCTGGCCGAGATCGACAGCCCCGAGCTGCGCAGCAAGCTCGCGCAGGAGCAGGCGACCCTGGCCGGTCTGGAAGCCGAAGCCGGCCGTTCCGAACTCGACGCCCAGCTGGCACGCTCCAACGCACGCAAGGCGCTGGACCAGGCCGAGATCGAGCGCACCGCGGCGATCCGCGATCTGGAACGCCAGCAGCGCGGCTTCGACGGCGGCGCGGTCGCCCAGGTCGATGTCGCGCGCGCCCAGGACGAACTCAAGAAAGCCGACATCGGTCTGGCGCATGCGCGTCAGGACGCCGGCCTGCAGGGTCAGGGCGCCGGCCTGGACACCCGCAACAAGCGCCTGCTCGCCGATCGTCAGCGCTCGATCGTGGTCGAGGTGCAGCGCCAGGTCGATGCCCTGACCCTGCGCGCGCCGTTCGACGGCCAGGTCGGCCAGGTCCAGGTCGCGCAGCGCGCCAACGTCGCGGTCAACGCGCCGCTGCTGAGCGTGGTCGATCTGGCCGTGTTCGAGGTCGAGATCAAGGTACCGGAAAGCTTCGCCCGCGATCTGGCCATCGGCATGCCGGCGCAGATCACCAGCGGCGCCGGCGAACCCTTCGCCGCGCAGGTCTCGGCCGTGTCGCCGGAAGTCGTCAACGGCGAAGTCACCAGCCGCCTGCGCTTCACCGCCAAGCAACCGCCGGGCCTGCGCCAGAACCAGCGCCTGTCCGCACGCATCGTGCTCGATACCCGTCGCAATGTGCTGGTGGTCGAGCGCGGCCCCTTCCTCGAACAGGCCGGTGGCCGGTTCGCCTACGTGGTCGACGGCAGTCGCGCGGTGCGACGCTCGATCCAGGCCGGCGCCAGCAGCCTCAGCGCGGTCGAGATCGTCTCCGGCGTGCAGCCGGGAGATCGAATCGTGGTGTCCGGCAGCGACCAGTTCGACAACGCAGAAACCGTCCGCCTCTCAGGAGAATGACCATGAAAGCTTCCAACCAGTCCAACACCTTTCCGTTCGACCTGCACTGGACTTCCGACGATCTGGCCGACGCCATGCCGCTGCGCCTGAGCGAGTTGTTCGACTTCGACGCCGCGCGCGCCAAGTCCCTGCACAGCGCCAACGTCGAAGCGCCAGTCCACGGCTGGCGTCGCAACGGCTATCTGCGCAACGCCGCGCCGACCTCGTTCCGCGTCCGCTGATCCTCCTTCCATCTCTCCACTCAGGACACACCGCCATGCTCGACATGCGTCAGGTCACCAAGGTTTACCGCACCGAACTCGTCGAAACCCACGCGCTGCGCTCGCTGGACCTGCATGTGCGCGAAGGCGAGTTCGTCGCGGTCACCGGCCCGTCGGGCTCGGGCAAGACCACCTTCCTCAACATCGCCGGCTTGCTGGAAACCTTCACCGGCGGCGAGTTCCGGCTCGACGGCGAGGACGTGAGCGGCATGTCCGACGATGCGCGCTCGAAGCTGCGCAACCGCAAGATCGGCTTCATCTTCCAGGGCTTCAATCTGATCCCCGACCTCAACCTGTTCGACAACGTCGACGTGCCGCTGCGCTACCGCGGCATGCCCGGCTCCGAACGTCGCCAGCGCATCGAGGACGCGCTCAGCCGGGTCGGCCTGGGCTCGCGCATGAAGCACTATCCGGCGGAGCTGTCGGGCGGCCAGCAGCAGCGCGCCGCGATCGCGCGCGCGCTGGCGGGCAGCCCGCGCCTGCTGCTCGCCGACGAACCCACCGGCAACCTCGACTCGCAGATGGCGCGCGGCGTGATGGAGCTGCTGGAGGAGATCAACGCCCAGGGCACCACCATTGTCATGGTCACCCACGATCCGGAACTGGCCGCGCGCGCGCAGCGCAACGTGCACATCGTCGACGGCATGGCCACCGACTTCGCCGCCGTGCCCAGCCTGGTGCGATCGCTGGCCAGCGACGACGCCGCCGCGACCGCCTGAGGACGCCGCCATGACCGGTAACTCCATGTTCGCCTACTACTTCGACCTGGCGCTGCGCAGCTTCCGCCGCAACAAGATGCTGACCGCGCTGATGGTGCTCGCCATCGCGCTGGGCATCGGCGCCAGCATGACCACGCTGACGGTGTTCTACGTGCTTTCGGGCAACCCGATCCCGGCCAAGAGCGACCGCCTGTTCTACGTGCAGATGGACCCGCGCACCAAGGACGGCTACACCCCCGGCGGGGATCCCTCGTTCCAGATGACGCGCTTCGATTCCGAAGCCCTGCTGCGCGGCAAGCGCGGCGCGCGCCAGGCGGTGATGACCGCCGGCGCCGCCAACATCGAACCCGATCGCCAGGGCCTGACCCCGTTCATGGCCGACGCGCGCTTCACCTCGGCCGACCTGTTCGCGATGTTCGACGTGCCGTTCCTGCAAGGCGGCGGCTGGAAGGCCAGCGATGACGAGAACCGTTCGCGGGTGGCGGTGATCAGCAAGGAACTCAGCGAGAAGCTGTTCGGCGCCGGCTCCAGCGTCGGCAAGGCGATCCGGATCAACGAATCGGAATTCCGCGTGGTCGGCGTGATCGACCACTGGCGCCCTACCCCGCGTTTCTACGATCTGAGCAACGAGCGCTTCGGCGCCGCCGAGCAAGTGTTCATTCCGTTCTCGACCTCGCTGTCCCTGCGCATGGGCAACAACGGCGATATGAATTGCTGGGGCGAAAATCGCGTCGACGACGAAGAAGGCTCGCACGCGCTCAATGCGCCCTGTGCTTGGCTGCAGTACTGGGTCGAACTGGCCTCGGCCGACCAGGCCAAGGACTACCTTGCCTACCTGGGCAACTATTCCGACGAACAACGCCGCGCCGGCCGTTTCGAGCGACCGACCAACGTGCGCCTGTACAACGTGATGGACTGGCTGGACCAAAACAAGGTCGTGCCCTCCGACGTGCGTCTGCAGGCCTGGCTGGCGTTCGGCTTCCTGCTGGTGTGCCTGCTCAACACCGTCGGCCTGCTGTTGGCCAAGTTCCTGCGTCGCGCCAACGAGATCGGCGTGCGCCGCGCGCTCGGCGCCTCGCGGCGGGCGATCTTCGCCCAATGCCTGGTCGAGGCCGGCACCGTCGGCCTGGCCGGCGGCGTCATCGGCCTGGGCCTGGCGATGCTGGGACTGTGGGCCGTGCGTCAGCAGCCGGCCAGTTATGCCGAGTTGGCACATCTGGACCCGACCATGCTCGTCGCCACTTTCGTTATCGCGGTCGTCGCCAGCGTACTGGCCGGCCTGTTGCCGGCCTGGCATGCCTGCCAGGTGACCCCGGCCATCCAGCTCAAGAGCCAGTGAGGCCATCCATGGACATCCGCCCCATCCTGACGACCCTGCGTCGCCACAAGACCGCCGCCGCGCTGATCGTGTTCGAGATCGCGCTGAGCTGCGCCATCATCTGCAATGCGGTGTTCCTGATCAGCAATCGCCTGGAACTGATGAACCGCACCAGCGGCCTGGCCGAGAACGAAATCGTCCGCGTCCAGTTGACCGGCATCAACAACAACAAGGACGCCGGCGCCGTGACACGGTCGGACTTGGCGGCGCTGCGCGCGCTGCCGGGCGTCAAGGCCGCCACGGCCAGCAACCAGGTCACCTTCGGCAACTCCTCCTGGAACAGCGGCGTCAGCCTCAAGACGGACCAGCCGTTCCCGAACCTCAGCGCGACCACCTACTTCGGCGACGAGCAACTGATCGACACGCTGGGCCTGAATCTGGTCGCGGGCCGCCGTTTCAACAGCGACGAGTACGTCGACCTGGAGGAATTCGACAAGCCCGGCGCCGATCTTGGCGTGCCCGCAGCGATCCTGACTCAGGCCGTGGCCGACAAGCTGTTCCCAGGCGAGAACGCGGTCGGCAGGAACATCTATAGCTGGGGCGACAAGCCGATCCGGATCGTCGGCGTGGTCGATCACATGGCGCGTCCTAACAACCGCGGCGGCGCCGCCGAGTACGAATACTCGATGATCTTCCCGCTGCGGGTGACCTACGAGGCCGGCGGCAATTACCTGCTACGGGTAGCGCCCGAGCGTCGCGAGGAAACCCTCAAGGCCGCGATCGCGACCCTGGAGAAGAACGGCCCGACCCGCATCATCCTCGAGGACGAGAGCAAGACCATGGAGCAGATGCGCCGCGAGTTCTATCAGCAGGACCGTTCGATGGCCTGGCTGCTGGTCGCGGTGTGCATCGCCCTGCTGGTGGTGACCGCGCTGGGCATCGTCGGCCTGGCCAGCTTCTGGGTGCAGCAGCGGACCAAGCAGATCGGCGTGCGCCGGGCGCTGGGCGCGACCCGCGGCCAGGTGCTGCGTTACTTCCAGACCGAGAACTTCCTGCTCGCCACGCTCGGCATCGTCATCGGCATGGCCATGGCCTACGGCATCAATATGGTCCTGATGAGCCACTACGAGCTGCCGCGTCTGCCGGCGATCTACCTGCCGCTGGGTGCGCTGGCGCTGTGGGTGCTGGGCCAGATCGCAGTGTTCGGCCCGGCGCGCCGCGCCGCCGCCGTGCCGCCCGCGGTCGCGACGCGCTCGATCTGACGCGTCGAACGGCGCGTTCGATCTAGAACGCGTGGCGTAGTTCCGGGCGCGATCGCAGCGCGCCCGCTAGTCTCTCCGAGTCGGTCCGCAAGCCCGTCCAGCCTCCGCGCTGGACGGGCCCGGACCGGGTCGTCTCCACTTTCCGACACGGAGCCCCAAGCCATGTCCCCACGCGTCACCCTGCATGCCCTGACCATCGCCCTGACCCTGGCCGTCGGCGGCGTCCACGCCGCGCCGGCCACGAACAACGCCACGCCGGCCAACGCCGCAAGCGCCGACGTCGCCGCCCGCACCCGCGCCCTCAATGCGTTGCTCGACGAGCAATGGCAGACCTTCCTGCGCGAAGCGCCGGAGCAGGCCAGCTTCTTCGGCGACTACCGCTACAACGACGGCTGGAGCGACTACTCGCTGGCCGAGGTCGAGCGCCAGACGGGCGAGCTCGAAAAGCTGCTCGTGCGCTTCCGCGCGATCGATCCCACCGGCCTGGCCGATGCCGACCGTCTCAATCTGCAACTGATGATCCGGCGCCTGGAAAGCGACCGCGAGTTCTATCGGCTCAAGCTGCACGAGCTGCCGCTGGACCAGATGAACGGTATCCACCTGCTGCTGCCGATCATCGCCAGCGCGTTTCCGTTCAACGACGCCAAGCAGTACGACGAGTACATCGTGCGCCTGCGCAACATGCCCAAGCTGCTGGACCAGGTCACCGAGCGCGCGCGCCAGGGCGCCAAGGACGGCCTGACGCCGCCGCGCTATCTGCTGGAGAAAGTGGTCGGACAGTGCGACGGCATCGCCGACCCGGCAGGCGCCGACAACGTGTTCGCCGCACCGCTGCAGAAATTCCCCGCCAGCATCCCGGCCGCCGAACGCGAGCGCATCCGCAAGGCCTTGCTGACCGCTATCGACGAACAAGTGCGCCCGGCCTATCGCAAGCTGTCGCAGTTCGTCGCCAAGGAGTACGCGCCGCAGGGCCGCGAAGAGCCGGGCCTGTGGTCGCTGCCCAACGGCGAGGCCCTGTACGCCTACCAGATCCGCCAGCAGGCCTCGACCTCGATGAGCGCCGAGCAGATCCACCAGCTCGGCCTGGCCGAAGTCGCACGTATCGAGAAGACCCAGTCCGAGATCGCGCGCAAGCTCGGCTACGCCGACCTCAAGGCGATGCGCGTGGCGGTGCGCAAGGATCCCAAGCAGCATGCGCAATCGCGCGAGCAGATCCTTGAGCTATACCGCAAGTACGTGACCCAGATGGAGCCGCGCCTGCCGGAACTGTTCGGCCTGCTGCCCAAGACCGGTGTCGAAGTGCGCGCGATCGAGTCCTACCGCGAGAAGTCCGCATCCGCCGCCGGCTACATGCCCGGCACCCCCGACGGCTCGCGCCCGGGCATGATCATGATCAACACCAGCACGCCCACCGAGCGCCTGCTGATGCCGATCGAGGCGATCGCCTACCACGAAGGCATTCCCGGCCATCACCTGCAGAACTCGATCACCCGCGCCCTGCCGGAACTGCCGCCGTTCCGACGCCTGATCGGCGAGATCGCCTATATCGAAGGCTGGGGCCTGTACTCCGAGCGCCTGGGCAAGGAGCTGGGCTTCTACCAGGACCCGTACAGCGACTTCGGCCGCCTCGCCCAGGAACTGGTGCGTGCCAACCGCTTGGTGCTGGACACCGGCGTGCACCACAAGCGCTGGACGCGCGAACAGATGGTGAGCTGGTACCGCGAGCATTCGGATTCCGACGAGGTCAGCATCCAGGCCGAGGTCGACCGCTACATCGCCAACCCGGGCCAGGCGCTGGCGTACAAGGTCGGCGAGCTCAAGATCGTCGAGCTGCGCGAACGCGCGCAGCGCGCGCTGGGCGACCGCTTCGACATCCGCGCCTTCCACGACCAGGTGCTGGGCGGCGGCGCGCTGCCGCTGGACGTGCTGGAACAGCGCGTCGACGGCTGGATCGCCAGCAGCAGCCGCGGCGGCGCCAAGGCCGCGGGCGCGCCATGACCTGCGCGCCGCAACGCGATATCGGCGCCCGCGCGCCGCTGTCGTGCGGCGGCGCTGGCTATACTTCCGCCGGACCCGCGGCGGCGTCGCGCACGCCGCCGCACCTTCAAATTCCCGGAGCCCTATGCGCACCGTCCTGGTGATCGACGACAACCCTGCGGTCGGCACCGCGCTGGACCTGCTGTTCGGCCTGCGCGAGATCCGCGTGCTCACCGCGCAGTCGCCCGAGGCAGGCCTGCAGATGCTGGCGCGCGAGGACATCGGCCTGGTGATCCAGGACATGAACTTCAGCGCCGACACCACCTCGGGCGAGGAAGGCGTGGCCCTGTTCCGCGACATCCGCGCGCGCCATCCCGACCTTCCGATCATCCTGCTCACCGCCTGGACCCATCTGGACATCGCCGTCGACCTGGCCAAGGCCGGCGCGGCCGACTACCTGGCCAAGCCCTGGGACGACCAGAAGCTGCTGGCCAGCGTCGAGAACCTGCTGGAGCTGTCGGCGAGCACGCGCGAGGTCAACCGCCTGCACGATCAGCGCCGGCGCGTGCAGCGCGAACTCGAATCGCGCTACGACCTGCGCGGGCTGGTGTTCGCCTCCGAAGCGCTGGCGCGCGTGGCCGAACTGGCCGGCCATGTGGCGCGCGCCGACGTGCCGGTGCTAATCACCGGCCCCAACGGCTCGGGCAAGGAAAAGATCGCCGAGATCGTGCAGGCCAATTCCTCGGTCAAGTCAGGACCGTTCGTGACCCTCAATTGCGGCGCGCTGCCGTCGGAACTGATCGAAGCCGAGTTGTTCGGCGCCGACGCCGGCGCCTATACCGGCGCCAGCAAGGCCCGCGAAGGCAAGTTCGAAGCCGCCGACGGCGGCACGCTGTTCCTGGACGAGATCGGCAACCTGCCGCTGGCCGGGCAGATGAAGCTGTTGCGCGTGCTGGAGACGGGACGCTTCGAGCGTCTGGGTTCCAACCGCGAACGCCAGGTCAAAGTCCGCGTGATCAGCGCGACCAACGCCGACCTGCCGGCGATGATCCGCGACGGCCGCTTCCGCGAGGACCTCTACTATCGCCTCAACACCATCGAGATCCACCTGCCGCCGCTGGGCGAACGGCCCGACGACGTGCTGCCGCTGGCGCGCAAGTTCCTGCGCGAGCTCGCCGGCGACGGCGGCAAGCGACTGAGCGAGGAGGCCGAGCGCGCACTGACCATGCACTCCTGGCCGGGCAACGTGCGCGAACTGCGCAACACCCTGCAGCGCGCGGTACTGTTGGCGCGCGGCGACGGCATCGGCGTCGCCGACCTGGGGCTGCCCACGCCGACCGCCCATACGTCGGCGGCAGCCGGCGGCGACGAACCGGACCGCGCCAGCATCGAGGCCGCGCTGGAACGTGCCGGCGGCGTGCTCGCGCAGGCCGCGAGCGAACTGGGTCTGTCGCGTCAGGCGCTGTACCGCCGGCTCGACCGGCTCGGCATACGACGGGACTGAGGAGATCGCGATGCGCTGGCGCCGTCTGCCCCTGAGCCTGAGCTTCAGCGCGATCGCGCTGGCGTATCTGATCGTAGGTACCGCGCTCACGACCTGGCTGATCACCCTGCTGCCGCAGCGCTGGATGGCGCCGGCGCTGACCGTGGCCTTGCTGCTGCCTCTGCTGATCTACCACGTCAGGCGTGCGTTCGCGCCGATGAACTCGCTGTTCCGTGCGCTCGCCGGCAGCGTCGCCAGCTACCGCGACGGCGACTACAGCTTCGGCCTGTCCTGGTCCGGCCGCGGCGAACTGGGCGAGCTGGTCGAGAGCCACAACCGCCTCGGCGAGGCCCTGCGCGAGCAGCGGCTGTCGCTGGTGCAGCGCGAACTGCTGCTCGACACGATGGTTCAGAACACGCCGGTGGCGATGGTGCTGATCGATCCGAGCCGGCGCGTCGTCCACGCCAATCTCGCCGCCCGCAAGATGCTGGGCGAAGGGCGGCGGCTCGAAGGCCAGTCCTTCGAGGACCTGCTCATGCGTGCGCCCGAGCCGGTGCGCGAAGCCTTCGAACGCGGCGGCGACGGCATGTTTACGGTCGGGGACGAGGACAACGAGGACATCTATCACCTCGCCCGGCGCATGTTCCGCCTCAACGGCCGCCATCACGAACTGGTGCTGCTGCGCCAGCTCACCGCCGAGCTGCGGCGCCAGGAAGTGCAGACCTGGAAGAAGGTGATCCGGGTGATCAGCCACGAGCTCAACAACTCGCTCGCTCCGATCGCCTCCCTCGCCCATTCCGGCGCCGAACTGTTGCGGCGCGGCCAGTACGACAAACTGCCGACCGCGCTGACCACCATCGAGGAGCGTGCGCGCCACCTGGAAGGCTTCATCCGCGATTACGCGCGCTTCGCCAAGCTGCCGTCGCCGCGGCTGGAAGCGGTGGACTGGTCGCGCTTCCTGGCCCAGCTGCGCAGCCAGGTCGATTTCGTCTACGACGGCCGCGCGCGCGGCCAGGAAGGCATCGCCCATTTCGACGCCGCGCAGCTGGAGCAGAGCCTGCTCAACCTGCTCAAGAACGCGCACGAGTCCGGGTCCAAGCCCGAGGACGTGCGGCTGGTGCTGCGCCGCTCGCCGGGCGCCTGGCGCATCGACGTGCTCGATCGTGGCACCGGCATGAACGAAGCGGTGCTGTCCAATGCCTTGCTGCCGTTCTACTCGACCAAGCGCAACGGCACCGGCCTGGGCCTGGCGCTGGCGCGCGAGATCGCCGAAGCGCACGGCGGCCGCATCGCCCTGCTCAATCGCGAAGGCGGCGGGCTGTGCGTGTCGATGCTGATTCCGGATTGAGCCGCCGCTACGCGAACAGACCACTGTGGGAGCGGCGTAAGCCGCGATATCGATAGTTCGTCTACGGCGACAGCCGCAGCGAGCGTTGCGGCCTATCCGGAATAGGAACATTCCCGCAACTGCGGGTCCGATCGCGGCTTACGCCGCTCCCACAGAGAGCCAATCAATGACCTGGGATGCGCCGGATCGAGAACCAGCGAGCAATCGCCTAGTTCCCGATGCCTCACCAGCCCCTATTCCTTGGGCTTCTTCACCGGCCGCTGCCATCCGTCCAGGGTGACCTGGCGCGCACGCGCGACGGTCAGCTTGCCTGCCGGCGCGTTCTTGCCGATCACCGAACCGGCGCCGATGGTGGCGCCGGCACCGATGGTCACCGGCGCCACCAATGCCGAGTTGGAACCGATGAAGGCGCCGTCCTCGATGACGGTGGCGAACTTGTTCACGCCGTCGTAGTTGCAGGTGATGGTGCCGGCGCCGACGTTGACGCCGCTGCCGATGGTCACGTCGCCGAGATAGCTCAGGTGGTTGGCCTTGCTGCTCACTCCCAGGCGCGCGTTCTTGGTCTCGACGAAATTGCCGATATGCACGCCGTCGGCGAGCACCGTCCCTGGGCGCAGACGCGCATAGGGCCCGATATGGGCCGTGCCTTCGACCACTACGCCGTCGAGGTCGCAATGCGCGCGCACTTCCGTGCCGGGGCCGAGCTTCACGTCTTTGAGCCGGCAGAACGGGCCGATGCGCACGCCGTCGGCGAGTTCGACCCGGCCTTCCAGCACCACGTCGACATCGATCTCGACATCGCGCCCGACGCTGACTTCGCCGCGCTGGTCGTAACGCGCCGGATCGGCGAGGCGCGCGCCTTGCTCGCACAGCGCACGCGCGGCGCGGCGCTGGAACGCGCGTTCCATCTGCGCCAGCTGCCAGGGATCGTTGACGCCTTCGACTTCGAGCGGGTCGGCCACGTGCACCATCTCCGCGGCGCTGAACTCGGCCGCGGCGGAAGCGAACACGTCGGTGAGGTAGTACTCGCCCTGGGCGTTGTCGTTGCCCAGGTTCTCCAGCCAGCGCCGCAGCGGTTCGCCGTCTGCGACCAGGATGCCGGTGTTGACGGTACGGATCTCGCGCTGCTCGTCGTCGGCGTCTTTGTGCTCGACGATCTGGCCTACGCGGCCTTCGGCGTCGCGGACGACGCGGCCGTAACCGGTGGGATCGCCCAGATCGGCGACCAGCACCGCAAGCCGGCCCGGCGCGTCCAGCAGGCGTTGCAGGGTCGCGGGCGTGGTCAGCGGCACGTCGCCGTACAACACCAGCACGCGCGCATCCAGCGGTACGTCCGGCATCGCCTGTTGCACGGCGTGGCCGGTGCCCAGACGCTGCGCCTGTTCTGCCCAGTGCAGATCGGGCTGGTCGGCGAAGGCGGCACGTACCTGCTCGCCGCCGTGGCCGTAGACGACGTGGATGCCGGCGGAGTTCAAGGCGCGTGCGGTCGCGATCACGTGCGCGAGCATCGGCCGGCCGCCGATTTTCTGCAGCACTTTGGCGGTGGCGGACTTCATCCGCTTGCCCTCGCCGGCGGCGAGGATGACGACATGCAGGGGTGCGGCCATGCGGGCTCCAGGAGCGATTGCGCGTTCAGTTGCCAGTGATTCTAGCCGCGCGGGCCCTGCTAGGATGCGGCGGTGCCGAATTCGCCCGCGCTCCCCTCCCGCCGCCGTCCGCAGGCGCAGCCGCGTCCCGCGCGGAGCCGCGCACGATGAGCCTGGGCCGGCAGGGCCGCCACTATCTGATCATCGGCCTGATCCAATGGCTGCTGGATTGGGGCGTGATGGTCGCGCTCAGCCACGCCGGCATGGCGGTGGAACCGGCCAACGTCGCCGGCCGCATCAGCGGCGCGCTGCTGGGGTTCTGGCTCAACGGCCGCATCACCTTCGCCGGCGACGACACCCGTATCGGCCGGCGCCAGTTCGGCCGCTTCCTGGGCATGTGGCTGGCGACCACCGTGGTCAGCACCTGGGCCATGGGTGCGATCGACGACGCGGTCGGCCTGACCTGGACCTGGCTGGCCAAGCCCGCAGTGGAATTGATGCTGGGCGGTATCGGATTCCTGCTGTCGCGGCATTGGGTCTATCGGCGCTGAGGCGCGAGGGACCAGGCCTTCTGCGGGAGCGGCGTGAGCCGCGATCGAATCTCCAGATGCGCCGCCGCCACGATTGAGGCATGGCGGTCGCGGCTCACGCCGCTCCTACCCCACAGCGGGAAGCATGTCCGGGGGCCTGAAACGAGAAACGCCGGCGCGAGGCCGGCGTTTTCGTTCGCGACGCGGTGGCGCGCGATCAGTGCTTCATGTTCTTGCGCAGACGCTCCAGCGCCTGCAGCTGCGCCATGGCCTCGGCCAGCTTGGCCTGGGCTTCGGCCACGTCCATCTGCGGACCGCGGTTGGCCAGCGTACGCTCGGCTTCTTCCTTGGCGGCGCGCACGGCGGCCTCGTCGATGTCCTGGGCGCGGATCGCGGTGTCGGCCAGCACGGTCACGACCTGCGGCTGCACTTCCAGGATGCCGCCGGACACGGCGAAGTCCAGCTGCTCGCCGTTGGGCAGGGTCACGACGACCTTGCCGGGCTTGAGGCGCGTAATCAGCGGAGCGTGGCGCGGCGCGATGCCGAGCTCGCCGATTTCGCCGGTAGCGACCAGCAGCGTCGCCTCGCCGTGGAAGATTTCTTCCTCGGCACTGACGATGTCGCAACGGAAGGTGGATGCCATAAGGAAACGCCTCTATTCATTGTCTCCCTCCCCCGCATCGCGGGAGAGGGCAGGGGTGAGGGCACACGGAGCTTCGGGCGCGAACGTCGTTACCGCAACAGCACCAACCGCGTCGGCACCCTACCCCTCCGCCGCCGGGCGGCAGAGAGGAAAACCGTGGTTTAGCCCACGCCCATCTTCTTGGCCTTCTCGACCGCTTCTTCGATCGCGCCGACCATGTAGAACGCCTGCTCCGGCAGGTGGTCGTATTCGCCGTCGACGATGCCCTTGAAGCCGCGGATCGTGTCCTTCAGCGAAACGTACTTGCCCGGAGCGCCGGTGAACACTTCGGCGACGTGGAACGGCTGCGAGAAGAAACGCTCGATCTTGCGCGCGCGCGACACGGCCTGCTTGTCTTCTTCCGACAGCTCGTCCATGCCCAGGATCGCGATGATGTCCTTGAGTTCCTTGTACTTCTGCAGGGTCGACTGGACGCGGCGCGCGGTGTCGTAGTGCTCGGCGCCGATCACGTTCGGGTCGAGCTGACGCGAGGTCGAGTCCAGCGGATCCACGGCCGGGTAGATGCCCAGGGACGCGATGTTACGGCTCAGCACGACGGTGGCGTCGAGGTGGGCGAAGGTGGTCGCCGGCGACGGGTCGGTCAGGTCGTCCGCGGGCACGTACACGGCCTGGATCGAGGTGATCGAACCGGTCTTGGTCGAGGTGATGCGCTCCTGCAGGACGCCCATTTCCTCGGCCAGGGTCGGCTGATAACCCACCGCCGACGGCATACGGCCCAGCAGCGCCGAGACTTCGGTACCGGCCAGGGTGTAGCGGTAGATGTTGTCGACGAACAGCAGCACGTCCTTGCCCTTGCCCGACGCATCCTTCTCGTCGCGGAAGTACTCGGCCATGGTCAGGCCGGTCAGGGCGACGCGCAGACGGTTGCCCGGCGGCTCGTTCATCTGGCCGTACACCATCGCGACCTTGTCGAGGACGTTGGAGTCCTTCATCTCGTGGTAGAAGTCGTTGCCCTCGCGGGTACGCTCGCCCACGCCGGCGAACACGGACAGACCCGCGTGCGCCTTGGCGATGTTGTTGATGAGTTCCATCATGTTGACGGTCTTGCCGACGCCGGCGCCGCCGAACAGGCCGACCTTGCCGCCCTTAGCGAACGGGCACATCAGGTCGATGACCTTGATGCCGGTTTCGAGCAGGTCGTTGGCCGAGGACTGGTCCTCGTACGACGGAGCCGAACGGTGGATTTCCCAATGATCGGTCGCCTGCACCGGGCCGGCTTCGTCGATGGGGTTGCCCAGCACGTCCATGATGCGGCCCAGGGTGCCCGCACCCACCGGCACCGAAATCGCGTGACCGGTGTTGGTCGCGATCAGGTTGCGCTTGAGGCCGTCGGTCGAACCCAGTGCGATCGTGCGCACGATGCCGTCGCCGAGCTGCTGCTGCACTTCCAGCGTGATTTCGGTGTTGGCGACCTTCAACGCGTCGTACACCTTCGGCACTTCCGCGCGCGCGAACTCGACGTCGACGACCGCACCGATGATCTGAACGATCTTGCCCTGGCTCATGGTTCTTTCCTCAGTAACTTAATGCTGCATGGCGGCCGCGACAGGCGTCCGCGTGTATGGTTTAGACCGCCGCGGCGCCGCCGACGATTTCGGAGATTTCCTGCGTGATCGCAGCCTGGCGGGCCTTGTTGTAGACCAGCTTCAGGGTGTCGATCAGCTTGCCGGCGTTGTCGCTGGCCGCCTTCATCGCCACCATGCGGGCGGCGTGCTCGGACGCGACGTTCTCCAGCACCGCCTGGTACACCAGCGACTCGATGTAGCGCGTCAGCACGTGCTCGAGCACGGTCTTCGCATCGGGTTCGTAGATGTAGTCCCAGTCGTGGCGGGCGACCTGCGTTTCCGGCTCCGGCAGCG
Organism: Lysobacter sp. Root667; assembly: GCF_001427715.1. Taxonomy (NCBI): domain Bacteria; kingdom Pseudomonadati; phylum Pseudomonadota; class Gammaproteobacteria; order Lysobacterales; family Lysobacteraceae; genus Lysobacter; species Lysobacter sp. Root667. The sequence goes on from NZ_LMHF01000010.1 coordinate 232,177, forward strand.
GCAGCAGCTGATCGAACGCCGCGCGCTGGGTCATGGTGTTGACGAAGTCGTTATAGGTCAGATAGACGCGGTCGATGTTGCCGGCGCTGTAGGCGTCCAGCATCACCTTGATCACGCCGACCAACTGCTCCAGGTGCGGCTTGTCGCCCAGGTGGGTGACCGACGCCAGCATGTTGACCTTGATCCGGCGGAAGAACACCGAGGCCTTCTGGCCGATGGTGACCACGTCGACCTCGACGCCCTGCTCCTGCCACTTGCGGATCTCGCCGAGCAGCTTGCGGAACAGGTTGTTGTTGAGGCCGCCGGCCAGGCCGCGGTCGGAGGAGACGATGACGTAACCGACGCGCTTGGTTTCCTTGCGCTCGATCATGTACGGATGCTGGTAGTCGGAATTGGCCTGGGCCAGGTGACCGATCACCTGCTTCATCACGCGCGCGTACGGGCGCGACGTCTTCATGCGCTCCTGCGCCTTGCGGATCTTGGAGGCCGAGACCATCTCGAGCGCGCGCGTCACCTTGCGGGTGTTCTGCACGCTCTTGATCTTCGTCTTGATTTCGCGTCCGCCTGCCATTAACTCGCTCCGCTCGTGGGATTAGGGATTAGGGATTGGGGATTCGTACTAGCGGGAGTCGGGCTCGGTTTTGCCGAATCCCGAATCCCGGATCGCGAATCCCGGCCTTACTCACCAGGTCCCGGTCTGCTTGAACTCTTCGATGCCCTTCTTGAAGGCGCCTTCGATCTCGTCGTCCCACGCACCGGTGCTGTTGATCTTGGAGATCAGCTCGCCGGCGGTGTTGACGAAGTGCGCGTGCAGGGCTTCCTCGAACGCGCCGATCTTGGCGACCGGCACTTCGTCCATGTAGCCCTTGTCGACCGCGTAGATCGACAGCGACTGCAGCGCGATCGACATCGGCGCGTACTGCTTCTGCTTCATCAGCTCGGTGACGCGCTGGCCGCGCTCGAGCTGCTTGCGGGTGGCTTCGTCCAGATCCGAGGCGAACTGCGCGAACGCAGCCAGCTCGCGGTACTGGGCGAGCGCGATACGGATGCCGCCCGAGAGCTTCTTGACGATCTTGGTCTGCGCGGCGCCGCCGACGCGGGACACCGAGATACCGGCGTTCACGGCCGGACGGATACCGGCGTTGAACAGGTCGGTTTCCAGGAAGATCTGGCCGTCGGTGATCGAGATCACGTTGGTCGGAACGAACGCCGAGACGTCGCCCGCCTGGGTTTCGATGATCGGCAGCGCGGTCAGCGAACCGGTCTTGCCCTTGACCGCGCCGTTGGTGAACTTCTCGACGTACTCCTCGGACACGCGCGCGGCGCGCTCGAGCAGACGGGAGTGCAGGTAGAACACGTCGCCCGGATAGGCTTCGCGGCCCGGCGGACGCTTCAGCAGCAGCGAGATCTGGCGGTAGGCCACGGCCTGCTTGGACAGATCGTCGTACACGATCAGCGCGTCTTCGCCGCGGTCGAGGAAGTACTCGCCCATGGTGCAGCCGGAGTAGGCGCTGATGTACTGCATCGCGGCCGACTCGGACGCGGTCGCCGCGACCACGATGGTGTGCGCCATGGCGCCGTTTTCTTCCAGCTTGCGCACGACGTTGGCGACCGAGCTGGCCTTCTGGCCGATCGCGACGTACACGCACTTAATGCCGGTGCCCTTCTGGTTGATGATCGCGTCGATCGCCATCGCGGTCTTGCCGGTCTGACGGTCGCCGATGATCAGCTCGCGCTGGCCGCGGCCGATCGGGATCATCGCGTCGACGGTCTTGTAGCCGGTCTGCACCGGCTGGTCGACCGACTTGCGCCAGATCACGCCCGGCGCGACGCGCTCCACCGGCGCGGTCAGCTTGGCGTCGATCGGGCCCTTGCCGTCGATCGGCTCGCCCAGCGCGTTGACCACACGGCCCAGCAGCTCGTTGCCGACCGGCACTTCGAGGATGCGCGCGGTGGTCTTGGCCACGTCGCCTTCGCGCAGGTGCTCGTAGTCGCCCAGGACCACGGCGCCGACCGAGTCGCGCTCCAGGTTCAGCGCGAGCGCGAAGGTGTTGTTCGGCAGCTCGATCATTTCGCCCTGCATCACGTCGGCCAGGCCGTGGATGCGCACGATGCCGTCGGACACGGAGGTGACCGTGCCTTCGTTGCGCGCCTCGGCGGCCAGCTTGACCTTCTCGATGCGGGTCTTGATCAGTTCGCTGATTTCGGACGGGTTGAGCTGCGTGCTTGCCATGGGTGGTTCCCTTGTGCCCGGCGATGACGCCGGATTTGCAATTAAGTTCGTTCTGGTCGCCGGTCAGCCCGCGAGAGCGGTCTGCAGGCGCGCGAGCTTGCCCTTGAGCGAGCCGTCGATCACTACGTCGCCGGCGTCGATCACCGCGCCGCCGATCAGCGACGCATCGACCGCGGTCTCGAGCTCGACTTCGCGGCCGAAGCGCTTCTTCAGCGCGGCCTTGATCGATTCGAGTTCGGCCGCCGGCAGTTCGCTGGCGGCGGTGACGCGCGCCTTGACGATGCGTTCGGCTTCGGCGCGCAGTTCCTCGAACAGGCCCGCGATCTCCGGCAGCAGCGGCAGCCGGCGGTTGTCCGCGAGCAGGCCGAGGAAGCGCAGGTAGGCTTCGTCTGCGCCGTCCATCGCGATCAAGCCGACGGCGTCGGCCGACGACAGGCGCGGATGCGCGATCAGCTCGTGCACCTGCGGGTCGGCGGCGATGCGCGCGGCGAGGGCGAGGCCCTGCGACCATGCGGCGGAGCGGCCGCCGTCGCGCGACAGCGCAAACGCAGCGCGGGCGTACGGGCGGGCGAGTGTGAGGTTCTGGCTCATCAGCTTTGGGCTATCCGATCAGTGCGTTCGCGTCGCGCGCCGTTACAGCTGCGCAGCCAGATCGTCGAGCAGCGCCTTGTGGGCGTTGGCGTCGATCTCGCGCTTGAGCAGCTTTTCGGCACCGCTGACGGCCAGCGTCGACACCTGCTTGCGCAGGTCTTCGCGGGCGCGATTGGCGGAGGCGACGATCTCGGCATCGGCCAGCGCTTTTTGGCGCGTGGCTTCGACGACGGCATCGGTCTTGGCCTGGTCGATGATCTGATTGGCGCGCTGATGCGCCTGATCGATGATCTCGTTGGCCTTGGTGCGAGCCTCGCGAAGTTCCGCATCGGCGCGTTCTTGCGCTTGGATGAGGTCCTTCTGGCTACGCTCCGCGGCGGCCAAGCCTTCGGCGATCTTCTTTTGGCGTTCTTCGATAGCCGCGTTCAGCGGCGGCCAAATGAACTTCATCGTGAACCATACGAGGATCGCGAAGGAGAGCATCTGACCGAAGAAAGTCATGTTGGGATTCATGACGGGTCCTCGACGTTGCTTGCGTTGGACCGGCTTGCGCCGGTCCGGCTTTGTCCGGTCCGCGCGATTAGGCGCGGATCGAGACGGATCAGGCGGCCTGCTGCAGGACGCTGATCAGCGGGTTGGCGAACGCGAAGAACAGCGCCACGGCGAGACCGATGATGAACGCCGCGTCGATCAGGCCGGCGAGCAGGAACATACGGCCCTGCAGCATCGGGACCAGCTCCGGCTGACGCGCGGCGGATTCGAGGAACTTCGAACCCATGATCGCGATGCCGAGGCAAGCGCCCAGAGCGCCGAGACCGATGATGATGCCGATCGCGATGGCGGTCAGACCCTGAACGTTGGCGATGAACTCCATGGTGCTTCTCCTGGTAGAGGTAGTGCTAAACGGTGAAGGGAAACGAATTTGGTTACAGCGGAATGAGGGGTGCAGCTGGGTGACGCGGCTTGAATCAATGGCTTTCGCGGGCGCCTGCGATGTAGACGACCGTGAGGATCATGAAGATGAAGGCCTGCAGCAGGATGATCAGGATGTGGAAGATCGCCCAGGCGGCGTTGGCGATGATGCCGGGGACGATGGTGTAGATGCTGCCCATCAGGCCGGCGATCAGCATGAACACCAGCTCGCCGCCGTACATGTTGCCGAACAGTCGCATCGCCAGCGAAACCGGCTTGACCAGCCACTCGATGACGTTCATCACCAGGTTGACCGGGACCAGCACGATCTTCATGAAGCCGTGCGCATGGAACGGCGCGGTCAGCAGCTCCTTGCCGAAGCCCAGCGCGCCCTTGGCGGAAACCGCGTGGCCGATCAGGATGAAGAACACCGAGGCCGACAGCGCGAACGTCGTATTGAGGTCGGCGGTCGGAACGGCGCGGAAATAGGTGTGGTGCGCGGCTTCGGCGCCGGCGGTGGTGTGAACCAGCCAGCCGAACAGATCCAGCGGCAGCAGGTCCATCGTGTTCATGAACACGACCCACATGAAGATGGTCAGCGCCAGCGGGGTCACCGTGCGGCGATCGCCGTGGAAGGTGTCCTTCACCTGGCCGTCGATGAACTCGACGATCATCTCGACGAAAGCCTGGCCCTTGCTGGGAACGCCGGCGGTGGCCTTGCGCGCAGCGAGGCCGAACCACAGCACGAACACCAAGCCCAGCGCCAACGCGACGATCCACGAGTCGAAATGGAACTGGCCCCCGAACACCTCCGTGGTGTTGTGGGTCAGATGGTGCTTGATGTATTCGTTCAGGCCGCCCGAACCGGTCTGTTCACTCACGAAAAGACACCTATCGTTTCAGAAGATTGGCCAGTACGAAGGCCAGCGTCGCCGCAAGCACCCCGACCAGCATTGGCAGCGGCGGCAACCGGAACACGGCCAGACCCAGCCCGAGCACCAAGAACACCACCACCCACTTGAACATGACTCCGGCCAGCAACCGCCCTATGGCCGCTCCGGCCGGTTGCACGCCGCCCCCCAACGCCATCCAGGCCGCCACGAAAGCACCCGCGAAGACCGCACCCCCGCCGACCGCCGCCGCTAGCGCGAAGCGCGCACCGAGGGGGAGGAAGGCCAGCGCGGTCAGCGCCGTCGCGCCGGCTTGCCAGGCAATCGCGCGCGACGCCAGCCGGCGGCCCGTGGACATTGGATCGTGCACGCGGGTCTCGTCGGTCTGGGGTAGGCGCAAAGCGCCCGGTAGAGCCGCAAAAGTATAGAACGCGTGAGCGTTTCGGGCAACCGCCGGGCGTCACGTCCGCGGCGGGCACCATGCCCCGGTTCGAGGCAGCATCGACGCGTCTTCGATCCATGCGCAGCACTATGCGCCGTAGCCGTAGGCCATTGAATTACCTGGCAGGTCAAGTCTCGCGCGCCATGCGCCGCAAGCCGGCGTCGCGATAGCCATCGACTATGGAAGCCAGCGCGACTATCGATTTGACTTACGGCTACGAAGGTTCACAATCGAGAATAATTCTCATTCATTGACGTCCGCCATGAGCAAGACCCTCAGCTTCGCCTGCGTGCATTTCACCGTCGCCTTCCTGGTGGGCTACCTGATGACCGGCAGCATCTGGGTCGGCGGCGCCTTGGCCCTGGTCGAGCCGGCCTGCAATACCGTGGCCTTCCATCTGCACGAGAAGGTCTGGAAACGGATCGAGCGCCGCCGCGCCGAGACTGCGGCGGCCGCCCTGGCGAGCTGAAAGAAATTGCGGAACCTTTCCGCCCGGGCCCGGTCAGTCTTAAGGAACGCCCTCCGCCACTCTCTCCTCGTCAATGGCAAAAGCAGCGGTGGGCTCCCCGAAGCCCCGGCCTCATCCGCCGGGGCTTCGCCTTTGTGATTTTCGTCACGTTTTTGCGATCTAACTCTTTGAATCGCGCGATTCAAACGCTTGCTTTCACGATCGTTCCACTCCGTTTTCGGCATTGATGGATCCGCTGGCACATCGGTTGTGCCGTGCCGGCCTTCCCCCGATCCGGAGTGCGACTAGTGAATCCCAGAACCCCCCCCCTGACGCTCGCGCTTGCCGCGGCCGGCGTCGCGTTCGCGCGCCCCGCGCATGCCATCGAAGACGATCGCTTCACCCTGCGCCTGGGCGCGATGCAGGTCGACGCGCAAAGCGAGCTGCGCGGCAACACCGTATTCGCCGGCCAGCCGTTCGAATTCAGCGAAGACTTCGACTTCGGCGGCGACGAAGTCGTGCCGCGGCTCGAAGGCCAGTTCCGCTTCAGCGAACGCAACCGCCTGCTCTTCAACTATTTCGGCTACGACAAGGACCGCCGCGCCACGCTGGGCCAGGATCTGTCGTTCGACAACGTCACCATTCCCGCCGGCAGCTTCGCCAAGGCCAAAGCCAAGTTCGAACTGGCCAGTGTGATGTACGACTACGCAGTGGTCGAGACCGACACCGTCAGCCTCGGCCTACAGCTCGGCGTGGAGTACGCCAAGCTCGAGGGCAAGCTCTACGCCGAAGCCGGCGCGAGCACCTACGAAAGCCGCTCCAGCGACGACGGCTATGCGCCCGTGGTCGGCGCGCGCCTGACCGTGGCGCCGAACGAGAACTGGCGTTTCGTCGCCCAGGGCCAGTACCTGGATGCGAGCTGGGGCAACTTCGACGACTACGAGGGCGATCTCAGCCGCGCCAATGCCCTGGTCGAGTACCGCTTCACGCCGAACGTCGGCGTGTTCGTCGGCTACGACTGGTTCAAGCTCGACGTGGACCAGAGCGGCAGCGACGGCGTGCTGGGGTTGGATCAGCGCTTCAAGGGCCCGATGGCGGGCGTGACGTTCGCGTTCTGATCGCCGGAACCGGCGTTAGTCGCCGTCGTTGGCGCATTAGTACCTTCGGCGCTGCACTCCCCTCTCCTTTCCTTCTCCCGCAAGCGGGAGAGGGAAAAGGGGAGTGCCCGTAGCTGCGCTCAAGCGCACCATCGCGGGTGCTCGGCACAGTGCGACGATGCGGTTCGCCTGCGGCTCACCGCATCCTACGCAATCGCGTTGCCGCTATCGCATCCGAAGACTCAAGCCTTCTTCTTCGGAATGTACAGATCGGTGATCGTGCCCTCGTATACCTCGGCCGCCATTGCCACCGATTCGCTCAGGGTCGGGTGCGGGTGGATGGTGTGGCCGATGTCGGCCGCTTCGCAGCCCATTTCGATCGCCAGCGCCAGTTCCGAGATCAGATCGCCCGCATGCACGCCAACGATGCCGGCGCCGATCACGCGATGCGTGGCTTCGTCGAAGATCAGCTTGGTGAAGCCCTCGCTGCGGCCCAGGCCCAGCGCGCGCGCGCTGGCGGCCCAGGGGAACTTGCCGACGCCGATCTTGAGGCCCTTGGCCTTGGCTTCGGTCTCGGTGACGCCGACCCAGGCGATTTCCGGATCGGTATAGGCCACCGACGGGATCACGCGGGCGACCCACTCCTTCTTCTCGCCGGCGGCGACTTCGGCCGCGAGCTTGCCTTCGTGAGTGGCCTTGTGGGCGAGCATCGGGTTACCGACCAGATCGCCGATGGCGAAGATGTGCGGCACGTTGGTGCGCATCTGGCGGTCGACCGGGATGAAGCCGCGCTCGGTGACCTGCACGCCGGCCTTGTCGGCGTCGAGCTTGCCGCCGTTGGGCGCGCGGCCGACCGCGACCAGCACGCGATCGAACAGCTGCGCCTCCGGCGCGCTGCCGCCCGCGGTCGCGGGTTCGAACGAGACCTTGATGCCCTGCTTGCTGGCCTCGGTGCCGGCGGCCTTGACCTTCAGGTGCACAGCCACGCCCTGCTTCTTCAGGCGATCGGCCAGCGGCTTGACCAGGTCCGGATCGGCGCCCGGCATCAGCTGGTCCATGAACTCGACCACGGTGACTTCGCTGCCCAGGGCGCGGTAGACCGTCGCCATTTCCAGGCCGATGATGCCGCCGCCGACGACCAGCAACTTTTTCGGCACCTCGGCCAGCTCGAGCGCGTCGGTGGAATCCATGACGCGCGGGTCGTCCCAGGGGAAGCCCGGCAGCTTCACCGCCTGCGAACCGGCGGCGATGATGCATTGCTCGAAACGGATCAACTGGCTGCCGCCCTCGCCCGTCACTTCGAGTTCATTGGGCGAGACGAAACGGCCGGTGCCGGTGACCACACGCACCTTGCGCTGCTTGGCCATGCCGGCCAGGCCCTTGGTGAAAGTGCCGACGACCTTGTTCTGCTTGAAGTCGCGCAGCTTGCCCAGGTCGATCTTGGGCGTGCCGAAATCCAGGCCGATGTCGGCCGAATGCGAGGTCTCGTCGATCAGCGCGGCCGCGTGCAGCAACGCCTTGGACGGAATGCAGCCGACGTTGAGGCAGACGCCGCCGAGGGTGGCGTAGCGCTCGACCAGCACAGTGTCCAGACCCAGGTCGGCGGCGCGGAACGCGGCGGTGTAGCCGCCGGGCCCGGAGCCGAGCACGAGCATGCGGCATTCGACGTCGGCCTTGCGGCCGCTGGCAGCGGCTGCGCTGGGCGCATGCGCGGCGGGTGCGGACGGCGCAGCCGGCGCAGGCGACGCGGCGGGCGCGGCTTCGGCGGCCTTCGCGGGCGCAGGCGCAGCGGCGGGCGCGGCCTTGCTCTCGCCGGCCGCATCCGTAGCGGCCGTTTCCAGGATCGCGATCACCGTGCCTTCCGCGACCTTGTCGCCGAGCTTGACGCTGATCGACTTGACCACGCCGTCGGCCGACGACGGCACTTCCATCGTCGCCTTGTCAGACTCCAGCGTGACCAGGCCCTGGTCCTTCTTGACGCTGTCGCCGACCGCGACCAGCAACTCGATGACCGGTACGTCGTCGTAACCGCCGATGTCCGGGACCTTGACTTCAATCGTTGCCATTCGCTGCTCCCGTGCCGCCCGCGGCATTGCCGGCGAGCCATTGGTTCAATTCGTCCAGGGACTCCGACAGTTCGGCCCAGCGGCGCACGCGCCGCTCGTCGCCGTCGTCGGTCGCCTTGATCAGCAGTGCGCTCTGGCGCATCAGCAGTTCGCCGGCGCCGCATTCGGGCTGCAGGCCGCTGACGCGCAGGCCGTCGACCATGAACAACAGCGTGTCCGCGTCGTGGAAGGTCGCCGCGCGGTCTTCCGGCACGGTCGCGCTGAGCGCGCGGCGCCAATCGGCGACCAGGCGTTTGGCCAGCGCGGCCGGCATCGGCACATCGACGACTTCCGGCTGCTGATCGACGCGCATGCGCAGCGCGCCGCCGCTCCAGGCCGCGACGCGATCGTCGGCCTCGGCGTAACGCAGGCGCCAGTCGGCGTCGCCCTCGGCCGGCACCAGCAGCAGGCCGCTTTCGTTGCGGTAGGGCGGCAGCGTGGTCAGGCTCAGCGCCGGCTTGGCGCCGGCCGCGAACAGGCCCTCGACCGCGCTGCCGTGGTTCTCAGTCGCCGGCGGCCAGCCGCGGCCTAGTTCGGGCTTGCATTCGTCGGCGGCGCGCGCGAGTGGGGAAGCCAGCAGCAGCGCCGCCAGGGCGAGTGCGGAAACGGACGTCGATAAGGCGTAGGCGTGGGAGTCGCTCATGAGAACTGTCGGGATCCTGTTCAAGGCGTGGCCGGGGGAATCACGGTGTTCTGGTCGTACACCAGGCGCCAGCCGTCGGCTTCTTTCGCGAACACCAGGCTGAGCCAGGCTTCGCGCCGGGTTTTGAAACTGCCGTCGGCTTGCAGCGCCTGCGATTCGTATTTCACCAAGGCGACGCCGACGTCGCCGAGCTCGCGCACCGAGCGTATTTGGAAACGCATGCGCCAGTCGCGCTCGGCGAACCAGTCCACGTGCAGCGATCGGAACTGTTCGCGGCTGTCGAGTACCTGACCGTTGGGCAGGATCAGGGTGAGTTTGTCGCCGCTGGTGACCGTGGCCAGCAAGGCGTCGAGGTCGCGGGCGTTGATCGCGGCCAGGTGCGCGTCCAGCGTCGCCTGCAGCGAACGCGGCGGCGCGGGGTCGGCGGCATGGACCATGGCCGACCACAGGCTGCCGGCGAGCAGCAGCCCGATCGCGCAATGGCGAAGTCGAATCGGCATGGCCGCGCCCGACGCCGTCGGCCCGCGCTTACAGCAGCACGCGCCGCATATCGCCCAACAGCTGGGCGAGATACGCGGTGAAGCGCGCGGCGGCGGCGCCGTCGATGACGCGGTGGTCGTAGGACAGCGACAGCGGCAGGATCAGGCGCGGCGCGAACTGCTTGCCGTCCCAGACCGGCTTGGTCGCCGACTTGGACACGCCCAGGATCGCGACTTCCGGGGCGTTGACGATCGGGGTGAACGCGGTGCCGCCGATGCCGCCCAGCGAGCTGATCGAGAAGCAGCCGCCGCTCATGTCGGCCGGGCCGAGCTTGCCTTCGCGCGCCTTGGCGGCGAGTTCGCCGGTCTCCTTGGCGATCTGCAGCACGCCCTTCTTGTCGCAGTCGCGCACCACCGGCACGACCAGGCCGTTCGGGGTGTCGGCGGCGAAACCGACGTGGAAGTACTTCTTCAGGGTCAGGTTCTCGCCCGAGGCGTCGAGCGAGGCGTTGAAGGTCGGGTACTTCTGCAACGCAGCGACGCTGGCCTTCATCAGGAAGGCGAGCATGGTCAGCTTGAGGCCGGCCTTCTCGTTCTCCTTGTTGAGCGCCACGCGCAGCGCTTCCAGGTCGGTGATATCGGCATCGTCGTGCTGGGTGACGTGCGGGATCATCGCCCAATTGCGCGCGAGGTTGGCGCCGGAGAGCTTCTGGATGCGCGACAGCGGCTTGGTTTCGGTCTCGCCGAACTTGCTGAAATCGACCTTGGGCCAGGGCAGCAGGTTGAGGCCGCCGCCGAGCGAAGGCGCGGCGCCAGCGCCGGCCGGCGCAGCGCCGCCCTGCATCACGCCCTTGACGAAGGACTGCACGTCCTCCTTGGCAATGCGGCCGCCGCGGGCGCTGCCGCTCACATGCGACAGATCGACGCCGAGTTCGCGCGCGAACAGGCGCACGGCGGGGCTGGCGTAGGGAACCTTGTCCGGCAGCAGTTCTTCGGCAGTGAAGGCGACCGGCGGCGTGCGCGGCGGCATCGCTTCCGGATCGGTGCCGGCGCCGACGCCGGCCAGGGCGACCGGGGCAGCTGCGGCGGCGGCCGGCGCGGGAGCAGCCGCGGCAGGCGCAGCGGGTGCGGCAGGCGCTGGGGTTGCAGGCGCGGGCGCTGCAGGAGCGGGCGCGGCGGCCTTGGGTGCCTCGGCCGCAGCGGCGGCGGGCGCGGCCGCGGCACCGCCCTCGCTGGGCTCGATCAGAGCCACCACGCTGCCTTCGGCCAGGTTGTCGCCGATCTTGACCTTGAGCTCGCGCACGATGCCGGCGAACGGCGCCGGTACTTCCATGGTCGCCTTGTCGGACTCCAGCGTGACCAGTCCCTGGTCTTGTTGGACCGTGTCGCCGACCGCGACCAGCAGTTCGATGACGGGGACGCCGTCGTAGTCGCCGATGTCGGGGACGCGTGCTTCCTTCAGCTCAGCCATGATCGTGGGGCTCCGCAAATGCGCGAAAACCCTATTGTGGCTGCTGGAGCCAGCCACGCCAACCGCAGTCTTTGGCCGTATGCGCGTACGGGCAGGTACTGGGCCTGCAGGGATAGGCGGCCCGGGCCGGATCGACCAAGCGCGACCGCGCCGCCCGGCCCGGAAGGCGCGGGCCGTGGCGCGTCGCGGCCGCGGCGCTTACTTCCTGACCTTCACGGTGCGCGGCTCGGCCTTGGCGGTCATCAGATTCAAGGGCTTGCCGTCGACCCGGACTTCCAACTCGTTGTCGAGCCGGTCCAGCTCGACCATACGCCGACACAGGCTCTCGGCCCGCACTTCGAGCGCGTCGGCACGCGGCTTGACCTTGGCTTCGACCTGCGCGTCCAGGTTCTCCAGGCGCTTGAGCCGGGTCTCGTCGCCGCTGAAGGCCGCGCCGATCGCGCCGCCGACGATGTCGCCGATCAGGCTCGGAATCACCTCGCCGACCGCCTCGCCGATGCCCTCGCCCAGGTCGTCGCCATTGAAATGGGTGGGCGTGACGGAGCGCGCCAGGCGCGCGTCGATCTGGGCACGGGCCTTGTCCAGCTTGGCCCGCGCGGTCTTGGGATCGCTGCTGAAGCCGGCCGCGACCTCGCCCAGGGCGGTGAAGGCGATCTCGGCGGCCTCGCGACCGATCCGCTGCGCCTCGGGCATCGCCGCCCGGGTCTGCTGCTCGAAATCGGCAATGCGGCGGCTGTCGGCCGCGCTCAGGCTCAGCCACTTGTCGTCCACGAACAAGCGCCCCTGGCGCATCACGATCGCCTTCGGGGTGCCGGTGTCGCGGGTGAAGATCACGCTGCGCTCGTTGAGCGTCAGCTCGTAGTCGCTCTGGACATTGCACTCGATCTCGTCCGCCCAGGCGGCGCCGCAGCTCAGCGCGAGCACCGCCAAGGCCAGCAGCCGCGGCGAGAGGGAACGACCGGAACGGTTCTGGGCAGGGCGGCGCATCGTCGGACTCCATGTGACGGGGTGAGGCCATGATGCCGCGCGCCGGGGCCGGCGTCCCCTGCCGGTGGGGAGCATGACCTTCGCCATGCGACGGCGGCCGCGGCACTCCCCTGTGAACCGGCTGCGTTCATGGACGGTTGCATTGCGTTTATAGCCGAGGTTTCGAGTTTCTTGTTCATCTGCGGCGCCACAGCGCGCTCCATACGCTGCGCGCTTCCGCAACGATTCAGAATCGCCGCATCGCCAGCGGGCATCGCACGCACAGCCCGTCGCTACGCCGCCTGCGCACATCGCGCACAAATTCGAGCAATACCGTCGGCACGCTCGTTCAGCCACGAAACGACGCGAATCGTCACGACTTCAAGTTCGGTTCATCGCAGTAGTGATTCTCATGCGACACCACGCGCTCCGCACACGACGCAAAAGTTCCGCGTCGCGCGATCGCGGCGCAAGCAACGTTCATGCGCAAAGTCCTAGCCTGCGCACGCCTCCCCCAAGGCATCCACATAAGACAACAAGGAGTCCACGCCATGATGCGCTTTCGTCATTTGACCCTCGCCCTCCTCGGCACCCTGGCCATCGCCCCGGCCGCATTCGCCCAGGACGCCGGCACCGCTACCGGCAAGCGCTTCGCCGTCGTCGGCGGCTATGCGCTGTCCGAGCCGACCAAGAATCCGTCGATCGCCGGCGCCCGCAGCCAAGTCGACGGCGACGGCGCTGCGACCCTGAGCGCCAGCTACTACATCACCGACAACATCGCGGTCGAAGCCTGGGGCGCGGCCGACAAGTTCGGCCACCGCGTCAACCTCAACGGCGCCAAGGCCGGCAGCGTCGATGCGCAGCCCTACGCCGTGAGCGGCCAGTACCACTTCGGCGCGCCGGACAAGACCGTGCGCCCGTTCGTGGGCCTGGGCTACTACGAGTCCAACTACAGCGGCGAGAAGGCCGAGCCGGCCGGCGTGCTGGCCGGCCAGCGCATCGGCGTGGAAACCGCCAAGGGCGCGATGGCCACCGCCGGCGTCGACCTCAACATCAACCCGACCTGGTTCGCCCGCGCCGACGTGCGCTATCTGCAGGGCAAGTCGGACGCGCGCGTCGACGGCGTCAAGGTCGGCGAGGCCGAACTCAACCCGGTGGTCCTGGGCGTGGGCCTGGGCGCGCGCTTCTAAGCCCGCCGCGCAACAACCGCAGCACCGTCGCCGGAACCTCGGCGACCGCAACACCAGGCGGACCCCGGCGACGGGGTCCGCTTTCTTTTTGCGATGCCGCATCCGCTCGAGCCCGATGCGCGGGCATGCCGAAAGCGGTCGCTACGCACTGCTGCACCCGCGCGGGCATGGCTACACTCGGCGCTCCTGTCCTCGCCGCGAGTGCCACCATGCGTCTGCCCGTCCTGCTTGCCCTGCTGTTGCTCGCGCTGCCCAGCGCCGGCGCGTACGCGGACGACACCAGCGAGGCGTCCGCGGCGCCCAGGCGCGTCGCGGTGCGGGCCGCGCGCCTGATCGACACCGCCCACCAGCGCGTGGTCGAGCGACCGCTGGTGCTGATCGAAGGCGAGAAGATCGTCGCGCTGTCCGCCGGCGGCGAGGCCCCGGCCGGCGTGGAGCTGATCGACCTGGGCACGGCCACCCTGATGCCGGGCTTCATCGACCTGCACGTGCACATCACCGGCGACTCCACCAGCGGCACCGGCAACTACTTCGAGGACATCCTCAAGCGCAGCCCGATCGACGACGCGGTCACCGCCCACCTCTACGCCGAACGCACCCTGCGTGCGGGCTTCACCACGGTGCGCAACGTCGGCTCGGCCGAGTACATCGACGTCGCCCTGGCACGCGCGATCGACCACGGTCGCCTGCAGGGCCCGCGCATCCTGCCCTCGGGCCTGGCGATCGGCGCCACCGGCGGCCATATCGACGGCAACACCGGCTTCTCGCCCTATCTGGAGTTCCACAACGCCAGCGGCGTCGCCGACGGCGTCGAGGCGGTGCGCGCGAAGGTCCGCGACAACGTCAAGCATGGCGCCGAGGTGATCAAATTCATGGCCGGCGCCGGCGTGCTCAGCGCCGAAGCCTCGGTCGGCGCGCCGCAGTACACCCAGGAAGAGATGAACGCGATCGTCGACGAGTCCCACCGCTGGGGCAAGCGCGTCGCCGCGCATGCGCACGGCGCAGAAGCGATCCGCATGGCGATCCTGGCCGGCGTCGATTCTGTCGAGCACGCCAGCTTCATCGACGACGAGGGCCTGCGCCTGGCCAAGCAGAAGGGCACCTGGCTGGTGATGGACGTCTACAACGACGACTACATCCTGGCCGAGTACGCGCGCCTGGGCTTTCCGCAGCAGATGATCGACAAGGAGAAGCTGGTTGGCCGCACCCAGCGCGAAAATTTCCGCAAGGCCGTGCGCGCGGGCGCGCGCATGGGCTTCGGCACCGACGCCGGCGTGTATCCGCACGGCGACAACCGCAAGCAGTTCCCGAAGATGGTCGAGTGGGGCATGACCCCGATGCAGGCGCTGCGCGCGGCGACCTCGGACGCGGCCGAGCTGCTGGGCTGGTCGGACAAGGTCGGCGCGGTCGAGGCGGGACGCTACGCCGACCTGGTCGCGGTCGCCGCCGATCCCCTGGCCGACATCCATGCCCTGGACGCGCAGCCGGTGTTCGTGATGAAGGGCGGCGAAGTGGTGATGCGGGACGCGAAGGTCGTGGCGCCGTAAGGCCGAATTCTCGCCGCATTCCCCGCCGGCGCGCTCGACCATCTCCTTCACGCCGCCGCGACTTCCGCCTCTGCGTCCTGAAGCGATGGAGGGCTGAAGGCCGATTCTCCGCATCCGTTCAGCCGCAAGGTGGAGACTGCGAGACCTCCCCCAAGGAGGAGTTGCGCCATGAGTTCGCATCGCATTGTTTTGTCCGCCCTGCTCGCCAGCGCCCTCGCCGTCACCATGCCACCGGCGCGCGCCGCGTCCGACATCGACTGCAAGCTGGACTACAACCTCACCGGTTGGTCGCTGGTCTACAAGCACACTACGGGCACCGGCCGCGTGACCTGCAACAACGGCGCATCGATGCCGGTGCGCGTGAGCGCCAAGGCCATCGGCGTGACGGCCGGCAAGTGGAAGATCGACAACGGCAAGGGCCGCTTCACCGACGTGCACAACATCCGCGAGGTGCTGGGCCACTACGCGCAAGCCAGCGCCAACGCCGGCATCGTGAAGTCGGGCGAGGCGCAGATACTCAGCAAGGGCACCGTGTCCCTGGCCCTGGCCGGTGGCGGCGAAGGCGTCAACGTCGGTATCGACGTCGGCGCATTCAATATCGAACCGATGCACTAAGTACGCCAAGTGCGCTTGAAGGTGACGAAGGCGGCCTCCGGGCCGCCTTCTTTGGACGTAGCCGCCGCCTTGCGACCGGCGCCACGGAAGCGGCCGGAGTGATCGCCCCGATCACCCCCTACTTCAGCTCGTCGACCCGCTCCTGCAATTTCGACCGCCATTGCCGATCGCGCTCGCCAGGAATGATCGCCTCGAGCGCGGCGACCTGGGCCACGTCGAGCGCTTGTTCCGCCGGCACCTTTATGTCCGGAACAACCCCCACGCCTTCCCAGTCCGTGTGGGTGATCGGATTGATAGGCCGCCCCGACGGCACGAACATCATGAAGTGCGCCGTCAGCCGCTGCGGACTGCCCGCATGCGCGCCGCCGCCGGTTGTCTCGCCGATCAAGGTCGCGCGGCGATTGTTCTTCAGCGCGTAGGCAAGATCTTCGCAGCCCGAGAACGTGTCGCCGCTCGTGAGCAGATATATCTTGCGCGCCTGACCGTAGCGCGTGCCCGCAACCTGGGGCTGTGTCCAGCGCCGTTCCGTGCGGTTCTCGTCGCGCCAGTAGACGTCATTGAGGTGCGTGGGACGGTCGAACAAATAGCTGGCGAACGCCATGACGGTATCGGGATCGCCGCCGCCGCACTTGCGTAGGTCCAGGACCAACGCAGCGGTATCGGATACCAGATCCATGGCCGCGGCGATTCTGGGCGTCGCGCCGACCGGGCGGCCGAATTGGTGCAGATCGATATAGCCGAGATTACCGGGTAAGCGCCCGACGGTGGATACGCCGAAGTTGAGTCGCCGCTGCTTGGTCGTCTCCTCGGCGCTCGCGCCTGCCGGAGCGGCCTGGCCCGGCGTCTCCATGGGCACCGGCTGCTCCACGTAGCGCAACTCCAGGTGCAGGTCGTGACTCTGCTCGCGCAGCGCTTCGGTCAGGGTCCGGGCGAATTCCTCCGCGCTGGTGATGGTGTCGAAGTCGCCTCGCTGCAGCCGGTTCCGCAGATACGCACCCATCGCCGTCGCCTTATCCGGAAAGACGTAGGCGCGATCCAGGCTCGCCACCGTCGCGGCGATCACTTCGCGGCGCATCGCCGCATCCACGGCCATGTCCCGTTGCGGAGGCGGACCGGGCTCAGCCCGGCCCAGGACCCCGAACAGCAATATGCCCACCGCAAGCAAGCCGCCGCCCGCCGCCACGGCGCCGCGCACATAAGTCCTGCCCATCTCCCTGCTCCTGAGGTTCGTCGCGATTCGACGAACCCAGCTTCGCGGGCGACTGTGGAGACAATATGGAGAGCCAACCCGGGCGGGTCAGAACTCGATTCGATAGCCGACGCCGTACACGGACTGGATCAGGTCCTTGCCCTCGCACTGCTCCGCCAACTTGCGCCGAAGATTCTTGATGTGGCTGTCGACCGAACGGTCGGCGACGTCCAGGCTGTCGCGACTCGCCGCATCGAGCAACTGCGCCCGCGAGAAGATGACGCCGGGCCGCCTCGCCATCAGGACGAACAACGCGTACTCGGTCGCCGTGAGCTCCAGCGGCCGGGAGCGCACGCGCACGGCGCGCGCGGCTTCGTCGATCTCGACGATCGACGGATGCGCCTGCGACGGTCGCACGCGGCGAAAGAGCGCGGCGATCCGGGCGACCAGCTCGCGCGGACTGTACGGTTTGCACAGATAGTCGTCCGCACCTGCTTCCAGTCCGAGCAGGCGGTCTATTTCTTCCACCTTTGCGGTGGTCATGATGATCGGCACGTCTGAAAACTCGCGCACCGTCCTGCATAGGGTCAGGCCGTCCAGTTCCGGCAACATGAGATCGAGCACGATCAGGTCCGGAGCCGCTTCGCGCACGCGTGCGAGCGCCGCCTGCCCGTTGCCTATCACCTCCGCCTCGTGCCCTGCCGCGATCACATAGTCGCGAACGATGGCCGAGAGCTCGTGTTCGTCTTCTACGATCAGGATCTTCGCGGCCATTCAATCCTCCAAGGGCAGAGACACGATCGCACGCAGGCCGCCCAACGGCGACGGCGCGAAGCTCAGCGTCCCGCCGTGCGCTTCGACGATCTGTCGACTCAGTGCCAGCCCCAGCCCGGCGCCGCCATGCTCGCGGTTTCGCGAAGACTCGACGCGGAAGAAGCGGTCGCCCAGTCGCCCGATCAGGCTGTCTGGAACGCCGGGCGCGGTATCGTCCAACTGCAGACGAAAGGCGCCATCGGTCGCGACGCACGTGAGTTCGACCCGTCCGCCCACATCGGTGTAGCGCGCACTGTTTTCGAGCAGGTTCACGATCGCCTGCCGGAGCCGATCTTCGTCGCCCCTCAGCCGGACGCGGTCAGCCGGCGCCGCCAGCGCCGTGCGCAGGCCGATGGCATCGAATTTCGCAGCGAACCCGCTCCATATGTCGCGGACCAAGCCACACGGATCGACCTGGGCCATGACGTACGGGAGCTGCCCGACGTCCGCGCGCGCCAGCGCGTAGAGATCGTCGATCAGCTTGTCCAGCGAATCGATCTGCCGCATCAGCAGCGCGGTGTTTTCGCGGGTGCAGGGGCGGATGCCGTCGTGCAGCGCTTCGGTCTGCGCACGGAGCACCGACAGCGGCGTCCGCAGCTCATGCGAAGTGTCGGCCACCCATTGCCTGCGCGCCTGCTCCGCACTCTCCAGGCGAGCGGCAAGCCGATTGAAGGTGTCGGCCAGCACGCCGAGTTCGTCACTGCGACGCACCTCAAGGCGTGTGTCGAACCGGGCCTCGCCAAGCCGACCCGCACCGCGGACCAGTTCGCGAATCGGACGCCTGAAGCCCGCCGCCACCAAGCCGGCCGCCAGCGCGCCCAGGGCGGCGGCGATTCCCGCCAGCCAGGCCAGGTTGCGCTGCTGCTGGATGAGAAAGGCGACGGTCAGTCCATCGTCCGGGTCACGTGGCTTCGCGACTGCCACAAAGCCCACAGTCCGGCCTTCCACCACGATGTCTCGGCGCATGGTATCGATCGAGGCCAAGGCGATGAGCAGGCGGCGAGGCTCCACGCCGGCGAGGCGATAGCCCTGCGCATCGAGCAACGCGAATCTGTAAGCCAAGGTCGACGACCATGCTCGCTCCTCCGGGCCCGTATTCTGGTTCCCGGGCTGCGACGCGATCAGCTGCTGTAGCCATGTCATGCGCGCCGCAGGGACACTAGGAAGGAACGACCATCCCTCGTTCTGCCGGTAATCCAGCGCGATCTGCTTAGTCAATGCGTCGACCTGGCGTTGCTCGGCATTCGCGACTCGCGTGGATGGCGTCCCGGTCAGCTTCCATCGAACCAGACCGATGCCGATCGCGGCGACGGCCAGCATCGAAAGCGCCACCATCAGGAACAAGCGAACACCGATGGAAACCTTCACACCTTGCCCGCCGCAAGCCGGAGTCGGCTGACGCTACCGGAGAACACCAGGGCTGGCAATGTCGTGGCGGCAATCGGGCTCGTAGCCTGCGGCATCCGCCGATCGGACCGGAGTAAAGCCGGCGGCAGGCGCGCCCCCATCGCCGCGCCCGCCGCCAGCGAAGCCCCCGCGACTTCAGTCGCCGATGAGACGCAGACCGAAGTACAGCGAGGCCGATTCCACCGGCAGCGGATCAATCGCGACAGCCGGCCGACGGCAGCGCCAGTCGTATCGCTTGAACCGCCACGGCGGCCGGGACCACGTAGAGGTTGGCCTGTCCGTTCAACACATGGGCGGCATCGTCCATGGGTGCCGAGGTGCGCATGCTCGCAAAGCGCAACTCCCGACCATCGGCGGAAAATGCCGGGGTGAAGTCCATGCCCGGTGCGTTGATCGGGGGCGGCAGGCGTACCGCCGCGGACCAACCGTCGCCCGTTCGACAAGCCGAGAACAGATCCGGATCCGAGGAGTCGTCACGGGCGCTCCAGAACACGGCCATCCGGCCATCCGGAGAGAGAGTGAAATCGCCTTGAATCGCACCGTCGTTGAACGGAGCGGCCAATGGCTGCGGCGCCTCGAAGGCCGGACCATTCATACGCGCCCGATAGATCGCCAGCTTCGCCGGCCCACCCTTGCGCGAGCTATTGAAGTAGAGCCAGCCGTCGTGCAGTTCCGGGCCGAGCTCTTCGCCCTCGCTGGCGAGCGCGACCAGGCGCTCCGGCACGCCGAAACGTCCGTCTTCCAGCGCAACGCGCCAAATGTCTAGGCTGGTATTCGGCGTCTCACCGGCGACTGGGCGGTTGGAAACGAAATAGAGCGTCCGGCCATCGGGCGTCAGCCAAGGATCGGAATCGCGGTAGCGCGAGTCGGAGAATGGCACCTCGGCCACCTCGCCCCAGCCGCCGCCGTCGCGCCGCGCAAACCAGATCCGGCTATCCTTGAAGTTCGCCGCAGAACGCGCGAACACCATGAGCTGCTGTGCGGCATCCGTGCTGAGGTTGTAATCGTTGCGCGCACCTGACAACCAGTCCACACCCGCCAGGCGCGCACCATCGGCTTGCGGCGATGGCAAGGTCCGTTCGGCGACGGGGACGGAACCCTGTACGCGCGCAGGCATCGACGACCCGAGCGAAGCGCTCGCAGGTTCGGCTTGATCTGTCGGCGCACAGGAGGACGCCAGCAAGCAAAGCACCGCCAGACCCGCACTTCTCATTTCGCACCCCGCGTGGATATGGCGACCATCGACTTATAAGACGGGGATCGAATCATTTTGGCTTGCTGTACCAAAGCGCATTCACGATGATCCATCGCTCCTCGAACTTCCCCATGTGGAAGTAGTCGACAAACCATGGCGTTTCCAGGCGAACCGATGCCGCATTGCCGGTCACGTCCAGCACGCGGCAACTGCGATCCCACTGCCCCTTGGGCGTCTTCAATGCCCCTGCCTTGGTGAGCGCGACCAGCTCTTCCTTCGACATGCGCCGTAAGCCCAGCCGCTCATAGGGCGTATCGCCGATCACGGCGCGCTTGGCCAGGTCAGGATGCAAGGCGCGCGCAACGCGGGCCGGATCGGCCTCGAGTTGGCCGTCCACATAGTCGAAGCAAGTGGCCTCAATGGCCGTGAGGGTCGCCGGATCGACGTTCGCCGGACCGGGAGCGACCGAGCCCGCCGCTGAAAGAAGCAAAGAAAGCGCCAACATAGGTATTCCTGTCGTCGAGTTATCCCGATCCAGCCATTAGGCCGGACAGAAAAGCCGGAGTCTTCAGGCAATGCGACGAAACGTTGCTAACGCACGACGAGGCGTTGAACGCACGCTAGCCCCTTCAAACTGCGCATGGAGTCGTTCATAGTTAGCATCGCTCGTGAAGAACCTTCCTATGAGTTCCAACGCCTTTCCCGACCCGGTCACGACAAGCTCGAGGCGTTGGTTCTGGCCGCTGCAGGGCCTCGGCTGGCTCGGCTATTTCATCCTCCACTTCACCGCGGCGATGGGCGACGGGAAGCCGTTGCACTATGTGACCGCCTCGCTGTCCGTGACCGCCTGCGGCTTCGTCATCACCAGCCTGCTGCGCCTGGGTTATCGGCGCCTATGGGGACTGCCCGTCCCGCGGATGGCGGCGGCAGCGGTCGGATTGCTCGTGCTTGCCACGCTCGTGCAGATGAAGCTCTACGTCGCCATCGCGTTCAGCTACTGCGACGATTGCGAAATCCGCAGCGTGTTCGGCTACCTGTGGTACTTCGCTTCGACGCTCTACATACTGCTTTCGTGGAGCGCGCTGTATTTCGGAATAAAGATCGCGCTTCAGCTGCAGCAGCAGAAGGAAGCCGCATTGCGCGCGCGCAACGCCGCGCATGCGGCGCAGATCAAGATGCTCCGTTACCAGCTCAATCCGCACTTCCTGTTCAATACGCTCAACGCGATCTCCACCCTGGTGCTCGACGACAAGCCGGATACGGCGTACCGCATGGTCGCCAGTCTTTCGTCATTCCTGCGTCATTCCCTCGATTCCGACCCGGAGCAGCAGGTCACGCTGATGCAGGAGGTAGACGCGCTCAATCTTTACCTTGGCATCGAACAGGTTCGTTTCGGCGATCGCCTGCAGATGCTGGTGGATGTCGAACCCGCCGCGCGCGACGCGCTGGTTCCGAGTCTTATCCTGCAACCGTTGATCGAGAACGCGATCAAGTACGCGATATCAAAACGCGAGGAGGGCGGCCGCATCGAACTCATCGCACGGATCGACGGTGACATGCTCGACTTGCACCTACGCGATGACGGCCCCGGCGGCGTGGAAGCCGATCTGGCGGCGAACGGTCACTCGCGCGTCGGCCTGGCCAACACGCGCGAACGGCTACGCGTTCTGTATGGCGAGCGCCAGCACCTGGGCATCAGCAACCGCGAATCCGGCGGTGCGGATGTCCATGTGCGACTGCCATTCAGCACCGCGCAGGATGAACGGCCGTGAAGAAGATCCGCACGCTTATCGTAGACGACGAACCCTTGGCGCGCAGGGGGCTGGAACTGCGACTGGGTCGCCATGCCGACATCGAGATCGTCGGCGAGGCCGGCAACGGTCGCCAGGCATTCCACGCTATTTCCAGTTTGCGCCCGCAGCTGATGTTCCTCGATGTACAGATGCCCGGCATCGACGGTTTCGAACTGTTGCACATGCTGCCGGCAACGCAGATTCCGCTGACCGTTTTCGTCACGGCCTACGACCAGTATGCGTTCGCCGCATTCGCCGCAAGCGCGCTCGACTACCTGCTAAAACCGGTCGACGACGCACGTTTGGACGAATCGGTGGAACGCGCACGCGCGCGTTTGTCCGCCCGAAAGACCGAGGACCACTACGAGCGCCTGCTCAAGTTCATTGCGACCCTGCCTGGCACGCATCGATCCAAGGTCGAAAGCCTTCTTGCCGACGAGGCTCCACGCACCGGCGGAAAGTTGGCGATCAAGGATGGAACGCGGTTGCTGCGGATCGATGTCGACGCGATCCGTTGGATCGATGCCGCCGGCGACTACATGTGCATCCACGCAGGCGATGAAACCCACGTCCTGCGTGGCACGATGCAGGAGCTGGAGCAACGTCTCGACCCGCAGCAGTTCGCGCGCATCCACCGCTCCACCATCGTCAATCTTGGGCGCGTCAAGGAGATGCGGCCGCACGTCAATGGCGAGTACTTTCTTACGCTCGATTCAGGGCATGAGCTGAAGCTTTCGCGCAGCTTTCGCGACAAGGTAAAGCTGTTCATCTGAGTCGCCGCCGTCCTCCTTCGGCTACGGACGGGGCCGCATTCCCTGCGAATTTCCGCTGGTATCGGCGGCCTTTTCAGTAGCCGGCCCGCTCAGTCCTTGCGACGGCCCGCCTCGTACAAGGCGATGTACTCGTCCACCGAGGTCGATGCGACGATCGCGGCGATCTCGCTCTGCAGCAGATCGTCGGGCGATTTGAAACGCAGACAGCTCTTGCCTATGTCGAACTTTCGGCCTGCCCGCTCGTAAGCCGCGCGCAGCCTCTGCTCTCGTTCGGAGTCGGCGTAGACGCAGTTGAGATACAGCGAATAGCCGTTCTTCTGAGCCGCCAGCGCCGCATAGCACAGCGGCTGCTTGTTGTAGGTCTTGGGATATCGGCTCAGCGGAATGTTCCAGCCGATCATGCCGAAGGCCATCTCCTCGGCGTAACCGGGCGGCAGGTTCGCATTGACCAGGTCGCGCACCGTCGCGACCACGACGCAGCGCTCGGGCGGGAGTTCGTCCAGATAGGCGTCTACGGTTTCGGCGGTACTGCTGACCATCGGTCTACGGTACCCGCCCAACGGACCGGAGTGAAGCCGGCGGCAGGCGCGCCCCCATCGCCGCGCCCGCCGCCAGCGAAGCCCCTGCGACTTCAGTCGCCGATGAGGCGCAGGCCGAAGTACAGCGAGGCCGATTCCACGTATTGCGCGCTGCCGCTGATGTTCATGCGCACCGTGGTCGGCTTCTTGAAGAATTCCTTGATCTGGGCGTCGCTGAGTCCGTAGGTATCCGCCAGCGACTTGCGGCTGATGGAGCCGGCGATGCATACCGCCGAGTCCCGCGTGCGTTCGTTGAAGGCCACGCCGGGCGCCAGCGGCACCTCGAACAGTTCCGACGAGGTCATGCCGGTGATCAGCTTGCCATCGAACGGCAGGCCGGTGGTCGGATCGATCAGGCCCGGTGTCGCCAGCACCGGATTCTCGATCGTCAGCGTCGGCGTGTACCGCAGACGCGCCAGCGCTTGATTGGGCGTCGGATTGGCGTAGCGAACGGTCAGCACCGGCGAGAACCAGTAGCAAAGCAGCGACTGGGTCGACTTGCCGGGCAGGGTGATGTGGCCCAGGTCCTCGAATGCGAACGGGGTCGCTACCGGCGCCGGGTTGAGCACTTGGCAGCCCGCATCCGGATCCACGCCCGGGCAGGCGTCGGTGAGCTCGACCGCCATGTCGGCCAGTCCCAGCCAGCGCAGATTGCGGCCGAACGAATCGCTGTCGCCGACGTCTTCATCGGTGACCGCGGCGGCGGAAATCGAGATCGGCGCAGCGGCTTTGGCGGCGCTGAGCGAGAGCTTGCGTTGCCGACTGCTGGCGGGAATGTCCGCGCCCTGCTTTACCGGTTCCAGTTTTACCTGCTCGGCCGGGCGGCTGTAGGCCCAGGCGGTGGCGGCGGTGGCGACCACACCGGCAATCAACAACACGGCCGCGGCGCGCTTTCCAAGCGCAGAGTTCGTCCTGAACTTTTTCATCGATCCTGCCTGAATGTGGGGACAGACAGGCAAACGCGATGACGGGGCTGGCCCGGCCAGAGCCCGATTCAGGGATGTTCGGATTCGACGTGCACGCGCTCCCGACGCAGCAGGTACAGGCCGCTGGCGACGATGATCGCCGCGCCCAGCCAGGTGATCGCGTCCGGCAGCACGCCCCACAGGCTGAGGTCGAGCAGCACGCCCCAGACCAGCGCGGTGTATTCCAAGGGCGCGATCAGCGACGCCTCGCCCAAGCGGAAGGCTTCGGTGATCGCGTACTGGCCGAGGCCGCCGGCGACGCCGACCCCGAGGATGATCCACACATCGGCGGCCCGAATCGGCACCCAATCCGGCCAGGCCAGCGCGCCCGAGCCGAGCGCGATCATCGCCATCAGCCAGACCATCATCGACTGAGTGCTGTCGGTACGCGCCAGCAAGCGCACCGTGATCGCGCTGACCGCGTAGGCCACGGCCGCCAGCAGCACCGCCAGCGAAGCCAGGCTGAGCATGCCCTCGCCGGTCGGCCGCAGCAGCACCAGCACGCCCAGCAGGCCGACCGCGATCGCGATCCAACGGCGCGGACCGACGCGCTCGCCCAGCATGGGCACCGACATCGCGGTGATCAGCAGGGGCGCGACGAAAAAGATCGAGTACGCGGTCGACAGCGGCAGCGTGCGCAACGCATACACGAACGCGGCCATCATGCCGATGCCGAGCACGCCGCGCAGCAGGTGTAAGGACCAGCGCACACGCAGCAGGGCACGCGGTCCCACGGTCGCCAGCGCCCAGGCCAGCACGAACGGCAGCGAGGCCGTGCCGCGCAGGGACGCGACCTGGAACGGCGGGTAATGCGCGCTGAGCAGCTTGAGTCCCGCGTCCATGGTCGCGAACAGGCCGACCGCGGCCAGCATGAGCAGGGCCGCCTGGGTCTGGCGCTTGCGATCGGCGCTCATGCGCTGCCGCGCGTGGCGGTGGAGAAGTAGGCGTGGATCATGTCCGCAGCCGGGGGAGGCGATGGCGCATCTTGCCGGCAATCGCGCTCGCCGTCATGGGCCGCTCAGGCCCGGCGCCGACAACGGCGGCGCAAGCCCAGCGCATAACTCAAGTAATAGCCCAGCATCATGCCGCCGACCGCGAGCAGCCCACCCTGGCGCGACAGCCACGCGCCGCGCGCCGCCTGTTCGCCCCACAGACGCAGCGCCTGCAAAAGCCCGAAGCCCAGGCGCGCGGCGACTATCACGGTCAGCGCCAGCACCAGCCAGCGATTGGGCGTGTAGTACAGCGCATCCGGCCCGGGCTCGAAATGCGTCAGGGCCAAGCCGACCAGGCCCAGCGACAACCCCAGGGCCACGCCGATCGCGGCGTAGACCGGTGCGTCGGCGATCCAGTGCCCGGCGATCCAGGCGCTGAAGAAGAACAGCAGCATCGATACGAAGCTCGCGAACAGATTGAGCCCGACTACCCAGCCGATCGCGCGCCGCCGCGACTTGCCATAGCGGTAGCGCTGGATCAGCGCCACCGGCAGCAGCAGGGCCCACAGCAGGACCATGACCAGAACGAGCAGCGGGATCAGCAACAGTTGCATGCGGCCAGCTTAGACGATGGTGCGCGGCGGAGGGCCGCGCCGGTCCGACGCGGCGAGTCGCTCCACTGTGGGAGCGACGTAAGCCGCGATCGGTTTCGCCGGCCGGCGGGGCTCGATCGCGGCTTACGCCGCTCCCACAGGAAGCCTCGCCGCGACGGCCGGTGCGTCCGATCAGGCCGCCTTTTCGAGGCTGGCGATATCGATCACGAAGCGATAGCGCACGTCGCCCTTGATCATGCGCTCGTAAGCCTCGTTGATCTGGGCGATGTCGATCAGCTCGATGTCCGAGGCCACGCCGTGCTCGGCGCAGAAATCCAGCATCTCCTGGGTCTCGGCGATCCCGCCGATCATCGATCCGGCGAGCCGGCGGCGCTTGGAGATCAGCACGCCCGCGGCGACCGGTGCCGGCGCTTCCGGGATGCCCAGCAGGACCATGGTGCCGTCGACCTTGAGCAGGGACAGGTAGGCGTTGTAGTCGTGCTCGCCGGACACCGAGTCGATGATGAAGTCGAACGAGCGTGCCAGTCGCTTGAACACCGACGGGTCGCGGGTCGCGGCGAAGTCCTGCGCGCCCAGGGCCAGGGCGGCCTCGCGCTTGGATTCGGAGGTGCTCAGCACGGTGACCTGCGCGCCCATCGCCGCGGCCAGCTTGACCGCCATGTGGCCCAGGCCGCCCAGCCCGACCACGCCGACGCGGTCGCCGGCCTTGACCCCGTAATGCTTGAGCGGGGAATAGGTGGTGATGCCGGCGCACAGCAGCGGCGCGGCGCGGTCCAGCGGGATCGACTCGGGGATGCGCAGCACGTAGGCCTGGTCGACCGTGATCCGGGTCGAGTAGCCGCCGTAGGTCGGCACGCCGCTGGCGCGTTCGCGCGAGTTGTAGGTGCCGGTCATGCCCTGGTCGCAGTACTGCTCCAGGCCGTCGCGGCATTGCGGGCACTCGCGGCAGGAATCGACGAAGCAGCCCACCCCGACCGCATCGCCGGGCTTGAACCCGACGACGTCGGCGCCGACCCGGGCGACCCGGCCGACGATCTCGTGGCCCGGCACCATCGGGAAGATCGACCCGCCCCATTCATCGCGCGCCTGGTGGATGTCGGAATGGCAGACTCCGCAATAGAGGATATCGATCAGCACCTCCTCCGGACCGGGTTCGCGGCGCTCGATCGAATGCGGGGCCAGCGGCGACTGGGCGCTGGCGGCGGCGTAGGCGGCAGTCTTGAGCATGCGCGGATCCGGGCTGAGGGAAGACCGGCAGTCTAGCCGCGCCAGACCGCCCCGGCGTCAATGCGCACGCAACGTTGCGTGCCGCGGCCGCGCGCCTGCGTTACCCTTTGCGTTCCCACCCGCTGCATCGATCCGGATACCGCCATGCCCTCCTTCGACGTCGTCTCCGAAGTCGACACCCACGAACTCACCAATGCCGTCGACCAGGCCAACCGCGAGCTGTCCACGCGCTTCGATTTCAAGGGCGTGGAGGCCAAGTTCGAGCTCGACGACAAGTTCATCAACCAGTCCGCGCCCAGCGAGTTCCAGCTCAAGCAGATGCAGGACATCCTGCGCGCGCGCCTGATCGCGCGCGGCATCGATGGGCGCTGCCTGGAGTTCGGCGACATCGAGACCAATCTGGCCGGCGCGCGCCAGAAGATCACCGTGCAGCAGGGCATCGAGCAGAAGCTGGCCAAGAAGATCGTCGCCGCGATCAAGGACGCCAAGCTCAAGGTCGAGGCCCAGATCAACGGCGACAAGCTGCGCATCAACGGCAAGAAGCGCGACGACCTGCAGACCGCGATCGCCCTGCTCAAGGCCGGCGATTTCGAGCGGCCCCTGCAGTTCGACAACTTCCGCGACTGAGCATCCAACCATGAGCAGCGAAGCCGAACCGATCATCGCCACCCGCCGCTGGCTGGAGCGCGCGGTGATCGGGCTCAACCTGTGCCCGTTCGCCAAGGCCGTGGTGGCCAAGGACCAGGTCCGCTACGTGCTCAGCGCCGCGACCACGCCCGATGCACTGCTGGAGGAACTGGCCTACGAGCTGGTCCGCCTGCAGCAGACCGAGCCCGAGCAGGTCGACACCACCTTGCTGATCCATCCGCAGGTGCTGACCGACTTCCTCGACTACAACGATTTCCTCGACACCGCCGACGCCGCGGTCGAGGCACTGGAACTGGACGGCGAAATCCAGGTCGCCAGCTTCCATCCCGACTACCAATTTGCCGACGCCGCCTACGACGATGTCGGCAACTGCAGCAACCGTTCGCCCTACCCGATGCTGCACCTGCTGCGCGAGGCCAGCGTCGAGCGCGCGGTTGCGGCGTTCCCGGACCCGGATGTGATCGTGGAACGCAATCTGGAAACGTTGGAGAAGCTGGGTATCGAGGGCTGGCGCAAGCTGCTGGCGCCTTGAAGCCGAGAGGCACTGCCCGAGGCTGCGCGCCTCGCCGGCACTCACAGGAACGCTTTGAATTCCCCTCTTGAGACGCAGGGGAGATTCGTCTTTATAGGGATTCCCGCGACGCGGCCCTACTGCGCCGCCAGCGCCTCAGCGCGCAACCACGGGGCCAACAGGGCATGGGCCTCGTCCATGTTCGCGACGATGCGATGCCCGAGCGCGCGCACTTCGTCGCTGGGCGCGACCAGGTCCGGGATATGGATCGGCGTCATGCCCGCGGCCAGCGCCGAGCGCACGCCGGCCGGCGAATCCTCCAGCACCACGCAACGCTCGGCGCTCACGCCCAGGCGCTGCGCAGCGAGACGGTAGATGTCCGGCGCCGGCTTGGGGTGCGAGACTTCGTCGCCGCCGACCACCAGTGCGAAATGGGCGAGCAGGCCCGCACGCTCCAGCTTGTACAGCGCGCGCGGCCGGCGCGTGGAGGTGACGACCGCGGTCGCCATCCCATGCGCGGCCAGGCGCTGCAAAAGGGCGACCAGCCCTGCTTTCAAGGGCAGTCCGGCATCGACCCGTACGTCGTACAGCGCCTGCATCGTGTGCAGCAAGGCCTGCACCTGTTCTTCATCCAGGCGCGTGCGCAGCAGGTCGTGGCAGGCGCTGTCGTGCAGGCCGACCATCGATAGCCACAGGCCGTCTTCCAAGGGCAGCGCCAGATCGTGCGCGGCTTGCCGCCAGCACTCCAGCAGGGCCGCTTCGCTCTCGATCATGGTGCCGTCCATGTCGAACAGCACGGCGGCGGGTTCGAATTCGAGCACGGCGGCGGCGTGGTCGGAAGCTTCGATCGACATCTGTACGGAACTCGCTGAGGTTACGAGGACAATAACGGCAATCGCGCGCGGCGCGACCGGCGGCGAACACGGCGAGCGCGTTCAGCCGGCAAACAGACGCTCCAGGTCGGCGGCATCGAGCGCGCGCCATTGGCCGGACGGCAGATCGTCCAGGCCCAGCCCGCCGATGCGGCTGCGGTGCAGCGCTTCGACGTGATTGCCAACCGCGGCGAACATCCGCCGCACCTGGTGATAGCGGCCTTCGGTCAGGATCAGACGCGCCTGGCGCGGCGCCAGGGTTTGCATCGCGGCCGGCGCCAGCGGCGTCTTTTCCGACTCCAGCATCAGCGTGCCGCTGGCGAAGGTCGCCGCTTCGTCGCCGCGCAAATCGGAGGCCAGGCTCGCCTCGTACACCTTGGCCAGGTTGGCCTTGGGCGAAACGATCCGATGCAGCAGGCCGCCGTCGTCGGTCAGCAGCAACAGGCCGCTGGTGTCCCGATCGAGCCGGCCGACCGTGGACAGCAAGGGCGAGCGCAAGCGGAAACGCGGCGGCAGCAGGTCGTAGACGATGCGGCCGGGATCCTTGGTGGAACAGGTATAGCCGGTCGGCTTGTGCAGCATCAGCACCAGACCCGCCGGCGGATCCAGCGGCTTGCCGTCGATATGGATGCGCTCTTGGCCGACCTGATCGTCGGCGTACAGCACGTCGCCCTCGGGATCGGTGATGCGGCCTTCGCGGAACATCGTCGCCACGTCCTTGCGGCTGCCGTAACCGAGGTTGGCGATCAGCTTGATCAGTTTCATGCGCGCCCCGACCGGGTTCGCGCCGCTGCGGCGGGCCTGGCCGGCGCGGCATGCCTGATCGCTTCGACGATCTTGAACCCGCCCTGCTGGGCGACCGTGCGCACGCTGCCGAAGCCGGCGTCGAGCGCGCCTTCGTAAGGCAGGTGGCGGTTGGCGACCAGCCACAGGCGGCCGCCGGGGTTCAGCGCCTGCGCGGCGACTTCGATGAAGCGGCGGCCGATGTCCGGGCGCTCGGCGCGGCCCTGGCCGTGGAACGGAGGATTGCTGACGATCACGTCGTAGCGCTGACCGAGCCCGGCGGTCACGTCGTGCCAGTGGTAGTCGATCGCGACCTGCGCGGCCGCGGCCGGCAGACGCTCGGCCGCGAGATTCGCGCGCGCCAGATCCAAGGCGCGCGCTTCGGCTTCGTACAGGTCCAGCGCGACAATACCGGGGCAACGCGCGAGCAGCTCCGCCGCCAGATAGCCGTAGCCCGCGCCGAGATCGGCCGCGCGCCCGCTCAGATCCGCCGGCAGGTGCGCGGCCAACAGGGCCGACGCCGGATCGATGCGGTCCCAGGCGAATACGCCGGGCCGGCTCAGGAAACGGCCGCCGAGGATCGGGCGCACCGCATCCAGGTTCCGCCACTGCGCGGCCAGCTCGGCATCGGCCGGACCGTCCAGCGGCGCGGTCCAGAACACGCGGCATTTGTTCTTGGACAGCTGCCCGACCGGGCCTGCGAGCTTGGCCAGATCGGCCTCGCCCGAGCGCGCGCCCTCGTCGTTGCTCAGGCAGGCGACCACACGCCCGCCCGGCGCGGTGCGCGCGATCGCGCGCGCCAACAGCGCCCGCGCCTCGTCGCGCTGGCGCGGCGGCAGCACCAGTACCAGCGGATAGCGATGCGCGCCGTCGTCCCCGTCCAGGCTCAGGCCGGAGCGCTGCAGCGCCTCGACCTCGGGCTTGAAGCTCTGCTCGCAGACCAGGCCTGGGCGCGGCTGCGCGTGCAGCGGCCAGCCGTCGCGCGCGCGCAGAAACAGGGCGCCGCCCTGCGCCGGCCAGCTCAGCCGGCCATCGGCGAACGGCAGGAACAGGGTTTCGAGCGCGTTATCGGGTGCGTCAGCGCGCACGGCAGGGTCGAATACGGATCATCGGGGTCATTTTACCCGTCGCCGCGCATCGGCGCCCGTATCGGCGCGTCCACGGCCCGGCAACGCCGGTTTCATGCCGTCGCAACGCCGCCGGCGCCATGCTGGCCGAAAACAGAGGAAGCACACGCATGCGAGCCCTTTTCATCGGCGGCACGGTCGACAACAGCGAACTCGATCTGGACGGCGCGCAGCCGCCGCGCCATTACCCCGAAAACACCGGCAGCGGTCATCCGCGCTACCGCCTGCACCATACCGGCCTGCGCGACGGCGCGGTCGCCTACGCGGTCTACGCCCCGCCGGAGCTGGCCGACGAGGAAATCGAACGCGTGGCGGAGGAACGCGGCTACGCGCGCAGGTTCCAGGCCGAGGCGCAGTTGAGCGGCTGAACGCCGCTCACGCCTGCGCGCCGTTGGTGCGTCGCAGGCGTCAGAGAGCCGCCGTCAGTTCTGCAGTTCGCGCAGGGTCACCGAAGGCGGTGCGTCGAGCACGCGCCGGGTCGCGTACAGGCCTGCGAGCAGGGCCGCGATCAGGCCCAAGGCCGCGCCGACCACGGCCATGGTCCAATCCACGCGCCAGGGCAGGTCGAACACCTGGGTCGCGATCACGCCGGCCAGCACCGACGCCGCGGTCGCCGCGACCAGGCCCGACAACAGGCCGATCGCCGCGAACTCCGAAGCCTGGGCCAAGCGCAGCTGACGCCGGCTGCCGCCGAGCACGCGCATCACGCCGCCTTCGAGCAGGCGCTCGTCCTGGCTCGCGCTGACCGCGGCCATCAGCACCAGCACGCCGGCCACCAGCGAGAAATAGAACACCACCTCGACCACAGTCGAGACCTGGTCGGCGGTGCCTCGCACCTGCTTGAGCACGGCGTCGACGTCGATCACCGACAGATTCGGGAAGCGCGAGACCAGATCGGCGGTGAAGCGCGTGCGTTGCGGCGGCACGCTGACCGCGGTGATGTAGCTGGCCGGGTAGCCGTCCATCGAACCCGGCGATGCGATCACGAAGAAGTTGGGACGGAAGCTCTCCCAATCGACGCTGCGCAGGCTGGTGATGGTGGCCTCGAACGGCTGACCGGCGATGTCGAAGGCGACGCGGTCGCCGAGTTTCCAGCCCAGTTGCTCGGCGAAGCCCTCCTCGACCGACACTTCCGGCCGCGCCGGTTTGGCGCTGCCCCAGAACTTACCAGCGGTGACGCGGTTGTCGTCGCGCAGACTCGCGGCCACCGACAGGTTGAACTCGCGCTCGGCCAGACGCTGCGCGCGTTCGCCCTGCCCGGCGTAGTCGGCGCCGGTCACCGGCTTGCCGTTGCGCGCGACCAGGCGGCCGCGGATCATCGGGTACAGGGTCGGCGCGGCGATGCCCTGCTCGCTCATGAAGCCGCGCACCGGCGCGAGCTGGTCGTCCTGCACGTTGATGATGAAACGATTGGGCGCATCGGCGGCGAGTGCGAGCTGCCAGCGGTCCAGCAGATCGGTGCGCACGAAGGTCAGCAACAACAAGGCCATCAGGCCCAGACCCAGCGCCGAAACCTGGGCGATGCTGGTGCCGGCGCGGCGGCTGACGTTGGCCAGACCGTAGCGCAGGCTGCCGCGCAGGCGCGAACGCAGGCGCCGCACCGCCACGATCAGCAGCCAGGCCAGCGTCGCCAACACCGCCAGGGTGCTGGCGATGCCGAGCAGCATCGCGGTGCCCAGGGTCGCCGAACCGGCCTTCCACCACAGCAGCGCGCCCAGGCCGGCGAAACCGGCCAGCGCGACCAGCCAGGCGCTGGGCTCGGTGGGATCGAGATCGCGACGCAACACACGCAGCGCCGGCACCCGCCGTAGTGCCAGCACCGGCGGCGCGCCGAACGCGAGCAGCACCACCAGGCCGACGCCGTAGCCCTGCAGCGCCGGCATCAAACCGGCCGGCGGAATCGATAGTTTCAGGGCCTGCGACAGCCAACTGCCGACCAGCCATTGCAAGCCGAATGCGAGCGCCACGCCGACCGTGCAGGCGACCAGGCCCAGCATCAGCAATTCGCCGACGTGCACGCCGACCAGGGTGCGCTGACTGGCGCCGAGGCAACGCATCACCGCAGTGCCGGACAGGTGACGCTCGCTGTGGCGGCGCGCGGCCATCGCCACCGCGACCGCCGCCAGCACCACCGACACCAGCGCGGCCAGGCCGAGGAAGCGGCCGGCGCGGTCCAGCGCGGAACGGATTTCCGGACGCGCGTCGCTGATCGTTTCCAAGCGCTGGCCGCGTCCCAGCGCGGGACGCGCGGCGGCGACGAAGCGTTCGACCGCGGCGGCGTCGCCGGCGATCACCAGGCGATAACGAATACGGCTGCCTTCCTGCACCAGGCCGGTGGCGCGCACGTCGCCGAGGTTGAGGAAGACCTTGGGCGCGATGTTGAAATAGTCGAGTGCGGCGTCGGGCTCCTGCACCACCAGCGCGGCCAGGGTGAAACGCGCGTCGCCGATCGCGATGCTGTCGCCGAGCGTCGCGCCCAGGGTGTCGGCGCCGGCGCGGCTCATCCAGACCGTGCCGCGCGCCGGCACGCCGCCGGCATCGCGTTCGCCGCCGCGATCGGCGATGCGGAACGCGCCGCGCAGCGGAAAGCCCTCGCCCAGCGCGCGCAATTCGCCCAGCTGCAGGCGCTCGCCGACCCGGATCATGGTTTGCAGTTCCATGGTTTCGGTGCGGCGCAGCCCGCCGGCTTGCGCGGCCCGGTGCACGGCACCGGCGATCGGCGCATCGGCGCGGACCACGGCGTCGCCGCCGAGCAGGCGGTTGGCTTCGATCGCCAGCGCGCGTTCCGCACGATCGGTGACGAAGCCGACCGAGGTCACCGCCAGCACGGCCAGCACCAGCGCGGCGAACAGGATGCGCACGTCGCCTGCCCTGAAGTCGCGGCGCAGCTGGCGCCAGGCCAGCGACCAGGTCCTCACGGCACCAGCCTGCCGCTGTCCAGTCGCAGCATGCGGCCGCAGCGCTGCGCCAGGTGTTCGTCGTGGGTGACCAGGACCAGGGTGGTGCCTGCGTCGGCATTGAGTTCGAACAGCAGCTCGATGATGGCCTGACCAGTGTGGGTGTCGAGATTGCCGGTGGGCTCATCGGCGAACAGCAAGGAGGGCCGGGTCACGAACGCGCGCGCCAGCGCCACGCGCTGCTGCTCGCCGCCGGACAGCTGACGCGGGTAATGGCCCAGGCGCTGGCCCAGGCCGACCTTGTCCAGGATCGCCTTGGCCGGTCCCTCGACTTCGCGGTCGCCGCGCAGTTCCAGCGGCAGCATCACGTTCTCCAGCGCGGTCAGCGAGGGCAGCAGCTGGAAGCTCTGGAACACGAAGCCGACCTTCTCGCCGCGCACGCGCGCGCGGCCGTCCTCGTCCAGCGCCGACAGCGGCTCGCCGTCGAGGGCGACGCTGCCGCTGCTGGGGCTGTCCAGACCGGCCATCAGCGACAGCAGGGTGCTCTTGCCCGAGCCGGAGGCGCCGACGATGGCGACGGTATCGCCGCGCGCGATCTCGAAACCGACCCCATCGAGGATGGTCAGCTCCTGGCCCGGCAGGGCCACGCGCTTGCCCAGGTCCTGGACCCGCAACGCGGGCGCATTCACGGCGGGGGCTGCGCCGGGGCCGCGCCTGTTGGCGCCGCGTCGGCTCGCGTCACGCTTAACGGGATCACGCTGAACGGAATCGGCGCGAACCGCGTGCACTTGAATGGAATCGGCCATGATCGTCCTTATGCTTGCTCCAGCGACATCATCCGGAGACCTTATTAATGACGCTTAATAAAGAGGGATATGCGGCATCGCGGCGCCGGCTTCAATGGGCCATCGGTACCGGGTCCCTGGCTCTGGTCCTGGCCTGCGTGCTGATCGCGGCGCCGCTGCAGGCTCAGTCAGCGCATGCCCGGCCGGCCGCGGCGGCCCCCGCCCCGACCGGCAAAGCGGCGCGCACGGTGCTGGTGATGGGCGATTCGCTCTCGGCCGGCTACGGCCTGGCGGCCTCGCAGGGCTGGGTGTCGCTGACTGCGCAGCGCGTGGCCCAGACCCGTCCGGGCTGGCGCGTGGTCAACGCCAGCATCAGCGGCGAAACCACCGCCGGCGGCGCCGCGCGCATCGCCGGCGAGCTGGCCCGGCACAAGCCCGCGGTGGTGGTGATCGAACTGGGCGCCAACGACGGCCTGCGCGGCCTGCCGCTGAGCCAGAGCCGGGCCAATCTGGAGCGCATGATCGCCGCCGCCCAGGCCGCCAAGGCGCGGGTGCTGCTGATCGGCATGCGCATGCCGCCGAACCTGGGCCGCGAGTACACCCAGGGTTTCGAGCGCAACTACGCCGAACTCGCGCGTAGCCACGGCGCCGCGCTGCTGCCGTTCCTGCTGGAACCGATCGCGCTCGACCGCCAGGCCTTCCAGGACGACAACCTGCATCCGATCGCGAGCGCGCAGCCCAAGCTGCGCGACCACGTGTGGACCAAGCTGGGGCCGTTGCTGCGCTGATGAGGGGCCAGTACGGGCAGCATGAGCGGGGCAGCACGAGCGACGCGGCCCTGGGTTCTGTGGGAGCGACGTAAGTCGCGATTGCGCAACTCCGGCCAACGGCGATCGCGACTTACGTCGCTCCCACAGAAAGCCGACGCGACGGCTCTTCCGGCAAGAGCCGCGGTGTCCATTTCCGCAGGAATCGAGCGCGCTTGCTATCGTGCGCAGCTCCACCCGCCGCAGCGACCGCATGAGCCGCACCGAACGCCTGTTCGACCTGATCGAAGCCCTGCGCCGGCACCGCCAGCCGATCGCGGCCGCGACCCTGGCGCAGGAACTGGGCGTGTCGCTGCGCACGATCTACCGCGACGTCCAGACCCTGGTAAGCCTGGGCGCGCCGATCGACGGCGAAGCCGGCGTCGGTTACCTGCTGCGGCCGGGATTCTTCCTGCCGCCGATGAACTTCGCCCAGGACGAGATCGAAGCGCTGGTATTGGGCGCCCGCTGGGTCCAGCGCCAGGACGACCGCGCGCTGTCGCTGGCGGCGAGCAATGCCCTGGCGAAGATCGCCGCCGCCGCGCCGCGCGACCTGCGCGATGCGATCGGCGAAATCGGACTGTGGGTATCGCCAAGCAACGCCTACCCCGCCGCGCCGAGCACCATGCAGCGCATCCGCGACGCCATGCGCGACGAGCGCAAGCTGCGCATCCGCTACGGCAGCGGCGAAGGCCAGGAGAGCGAGCGCACGATCTGGCCGCTGGCCCTGGCCTTCTTCGACCACGCCCGCGTGGTCGGCGCCTGGTGCGAACTGCGCGGCGACTTCCGCCATTTCCGTCTCGACCGCATCGCCGCGCTCGAAGTGCTGCCCGAACCGATGCCGCAGCGTCGCAGCGCGCTGCTCAAGGCCATGGTCGCGCAACTGTACGAACCCCACCAGACCGGCGACGCACGCTAGTTGGGCTTGGCGCGCGGCCGCGGCTCGGCGCGCACGAAGTCGCGTCCCAGGTAAGCCTTGCAGCGGAACTGATCGATGTCGTTGATGCGCAGGATGTTGCGGCGCCGGCTCACCAGTCCGCTGCGGTGCCAGGTCTGCAACTGTGCGTTCAACTTCGGCCGGCTTGCGTTCACCATCGCCGCGAGGATGCTCTGGGTCGGCGGCAGCGCGACTTCGAAACCGTCGACCGCGGCGCGGCCGCCGTCGTGCATCATCGACAGCAGATAGCGCGCCAGCCGCGATTCCAGGCGGTGCAGGCACATGGTCTCCAGGCTGTCGACGGCCTTGCGCAGGCGCACGCACAGGGTCGCGTGCGCTCGCTCGAGCAGGACGGGTTCGGAGGTCAGGGCCGGAAAATGCCGGCGCGCCAGCAGCAGCACCCGCGCCGGACCGTAGGCCATGGCGGTGAAGTTGCGGTCCTGGGCGTCCAGCAAGGCGGTCTCGTCGACGGTCTCGCCGGCCTCGATGGTATCGACGATGAGTTCCTGGCCGTCCGGGCCGTAGAGGATCTTGTAGATCCGTCCGCGCGCGACCAGGGCGAGGAAATCGCTGGGATCGTTCTTGAGGAACAGGGCCTGGCCGTCGCGCAGAGTGCGCTCGGTGGCGTTGCGGGCGACGTGATCGAGCAAGGTGGCGGGCAAGCCCTGGAACAGCGGCGATTGCTCGAGTATCAACTGCCGGGCACGTGCATTCGCGGAGCGGTCCAGCGTCATGCACATGCGCGCGACCACCCTCGCGAGGTGCGACGCGCATCGGCGCGTTCACCGCCGACGGCGGTTCGACTGCCCTGCAACGCGAAAGCGACCGCCGCAAGAGGGCTGCCGCTGTCGATAGATATGCGAACTGAAAACATGCAACCGACGCGGCACCGGTGCTGCCGGCCGCAGCTGCGTGACGAACGATCCATATTCATCCCCTGCCGTCGCGGACGGAGCCGCACTGGCCTGTGCCGCGATCGGCCGGCGCGCTCTGTGCACGGAGCCGCCTGCACTACGTTCGCGGTCGTTCCCTGGGTCCGGAACGACGCCGCTGCCGCGACGAGTCCGGGCTCGTGCGGGGCGAGCTGCCGGCGCGATCGCCGGCGGACTGCCTCGCGGACGCGGCATCGGGGGCCGCCGCATCCCTAGCGTCCGGCGTCGGGTGTCGCGCCCGACGCCTTCCGCCTTACGGAGAACCGCTGTTCAAACCCTTTACCGGCTTGGTGCCGGTGAAGGCCTTGAGCACGGTCATCAGGCTGCTCAGGTTGTCGGACACGCCGGTCTGAGCGACCTTCTCGGTCGCGCCCGCGGCGGCCGTGGTGTCGAGCGTGTAGATCTGCATCACGCCCTGGTTGGCCGCGGCCAGCGCCAGCGTGTTCTGCTGCTGCTGCGCGGCGACGGCGTTCTCGAACAGGATGCCGGTCGAGTGCGCCAGACTCTGGTAGATCGAGCCCATCGCGAAGGCCGGCGCTTCGCCGATGACCTTGACGTTGGACTGGGTGACGGCATCGGTGATCTGGTCGTTGACGGCGGTTGGAAATGCCATGAGGTAATCCTCGTTATGCGGTCGTCAGGAACATGCGCGCCTGTGAGATCCGGCGGATGGCGCGGAGCCATCGGCCGGGGTTCTCTCACTTGAAGGCGTTGAGCACGGTGAGCAGGCTGGTCAGGTTGTCGGAGACGCCGGTCTGGGCGACCTTCTCGGTCGCGCCCGCGGCAGCCGTGGTGTCGAGGCTGTAGATCTGCATCACACCCTGGTTGGCGGCGGCCTGCGCCAGCGTGTTCTGCTGCTGCTGCGCGGCGATGGCGTTCTGGAACAGGATGCCGGTCGAGTGCGCCAGGCTCTGGTAGATCGAGCCCATCGCGAAGGCCGGCGCTTCGCCGATGACCTTGACGTTGGATTGGGTGACGGCATCGGTGATCTGATCGTTGACGGCGGTCGGGAAAGCCATGGTTTAACTCCTCGGGGTCGTGTACGGCCCATGCCGTACGTTTCAAAGAACGCTGCGGAACCCGCCTTGTGAATCAGGCGGACGACGCGGCGGACGGGGACTTGCGAGCGCTGGCCTCGGCGCGCCCGGCTTCGAGCACAGCCTCGATCTGGCGCGTGAGCGGGCCGTACTGGCGCTCGAAACAGGCCTCGACTTCGGCCTTGATCAGGATCGCGAGGCGGTCGGCGATCTGCGCGATCGCCAACTGCGCGGCCGCGGTTTCGCCCTCGCCCGCGCCTTTCAAGTGCGAGGGCCGCAGGTCGCCGAGCGTGCGCGAAGACTCCAGCAAGCGCAGGATCGCCTGCTCCTCGCGGGTCAGCGGGGCCGCCGGCGCGGCGCCCTTGGCGGGCGCGGCGGCATCGCCGGGCGGTGCCTTGGCGGCGCCGAGCACGGTCTTCATCGCCGCCTCCACGCGCTGCCGGCCCTGATCGACGATGTCTGCGGCGTGGCGCCGGGCCTGGTCGGTGTAGCCGCCCAGCACGGCCTCGTCCGCGCTCAGGGTGGCGAGAAACTCGGCCAGTTCCCTGCGCTCGTTCTCGTCCAGGTCGTGGCCCAGCCACTGGCGCGCGAACTGATGCACCTGCTCGGTCAACTCGTTCCGACTTACGGTCATGGCACTACTCGCGAGCGTTGGGGGGACGGGCGTTCAACGCGAACGCAGAAGCTGGCTGAGCGCGCGCAACACGTCGGGCTGCATCAGGCGCTCGAGCACTTTCACCAGTTCGGGGTCCAGTGCCTTGTCGGCGGCCGCGGTGGTGGCGGGTGTCGATGCGGGCGACGGTGGGTCCGCCGACTTTCCGGGCGCGGCCGGGGTATCGGGACCGTCTATCTCTTCGTGCAGCAGGTGTTCGACGAGATCGTTCATCGCAAGCTCCTGGCGGTGCCGGCGGCGCGTGCCGCGCGGCCGGTATGGAATGCGTCCGCGCCGCAGACGGATACGGCTGCGTTCACGTCTTGTCCGGCTTGGATCGGGTCAACGCGACCACCGAGGCCGGCGACTTGAAGCCGTACATCGTCTGCAGGCCCTGGGCGGTGTCCGGTATCAGCGTGAGCGAGGAATCGACCGTGGTTTCCCAATAGTCGGTGGCGATCGACAGCACCAGCTGCTGCAGCGACACCATGGTTTCGTCCAGCACCCGAGTCTGACCGGCGGGCAGCAACTGATAGGCGAGCAGGATCACCATGCGCAGGAACTCGTCCTGGACATCGGTGTGCTCCACGCCTTGTCCGTCGGCGCCCAACAGATAGGAGCGCCAGTTGTTGAACAGGGTCAGCGACCGGGTCAGGGCGTCGAACCAATAGGACTTGATCGTGGTCTGGCCGGCCAGCTGCAGCACCAGCTTGGCGTAGAGCGCGTAGTAGTCGGAGATGTTGGCCGGGTTGCAGATCGGTGCCAGGCCCGCGTTGAGCTGGCTGTACAGCCAGACCTTGTTCTCCTGGTTGCTCAGCACGTCGGCCAGGCTGGTCTGGGCCCGCACCATGGCGATGAACTTCTCGACCTGCGGCTGCTCCAGCGCGTTCGCGCCGAGGTAGGCCACCGCGTTGCCGGCCTGGTGCAACACGTCGGTGTCGATGTAGCCGTCCAGATGGCGGAAGCCGCGGTTGATGCGGTAACCCTCGACCGAGTCGAACAGGCCGGAGGCGCCGGTGATCGCGTTGCTGCCCATGTTGGTGTCGAACGCGATCGCCGGATAGCGCGCCGCCATATAGTTGCGGTAGTAGTAGGCGTGGCCGAGCCGGATCGCGAACTGCGGGCTGCCGGCGAAGAAGGCGTACCAGCTTTGGCTCTGCGGCGGCGGTACGGTGTCCAGGGTCTCGCTCATCGCCATCTCGCTGCGCTTGCCGTTGTAGGCGACGATCGCGATGCTGGCCGGGCTGTTGATGTCGAAGCGGCGCAGGGTGCAGCCGGCATGGGTCAGCGAATCGCTGCGGAACAGCTCGTCGAACAGGCCGGACACGTCGCTCTTCTTGCGCGGCGCGGCGCCGCGGCTGCCGCGCGGCTCGTCGGCGAGCCGGCCCTGGGCGGTGGCCACGCAGCGCGCGATGTAGGCTGAGTAGGCGCGATAGAAGTCTTCGCCGGGCGGCTCGGCGGCATTGACGTAGTAATAGCCAATCATCGATCGGTTATCGGCGGTCGACGCCGCACCCTCGCCGCAGTGAATGTGGCAGATCACCTGCTGCGAGCGCGCGCCCTTTGCCTGGCCGAAGTACTTGCCCAGCTCCGATTGGTTGTCGAACAGGAACTGGAAGAACTGGCTGAAGTCGGCGACCTTGGTCTCGGTGCCGAGCAGGTCGATGCCGATCACCGTGCTCGGGCCGGACTGGGTCAGCAGCGGCAGGATCGTCCCCTTCAACTCTTTGCTCAGGCTGTCGCCAGGCATGTAACCGGCCGAAGTGTGCACCAGCAGGCGATAGCTGCTCGGATCCTTCGGGTTCAGCTTGTTGAACGCCTGGGCGATCTGGTCGGCGGCCGCGATTTCGTCGGCGCCCATCGCCGCCTGGTTGCAGCGCACCCCGCTCTGGTACAGAAAGGCGTAGGTCGCCAGCATCCACTGCTCATAGCGGCCCGCGTACTTGGGGTCGCGCTTCACCGCCTTCATCAGGCTGGAACGGGTCTTGTAGCAGTCGTCGAAGGGCGTGTACTTGTTGGCGCTGTAGATCTTGTTGTTGAAATAGCGCAGCACCTTGATCAATTCCGGGTTGCCCTGCACGCGGGTGCGCAACTGGCCGCGGATCTCCTCGTACAGCTCCGGACTGGAGGCGAAGGCATTTATCAGATTCGGCGACAGGGACCAGCGCCGCGCCAGCACCACGCAGGCGATATAGATGGATTCGGCCGCGCATTCGCCACGTTCGTACTGGGCCTTGTTGGCCTTTCCGGCCAGCGAATTGAGCGGATTGCCGTTCTCGATCATCATCTGCAGGGCCAGATCGAACAGCGCCACCGTGCCTTCCACGATCGCCTCTTCGCCGGTTCCGCCCCCCATGATCCCGACCAGCGACAGGCGCTGGCCCTTGGGCACGGTCACCTTGATGGGGGTCGCGCCATCTTTCGGCGGCTGGTAGTCGATCTGGTAGTCGGTGGACGCATCCAGGCGTCCCTCGACCGGCAGGATGCCGCCGAAGTGGCTGTGGTAGTCGAACGGGTACCGCTGCATCTTCACGGGCGAGGTCAGTTCGAAAAAGGCCATGAGCAAGGCTCCTCAGGTCTGCGCCGCAAGGCGGCATTCGGGTCCGGAGCGCATCGCGGCGACGCGCTCTCGCGGTGGTCTTCAGGTCAGGACGACGCGCTCTTGTGGTTCTGCAGCACGCTGGCGTACTTGGAGATGCTCTGGTCGATGCGATCGATGGCGAAGCTCGCGGCTTCGGCCTCCATCGCGCCGGCGGCGGCGGCGACCGCGGCGGCGGCGCCCATCAGGATGTCGGTGGCGAGCACGCCGAGCGCGTCCTCGGCGGCCTTCTCCAGCTGGTTCTCGACCAGGTTCTGGGTCATTTCCTTGAGCAGGATGCCCTGGCTGGCCAGCGCGAGCTTGCTGACGCCGTCGAAGTAGGCTGCGGCCGACTGCGCGACCAGGCCGGCGGCCTGGGTGATCATCATGTTGGGCGGGATCGCGATCTGCGACGGCGCGTACTGCGCGGTCTCGGCGTTGCTCAGCTGCACCGCCTGCACGATCTTCTGATTGAGCGCGTCGGTCGGCGGGCTGGCAGCGGCGGACTGGGCCAGCATCTGCGTGTTCATCGTCGCCAGCACGCTCGGCGGCGGCGGCGCGGGCGGGGTGGCCGGCGGCGCCGGCGGGTCCGATGCCGTGCCGGAGCCGGTCGTGCCGGAACCGCCGCTGCCCGATCCGTTGGACCCCGAGCCGGTGGCCGCTGCGCCAGTGGTGGCGGACCCCGTCGTGCCGTTGCCGCTCGTGCCCGATCCCGCCGCACCGCTGCCGGTCGTGCCCGAGTCGGTGGTGCCCGACCCTGTCGTGCCAGATCCTGTCGTGCCGGACCCGCTCGCGGCATCGGCCGCGGCAGTGGTCGCGCTCGGCGTCGCGCCTGCGTCGGCATCCGCGGCAGGCGTGACCGCCGGCGTCGCAGCCGTTTCCGCGGTGGTCGTGTCCGCGGGGGGCGGGGTCGCCGCAGCCGCGAGCGTCGCGGGCGTCGCCGGATCTGCTGGCATCGCCGCGGTCGCCGGAGCGGCGGGGCTCGCGGGCGCCGCTGGAGTTACCGGCGTCGCGGGCGTCGCCGGCGTCGTGGCGGGTGCGGTCGGCGGTTTGTTCCTGTTCCAGAAAGGCATGGCGCTACTCCCCTAATCAACGTCCGTTGTTGCGGGGGCCGTCATGACGACTTCTCGCCTATGGCCATGATCAGACCGACCGCCTTGGACACCACCGCGGTCGAGATCTGGTTGAGCACCTGTTGGCTGTGCACGGCGTTCTGCAGCGACAGGCCGGCGGAGTGGCTGGCGACCTGGTAGAGCGCGGCGATCGCCTGGGCGGGGGCCTCGGCCACGACCTTGACGTTGGTCTGGGTGACGGCATCGGTAATTTGCGAATTCACGGGCGTGGTGTCGGCCATGGACCTGTCCTTGGGAGTCGCGTGTTGGATGGAGTCCCCGACCGGCGCCGCGCCGAGGCGTTCCGCCGCGCGTGCCCGAAACCCGGCACGCGCGGCGTCCTGTGGCCGTACGACGGCGCGGAGGCGGCGTCGGCGTACGGCGTTTGATGCGATAGCTATGGGTTAAACGCACCGCGTCCGATTCTGTGAACGCGGCTCTGTGAACGCGGCCATGCGCTCAATCGCGGTCCACCGCCACCCGGATCCGCTCGCGCAGCAGCTGCACCCGCTTGCGCGCCAGCGGCTGGTTGATCGCCAGACGTTCGGCGATCGCCGGGTACGGCAGGTCGTCGATGAAGCGGTAGACGAACAGGCGCTTCTGGTCGCGGCTGAGCGAAGCGACCGCGGTGATCACCCGGCCGAGCTGCTCCTCCAGTTCCATGCGCTGCAGCGCGGACAAGTCCAGGCCCTGGGCCACGCCCTCGGCCTCGATATCGACGCCGCGGTCGAAGACCTCGCCGTCGCGGCCGTTGCGGCGCACGCTGTCCAGGAACACGTGGCGCAGGACCACGAACAGGAATCCCTCGGGGTCGCTCATCGCGTCCGGCGAGCGGCGCATGAACAACAGGGCCTTGATGGCGGTGTTGGCGAGCAAGTCGTCGGCGCGGTCGCGGTGGCCGTCCGAGAGCCGGCGAGCGCGCCGGTCGAGCTCGGGCTTGGTCGTACGCCAAGCCTTGACGAACATCTCATCTGCAATTCCGAATTCCTGCGATCCATCGCCCGGCTTATTCATCACCAACACCTCCTGTGTTGAGTACACACAGGCGAGTCTGGTGAGACGCTCAGGGAAAGGCTGTTACCTGGGTGACACGGCGAGCGCATTCGCCGCTGCTGACAAAACCTGTCAGCGCCGCTGCCTACAAGGTTCGGACGGCGGCCACGCCCCGGCGGCCCGCCCATCCCTGCCAACGCCCCGAGGCCGACCATGCTGACCTTCTATCACGCGCCGCGATCGCGCTCTTCGAGCATTCTTTATCTGCTGGAGGAGTTGGAAGCGCCTTATTCCGTCCAGATAATCGACATCCACGCCGACGACGGCGCGCCCGAAAGCTATCGCGCGATCCAGCCCAGCAAGAAGGTGCCGGCGATCGTGCACGATGGCGTGGTGGTGATCGAGCGCGCCGCTATTTGCGC
Source organism: Lysobacter sp. Root667 (assembly GCF_001427715.1). Lineage (NCBI taxonomy): Bacteria > Pseudomonadati > Pseudomonadota > Gammaproteobacteria > Lysobacterales > Lysobacteraceae > Lysobacter > Lysobacter sp. Root667. The sequence goes on from NZ_LMHF01000010.1 coordinate 276,384, forward strand.
GTATCTGGCCGATGCGTTCCCGCACAAGGGCCTGGCGCCGGGCATCGGCGATCCGATGCGCGGGCCTTATCTGAGCGCGTTGGTGTATTGCGATTCGGTGCTGGATCCGTGCCTGTCGGCACATGCGCACGCCTGGGAGTACGCGTCCCGCGCTTTCCCGTTCGGGGTCTACGAAGACATGCTGGCCTATCTGGAGCGACGCCTGAGCGCGCAAGCCTATGCCGCCGGCGAGCGCTTCAGCGCCGCCGACACGCAGTGGGCCTGTGCCCTGCATTGGGGCATGCGGCTACGGGGGCTGATACCCGAACGGCCGGTGTTCGCCGATTATTTGACCCGGATCACGGCGCGACCGGCATTCCAGCGCGCGATGGCGCTGGACCATGCCTGAGCGCGCAGCTCAGGCGGTGCGACCGCGCGCGCCGCCGCTGCCGAGGTCGGACAGCCGATCCCACAACCAGGTACCGCCCGCGCACAGCGCCAGCACCGGCAGCCAATTGCCCAGCCCGGAGGGCATGCGCGACAAGGGCGCGGCGATCGCGGCCCACCATGCGTCGCCGTAGTTGGCGATCGCGTACAGGGCGAGGCAGCCCAGGGCTAGGACCAATGCGTTGAGCAGCCATCGCTCGACCCGGTCGCCCAGGCCGGCGTCGGCTTCGACCCGGCGCAGCACCTGGGCCGCGAAATCCGCCGGCAGCGGCTCCATCGCCGGCGCCCGCAACGCCCGCACCAGCAAGCGGTACTGGCCGACGCGCGCATCGCTGGCGTCCATCGGCAGGCCGGCGCGCTCCTCGCGCAGCGCGCGCTCCTGCGCCTGCCATTCCTGCGCTTCGCGCTGCTGGCGGTCGTCGGGCGGCGGCGGAGTGTGGGACATGTTCATGCGGTGACTCCCATGCTGGACTGCAGGCGCTCGCGCAGCAAGGCCCGGGTCCGGAACAGATGGCTCTTGATCGTGCCCTCGGCCAGGCCGGTGATACGCGCGATCTCGACGATCGGCACCTCATCCAGGTGATACAGGGTCAACAGGGTCCGCTGCAGCGGCGGCAGCGCCTCGATCTGGGCATGCAGCGCCGCGGCGACCTCGGCGTCGGCGCAGGCCGCTTCCAGGTCGAAACCGTCGCTGACCTGATCCAGCGGCGACAGCGCATCCTCGTCGTCGGCGACCTCGGCGATCGGGATCCGCTTGCGCTCCAGGTGACGCTTGGCCACCGAGTAGGCGACCTGGCCGATCCAGGACTTCAGCGCGCTCTCGTGCCGGTACTGGTGCAGGCACTGGTGCACGCGCAGGAACGCCTCCTGGCAGAGCTCGCGGGTGTCGTCGGGCTGGCGCACCATGCGCTGGATGATGTGCCAGCACAGGCCCTGGTACTCGCGCACCAAACGCTCGAACGCGCCCGGCGCGCGCGCCAGCACAGCGGCCACAAGCGCGCGATCGTCGTTGGCAGGGGACGGCGAGTCGGTCATCTAGGCAGATGGATACGGCCAGGGGGCCGATGGTTGCAACGGCTGTACTGGATCGTCGCCCAGCCGCCGGGCGGCTGCGCCGGGCCGGGTGGACCGGGGCCCGGCGGGCGTCCATGCTGGCGCCTGCAACCGTTCCGACGGCGGCCGTATCCATTGCCCCAAGACCCAAACCCGAGACCGTGCCATGGATGTCGATATCCTCATTCCGATCACCCTGTTCCTGTGCATCACCTACGCGATCAAGTTCGTGATCGACGCGCGCTTCCGCAGCAAACTGATCCAGCAAGGCGGCTCGGAAGAGCTGATCCGCTCGCTGGTGCAGAGCGAAGACCAGCGCCGCCGCCACGCCTCGCTGCGCTGGGGCCTGCTGGCGCTGGCGCTGGCCGTCGCATTCGCGCTGATCGAAGCCTTCGGCTGGCGGGATGTGACCCCTGGCGTGATCGCCGTGCTGCTGGGCGCGACCGGCCTGGGCAACCTCGGTTACTACGCGCTTTCGCGCCGCCTTTCGTGAATGCGGGCAGGCGGACCCGGATGGCCGGGTCCGCCGCCACCGCTACGGGCTCGCCGAGGCGACGCCCGTAACCGCGTAGTCAGGGCCCCATCCGGTCCAGCATCGTGCGCAGCACGGGCACCGTAGTCACGTCGTCGACGCCCTTCATCGACATCACCGCCTCGCGCAGATCGGCCAGCGCGCCCGGCGTGGGCGCCTGCACCAGCACCATCAGGTCGACATCGCCGGCGACGCTGTGGCAGAACCGCACCTGCGGCAGCTGCGCCAGCAAGGGCATCACGTCGTCGCAACTGAAGCCGTCGGCGTAACGGATCAGCAACCAGGCCTGCAGCGGATCGCCGCCGCTGCCCAGGCGCACGGTGTACTGCGCGATCACCCCGCCCGACTCCAGCCGCTGCAGGCGTTCCTGCACCGTGCTGCGCGATAGCCCGACCGCCTTGGCCAGGGCGACGGTGGACAGGCGCGCGTTGTCCTGCAGCAGCGCGATCAATCGGCGATCGATGTCGTCCAGCGCTTTCATGGTCGGATCCGGCGATAAGTCGGCAGGACCGGCATTCTGCCGGGTTGAGACCGGCGCAGGCGAGTGCGCACAGTGATGGCCCGTTCCAAGGCGCGCGCCAGCCGCAGCATGAGCCACTCCGACCCCGAGCGCTTCGCCACCCTGCCGCCACCGCCGTATTACGCGGTGATCTTCTCCTCCCAGCGCAACGGCGAGGACGAAGCCGGCTACGCGTCCACCGCCGAGCGCATGGACGAACTGGTGCGCGGCCAGCCCGGCTTCCTGGGCTACGAATCCACGCGCGACGGCAGCGGATTCGGCATCACCGTCGCCTACTTCGACAGCCAATCCGCGATCGCCGCCTGGCGCGAGCACGCCGAACACGCGCTCGCGCGCAACCGCGGCCGCCGCCTCTGGTACCGCCGTTTCGAGCAACGGGTCGCGCGCGTCGAGCGCGCCTACGGCGGACCGCAGCCCTCTTCTTCCCCAGCCTCCGAGACCACACCATGAAGCTCGATTCCAACACCGCACTGATCCCGATCGACGTGCAACGCGGCTTCGACTACCCGCCTTGGGGACCGCGCAACAACCCGGCCATGGAAACCAACGGCCGGCACCTGCTCGCGGCCTGGCGCGAGCACGGCCTGCCGCTAATCCACGTGCGCCACGATTCGGTGCTGGCCGGGTCGTCGCTGCATCCCTCGCATCCCGGCAATGCTTTCCGCGACGGTTTCGAACCCCGGCCCGGCGAGGCCTTGGTGAGCAAATCGGTCAACGCGGCCTTCATCGGCACCGACCTGGATCTGCGCCTGCGCCGGCTCGGCGTCGGCAGCGTCGTGCTGTTCGGCATCAGCACCGACATGTGCGTATCGACGACCGCGCGCGTTGCCGCCAATCTGGGCTATCGCACCATCGTCGTCGCCGACGCCTGCGCCTGTTTCGATCTGCGCGACGAACGCGGCGTCGCCATTCCCGCCGACGACATCGCACGCGCGCACCTGGCGACGTTGCGCGCGGAGTTCGCCGAGGTCGTCGATACCGATGCAATGCTCGCCGCCGTGCAGCGACGCGCCGCCTGACGATCGCATGCGCGTCGCAACGACCGCTCGCGAGGCGACGAACGGTATTGCAACTATTTTTTAACGAGCGTAATGTGCGCGACCTCGGCCCACTGCGGCCACATACCGAATCCAAAACTTCCGCCATGAACCTCTTCATCGACATCGCCAAATCGCAGCAGTCGCGGCCTCAGCGCCACGACGCGGATGCGTGCGCGCCGATGAACGTCGGCGGTCGCGACGAAGCGCTGCCGCGCACTCCACACTGACCTTGCCTATGCGGGAGGTCGGTGACCCCGACCTCCCGAGGAACGCGAACGCCCTCGGGTTCACCACCCGGGGGCGTTTTGTTTCCGGCGCTCGCAAAGGACCAGTTTTCCCCTGGAAATCAGCGATTTCCAGCCGGCCCCGAAGCATCCGCGCGCTTGCGCGCCGCAGGGGCGATGCCGTCGAGGCGCCGCAAGGCGTCGTGCCTGGATGCTTCGGCGCGGGCGGAGCGGTTGGCGATCGCAATGCATTGGGCGCATGCGCCCAAACGGATTGGCGTCTGGCGACAGACGCCAATGCGAAACATCGAGCGAACGTTCTGCAGCGGCACGGGTTTTGATCCCGTCCGGTGCGCGCGGCCCTGCCGTGGCGTATGCCGCAGAGCGCAAGACGGTGTTTCGGAAGCGACGTTAGCTCAGAGGAAAGAGCAGCGGCATGTACGCAGGTCGCCGGTTCGAGTCCGGCACGTCGACCACTGGATAGCTCAGACGGGTAGAGCATCGGATTCAGATTCCGACTGTCGCGGGTTCGACTCCCGCTCCAAAAACTGCCTTTCACGCAGTGAGTGATACCGGGGACGCAAGTCCCCACCCGGAAACGCCCCTTGCGGCGTTGCGGACGAAGCCGCGCTCAGGCGCGGCGGAGGACGGAACGCCGCAGCGGAGACGACGCCGGACCCGCGCCCGCGAGGCGACGGACCGCGGCGGCTGGCCGGACGCGACAGAACATCGTCGCGCACCGACCCCGCCGCGGCTTCCGCGCCGAGCGCCCACGGGTTCCGCGCCGACGCCGTCGGGGGCGCTTCCACCCCATTCCGCTTCGCGGTCGCCGCCTGCGCGCGGCCGCGGCACCCATGCAGCGCGCGACGAACGATCCGGTCGCGCGCCGCCCCTTACGACCGGATCGAAACCCGCAGAACACTAAGGAGAAAGCGTCATGTTCTGGAACAAGCGGGTCGTGGTCGGCGACGCCGAGCGCGCCCTGATCTACCGCAACCGCCGTTTCGAGCGCGTGCTCGGACCGGGCGTCTACCGCATCGGCGACTGGCTGGGCCGCACCGAAGTCGTGCTGCACGACATCGCCAAGCCGGAGTACGCCGGCAAGGACACCGATGTGCTGGTGGCCGCGCTGGGCGAGCGCCTGGGCGACAGCTTCGTGCTGGCCGACATCGGCGTCGACCAGGTCGGCCTGGTGATGAAGAACGGCAAGCTCGAGGACCTGCTCGCGCCGGGCTCGCGCAAGCTGTACTGGAAGGGCCTGGTCCCGATCGAGATCGTCGCCACGACCTTGTCGGCGGGGCTGGAGCTGCGCGGCGAGATCGCGCAGCGCCTGCGCCAGATCGGCTTGCTCGATCGCATCGCCATGGCCGTCACCGTGCCCAACGAGTCCGCCGGCCTGCTCTACGTCGACGGCAAGCTGGTGCGCACCCTGGACGCCGGCAGCTACGCCTTCTGGAACTTCCAGAAGAACGTCGCCGTCGAGCTCGTCGAGCTGCGCGTGCAGTCGGTGGAAGTGTCGGGCCAGGAGTTGCTCACGCGCGACAAGGTATCGCTGCGCGTGAACCTGGCGGCCAGCATGCGCGTGACCGACCCGGTCGCCGCGCGCAGCAAGGTCGCCAAGTACAGCGACTACCTGTATCGCGAGCTGCAGTACGGCCTGCGCAAGGCGGTGTCGGCCAAGACCCTGGACGAACTGCTGGGCGACAAGGCTTCGCTGGACGCCGACATCTTCGGCTACGTGCGCGGCCAGGTCGGCGAGCTCGGCATGGAAGTGCTGGGCGTGGGCGTGAAGGACGTGATCCTGCCGGGCGAGATGAAGGACATCCTCAACGGCGTCGTGCAGGCGGAGAAGTCGGCCCAGGCCAACGTCATCCGTCGTCGCGAGGAGGCCAACGCCACGCGCAGCCTGCTCAACACCGCGAAGCTGATCGAGGACAGCCCGGTGCTCATGCGCCTCAAGGAGCTCGAGGCGCTGGAGAAGGTCACCGAGAAGATCGACAAGCTCACCGTCTTCGGCGGTCTGGACGGCGTGCTCAAGCAGCTGGTCAGCCTCAAGACGAGCGGCTGAAGGCGTGATCCGTGGAATCCCGGATGACGACTCGGCCGCGAACAAGAACCGAGAACGCCGCTCCCCAGGGAGCGGCCATCGCATCCTATTTCTACGGAATCATTCCATGCGCAAGGACATGTACAAAGTGATCGTGGAACGGCCGCGGCGCGGAGGCCGCTACAGCAAAGAACTCCGCCCGCCGTCCGATCCCGAAGACCAACCGCAACACGAAAGCCTCAAGTTCCGCCATCGCTCGCGTAAATGGCTCAACGAGAACCTCAACCCGCTGCGGCGCTATCTCGGCCGCCAGGCCGGCCGCCGCTGGGACGAGGTCTACTCGGAGCTGTGCGCGAACATCGACCGCCGCAACACCGTGCAGCAACACATCCACGAGCATCTCGAGGATTTCGTGGCGCTGCGGGTGCAGGCGCTCGATGGCGCGTTGCACTACGAGCGCGGCTACGGCGGTCTGCAGCGGCTGGATCGGAGCTGGGCGCCGAAGCTTTACGTGGACCCGGTCAGCGGCTTGCTGCTGATCAACCATGCGGGGATCCAGGCCAGGCGCGAAGCGAAGCGCGAGTACGCACGAGCGCGGCGTGCGCAGCCGGAGGTCGATGTACGGGCGTTGGACGAGTTTCACCAACTGCGCCGCATCGACGGCATCTGGTACGAGGTCGAGCTGGCGGAACTGCCGCGCCCCGTCGCGGTCGTGGACCGACACAGGAAATCGCCGAGGCTGGTGATGCCCTACGACGTGATCGCGCGGCGTCCGGCCAGATGGATCGGCAAGCCCTGCGGCCATCGCGGCTGCGAAGCGTGCCGTCCCTACGGTGGCGCCGGCCTGTACGCCCGCAGCAAGCGCCAGCTGAACCGGCACGAGCTGCAGCGTTATAGCCTGCGAAATCACGAGGCCGAACGCCTGCATTGAGTAAACAATGGAGCAAACCGGTGGCGTCGCGGAAACCGCGGCGCCGCCGTTCAGGAGAACCTTATGAGTCATCAATACGAACTGCTGCACGCGCCAGGCGCCACCCCGATCAAGGGCTGGGTGCGCGGCGTGCCGCTGGAATCGCAGGCGCACGAGCAATTGCGCAACATCGCCTCCCTGCCCTTCGTCGGGCCGTGGCTGGCGGTGATGCCCGACGTGCACCTGGGCAAGGGCGCGACCGTGGGATCGGTCGTGCCCACGCGCGGTGCGATCATCCCGGCCGCGGTCGGCGTCGACATCGGCTGCGGCATGGCCGCGGTGCGGACCACGCTGCGGGCCAAGGACCTGCCCGACAATCTGGCCCTGCTGCGTTCGTCGATCGAACGCAGCGTGCCGGTCGGCAACGGCCCCGGCGGCGATCACCGCAAGCGCCCGGACAGCATCGACACCCGGATCGCGCAGTCGGGCCTGGTGCCGCGCCTTGAGGCGGTGCGCGCCAAGCACCCGAAGGTCCGCAACGACAAGCTGGACAAGCAGCTGGGCACGCTCGGCGGCGGCAACCACTTCATCGAGATCTGCCTCGACGAGGCCGATGCGATGTGGGTGATGCTGCACTCGGGTTCGCGCGGCACCGGCAACCTGATCGGCACCTACTTCATCGAACAGGCGCGGCGCCAGCTGGAGCGGCGCGTGCTGGGCTATCGCCTGCCGGACAAGGACCTCGCGTTCTTCCTGGAAGGCGAGCCGCTGTTCGAGGAATACGTCGAGGCCGTGTCCTGGGCCCAGGACTACGCGCGCGAGAACCGTGAGGCGATGATGGCGCGGGTCCTGCACGAGATGCGTCAGCGCCTGCCCAAGTTCCAGTTGGAGAAGATGGCGGTCAACTGCCACCACAACTACGTGCAGCGCGAGCAGCATCACGGCGAGTCCTTGCTGGTCACCCGCAAGGGTGCGGTCAGCGCGCGGGCCGGCGAGCTGGGGATCATTCCCGGCAGCATGGGTACCTGCAGCTATATCGTGCGCGGCAAGGGCAATGCGGACAGCTTCCACAGCTGCAGCCACGGCGCCGGCCGGGTGATGAGCCGGACCCAGGCGCGCGCGAGCATCACCCTGAAGCAGCACCGCGAGGCGACCGCGCATGTCGAATGCCGCAAGGACGCGGCGGTGATCGACGAGTCGCCGGCCGCCTACAAGTCGATCGACGCGGTCATGGCCGCGCAGACCGACCTGGTCGAAGTGCTGCACACCCTGCGTCAGGTGATCTGCATCAAGGGATGAGGCCGATCGCCGACGATTGCACGCCGCTCCGCGAGGGGCGGCGTTTTCTTTGACCACCGGTTTCCTAATTCCAGTCGACGGGTTCGGCCGGAAAAGGCCGGCCCGCACGGCCTGGAAAGCGCCGCGAGGCCGCCGTCCGTCGCAATTTCGCGATCGCAACAAAACGTAACAGCGGGATTGCGACACGGTGCGCGATTCGCCCCCTCGTCAAGGCCGCGCGGGTAACGGATAGTTAACCGACCGGGCGTATCGTCGCCTGGCAGGGGCCCGCTCAAGGAGAGGTGGAGCCATGAACGATCTGGCATTGGATGCCGCGTCGTCCCGCGCGACCTTGTCGCACGAGGACCGCGAACTGGCCGTCACCTACGGCATCGAAGCACGTCAGCACCACGCCGGACGCGCGTGGACCGACATACAACACGAACTGGCCGCGGGTTGGGCGCGCATGCGCGGCTACCGGCGCGCGGAATGGCCCGAGGTGGTCGACCACGTCGAAGCCGCCTGGCACGGCTCGATCCGCCTCTAGCCGGGCGGACGCGGCAGGCTCAGGCTTTGGCCTCGGCCGCTTGCGGCCGTCGCGCCCATTGCCATTTCAGGTTGACGCCCAGCGTGCCCAGCACGATCAGGGCCACGCCCAGCATTTGCACGTGACCGAGCGTGCTGCCGTACAGCAGATAGTCGAGCAGCAGCGCGATCACCGGATAGACGAAGGCGAGCACCGCGATCGTCACCACCGGCAGGCGCGGATAGGCCGAATAGAACAGCACATAGCACACGCCGCTGTGGATCAGCCCCAGCCCGGCCAGCCAATACCAATGCGGTCCGACGTGGGCGATCGCAGCGTAGTCGGCGAACGGCGCCAGCATCGCCACGCCGACCAGGCATTGGATCAGCACCACTGCGAACGGCCGCTCGCGGCTGATCCGGCGCGACAGCATCAACGAGGCTCCGCACAGCAGCGCGGCGACGAAGGTCAGGCCGATGCCGATCAGGTAGCCGGCATCGGCGCTGCGCCACAGCTTGATCGGGTCGGCCGAGCAGGCCACGCCCACGAACGCGACCACGGTCCAGGCCCAATCGGCCGGACGGGTGCGTTCGCCGAAGAACAGCGCCGCCATCGCCAGCATCGCGAACGGAAAGAAGTGGTAGACCATGGTCGCCACGCCGATCGACGAGCGCGCCATGCCGGCGAACAGCGCGACCCAGTTCAGCACCAGCAGCACGCCGCTGACGATCGCGCCGCGGATCAGCGCCGGTTCGCTCATCAGCCCGCGCAGATGACCGCGCGCCAGGCCCCAGGCGATCAGGAACGCGCTGCCGAACACGCAGCGGAAGAACACCGTGGTGATCGCGTCCTGGCCGCCCTCGTGGGCGAACACGCCGACCGACCCGATCAGGATTTCGGCGACGAACAACTGGATCAGCGCGGTGCGGGACTCTGACGCGGAGGCGGTCGGGTTCATGCGGTCAGGCTAGGCCCCGGCTGGCGACCGGTACAGATTCAGTTAGACTCGGATTTCACCAGTACAGATCGGGCGGCCCCACGCCATGGCCAGCGACCTGCTCTACGAACGGCTCGCCGAACGCCTGCGCCATCAGATCCAGCGCGGCACCCTGCGCGCCGGCGAGCGCCTACCGTCCTTGCGCCGCCTCGGCCGCGACCAGCGCATCAGCCTGGCCACCGCGGTCGAGGCCTATCTGCAGCTGGAACGCGAAGGCCTGATCGAGGCGCGTCCGCGTTCGGGCTATTACGTGCGCGCACCGGCCGCGCCCATGCCGCGCGCCAGCGCTCGCCATCGCGCCCGCGCGCCGCAGCCGATCCGCAACCCGGCCCTGCTGGGCGTGCTCGACGTACTCGGCCGTTGCGACCTGATCTCGCTGCACGCGGCCACGCCCGCGCCCTCGCTGCTGCCGACCGCCGCGCTCGCCGCCGCCGCCTCGCGGGTGATGCGGCGCAACGCCCAGGCCGCGCTCAGCTACGCCATCCCGCAGGGCCTGGCCGCACTGCGCGAACGCATCGCGCAGCGTTACGTGCAATGCGGCGTCGACGTCGATCCCGACGAGATCGTGATCACCGCCGGCGCGATGGAAGCGATCAGCCTGGCCCTGCGCACGGTGGCGCGCGCCGGCGACGTGGTCCTGGTCGAAACCCCGACCTACTACGGCCTGCTGCAGGCGGTGTCCGAGCAGGGCCTACGCGTGATCGAAGTGCCGAACCGCCCCGGCCTGGGCATAGACCCGGACCGCTTGTCCGAACTGCTGGAGCGGCACGCGGTGCGCGCGGCGGTGCTGGTGCCCAATTTCAACAATCCGGTCGGCAGTTTGACCAGCGACGAGGCCAAGCGCGCGATCGTCGCCGCCTGCGCCGCGCACGGCACGGTGGTGATCGAGGACGATCTCTACGGCGAGTTGTCGTACTCCGGCGAGCGCCCCAGTCCGCTACGCCGCTACGACGAACGCGGCGGCGTCATCACCTGCGGCTCCTATTCCAAGATGCTGACGCCCGGCTTGCGCGTCGGCTGGATGCTGGGCGGGCGCTGGGCGCCGGCGCTGCTGCGCGCCAAGTGCTTCTCCACCGTCGCCACCTCGACCTTGTCGCAGCTCACCATCGTCGAATACCTGGCGCGTCACGACTTCGAGCGCGGGCTGCGCCGCCTGCGCCGCGAGCTGGCGGTCAACGCCCAGCGCTACCGCGAAGCGATCGCGCTGCATTGGCCGCAAGGCACCTGCGTGAGCGCGCCGGCCGGCGGCATGGCGCTGTGGATCGAACTGCCGCCGCAGATCGAGGGCCAGGCCGTGTTCGAGGCCGCAATGGCGCGCGGCATCGGCATCCTGCCCGGTCATCTGTTCTCCAATCGCGGCGACTATGGCCATCACCTGCGCCTGAGCTGCGGCCAGCCCTGGGGCGAGCCGGTCGAAACCGCGCTGCGTACGGTCGGCGCCTTGGCCGGCGATCTGGCCGGCTAAACGGGCCGCGGGCGCTGTCCGGCCGCCCCCGCGGCCGGCGTTGGAGCATGAAGGAACCACCCGCACAAGGAGTGCAGCATGAACATCGGCAACAACAATCTGGTCCTGAGCAAGTATCCGGCGGCGATAGAAAAGCATCCCGACGCCAAGCGCGCATTGTGTTTCGGCGACTCCTGGTTTCAGTACGTGCCGCATCCGACCGACCTAAACAAGCAGATCGCGCGCCTGTTCAAGAAGACGCTGTTCCTGCGCGAAGGCGTGGCCGGTCGCGACAGCGCGATGTGGAAGGCGGCGCTGCCGCGGATCCAGCGCGAGATCGGCACCTTCGGCTTCGACGCGATCCTGCTGTCCAACGGCGGCAACGACATCGTCGGCGAGGAGCTGCGCGAGTTCGTCAAGACCGCCGCGCAACCGCAGTCCACGGGCGCCGGGCCCTGGGGCGAGATTCCGCCGGAGGTGTTCGACCACATCCGTCTGGAGACCTTCGAACACGCGCTGCGTTATGCGATCAAGGACATGAAGGAAGTGGTGCAGATCCGCGACCTCCTGTCGCGCGACACCATCATCTACGTCCACACCTACGACTACATCTTCCCCAGCGGCAAGGCGTTCAAGCTCGGCCCGTTCACGATGGGGCCGTGGGTCAAGCCGTTCCTGGACAACGTCGGCCTGACCGATCCCAAGCGCCAGCGCGTGCTCACGACCTGGCTGGTCGATCAGTTCGCGCGCGCGCTGCGTGCGTTCGTGTCGCAGAACGCCAACATGCGTCTGGTCGATTCGCGCGACACGCTCAAGACCGTCTCGCAATGGGAAAACGAGATCCATCCGGTGGCCAGCGGCTTCGAGGCGATCGCCAAAAAATGCTGGAAGCCTGCGCTGACCGGCGTACTGGAATAGAGCTGGCCCTGGGCTAGACTGCGGGCGCGCCGAAAGGTGCGTCCCGCCGTTTCGCCCGAGGTCGCGATGAAAGCCCTATTGCTCTGGCCGCTGCTGCTGTTGTCAACGCTGCCTGCTGCCGCAGCCGAACCTGCCGCGGCCGAACCCGTCGCAGCCGAACCCGTCACGACCGCGTCGGTCACGATCAAATCCCCGCAGGCCCTGCCCGACGACGAGCGGATCAAGGTGTTCCTGGCCGGCAGCATAGACATGGGCGGTTCGGAGAACTGGCAGGCGCGGGTCGAACGGGCACTGGCCGACGAGGGCGTGGTATTGCTCAATCCGCGCCGCGACGACTGGAATCCGGCCTGGAAGCCCTCGGCCGCCGAGCCGGAGTTCCGCAAACAGGTCGAATGGGAACTGTCCGCGCTCAACCGCGCCGACGTGATCCTGATGTACTTCGCGCCGTCCTCGCAAAGCCCCATCACCCTGCTCGAACTGGGCCTGCACGCGCCCTCCGGCAAGGTCCTGCTGGCCTGCCCGCAAGGCTATTGGCGCAAGGGCAATGTCGACATCACCGCCGACAGCTACGGCGTGCCGCGTTACGAATCCCTGGACGCCTTGATCGCCGGCGTGCGCCAGCGCCTGGCCGAGCTGCGGCGTCAGCGCTGAGCGCGGGGCGGCACCCCGTCGCAGTCTGTGCGATGGGCGCGCGCCATAATGAGCGGCCCACGCGAGGCAGTTCATGACCGCACCGCGCAATATCGTCGTCTGCCTGGACGGCACCAACAACTCCCCCGCCGACGCCCGCACCCATGTGCAGCGGCTGTACCGGCTGATCGAGAAATCGTCCGCGCAGCTGACCTACTATCAGCCCGGCGTGGGTACGCTGGAACCGATCGGCGTGCTCGGGCCGCTGCGTCGGCGCGCGTTGATGGGCCTGGATTCCGGCAGCGGCTGGATGCTGCAGCGCCACGTCAGCGCGGCCTACCAATTCCTGTCCGACGTCTATCGCGAAGGCGACCGCCTCTACCTGTTCGGCTTCAGCCGAGGCGCCTATTCGGTGCGGGTGCTGGCCGGCATGCTCGCTACCGTGGGACTGCTGCATCCGGGCATGCGCGAGATGGTCGCATTCGCGTGGCAGGCCTACGAAAGCCTGCCCGCATTCCCGCCGCAGGCCGATGCGGCCTCGCCGCGGCGCCAGCAGGCCCTGCGCGATTACTTCCGGCGCATCCGCAGTTTCCGCAAGAGCTACTCGCGACGCGTGCCGGTGCACTTCCTCGGCTTGTGGGACACGGTCAGCTCGGTCGGCCTGCCGTGGCTGCCGCGGGTCTACAGCCATACCGCGTCCAACCCCATCGTCGCCACGGTGCGCCATGCGGTCGCGCTGGACGAGCACCGCGGCAATTTCGTCCAGAACCTGTGGACGCCGAAGCCGTCGCCGCAGCAGGACGTGCGCGAAGTCTGGTTCGCGGGCGGTCACGGCGATGTCGGCGGCGGCTACCCCACCGGCGGTCGCGACATCGAGCTGGCGCGGATTCCGCTGGCCTGGATGTTGCGCGAGGCCGAGGCCGCGGGCCTGCTGACCGATGCCCAGGCACGCGCCGAGGCCGGCCTGCCCGACCTGAGCGACGACGAAGCGATGCAGCGGTTCGCGCTGGCGCCGCGTCACGACGAGATCCATCACTGGCTGTGGCAGCTGTCCGAACGCTTGCCGATACCGCGCTGGTCGCAGAGCGCCGACGGGCGCTGGGAGCGGCACTGGCGCCCGCATCGCGCGCGTGCGCGCATCCTGCGCCCGGGCGCGCTGGTGCACGAGAGCGTGTACCAGCGCCTGCGCCTGTGTTCGGCCTATCGCCCGAGCAACCTGCGCGACGACGTCGTGCTGGTGCGCTGAAGGCCGCGATTCAACGCGACGGCGCGCCCTGGCCGAACAGGATCCGGCGCTCCTCGTCGCTGACCTGGGTGTTCGGCGCGTAGGACTGGGGCGTCTCGGCATAGGTGCGCTGCACGGCCGGACGCTCGCGCATCGCCTCGAACCAACGCCGCAGTTCGGCGAAGTCCTGCAGCGACTGCCCGTGCGAGGCATGCGGCACGATCCAGGGGTAGCAGGCCATGTCGACGATCGAGTACTCGCCGGCGATGAACGCGCGCCCGGCCAGTTGCCGGTCGAGCACGCCGTACAGGCGATGGGTCTCGCGGGTGTAGCGGTCGATCGCGTACGGCACCTTCTCCGGCGCGTAGATATTGAAGTGGCCGATCTGCCCCGCCATCGGCCCCAGGCCGCCGACCTGCCAGTACAACCACTGCAGAGTCTCGGCGCGGCCGCGCGGATCGGCGGGCAGGAAGCGCCCGGTCTTTTCGGCCAGGTACTGCAGCATCGCGCCGGATTCGAACAGCGACAGCGGCGCCCCGCCGCCGGGCGGGTCGTGATCGACCAGGGCCGGAATCTTGTTGTTGGGCGAGATCTTCAGGAATTCGGCCTCGAACTGCTCACCCTTGCCGATGTTGATCGGCACGATCCGGTGCGCCAGCCCGGACTCCTCCATGAATAGCTTGAGCTTGAGGCCGTTGGGCGTGGGCCAGAAATACAGATCGATCATGTGCAGGCTCCGGCGTGGGAGAAATGGGGGTCGCGGCCTTCGACGTGCGTGCTTCGACGTGCATGCTTCGACATGCGGGCTTTGACATGCTGGCCTCAGCATCGCGGACTTTGATCCTGCGAACCTCGACGACGAAGTCCCGGCGCGGTCAAGCTCGTCCGATGCATCTTCCTGCATCTCGTCGATGCCGAGTACCGATTTTCGAGCATAAGGGCCGCGCGCCCGCAACGGAACACACCGGTGGGACGCTGCGTCGCATTCCTGCGCTTCCTTTGCAGCGGGGACGCCCCCATCCGGAGCCGACGGGTCGCGAACGCAGCCGCACTGCGCGGCTCGCGACATCCGCACGCCCATCAGCTCACGCTTTCAGTCCCCGCCCATGCGCCGCACTGCCCTGTTGCTGTTCCTTCTGCTGAGCGCCGCCTGCGCCCACGCCGCCGATCGCGAAACCTGCGTCACCGGCCATACCAAGCTCCCGCCCACCGTCAACTTCCGCGTCGACAACGACCTGTTCGGCGGTCAGGACCAGGGTTACAGCAACGGCGTGCAGCTGACCCTGGTCTCGCCCAACCTGGTCGACTACACCGACGATCCCTGCCTGCCGCGCCTGGCGCGCTGGATCAATCGCCACGTCAGCGCGCTCACGCCGGAAGGCTTCGAGCAACAGAACATGGTGGTGAGCTTCGCCCAGGGCATCTTCACCCCGACCGACTACAGCCGCCGCGACCTGATCGAGGACGACCGCCCCTACGCCGGCGCGCTGCTCGCCAGCCTGGGCTACAACGCGCGCAACGGCGACCGGCTGCGCACCACCCAGCTGCAGTTCGGCATCGTCGGGCCTTCGGCCTACGGTAAGCAGGTGCAGAACGAAGTCCACAAGCTGCTCGGCGACGAGACCTTCCAGGGTTGGGACAACCAGCTCCACGACGAGCCGGTGGTGCGCCTGGTCCACGAGCGCATGCGCCGCTATTCGGCCGGCGACGAAGAGAACGGCCCCTGGGGCTGGGACGCGATCGGCCACTACGGCGGCAGCGTCGGCAACCTGGCGACCTACGCCAACCTCGGTGCCGAATGGCGCTTCGGCCGCCACCTGCCCGACGATTTCGGCAGCACGCCGCTGCGTCCGGCCGGCGAGAACACCGCGCCGACGCGCAGGACCCGCGGCCCCAACCAGTTCGGTGCGCACCTGTTCCTGACCGTGGACGCACGCTGGGTGCTGTACGACATCACCCTGGACGGGAACAGCTTCCGCGACAGCCACAGCGTCGACAAACGGCCCTTCGTCGCCGACGCCGGCTATGGCATGGCCTTCATGTACGGACGCTGGAAGTTCGCCCTGGCGCGTTACCACCGCACCCGCGAATTCGAGGGCCAGAAGCAGACCCCGGTCTTCGGCAGCTTCACCATCAGCCGCTCGCTCTGAGACCGCGGACGCCCCGGCACCGCCGGAGCGTTCGCCTTGTCGCGCGCGCTCAGAAAGTCACGCTCCAACTGTCGATATAGCCGACATCGCCGTTGGCGTTGTCGTTGACGCGCAGCTTCCAGGTGCCGTTCAAGGCTTCGCTCGAAAGGTTCAGCGTGACCGTCTTGTTGACGTTGTCGGCGCTGCCGCCGCTGCGGTTGTGGATGTTGTAGAGCGAACCGTCCGGAGCCACCAGGTCCACCTTTGCTCGGGGCATTGCCGCTGCGGCCGGAGACCGTGATCGGGCTGTCGACCGTGGCGTTGTCGCTGACGGTGTAGTCGGCGGTGTTGCTGTAGGTCTGCGCGCCGCCGGCGGTCACCGTGACCGTGGCGGTCTTGGTATGGGTCGCACCGCCGTTGTCGGTCACGGTCAGGCTCACCGTGTAGTTGCCGGCGGTCGCGTAAGTCTTGCTCGGGTTGGTCGCGGTGGAGGTGGTGCCGTCGCCGAAGCTCCAGGCGCGCGAGACGATCGTGCCGTCGCTGTCGGTGGAACTATCCGTGAAGTTTGCACTCAAGCCGCTGACCGCCGCGCTGAAGTTCGCGACCGGCGCCGCGTTGGCGCCGCTGCCGTTGTAGCTCAGGGTCAGCTTGGGAGCCGAGGCGCCTTCGCGCGAGCTCCAGTCGACGCCGTCGATGACGCCGGAGGTGTTGACCAGGACGACGCCGTGGTTGGCGACCGCGCCCGATGCCCAGTCTTCGACCAATTGCACGCCAGCCGCGTTGAGCGCGATGGTGCGCACGCCGGTGCCGCTGGGCGTGACCGCGCCCAGCTTGGTGCCCAGGGTCGCGCCGGCATACGTGGCATCGGCCTCGGTCCACGCAGCGGTGACCTGGTACAGGTCGTAGGCGCCGGTGGACAGGTTGCTGACGTTGAGCGAGACCGTGGCCGAGGTGATGTCCAGGCCGGCCGCGGCGCTCAGGTTCCAGCCCATCAGCCCGCGCAATTGCAGGCCGGCATCGTCGCCGTCGGCGTACAGGATGGCGCCATTGTCGCGGGTGCCGTTCGACTTCACGGTCACGTCGCGCACCGCGTCCAGGGTCATGTTGTTGGCCGGCGGTGCGCCCTTGTTGCAGGTGCCGCTGAAACTGTCGGTGTAGCTGCTGCCGGCCTTGGGCACGAACTCGCCGGTGTAGCCGGTCGCGCTCAGGGTCAGCTTGAGCACGCCGTGGGTGCTGGCATTGCTGGCTTCCAGCATCGGATGGCTGCCGTTGAGGCCGTAGAAGGCGCGGCCGCCGGTGCCGATGAGGACCTGACGGATGCCGTCGCTAGCCGCGGCCTGGTTCGGATTCATCTTGCCGTAGCGCTGGTAGTTGTGGTCGTGACCGACCAGCACCAGGTCGGCCTTGGCCGCGTACAGCGCATCCCAGAACGGCTTCACTTGGCTATAGCCGGTGTAGTTGCCGCGGCTCACCAGCGGGTGATGGAAGTAGGCCGCGGTGCAGGGTTTGGTGTTCGCTGCCAGGTCGTTCTGCAGCCAGGTCACCTGAGCGCTGGCGACGGTGCCGCCGGACATGGTGTTGAGGGCGATGAAATGCCACTCGCCCACGTCCCAGCTGTAATAGCCCTTGCTGCGGTCGCCGGCCGGACCGGTCTGGGCGCCGACGCCGTTGAAATAGTCGAAGTAGCCGCTGGCGCCGGTGGTGTTGTACTCGTGGTTGCCCGGCGTCGGGCTGGTCAACTCCTTGAAGCGGCCCCAGGTCGGCGCGTAGCGGTTGTTGTACTCGCTGAGCGTGCCGCTGCTGTAAGCATTGTCGCCGGCGGTGAACACCGCGACCGGGGCGATCGCCACGATCAGGTCGGAGGTCCCCGCGCAGGCGTTGCCGCTGGAGTCGCAGATGTCGCCGGCGCCGGCCACCACGACCGGGGTCGCTTCCAGCGCGCTCAGGCCGTAGTCGTAGCTTTCCACCTCGTAGCCGCTGTCGGGGTTGCCGAAGTAGGGCTGGATGTCGACGCAATCGCCGCGCAGCGCGCGGGCGTGGAAGGCGCGGCCGTTCCAGTGATTGCCTTCGAAGCTGTAGACATCGCCGCCGGAGCTGCGGATGACCAGGGAGTCGTAAGGCTTGAGTTCCAGCGACTTGAAGCCCAGGCGTATCCATTTGGCGCCCGGCCGGCATACGCGGTTGCTCGGCGCGGCCAGCATCGAGGCGGCGCGCGCGGGCGCGATGCGCTCGGTGACCGTACCGTCTTCCGCCAATTGCAGGGTGCGCTGCGCGGCGCCGGCGCTGGGGGCGATCGCGAACGCTGCGGCCAGCGCGAGCGTCGCGGCCGCGCCGCGGCCCGGCCGTTGTTTGTGCGTCTTGTTCACTGGAATCTTCCTGATTGGTTGCAAGGGGATGCGCGCGGGTCGCACCGGATCGCTGTCATCAGGGCGAGGCGCGCGGCGGGCACAGGCCCGGCCGCGTACGCGGTTCCGATCGCCGCCGGACGCTGCGCGCCGGCGTGACGAATTGCAGTTCACCGACGGCGCGGCCCTTGCGAGCCGCCGGTGCAATCGCCCGCAAGCGTCCCCAGCGCCTGCGATGCGTGTTCGCGCCCCCCGACGGACTGCGCCGTCTTCGGGGGCCCGGCAACAATGCAGCGGATCATCGTCGCCTTGCGGCCACGCAACTGCGGCCGGCGTCACAACGCGATGCGCCGCTGGGCGCCAGTGTGCGATGCGTCCGCGGTTGGCCGCGTTCACGCCGGCGATGGTAGTGGCGGTTTGTTGCAATCTGCCTTTAACCTGGCCGTTTGGGCCGGAAACTCCGTCGAAATGCATCTTTTATGTGCCGTGTCGTCGAGCTGTATCAGCAACAAGTGTGCAAGGCACGTTGAATGCCGGGATCAGACCGTTGCCGGCGATCGGGTGGCACGGCACGCAATGCGCGGCCGTCCGTCGGTTCGCGACCGATGCATGGCCGGTGGTCGACGGCGGCGATTGACGCCTGCCACGGCCGGAGCGAGCATCGGATGCTTCGCGCGGACCACGCGCACATGCAAGGACAGGCCATGAGCACGCGTATCCGCGGTGTCTTCGACGTCAAGATGATTCCGCAACCCGCCGACGATGCCGCCGCCGGTCAGTACATCGGCCGCATGTGGCTGGACAAGCACTACCACGGCGAACTCGAGGGCGGCAGCCAGGGCCAGATGCTGGCCTTCCGCAGCGTGGTCGCCGGCTCGGCTGGCTATGTCGCGATGGAGCGCGTCGAAGGCACGCTGGGCGGCCGCCGCGGCAGTTTCGTGCTGCAGCACAGCGCCGTCATGGATCGCGGCACGCCCAATCTGGTCCTGCAGGTCGTGCCCGATTCCGGCAGCGACGAGCTGACCGGCCTGAGCGGCACCATGGCGATCGAGATCGCCGACGGCATGCACTACTACGACTTCGACTACAGCCTGCCGACCGAACCATGAGCGAGGCGTGCGTGCGGCCAGCGGACCTCACCCACACCCAGGAGGCTTGAGTGGGTCTACAGCATCTGCCGCGCTGGGTCTGGCTGGGCGCCAGTTCGCTGGCCTGCGTCGCCGGCATGGTCAACGTGATCGGCTTCCTGGGGTTCGAACACCAGGCAATCACCCACCTCACCGGCACCACCTCCCTGCTCGCCGCGGCACTGGCCGGCGCCGACCTGCGCGCGGCGGCGCATCTGTCGGGCATGATCCTGGCCTTCTTCGCCGGTGCCGCGCTGAGCGGCATGATCGTGCAGGACAGCACCCTGCGTCTGGGACGTCGCTACGGCGTTGCGTTGGCGATCGAATCGGCCTTGCTGTTCGCGGCGGTGCCCCTGTTCCATCGCGAACAGATCCTCGGCGCTCTGCTCGCCGCGGTCGCCTGCGGTCTGCAGAACGCGATGGCGAGCACCTACAGCGGTTCGGTGGTCCGTACCACACACCTCAGCGGCATGATCACCGACCTGGGCATCGGCCTGGGGCATGCCCTGCGACGGCGGCCGTTGTCGCGGCAACGCTTGTCGCTGAGCGCCCTGATCGTCGCGGGCTTCTTCGCCGGCGGCTTGATCGGCGCGCTCTCGTTCCGCGGCTTCGGCTACGACGCCCTGTACCTGCCCGCCGCACTGACCGGTATCACCGGCATTTTCTACGCCCTGTACCGCCACCTCCACCCGCCAGCGCCGTTGTCCGACTGAACGGTGCCGATCGGCGCTCAATCGACCGGATAGGGCCCTTCGGCGAACGTTTCAGCGTGATAACCCTTGCGGCCGATCGCGCGGGCCAGATCGCTGCGCACGTCCTCGCCCGCACGCAGGCGCTGCAGTGCGTAGGCGAAGTCGTAGCGCGGGCGCCAGCCCAGCTCGGTGCGCGCGCGCTCGTTGACGTAGACGCGCTCGATGCCCGGAAACATGCGCCAGCCGCGGCGCGCATACTCGGCCTCGTAGCTTGGCGCATAACGCGCGACCACCGCCGGTGCGTCCTCGCGCAGCTGCTGCAGGTCGTCGCGGGTGAACGGCGTGGTCGCGCTGATGATGTAACGGCCGAAGCCGATCGCCGGCGCGCGTTCGATCGCGAGCAGATGGGCATCGACCACGTCCTCGATGTCGACGCGCCGGTACAGCAGTTCGTTGGCTTTGATGTTGGCGTCCTCGAACGCGTCGCGCGCCGACTTGAGGTCGTCCTCTTCCGGGAAGAAGCGCGAGGTGCGCAGCACCAGCACCGGTAGGCCCTGCTTGTGCTGGAACAGCTCGCACACGCTCTCGGCCGCGATCTTGGTCACGCCGTAGATATTGCGCGGCACCGGCACCACATCCTCGGTCACCCAGGCCGCGGGCGCGCCCGGCGGCGGGGTCAGGGCGCGGCCGAAAGCGCTGGTGGTGCTGGTGAAGACGAACGCGCCGACGCCGGCGGACACCGCTTCCTCAAGCAGGTTGAGGGTGCCGGAGATATTGGTGTCGACGAAATCCTGGCGGCTGTGGGTAGCCACGTGCGGCTTGTGCAGGGTCGCGGTATGCAGGACCGCGTCGACCCCGCGCATACAGCGCGCGACCAGGCCGCGGTCGACCACGGAGCCGACCGCGTCGGTGTAGGCGGAAGCGATCACGTCCAGTCCGAGGGCTTCGTGACCGTCGTGGCGCAGGCGGCGCATCAGCGCTTCGCCGAGGTGGCCGGCGCTGCCGGTGACCAGGATTTTCATGCGGGGCGTTCCGAAGGCGCGGGACGCGACGGCGGCCCGTGGCGTCATTCTCCCTCATCGCGAGCGCGGGCGTCATGTCCCTGCGCGGCGGCTCAGGTCGCAACGGGCCAGCGATGGCGAGACCATGACCGTGAGGGTATGGCACGGCCGCATGCGACAGGCCGCGAGCCGGCGCGCGGCTGTGGGGGAGCGTGCCGATGCTGCTGCGATCGGCTTGGCGGTGCGGGTGATAACGATCCGCTACCACTGGGAGATGCCCAGGTTCGTCTATAGACGGCGACTGGGGCGGCCTGCTGCCTGCTGGCGACGCCGCCTGCGATAGGCGGCGTTTTTCGCTTGAGCGCGATGCAGTCGGACGCGGCGACGCTAATGCGGAGGCGATGCAGGAGCTGTTGCGGGTGCCGTCGCGGGTGCCGTCGCGGGTGCTGTTGCAGGTGCCGTTGCAGGTGCCGTTGCGGGCGCCGTGGCAGGTGCAGTCGCGGGGCGAGCTGCGGTCGCTGGTGCGGTAGCCGGCGCAGTCGCGGGTGCCGTGGCGGGTGCAGTGGCCGGCGCCGTAGCGGGCGCAGTGGCTGGTGCGGTCGCAGGCCGCGCCGCAGTTGCCGGTGCGGTCGCGGGTGCCGTTGCTGGAGCGGTTGCGGGCGCGGGCGGCGTAGCCGGCCGCGGCGGCGGACGCGCGGCATCGGCGATGGCGGTGTCCATGGCCGTGCGCCGCTCGCGATCGCCCGCCTGCTGCGAGGCCAGGCGCGCATTGCGGGCGACGTTGGGATCGGGCTCGGCGGCCGGGTTGATCGAGGTATTGCGGATGCGGTCGGCCTGCGCCTGCGCCGCCATCTGATTCAGCGGCAGATAATCGCTGCGGAAATTCAGCTCGACCGAGGAATTGAGTTCGAGGTCGGTGTTCATCTCCTCGGAACTCTGCGAGCGCTGGGTCGAGACGTAGCCGATGTTGTTCTCGATCTCGGCGCTGGCTCCCCAAGGGCCGACCCCGAAGCTGCCGGACGCGCGCACCCGGTTGTTCATGTTGAATTGGCTGCCGCGGTCCTCGCTGGCCGCGCTGCGGGTGTCGACGTGGAAGCGCATCGAGGCGTTGATGCGGCCGCTGTCGATCACGATGCGCTGCATGCCCAGCATGACCATGGTCGCGAGCATCTGCTGGCGCTGGCGCGCGATGTAGCGCCGCGCCAGCGGCACCAGCTGCTCGGGGTTGCTGGCGTCGACCGACTCTTCCGGTTGCATGCCCAGTTGCGCGCGTATCTCCTCCGCGCTCGGCATCGAAGCGCCGCCGCGCAGTCGCAGGCGGATCTCCGCGGCCTCTTCGGGATCGACTTCCTCGCCCTCCTCGGGCTGCTCGTACTCGATGTTCTGCGGGAAATGTTCGGCCACCCATTGCCGGACCTGGATGATGCTGAACTGGCTGCGCTCGAAACCCTCGGCCGAGGCCGACACGCTGTTGAGCAGTTGCACGTACATCTGCATCTGCTGCGAGTTGGAATCGAGCATGGCCCTGAACACGCCGTTGATCAGGTCGGTCACGAAGCGCGGGAACGAGACCGCATTGAGCACGTTGCGGGTGGTGTCGGCGACGCGGTCGGCGGCCGCGGCGAAGCCTGGCTGGTCCTGCGCGCGCGCCAGCGGCGGCGAGGCGCGCTGCGCGAGCTCCGCATCGGCCTGGCCTTCTTCGGCGATCAGGTCCGCCGCCAGCGCCGACACCCGCACCATCGAGCGCGCCAGCGATTGCCGGTCCTGCAGCGACAGGCTCTGATAGTTGGGCGACTGCTCCAGTACATCGCGCACCGCGCTGCGGATCCACGGCGGCGGCGGCGCGGCAGCCGACGCGGACGCAGCGGCACGGGCGGCGGCGACGCTCATCTCAGGCCGCCGCCGACAAGGTCGGCGCCGACCCCGATGCCGGCGCGGCGATGCGCCCCGACAGCCAGCGCTGGGCGGCGCCGATCAGCTCGTAGTCCTCGGCCGCGATCTGCGGTGCGGGATCGGCGTAGTGCTCGGCCAGCCACAACAGCACGGTCTGGCCGGCGCGCCCCTGATCGACGCGGCGCTGGATCAGGCTCGCGCTCTGGCCCTGGGTGGCACCCGCTATCGCGACCAGCTGCCACAACGAGTTCACCCCGAACGCGGCCTGCAGCATGCGATCGCGCAGGAAGCCCAGGGCCAGGTTGATGTTGGCGACGATGTCGCGCGCCGCCAGGTTCGCCATCGGGTCCACGCGCAGCGCCAGGAACTCGCCCAGCGAGGCGCACGCGGTTTCCAGCGCCACGCGCTCGCGCAGGTCGCCGCCGTCGGCCTGGGCCACGATCGCTTCGCACAAGGCCGCCATCAGGCGTTCGAAGTACGGGGTTTCGATCACCCGGGCGAAGATCGCCTGACGCTCGTTGACGTCCAGGCGTTCGCGACGCGCGCGCCAGAAACTGTTGATGAGCTGCGCGCCCGGACCCAGCGGCTGGGTGATCGCACCGCTGGCGAACAGGCCGGCGATCAGCTCGGCGGTCGGCAGCAGGCCGGCGGCTTCGAGTTCGGCGGCGAAGTACAGCGGCGCGGCCGCCTGCAGCTGGGCGCGGTCCATCGCATTGGGCGCGCCCGGCGGCAGGTCGATCGCGCTGTCGAGCGGATCGGCCGACAGCGCCAGCGCCATCGCCGACTGCCGCTCCAGCGCCGCCAGCGACAAGGCCAGGGCGCGCAGCAACGGCTCGTGCTCGTGGCGCGGGGCGAGGCGGATGTCCGGCGGCGGCGGGGCCAGGCGCATGCGCGTGCCCCGTCAGCGATTGCCGCTGCCCTGCGCGCCGCCGGCGGCGGCACCGCCGCGCGCGCCCGGCACGTAGTTCGGATCGACCGGCGTCGAATTGCCCTGGATCGCCGCGATCATGGCCGGCGAGGCCAGCTTCTCCATCGGGAAGTAGTCCGACTTGAAGTTGACCCGCACCTCGCCGGTGAGCTTGGCCTTCATGTCCTGCTTGGACTCGGAGTCCTCGCTTACCGAAGACGACACCGTGGTCATGTGGCGCTGCACGTTCTCGTTGACCGAGCCCGCCGCGCCCCAGCCGAAATGGACGCCGGCCGCGCTGCGGTTGCGGTTCATGCTCGACTGGCTGTCGTACAGGGAGGCGCCGGCCGAACGCGAGGCTTCGTCGCTGGCGCGGAAGTCGAACACGACCTTGGCGTTGATCGCGCCGTCGGTGACGACGATGCGGTTGATGCCCAAGATCACCATCGACGACAACAGCTGCTGGCGGCTGCGCGCCATCTGCAGGCGCGCGGCCTGGGTCAGCCGCGCCTCCTGGTCGGCATCGGAAATGTCGGTGATCGGCTGGGCGATCTGCAGTTCGGCGTTGATCCGGGCCAAGGCCGCCTGGTCGTCTTCCTCGTTGATGTTGGTCAGGCGCGGGCCGCCGCCCTCGGAGTCGCTGGTGTCGATGCCCAGATCGCCGGGGAAGCGGTCGACCAGCCAATCGCGCGCATTGTTGAGGCTGATGTTGTCGGCGGCGAACTGGTCGACCGTCTGCGCCACCGATTTCAGCAGCTCGCCGTACGCGTTCATCTGCTGGATCGAGGCGTTGACGATGGCCTGGAACACGTTCTGGATCAGGCCGCCGACGAAGGCCGGGAAATCCACCGAGCCGATGTACTTCTTGAAATTGTCGGCGCCTTGTTCGACCGAACCGGCCTTGAAGTCGCTGCCGGCGAAGGTGCCGATCTTGTCGGACGCCTTGCCCTTGGCCTGATCGACTTCGCCGGCGAGCGCACGCGTCAGGCCGTCTTCGCTGCCCTGACTCTTGGCCAGGATGCCCTGCCCCGGCGTGAGCTCCTGCTTGGCGAGGCCGTCGGGATTGGTCATGTACGAAGCCACGCGCACCATGTTGCGCGCCAGCTCCTGCTGCTCGGCCACCGGCAGCTCGCGAAAGCCGGGCGAGGATTCGAGCAGGCGCCGCACCTGCGGCCGCACCGCCGACAGGGTGTCGTCGTCCAGCCACGACGGCGGGGCGGCTGCGCTGCGCACTGAGTCGCTCATGGCCATCGCTCCATTGCCCGCCGCCTCAACGCGTTGCCGGCGGTGTGGTCGCCGGCGTCGCGGCCTGACCGCCCTGCGCGGGCGGACGTCCGGCCAGGGTCTTGACCATGCCCGGTTGAGCGTTCATCTGGATCGCCGCGATCGATTCGGGATTGGCCAGCTTTTCCAGCGGCAGATAGTCGCTCTTGAAGTTGACCTCCATCGTGCCGGCCAGGCTGGCCTTGGTCTGCAGGCTGGCGTCGATCGTGGTCTGCGAGGCCGACGCCATCTTCAGCACCGGCTGCGCGGTGGTCTTGTAGGTGCCCTTGGAGTAATAGCTGGCGTCGCGGTTGCTGCTTTGGTAGCCGGCGTCCTTGCTGTAGGAACTGCTGCGCTCGCCGCCCTCGGAGCTGCCCTCGTAGTCGCCGCTGGAGGTGGTCGCGTACTGGTCGCCGTAGTCGAACTGCTGCGCGCTCTTGCGGAACGACATGTTGTCGCGGGCCTGGAAGTCGTACATGACCTTGGCCGATATCTTGCCGTCGGTGACCACGATCCGGCTCATGCCCAGCATCACCATGGTCGCCAGCAGTTGCTGGCGGCCGGTCGCGACCTGGGTGCGCGCGGCCGGCACCAGCACCGCTTCGATCAGTTCGTCGTCGAGGCGTTCGATCGGCTTGTCCAGCGGCAGCGAGCTGTTGAGCCGCCCGACCGCCGCGCGCTCGTCGACGCCTTCGCGCAGGGTCACGCGCGGTCCGGACGAGGCGGCGCTCTCGTCGCCGAATCCGCCCATGTCGCCGAAGCCGCCGGTGTCCATGCTCAACTGGAACATGTCAGGGAACTGCTCGACCAGATGATCGCGGCCCTGGTTCTGGGTGGTGTTGTCGTCGCGGAACTGGTTGAGGCTCTTGGAAACGTCGGCGACCAGTTTGGCGTAGGCCTCCATCTGCTCGATCGAGCTCTGCACCAGCGAATGGAACACGCCGTTGATGAGGCCGGCGCAGAATTCCGGAAAGTTGACCTCGCGCAGCAAGGCGCCGGCCACGGCCGCGCCTTCGCGCGCGCTCTGCGCAGTGAATTTTCCCTCCTGGTCGGTGTTGCTGCCGCGCTGGCTGACCCGCGACAGACCCTCGTTGGCCAAGGCGCGCACCTGCGGGCTTTGTTCTTCGGGCTTGAGCTTGATCCCCGGCTCGGCCAGATAGCTGCCGATCCGCACCAGGCCCTGGGCCAGCGCTTCGCGCTTCTCCGGCGCCAGTTCGTGGAAGGCCTGGCTGCTCTGCAGCAGTTCGCGCACGGCTAGGCGCGCGGATTCGTGGGTTTCGCGGCTGGCCACCGGCGCCGAGCCGGAATCGGCGGGACGCGCGGTAGGCGGAAAGATCGCGGATCTGACGCTCGCGGCTGACATGGCTATGACTCCGTCTCTATGTCTTTGCAAAGTCCGGCACCGGGGTCGCCCCGCCCGCCGAAGAACACCCGGGGACGCGCCCGCCCGACGGCGCGCGCCCCACCGCCGCGCCGGTGCGCGCTACTGCAGCTGACGCGCTTCCTGGATGCTGTCGCGCATTTCGAATTCGATTGGACGCACGTACAGGCTGATGCGCGCCGGCGAGTTCGGATTGACCCGGATGCTCAGCACCGAGAAGTGGCCCTGCTCGCGCGCCTCCTCCATGCCGAAGGCTTCCAGCCAGCGCGACAGCGCGGCGAGCTGGCGCGGGCGTTCGGCCAGGCCGAGCTTGAGCAGGTCGAGGAAGCGTGCCGGCAGATCGGGAATCGCCGCCAGCAGGATCTCCAGCTTGAGCTCGGCGCCGTCCGCGGTTTCGCGCACGCCCACCAGCACGCCGCCGTCGGGCAGCTCGAAGCGCCCGCCCAATGCGACCCCGACGATACGCATCAGGCTGGGCAGCTGATGGCCGATGCCGAGCCGATTCATCATCGGTCCCAGCGCCGATACCGCGAGTTTTCCGCGATGCAGGAAGGTCACGCGCTGACTGCCGGATTCGCGCTTGCAGCCGATCGAGGTGAAGATCGGCATCAGGCTCGGCATCTCCGCCATCACCTGGCGGGTGAGCATCGACAGGCCCGGCGACAGCGCTTCGATCTGGGTCGGCAGCAGCTCGTAGTAGATCTTGGCTGCGTACAGGCCGTCCTCGTCGAAGGCGCTGCCGAACCAGGCGCCATAGTTCATCCAGCCCAGGCCGCCGAAGCCGCGCCATTCCTCGCTGCGCGAATCGAACCAGCGCAGCGCCTCGCGTCCGAACACAGGCTGCACCAGCCGGCGCATCTCGCGCGTGGCCTCGTCGCGCCGGGCCACCGGCGGCGCGCCGGGGCCCAGCGGTTCGATGGTGAAGCGCAGCATGTCCGGCTCGGTTTCCGAGAACGAAGGCTCGTACGGCACCGCGCCGGGCGTGAGCGCATTGCGGGCGTAGGAGACGTCGTCGTCGGGCAGGCGGAAGGTGCGGTCGATCAGCGAATCCAGGTACGGCAGGGGATCGCGCGTGCCCAGGGCGCGCGCGGCGGTGGCGAGCGAGCGCTTGACGTGCGTCGCCATGGGCTGCTTGCCGTGATGGCTCGAGGGCTGGTTCATTGCGGTGCTCCCGTGGAGACTTCAGGCGGCATGGGTCGCGATCACATCAACGGCATGGAGCCGTTGAGGCCGCCGGTCAGCGATTCGATCGCCTCGCGTGCGAACGCGGGCATCTCGATCGGCTTGCTGGTGATGACCGGCGACTCGGTCGACTGCGAATAGTGCTCGACGCTCTCGTCCTGCACGCCGCCCACCGCCAGCCACTGCTCGCAGGCCTGCAGCAGATCCCAGTCGTTGGGATCGACCGTCGGCTGGTCGCTGCCGCGCAGTTGCGGGTTGGTCAGCGCCGCCAGCGAGATCACCTCGCCGAAGCGGCCGCTCAGGCGCTGGTGGTTGTTGGCCAGCCAGCGGATGATCACCGCGCCGGCGCGGGCCTGGGTGCGATAACGATGGGTGTTGCGGGTGCCGCCCAGGTAGTTGGCGTTGACCTGGTCGATCACCTGCCACATGTCGCGCGCACCGAAGGCGCCGCGGATTTCCGGATCGCTGAGCTGGTCGCGGAATTCCAGGATCATCTGCTGCAGTTCGGTCGCGGCGAAATAGGCGATGCCGTAGCCGTTCAGCGACAGATTGGCGCCAAGATCGCGCCCGGCCTTGCGCACCTGCTCCTGCGACACGGCCACCGGGATGTTGCTGCGCAGGAGCCGGTCGACGCTGAGCTGGCGGCCGAACGAAGACACCGCCGAGACGAAGCGCAGCCACAGCTCGTTGAAGTCGCGGTTGGGCTGGTTGGCGTTGGGATCGCCGCCCGGGGCGCCGAACACGCGCATGTACAGGTCGCGACGCTCGCCTTCGGTGATGCGCTCGCCGGCCTTCTTGTAGTAGTTGAACAGGTAGTCGCCGGCCTTGCCGCGGCCCAGTGGCAGCAGCCCGGCGCGGAACAGCTCGACGATCCGCTCGATCACCTGGGGCATGCGCATCTCTTCCAGCATGTAGGCGAAGTAGATCGCCTGCACCGCATGCAGGTTCTCGCGAATGATCTCGACGTCGGTGGCTTCCTCCAGGTCCGGCAGCATGATTTCCATGGCCGATGGAGGCGCGCCGGAGACCACGCCGGTCTGCATGTCGTAGACGTTCTGGATGCGGCTGGCCAGCCACGCATCGTTCGCGCTGACGCCGTCGGTGGCCAGGCGCCGCACCACCGCGGCGACGTTGCGGCCGCTGAGCGCGCACACGGTTTCGTTGGCGGCGGGCACGAAGGCGTTGCCGGTATCGCGCATGTCCTCGGCGACGGCGGTGTCCGTGGCCTCCTCCTGCGCCTCTTCGGCGGCGCTGCGCGCGGCGACGGCGGCGTCGGCGGCGCGGCGGGCCTGCGCGGTCGCGGCCTCGGCGGCCTTGGTGGCGCTGGTCACGGCGCGGCGTGCTGCGGCCAGCTCGGCCTTGCTCGGCTTCTCGTCGCTCAGCGCCTCCAGTTCGGACTGCTTCTCCTTGACGGTCTTGGCGGCCGCACGTGCGCTCTCGCGCGCGCTCGCGGCGGCCTGGTCGGCCTCGCGCGAGCGGGCCAACGCGGCCTGCGCCGCGGCGATCGCGTTGCGCTTTGCGGCGGAACCGTCGAGCGCGTCGCAACGCGTACGCGGGTCCTCGTTGGGGTCGATGCAGCCGACGATGTCCGGATCGATCAGGCCCGAGTCGATCTGCGACTTGAGCACCACCGAATAGCGCTGCCCGAGCTGGGCGTAGGCCGCGTCGAACAGGCTGCGGTTCTTGCGGTACTCGCCCTGCGCGGTGCTGATCCGCTGAACGAAGTCCGGACGCGCCGCATCGGTGTAGCCGTCGACCTGAAGCAAGCCGCAGATCGAGGCGATCTCGCGCTCGTACTTGTCCAGCGGCTCGATCAGGCTGCCGGTCATGCGCTGCGAGCCGAGCAGGCCGTACTTGTGCACGAATTTCTTCTTGCGCTCCAAGTCGTCCCAGGCTTCCTGTTGATGGGTCGCCGCGACCAGCCGGTAGAACGGGTCGATGACCACGTCGCTGCCCAGCTGCTTCTTGATCCGCTCCAGCTCGTCGAGCTGGCGGCTGCTCAGTCCGCCGCTGGTGTCGGCGGTCTTCTGGATGGTCTCCAGCACTTGCTGGCGGGCACGCAGCTCCTGGCGCTTCTTCAGCTCGCGCTCGCCCAGGTCAACCAGCAGGATACGTTTCATGACGGTTCTCTCGCGTTGGTAACAAAATGGGTGGAGCCGGAATGGCTGGAGCCGGATTGGACGAAGTCGAGTCGGCTGGGATGGGCGCGGCGCACGGCGTTACGCTGGTCCGCCGCGGCGCCCGCGTGCTTGCGGGACTTGCTGTTGTGTCGTTTGCTCGCCATGGGGCTCTCCTCGGCAGCGTTGCGTGGTGCGTGTGTGATGAGTGGGTCAGGCCGCGGCCAGCGCGGGTGGAACATCGGTGGACTCATCGCCTTCCTCGCGGATCGCGCGGTCGATGCGCGCATCCAGGGCCTGCAGCGCGGCCAGCGCGTCGACCACGCCATGGCCGCAGCCTTCGACGCCGGCGCTGGCGAACGGGCGCGCGCTCTCGATCAGAACCTCGCGGGTTTCGGCGCTGTCCAGCGGCCAGGCCCGGCGCTGCGAGCGCGAGGCGAGCAGACCGCAGATCGCGGCGACGAACGGCGAGGCGAAACTGGTGCCGCTGGCGGTCTGGTATCCCTCCAGGCCGCAGGTGAGGATGTCGCGGCCCGGCGCGCAGACCGCGACGTGATCGCCGCGGGTGCTGAAGCTGGACGGACGGCGCTGGCTGTCGATCGCGCCGACCGCGATCACGCCTTCGTGGGCCGCCGGGTAGTACTTCTCGGTGAGGCCGGAATTGCCGCTGGCCGCGACCAGGATCACGCCGCGCGCCAGGGCGTAGCGCACGATCTCTTCGTGCGGCTTCGGCGCGTCGGCGCCCAGCGCCGACTCCGGCGTGCCGAAGCTCATGTTGATCACTTTCACGCCCAGGTCGATCAGGCGCTTCATGCCCGCGTCGATGTTGTCCAGCGCGCCGACGCCGAAACGGCGCTCGTCCGCGCCCACCGCCGCGCCGAGCACGCGCACCGGGGTCAGGCCGCAGGCACCGGCGCCGCCGGGCGGAATATCGTGGCCGCGCGCGACCAGGATGCCGGCGCAACCGGTACCGTGGCCGACTTCGTCCTGCGGACGTTCGCCGCGACGGCGGTAGTCGCCGACCAGGGTCAGTCCGCCGACCGCGGCCGGATCCAGATCGACGCTGTCGAAGCCGGCGCGCAGCCGCGACGAGAGTTCCGCGTGCTGGATCGCGACGCCGGTATCGGCCAGGCCGATCACGGTGGCCGGATCGCCGGGTTCGTAGGCCAGCGCCTGCGGCAGCCGGATCAGTTCGCGCGCCCAGGCGCGGCGCG
The DNA here is from genome assembly GCF_001427715.1 of Lysobacter sp. Root667. Classification (NCBI taxonomy): domain Bacteria; kingdom Pseudomonadati; phylum Pseudomonadota; class Gammaproteobacteria; order Lysobacterales; family Lysobacteraceae; genus Lysobacter; species Lysobacter sp. Root667. The sequence goes on from NZ_LMHF01000010.1 coordinate 307,405, forward strand.
TGTCGGCCGCGCCGCCTTCGCCGGGCGCGTCGAAGGGCGCGCGGCATAGATGATCGGCGCCGATGCGCTCGACCGTGGGCAGTTCCGCCAGCGCCTGCAGCAGCGCCGCGGCGCCGGCGGGGTCGCGCAGTTCGATGCGCAGCACGCGCGCGACGCCGCTGATCTGTTCGACATCGTCGAAGCGACGCGCGCCCGCGACCGCGCGTTCGCTGCGCGGCGTGCGTGCGCTGTGCAGGCGCGCGACCCGGAACGCGCCGGCGTGATGGCGCAGCAGGCGGTCGATCGCGCCGCCGTCGATGTGCTCGGCGATCGGAGTGCCGTACTGGGTGCAGGCGCGCAGGCCGGGCACGTGCTCGGGCACTTCGCCCAGGCGCAGGGTCACCAGCAGCCGGCCGGGAACCCGCGGCGACCAGGCGGCGTTCATGGCCGGCCTCCGTTCGCGTCTTCGCTCCAGCGACCGAGATGGCCTTCGGTCAGCCGCACGTGCGCGACCTCGCCGCCGCCGAAATCGAGTTCGGCATCGCAACCGAGCTGGCTGGCCAGCGGCGCCAGCACCAGGCGGCCGTCGTCGCTCTCGACCACCGGCACCGCCTCGCCCGCGGCGCGCACCAGCGGCAGGCGCCCGGCACGCAGGGCCGGCGCGCTCAGGTGCACGCGCTGGGTGGCGCGCGCATCGCGCTCGTCGCCGCGCTCGACCCGGGTCACGCGCGGCGCGGCGGCGCTCATCAGCGCCTGCTGCAGCCGGTTGACCGGCATCCGCGACAGGCGCGAGATCACGTCGGTGCCGGCGCTTTGCTTGAGTTCGTTGAGCTGGGTGATGGTGCGCACGCCGATGCGCTCGAGCCGGCGCTGGTCGTCTTCGCTGATCGAATCGCCGAGTGCCTCGCGCAGATTGAACTTCGGGTCCTCGGCTTTGAAGTCGATCGCGTTCTCTTCGATCATCGGTTTGGTGATCGTGGTCAGGGCGAGCTTGATCGTGCTGGCTTCGGATTCGCCGGGACCGGCCGGGCGCAGGTAGACGTCGTCGTCGATCATCTGCACGAAGGCGCGCAGGTCCATCGACACTTCCTTGACCGCGAAGGTCAGCGGCATCTTGCCGACGCGGGCCTTGATCGCCATCGCCGCCTGGGCCTTGTCCAACTGCTCGGTCAGGGCCTGGATGAACAGGTCGAAGGGCACGCCGCTGTCGCGCAGCAGGGCCGGCATCTGCGCGCTCATGTCTGGCCTCCGCCGCAACTCCAGCTCACGGTCAGGCGCGACGGCATCGCGTTCCAGGGGTTGACCTCGCGGCTGCGCGGCAGATCGGCCAGCAGCACGCAGCCGCCGTCGCGCAGGATCGGGCGCAGTTCCAGCGGCAGCGTCATCTCGACGTTGGCCAGCTGCACCTGCACCGGCAGACCGCGCGCTTCTGTCGCGATCAGGCCGTCATGCAGTTCGTCCAGCAATTGCGAGAGCTCGCGCAGCATCACACGCCTCCCTCCGGTGCCGTTGTCGGTGCCGGTGCGGCGGCGGGTGCCGCAGCCGGCACGGCCGCACGCATCGCCGGCGAGTGCCGCTGCACCAAGGCGATCTTGGCCGCATCGGCCAATCGTTCCAGCGGCAGGGTTTCGCTGACGAAATTGAGCTTGACCTCGCCGAACAGGTCGGCGCGGACGTTGGATTCGTTCTGGGCGTTGACCGCGACCGTCGACACCATGGTCGAGCTCTGGCCGCTGTAGCTCATCGCGCCGCGCTCGCCCCAGTTGTTGACCGACTGCGGATCGGCGCCGACCGCGTAGCCGACCTTGGCCGCATCCTGGGCCGCGGCGCGGAACATCACCTTGCTGGTGATGCTGCCGTCGCGCACCACGACCCGGCTCATGCCGAGCATGACCATGGTCGCGAGCAGTTGCTGGCGCTCGCCGCCGACCTTGAGCCGGACCTGCGGAAGCACGCGCTGCTCCAGCACTTCGGTGCTCAGTTCCTCGCCGTCGACGCCGTACTCGCTCAGCCACGCCGGCATCAGGCCCTCGGCGCGCGGCGCCAGCTGCGGCTCGCTGCGTTCGCCGCCGTCGGGCAGCAGCAGCTGCACTTCGCCGGGATAGCGGGTGGCGAGCCAGTCGCGCGCCTGATTGGGGCTGACGTTCTCTTCGGTGAACTGATCCAAGGTCTTGGCCACCGCCGCGACCAGGCTGGAGTAGCTCTCCATCTGCCGGATCGAGGCATCGACGATGGCGTCGAAAGTGCCGTGCACGAGCTGGGCCACGAAGCCCGGGAAGTCGATCTCGTTGACCATCGCACCGGCGCGGCGGGCGATGGTCTCGGTGGCCTGCGGCTTGGGCGCAGCCGCCGGCGTCGCGGCGGCGCCGCTTGCGGCGGGCGCATCGGCCAGCGCGAGCGCGGGCGACGGCGCCCCGTTCCTGGGCGGAAAGATCCTGCCGCGAGTGCCGTTGTGCTCGGACACGGTGCGATCCTCAGGCCGTCGTCACCCAGCGGTTCTCGCGCTCGTAGCGGCCGTCGCCGAGCAGGCGCAATTCGATCCGCGCCGCCGGACTGCCCTGTGCGAGCCCACTGAACCGGTAATCGATGCTCAGCTTCAGCGCCGCGACGCTGCCGACATCGGCGGCGTCCTCGATGCGCGCGGTCGCTTCCACGCCGTAGGCCAGATTGGCCGGCAGGCCGGCGACGACGCGGACGTCGCCGACCGAACCCTGCGAGGCGCGGAAATCGACCGTGATCGGCAGCGGCGAGGACTGGCCTTCGATCGCCGGCCATTCGCCGAGCTCGATGCGCACCTCCAAGGCCGCGGCCGAACTCACGCTCGGCGACAACAGCGCCGGCGACTTCAGGCCTTCGAGCTGGTCCAGGGCCCAGCGGCAGGCGCCGGCGCTGCCGCGCAGCACGCTCATGCGCGTGCCGGCGACGCGGCTGGGCTCGATCGGCTCGCGGGTTTCGCCCGACGCGCTGGCATCGCTGCCGCTGTCCAGCGCCCGCACCGGCGACGGCGGACGCGCCAGCCGCAGACCGCCGCCGTAGCCCAGCGATTGCGCGCTGGGGCTCGGCGCCTCGGGCGGCAGGTACAGCACGCGCCAGTTGCCGTAGTCGGGTTCGGCCATGTTGCCGAAGTCGGCGGCAAAGTCGGCGAACGGCAGCCAGTCTTCGTAGCCGTTGTTGGCCGGATGGAAGTCGATCGGATCGGCGTCGAAGGCGACGCGGGTGTCCCAGGGATTGAGCACCTTGACCTGCACCGAGGCCGGATCCTCGAGGTTGCCGCGGATGCCGGCGATCACCACCGCATGCGGCGCGCCCACGATCACCACCCACAAGGCGCCGCAGTCGCGCAGCCACTGCGCCCATTGGCTGGGCGTGTTGTAGACGCTGGCGTTGGACGGATGCGGGATCACGACGAAGCCGTAGCGGTCGCGCACGGCATTGAGCAAATCCCAGCCGTAGGAACTGGCGAGCGAGCCGCCGACCTGGTTGGCGAGGGTCTCGGGCGTGTACGAAGCGTTGTGCCGCCACGACAGCAGCATCGCCATCGACGCGGCCCAGCAAGCGTCCTTGTTCGGCTGCGGAACCAGCACCACCGGACAGTCGGCGCCGCCGCCGGACAGCGCGCGCACCGGACGCCCGCCGCCGAGCGCGAACGTGGTCGCGCGGCCTTCGATCCAGTCAATCTTGGTCGGGGTGATGAAACAGCCGCGATTGAGTCCCTGCGCCGCCGGCTGGCCGGTGACGTGGACCGCGCAAACCTGGGCCTTGAGCTGGCCGCTGCTGCGATCCAGATGGTAGACCGGCGAACCGCTGGCGCCATGCAGGGTCAGGATCGGGTACTCGATCACCTCGCCGTTGCTTTGCGAAGCCGCATAGCCGCCGTGCAGGTGCTGCTTGTCGCCGTCGATCGCCGCGGTGAGCTCGGGCACTGCGTCGGACGCGCCGGAGTAACCGCAGACCACGATCGGCAGGCGATCGGACGGGGTCGCGTTGAGGAATTCGAAGTACTGCCCGTTGGGCGCGGCGATCGGCACGTTCTCGATCACCGCCAGATCGTTCTCCCAGTTGCCCGTGCCGGTGTAGCGCGGCGCGATCCGCCACGACGAACTGGGCAGGGTGCATTCGCCGAACGGCTTGACCCCGGCACCGTTCTGGCCCGGCACCACGGTCACGTTGACCTTGTTGTGCAGGTTGTGGGCGCAGGTGAGGATGCGGTTGGGGCCGATGTAGAAGCCGGTACCGCCCCAGCCGTTGCCTGCGCTGTCGGTCATCAGCAACTGGCAGATCGCCGAATGCGGGAACGCGTGGGTATCCTCGACGCCGACGAACCATTCCTCGCGCGCCAGGCTGAAGGCGTCGTCCTGACAGGTCAGCGCGCTCATCGGGTTGGAGGGGTCGTAGTACGGGGTGATGATTTCCTGCGCGGTCGCGTAGGCGCGGCCGGGCAGGGCGAGCGCGGTCGCGCGCCCACGCCCGCGCAAGCCCTGCGTGGTCGGCGCAGGCGCGGCGGCCGCGGCGCGCACGCAATCCATGTAATGGTCCCAGTTCCACAGTCGGCTCGGGCAATCGTGGTTGTCGCGCGGCGACGCTTCCTGGTGGCCGACGATGTGCTCGCGATCGATCGGCAGGCCGTATTGCGCGCACAGCCAGGCGACCAGCGCCGACGACGCCTGGTACTGCTCTTCGGTCGGGTCCAGTCCGCGCTTGTTGGCGACGTGCTCGATGCCGATGCCGTGGGTGTTGGCGCTGCTGGCATGCCAGGCCACGTCGTTGTTGCGCACCATCTGCACGACTTCGCCGTCGCGGCCGATCACGTAGTGGGCGCTGACAGTGATGTGCTCGTTGCGCGAGTTGCGCTGGTCGGGGTTCTGGAACCAGCCGATGGTGCCGCTGATGCGCGAGCCGCCGTCGGTGATGTGGATGACGATGCGGTCGACCGTGCGCTGGGTGCGCATGCTGCGGTAGTTGCCGGTGTAGGCTGGGGCGAAACGGCTGGCACCCGGGTACTCGGCGGTCGGCGCGTCGAACGCACGCGCCTGCCGGTACGACTGCTCGGCAGCCACGGTCTCGTCCGGGATCGCCTCGCTGATGCCCTTGTTGTCCTGCTCGTCGTCCTCCAGCGCGAATGCGCGGGTATGCGCGCGCCTGCTGCCGGGCATGCCCAGGGCGAAGGTGGTGGCGCGGCCTTCGATCCAGTCGATCTTGCTGGGGGTGATGAAGCAGCCGCGATTGAGCCCCTGCGCCGCCGGTTCGCCGCTGACATGGACCGCGCAGATCAGCGCCTTGAGCTCGCCGCCGCGGTCGGACAAGGTATAGACCGGCGAACCGCTGGCGCCCATCAGCGACAGGATCGGATAGTCGATGGTCTCGGGATTGGGCTGCTCGCGCACATAACCGCCGTGCAGGTGCTGCTTGTCGCCGTCGATGATCGTGTCCAGCTCCGGCACCGCGCGCGAGGCCGCGGAATAGCCGCAGACCACGATCGGCAAGCGGTCCGAGGGCGTCGCCTGCAGGAACTCGAAGTACTGACCATTGGGCGCGGCCAGCGGAACGTTATCGATCACCGCCAGGTCGTTGTTCCAGTCGCCGTCGCCGGTATAGCGCGGCGCGATCCGCCAGGACGAGGACTGCACGGTGCATTGCCCATAGGGACGCCCGCTCGCGCCGTTGCGGCCGGGGACGATCTGCACGCTGCTCATGCCGTGCAGGTTATGGGCGCAGGTCAGGATGCGGTTGTGGCCGATGTAGAAGCCGGTGCCCTGGTAGCCGGATCCGTCGGGACCGGTGATCAGCAACTGGCAGATCGCCGAATGCGGATACAGCGAGGTGTTCGGCACGCCGGCGAACCACTCCTCGCGCGCCAGGCTGAAGGCGTCGGCCTGGCAGCTCAGCGCGGTGGACGGATCGGCGGGGTCGTAGAACGGGGTGATGATCTCCTGCGCGCGCGCATGGACCTTGCCGCTGCCCAACGCCTGCGCACGCGGCGCGGCGCGACTGGCGAGCGAGAACGAGATGCCGAAACCCGCGGCCTCCTGGGCGATCCACTGGCGCTTGGCCGCGGTGATCCGGCAGCCCAGGTTGGTGGTGGCCGAATGCGCGGCCACGTGCACGCCGACCATGTGCGCGCGCGGGAAGGTACCGCCTTCGATCCAGTACACCGGCGAGCCGCTGGCGCCGCCCAGGGTCTGCAGGTCGTAGTCGAAGGTTTCGTCGGTGGGCAGGCTGCGGATGTAACCGCCGTGCATGTGCTGCTTGTTTGGGTCGATGTTGTCGTTGACCCACTGCTCGATCGCGTCGTTGGCGTACCAGCGCGCGGAGTAGCCGCAGACCACCACGCCCTCGGGCCGCGACTGGGTCAACTCCTCGACCAGGTCGAAGGTGCGGTCGGCCGGCACCGCGTTGGCGGCCGGCACGCGGATCACCGCCATGTCGAAGTCGCTGTTGCCGGCGCTGTAGGACGGATGCTTGCGGCAGTCGGCCGCGGCGACGCGGAAGCGGCCGAAGGGTTCGGTGGCCGTGCTCACGCCGACACCGTTCTTGCCCGGCACGATGATCAGCTCGCTCTGTCCGTCGACCACATGCGCGGCGGTCAGCAGCAGGCAGGGGCCGATGAAGAACGCGCTGCCGTGCAGCGCCCCTTCTTCGCTGCCGTCGGGCCTGCGCACCTGGCAGATCGCCGAGTGCGGCGGCACGGTGGTGTCGGTCACGCCGAGGAACCACATCGCGCTGCTCAGGAAGAACCCGATCTGGCTGGTCAGGGCGTCGAACCAGTTGCTCGGCTGATAGTACGAGGACACCAGCAGCGAACGCGGATTCGGCGTTGGGGTGCGGTGCGTGGGAGCGTCGTAGCGCTGGCTGTAGCGTCCATAGGACTGCGCGGTCGCGGGCGCGGCATCGCCCGGCGCGGCGGCGATCGGGGCGCTCCCGTCGATCGGTGCGGCGCCGTTGCCGTTGCTGGCCGGCGCGGGCGCGACGGGCGCCGCAGTCGCGGGGCCCTGCTGCCACAGATCGTCGGAGTAGCCGTCGCTGTACGGCGCCGGTTCCACCGGCGCGGCCGCGTGCGCGGCGCCGTTGCCGTTGCTGCGGCCGTTGCCGTTGGTCTTGATCGCCGCGGCCGTGTCGAGCGCATCGCCGCCCCAGGCCAGGCCGCCGTTGGCGGCGACGCCGTAACTCGACACCGTGTCCAGGCGCGCCGTGCGCCGCAGGCCGCGTTCGGTCAGGCCGCTGAGGTTGACGTACATGTTGCCGGCGTCGGGAATCTTCACCGATACCGGGCGGCTGCGATCGCCCTCGTTGTAGGTCGCCAGGCCGAAATACAGGCGCGGCTGGCCGACGAAGCGCGCGACCACGCTCGGCGGCACCAGGTACACCGCGTCGCCGCGGCGCGCGCCGCTGCCCAGCACGCGGCTGGAGTAGAAATTGCTGGCCGTGCGCCGGGCGCGATTCTCGGCCTTGAGCAGGTCCGGGTCGGTGGCCAGGCCGATCTCGAACAGCGGGTTTTCGCTGCGGACCGTGAAGCCCAGCACGCTGAAGCGATCGTCGATCGATTCGCGGTTGGCTCGGATGAGTGCCATGACTGACTCCTAGCGACGCTTGCGTTCACTGATGGAAGAAGCCGCGACGTCGCGACGTTCGATCGCCGGCGCGCGAGCATCCAGCGCCAGTTCGATCGGCGTGCCGCCGACGTCGTTGATGACCGAAGAAATTCGTTCCCAGAACCGTTGTTGGGCGTCGATGCCGATGCCTTCCAGGTGCGGCTTCATGAACTCGACCACCGACTCGAGATGGCGGAAGAACGCGCGCTGGCCGGACTGGACGTGCTCGACCGAACCGCGCCATTCGGCGACGGCGGCCTCGGCCTCGCCGCGCTCGCACCAGACGCGAACGATGAAGACGGCGGTACGGTCCTCGAGCAGTGCCATTGCGACGGTGCCCCTGCGGAAACGCTTGCGGCCGAGGCTGCACCGGCGCCGTCACCGCGGCATCACCGGCGGATCACGGGGAAATCACGCGATCGTCGGTGCGTGTGATGTGCGGTGATGCGGGTGAGAGGGATGGGGCCGCCGCCGGCTTCGGTAGTAGGCGCAGTGATGAGCGCCGCGAAGAGGGGGGGGGCGAATGCGGCTGCGTGATCCGATAGCTGCGCGGCCGATGGGATGGCGATCGCGACTTACGTCGCTCCCACACGGAGCAGGGCAGATATCGCGTAGTCGACCGGGTCACAGTCCGGGCTGCGTCGCTCCCACTGTAGGAGCGACGTAAGTCGCGATCGGTACAGGCAGGTCTTCAACCAGTCCTCAACGGGCGCCCTTGCGGCCAAGCTCCCGCCCTCTCATCGCTCCAGAAACTGCAGACTCAACTGCAGCTGCGCATCCGCCGTGGCCAGACTGCGCCGCGCCGCATTGATCAATCCATAAGCGCGCATGCCCTCGTCGGCGATCATCGCCGCATACGCGGGCACCTGCACCGGCACCATCGGCTGGACCGCGTAGCCGACGGCGCCCTGCGCCGGCCACGGCGGCGACGCCGCCTCGCTGCCGATCGCGCTCTGGGCGATGCTCTGGTACAGGGCCATGGTCTCGCGCATCGGTTGGATCGCAAGCTCGCGCCGCAGCAGTTCGCGGCAATGCTCGAACTGGCGCAGAGCCTGCGCGCGCTGGCCGCTGAGCACGAGCAGCTGCATCAGATCGCGATGCACGTCCTCGCGCAGCGCGTCGCTGTCCAGAATCGCCTGCGCATGCACGATGCCCTCGGCATAGTCGCGCCGGATCGTCGCCAACTGCACCAGCCGCCCCAGCGCGTTCAGATAGTTGCGACGATGTTTCTCGCGTTCGCGCAGGGCCCAGTCGTCGGTAACGTCGAGCAGGATGTCGGAGGTGTACATCGCCACGCCGCGGCGCAGGCCGTCGATGTCGGCGTCGCTGAGGCGTTCGGGCGCGCGGCTCAGGCCGGGCGTGACCAGGCGCTCGAACTCGTCCACGTCCAGCCACACCGCCGCCGGCCCGTTCAGCCCAATCGCGCCGCGCCGGTCGCAGACGATCAGGTCACCGTGCTTCAGCGGCGGTTTCTCGACCAAACGCCGCAGACGCCAAAGGGCGGTGTTGAACGAACCGGCGGTGGACGAGGACGAACGCTCGGGCCACAGGCTGGCGAGCAGTTCGGAACGGCTGAAGTAGCGGCCGCGGCCCAGGGCCAGGTAGGCGAGCAGACTCGCGCAGCGGCCGGCGATGGCGACGGCTTCGGAGGGCGCGCCGCCGCTGGCGATCGACAGCGATCCGAACAGGCAGATCCTGAACATCCCGATGCTCCGTGCTGGGCCGGCGCGACGCGCGCGGCGAGGATGGATCCGGACCGTCCCCCGTGCCCGACACCGTGGCGGCGGTATCGACGGCAACGCCGCGGAGCCAGGTCCGCGGCGCCCGACCTGTTTCGCATATCCGCCCACCGGCTGAGAAGTGCGCGCGCCGGCTGTCCTGGGACAGCCGCACTAGCCGTTAGCTGTAGCCGTAAGCCGTGATGGCCTGCCCACCGCCAGGAAAGCGATACCGGACAAGATTGGGCAAGAATCGCTTGCCGGTAAGCCGCGGCGGGCCAGGGACCGGGCGGCGCGACCAGGATGTCGACCGAAGGAGTGCTGCGTGAGTGCGTTGTCGCTGAGGATCCGCAAAGCCAGAGCGCTGGCTGCGTTGTCGCAAGCCGAACTCGCCCGCCGCATCGGCGTCAAGCGCAGCGCGGTCACCCAATGGGAGCACCCCGCCGGCACCACGCCCAGCGTCGAGCACCTGATCCAGATCGCCCAGGAAACCGTGCTGAGCTTCGAATGGCTGGCGACCGGGCGCGGCCCGAGCCGCTGCGAAGGCGCCGAACTGGCGCCGGCGGTGCTCGTCGACGACTACGCGCGCGACGAACACGAGAGCGAGGCGCTGTCGCATTTCCGCCGGCTGTCGGGCAGCCGGCGGCGGATGGCGCTGGAGATTCTGCAGATCCTCGGCCGCTAGCGTTCAGAACGCCGGCAGCACGGCGCCGCGGTACTTGGTCTGGATGAACACCTTGACCACCGGGCTGGTCAGCGCGGCGGCGAGCTTCTTCACCCGCGGATCGTTGATGTTGTCCGGGCGCGCGACCAGGAAATTGACGTAGGGCGAATTGCGGTCTTCGATGGTCAGCGCATCGCGGGTCGGATCCAGGCCGGCGTCGAGCGCGTAGTTGGTGTTGATCATGGCCAGGTCGACCTGGTCGAGCACGCGCGGCAGCATCGCCGAATCGAGTTCGCGGAAGGCCAGCTTCTTCGGGTTGTCGACGATGTCGCGCAGGGTCGCCAGCGGATCGGCGGGATCGCGCAGTTTGATCACCCCGGCCTTGTGCAACAGGATCAGGGCGCGGCTGTTGTTGCTGGGATCGTTCGGGATGGCGACGTCGGCGCCGGCCGGCAGCGCGTCCAGCGATTTGTAGCGGCGCGAGTAGGCGCCGAAGGGTTCGATGTGCACCCCGACCACCGTGGTCAGCTGGGTGCCGCGGGTACGGTTGTACGCGTCCAGATAGGGCTCGGTCTGGAAGTAGTTCACATCGAGCAGCTTCTGCGCGACCTGATCGTTGGGCTGCACGTAGTCGTTGAACACGCGCACTTCCAGCTTCACGCCCTGCTTGGCCAGGATCGGCTTGACCACCTCGAGGATCTCCGCATGCGGCACTGCGGTCGCGGCCACGGTCAGCGTGTCGGCGGGCGCCTGATTGCCGGAGCAGCCGGCGAGCGCGGCCAACGCGAACGAGTACAGGGCGAGTTTCTTCATCGAGGGAATTCCGAAGGGGGATTAGGTGCCGCGGCTTCAGCGGCGACTGAAGCGTGCGACCAGGCGGTCGCCGACGCTTTGCAGCGCCTGGACCAGAATCAACAGCAAGATCACCGTGACCAAGGCGACATCGCCGTGCGAGCGCAGGTAGCCGTCGCGATAGGCCAGATCGCCCAGGCCGCCGGAACCGATCGCGCCGCCCATGGCGGTGTAGCCGATCAGGGCGATGGTGGTGACGGTGGCGCCGGCGATCAGGCCCGGCAAGGCTTCGGGCAACAACACGCGCAGCACGATCTGGCGGGTGTTCGCGCCCATCGCCAAGCTGGCCTCGATCACGCCGCGCTCGACCTCGCGCAGCGCGGTTTCGACCAGGCGCGCGTAGAAGGGCGCGGCGCCGACCACCAGCGGCAGGATCGCGCCCCGCACGCCCAGCGACGTGCCCATCGCCGCCAGCGTCAGCGGAATCATCGCGATCATCAGGATGATGAAAGGCACCGAGCGCAGCAGATTGACCAGCAAGGACAGCGCGCCGTAGAGCTTGGGCCGCGCGTGCAATTGGCGCGGCGCAGTGAGGAACAGCAGCACGCCCAGCGGCAGGCCGATCAGCAAGGTCAGCGGCAAGGCGCCGGCGAGCATCAGCAAGGTGTCGCCGCCGGCCTGGGCGATCTCGGCCCACTTGGCCGCGTCCAGGTGCGGGAACCACGCCCCGACGACCGCCCAGTTCATCGGCACAGCTCCTCGACGTGCACGCCGGCGCGCGCGAACGCGGCCATGGCCAGTTCGGCGTCGCCGCCGACCAGCGACACGGTGAGCTGACCGTAGGGCGTGTCCTTGATCCGGTCGATACGGCCGGCCAGGATGTTGTAGTCGACGCCGGACTCGCGTGCGACGCGGCCCAGCAGCGGCTCGTAGGTTTTCTCGCCGAGGAAGGTCAGGCGCAGGACGCGGCCGGGCACCTGCGCCAGGTCGCGGTGCAGCTCGCCCTCGTCGACATGCTCGGCCTCGGCGACGAAACGGCGCGTGGTCGGATGGCGCGGATGCAGGAAGACCTCGCTGACAGGACCGCTCTCGACCAGCGCGCCGGCGTCGAGCACAGCGACGCGGTCGCAGACGCGACGGATCACTTCCATCTCGTGGGTGATCAGGACGATGGTCAGGCCGAGTTCGCGGTTGATGCCCGACAGCAGTTGCAGCACCGATGCGGTGGTCTGCGGGTCCAGCGCGCTGGTGGCCTCGTCGCAGAGCAGGATCTTGGGGCCGGTGGCGAGCGCGCGTGCGATGCCGACGCGCTGCTTCTGTCCGCCCGACAGCTGCGCCGGATACTTGTGCGCCTGTTCGCTCAGGCCGACCCGCGCCAACAATTCGTCGACGCGCTTGGCGACGTCCGCGCTGGAGGCGCCGGCGAGTTCGAGCGGGAACGCGATGTTGGCCGCGACCGTCTTCGACGACAGCAGGTTGAAGTGCTGGAAAATCATGCCGACGCGCCGGCGCAAACCGCGCAGACCATCGGCGTCCAGTGCGCCCACGTCCTCGCCGTCGACCTGGATACGGCCGCCGCTGGCGCTTTCGAGCCGGTTGATCAAGCGCAGCAGCGTGGACTTGCCGGCGCCGGAATGGCCGATGATGCCGAACACTTCGCCGGCCTCGATGCGCAGGTCGAGCGGAAGCAGCGCGGGCGTGTCCTTGCTAGCGATCCGGTACGACTTGCTGGCCTGCTGGAATTCGATCACGAAAGCTGGGGTTGAGGACGCCGGGCTCAAGCGTACCGCGTGGCGACGGTCGCCGTCGCGCACGCCGACGCATGAGCGCAGAACGATTCGTCAGTAGCGGCCGGCGCCGTCTTGTTCGCGCAGCGGTACGCGGGCGATCAAGCGCCCGCGGCCTGCGACGGTTCCAGCCCGGCGATCTGGCGCAGGGCGCGCTCGAACAGTTCCACCGGCTGGCCGCCCTGGATCAGATGGCGGTCGTTGATGATCACCGACGGTACCGCGCTGATGCCCTGGCTCTGATAGTGGCGTTCCTGCGCGCGCACTTCGTCGGCGTATTCCTGCGAGGCCAGGATCTGGCGCGCACGCGTCGCGTCCAGGCCGACCGCTGCGGCGACCTCGGCCAGGGTCTCGTGTGCGGACACGTCGCGGCCCTCGGTGAAGTAAGCACGCAGCAGGGCATGCTTGAGCGCGCGTTCGTAGTCGCCGCCCTCGAGCGCGGCCCAATGCAGCAGGCGGTGGGCATCGAAGGTGTTGTAGATGCGGTTGCGCAGGTTGAATTCGAAGCCCAGCGCGGCGCCGCGCTGACGCAAGGCTTCGCGGTTCTGCGCGAGCTGCGCCGGGGTCGAGCCGTACTTCTCGATCAGGTGCTCGTCGATGTCCTGGCCTTGCGGGCCCATCTGCGGGTTGAGCTCGAACGGCTGGAAGTGCAGTTCGACCGCGACCTCGTCGCCCACGCGCGCGATCGCCTGCTCCAACGACTTCAGCCCGACCGCGCACCAGGGGCAGGAAACGTCGGAAACGAAATCGATCTTGATCGGCTGGGACATGGGGACACCGTGGGGATGCGGCCGGAACGCGGCCTCGATCGGTCCAAGATGCGGCGCGACATCCTGCCGATCAACCGCGCGAGGCGGTCATGGGTGGGCCGCTGCGTTCCAGCGGTGGCCCGCTGGCGCCGTTCAATCCAGCGCCAGGCCCAGGATGCGGTCGTCGTAGTCGCGGCCGCCGACCTTGAAGCGGCGGGTGCCGAGGGCGCGGAAACCGCAGCGTTCGTAGAAGCCGATCGCCGAGGTATTGCCCTCGTACACGCCCAGGAGCAGGCGTTTCGCGCCGGCGCTGCGCGCGTGCGCGACCGCAGCGGCGAGCAGGCGCTTGCCCCAGCCGCCGCCGTGGAAACGGCTCAGCAGATAGATGCGCTTGAGTTCGAGATCGCCGGGATCGATATCGGCCAAGGGCAACTGCGCCGGTGCGATCACCGCGTAGCCCACCGGCGCTTCGCCGGGCGCGGCCTCGGCCAGCCACAGCGCGCTGGCGGGATCGTCGAGCCAGGCGCGGTACACCGCCGCAGCATGCGCGTTCGCGCAGTGCTGGACGATGTCGGCGCCGCCGAGGATGCCGGCGAAGGTTTCCAGGAACGTGGCCTGGCCCACCAGCGCCAGCGCGGCTTCGTCGCCGGCGACGCAGTTGCGGAGTCGAAGGTCGTGGCTCATATGAGTATGCGCAGACGCATCGCCGCTCCCTCCGTCGTGGGAGAGAGCGGCGACGTGGCCTTACTTGCGTTCGCCAGCGGTGGCGTCGCGCGCGGCGCGGAACTCCGAATCCTGGCTCCAGTTCGGCCAGCGCTTGGAGTTGGCCAGGCCGTTGCCCAGCGTGTACAGCAGTTCCAGATCGCGGGCCATGCCGGTGAAGGTCCAGCTGGCTTCCCACTGGTCGGCCGGCTGGTGGTAGCGGTCGGCGGTGTAGGCCTGCTGCGCGGCCTCGCCGGCGGCGCGGCCGCCCTCGACCTTGTCGTCGCCGGAGCCGAACGAGATCGCCGGCACGCCGCGCTTGGCGAACGGGAAGTGATCGGAGCGGAAGAAGTGGCCGGCCTCGGGCTTGGGATCGGTGACGTAGCTGAGGTTCCAGCGCTGGCCGAGCGCGATCAGCTCGTCCAGCAATTCCTGCTTGGCGCTGCCGGAGGTGGTGAAGTCGCGCGAGGGGCCGGTCGGGTCGAGCGCGTCGGTGTTGATCACCGCCACGGTCTTGGCCAGCGGGTACAGCGGCTTGGACGAGTAGTACTCCGAACCCAGCAGGCCCTTTTCCTCGGCGGTCACCGCCAGGAACACCACCGAACGCTGCGGCTTGGGACCATGGGCGAAAGCGCGGCCCATCTCGATCAGCGCAGCGGTGCCGGTCGCATTGTCGACCGCGCCGTTATAGATCTTGTCGCCCTTGGCATCCGGCGCGCCCACGCCCAGGTGGTCCCAGTGCGCGCTGTAGATGACGGTCTCGTCCGGGCGCTGGGCGCCGTCGACGCGGCCAACGATGTTCTGCGAGGTGATGACTTCGCTCTTGACCGCGTAGTTCGCCGACAAGCTCGCGCCCTTGAGTTCGACCGGCTTGAAGTCGCGCGTCTGCGCCTGGCGCTTGAGCGCTTCGAAATCCAGGCCGGAACGCTTGAACAGGTCGACGGCGAAATCGCGCTGGATCCAGCCTTCCATGGTCGGGTGGGTCGCGCCCGGACGGTCGCGGACCACGTCGAACATGGTGTTGGTGTTGGAATTCTTGACCGTGGCCCAGCCGTAGGAGGCCGGATCGGTCTCGTGCACGATCAGCAGGCCGAGCGCACCCTGGCGCGCGGCTTCTTCGTACTTGTAGGTCCAGCGGCCGTAGTAGGTCATGGCCTTGCCGCCGAAGTCGCCCTGCCCGCTCTCGAAGTCGGGGTCGTTGATCAGCACGACCGCGATCTTGCCCTTGAGGTCGACGCCCTTGAAGTCGTCCCAGTTGCGCTCCGGCGCCTTGATGCCGTAACCGGCGAACACCAGCGGCGCGTTCGCGATCGACACCGACTTGGAACCGTCGAGCGCGGCGCGCACGGCGATCTCGCCGCCCTGGGTCAATGCCTGCGACTTGCCGTCCACCGCCACCGACAGGGTCGGCACGCCTTCGATCTGCGAACGCGTCAGCGGCACCGCCTGGGTCCAGGCGCGCTTGCCGTCTTTGAGGTCGCCGCCCGGTTTCAGGCCCGCGGCCTTCATCTGCGCGACCACGTAGTCGACGGTCTTGGTCTCGCCGGCGGTGGCCGGACCGCGACCTTCGAACTCGTCCGACGACAAGGTCTTGACCTCGTCGGACAAACGCTGGGGATCGAACTTCGGGGCTTCGGCCGCCAGGGCCGCGGACACCGACAGGGACAGCAAGGACGCAACCAGCAGTTTCATGGACGGGACGCCTGTGACCAAAGTGCGGCCGATACTAGTTGAGCGCGGATCGGCCGGTCCAGCGGCGGAAGTCAGGGTTGCAGGCCCCGGCTTTGCACTTTGTGTCGTTTCGGTGGCCGGCGCCTGGAACTATGCGTTGTCCTGGCGCGGCTGCCGCGCATTCATCTTGTCGGGCACACTGTCGCCTCCGACGCTGCGGCCACGACCGCAGCGTCGCCCCTCCCCCTGTAGCGCCCGCCGACCGCCGCGTGAGCCCCGCCGCTCGCCGCAGCACCGCATTCACAGACGCCGCACCGTCGCGGCCGGCCCGCGCACCCCGATGGCTGCACCGCAATGAACCCCGCTGCCCGCAACACGACCTCCCATCCCACCGCCCGGTGCGCGCGATGAGCGCGACCGCCTACGTCGCCCCGGCTCAGCGCTCGCGTTCGCTGTGGCAGGGCCGCGGCCTGATCCTGGCCGGCATCGTGCTGTCCGCGTTCACCCTGCGCACCGCGGTGACTTCGCTGACGCCGCTGCTGGACAGCCTCGGCCGCGACTTCGGCTTCGGTCCGACCATGACCGGCGTGTTCGGCATGGTGCCGACCGCGGCGTTCGCGGCATTCGGCGTACTCACGCCGGCGATCGCGCACCGCCTCGGCCTGGAACGCGCGGCACTGTCGGCGATGGCGCTGGCCGCGCTGGGCCTGCTCGCCCGCGCATTCGCCGGCGACACCTGGCAGTTGCTGGTCGCCTCGGCGGTGGCGCTGTCGGGCATGGGCATCGGCAACGTGGTGCTGCCGCCGCTGGTGAAGCGCTATTTCGCCGATCGCGTCGGCGCGGTGAGTTCGCTCTACATCACCGTGCTGCAGTTGGGCACGATCCTGCCGGCGCTGGCGGCGGTGCCGCTGGCGCAGGCCGCGGGCTGGCGCACGTCGCTGGGATCGTGGTCGCTGGTCGCGGTGGCCGCGGCATTGCCGTGGATCGCGACGCTGTGGATGGAACGCTACGGCCGCTCGGCGCAAGCGCGCGCGCTGAGCGAGGCGCACGACCACGCCGTCACCGGCGCGGACGAAGCGCCGGAACTGAGCGCGCCCGCGCCGCGCGGCCGGCCCTGGCGCTCGTCGGTGGCCTGGGGCATGGCGCTGATGTTCGGCATGACCTCGCTGATCACCTATTCGATGTTCACCTGGCTGCCCAAGCTGCTGGTCGAAGCCGGCGGCAGTCCGGCGCTGGGCGGCAGCATGGTCGCGCTGTTCTCGACCCTGGGCCTGATCGCAGCGCTGGCGCTGCCGGCGCTGGCGGTGCGCATCGCCAATCCGTTCCCGGTGGTGCTGGCCTGCGTGGTCATGTACTTGGGCGGCTTCGCCGGACTGCTGTGGGCGCCGATGTCGCTGACCCTGCTCTGGGTGGCGATGCTGGGCCTGGGCCCGAGCACCTTCCCCTTGTCGCTGACCTTGATCAACCTGCGCACGCGCACCCAGGCCGGCTCCGCCGCGCTCTCGGGTTTCATGCAGGGGCTGGGTTACAGCATCAGCTGCATCGGACCGCTGCTGTTCGGCTGGCTGCACGAACGCAGTCATGGCTGGCTGCTGCCGTTCGGTTTCCTGACCCTGTGCCTGGTGGTGCTGACGATCGGCGGTTATCTCGCCTGCCGGCCGCGCATGCTCGAGGACAGCTGGTAAACGCAACGGGGAAACGCATCCGGCGATGCGGCGCTTCGCAAAAACACGACCGGACCGCACCGCGATGCGGCGCGGTCCGGGGCGGCCTTAGTCCTTGTCGGCGCCGATCACGCGCCCGGTCTTGGGATCGATCTTGAGTTCGACGTCGCGGCCGGCCGGATCGTCGGCCTCGGCGTTCCAGATGCCGTCCTCGTAATCGACGTCGTGCACGTTGGTGTAACCGGCCACGGCCAGGCGCGCGCGCACGTCGGCTTCGCTGAGGTTGGCGACCTGCTCGTCCGGAAACACGCGGCCGGTCTTGGGATCCAGGCGCACGTCCACGCGGTTGCCTTCGGCGCTGCGCGCGTCGGCCTTCCAGACGCCGTCGCGGAATTTGATGTCGTTGATGTGGGTGTAGCCCTGGTCGGTCAGCGTGGCGCGCACCTGCGCTTCGGTCAGTGCATCCTGCGCCTGCACGGCGCCGGATACGGCCAGCGCGAACGCGAACGCAGCGCTGCTCAGTACGGTGACTCGCTTCATGACGACCTCCTGTGGGGACGGTGTCCGACTCTTGTCACACGCACGCCAACCGACGGTGAACATCGCCCATTCAGTCGCGCTGCTTCACGACGCATGCACGCGACGCTAACGAAGGCATCGCGCGAACGTGAATTCGATCGCGACAGCGCGGTATCGCGAGCGCCTATTTTTCGACCGGATATACCGAGGCGATCGGGCAGCTGATCCGCGACAGCGCGCCGCCGCTGCGCGCGATGCCTTCGCCGGCGCGCATTTCCGGCACCACCGCGACCACATCGCCGGGATTGCCGCAGACGGCGCTGATACCCATGCCCGAACGCAGTTCGATGGTGGTGGCATCGAACAATTCCGGGCAGCTGTGCGCGAGTTCGACCCGGTAGTAACGATGGCCGCCGGAGCGCTGCGGCGAGACTTCCACCACCAGGCCCTTGCCGTCCTCGTTCCAGCCGCGCATGTAACGCGGGTTGAGGCAGTACGACACCGAGCCGCCGAAGCCGCGGCGCTTCTCGGCGCGCACCTCGACCGTGTCCAGCGTGGCGACGTCGCCATGGCGGCGGTGACTGGCCAGCGCCAGCGCGGCGTAGTCCTTGGCATCGATCTCGGCGACCGCGGCCACCGGGCACAGACGCTGCCCGCTGCGCACGTACTCGTTGCCGGTGCCGCAGACCCAGCCCTCGCGCGCGAGCACGCTGGCCTGCGCATCCGCGCCCGCGGCCGGGCAGTCCTCGTTCAGATCGACGCGAAAACGGCGGCCGTCGTTCTGCAGTACCGCCAGGGTGCGCTCCGACGCCTGCCGTACTTCGCCCATCGCGCGCGCGTCCAGGCAATGCGCCGCGGGCGCGGGTGCGCGCGTGGACGCGGCCGCCGCGGTGACGGCACAGACTGCGGTGGCGAGGAAAACAGCGGCAGGCAGGCGCATCGCAATTCCGTGTCGTGAGCCGGCGCGCTCCGCCGGCTTCCGGATTAGACGCGAATTGCGGCGACCGGCGCCAGCGCGCGCGTCGCCCGCCTTTCGGACAGACGCGCCGGACGGGCCGGCCGCCCGTCGGATTTAAATGTCGATCATCATGAATATTGCTAGCATCGCCCGACCAGGCCCGGACGCGGTCCGGCGGAGCCCAGCCATGAAAG
Organism: Lysobacter sp. Root667; assembly: GCF_001427715.1. NCBI lineage: Bacteria > Pseudomonadati > Pseudomonadota > Gammaproteobacteria > Lysobacterales > Lysobacteraceae > Lysobacter > Lysobacter sp. Root667. The sequence goes on from NZ_LMHF01000010.1 coordinate 326,391, forward strand.
TCAGCCGCGAACAGGCCGCCGAAAACCGCGCACGCATCGTCGGCGCCGCCGCCCGGCTGTTCCGCGAACGCGGCTACGACGGCATCGGCATCGCCGAACTGATGCAGGACGCCGGCCTCACCCACGGCGGTTTCTACGGCCATTTCGACTCCAAGCAGGACCTGATGGCGCAGGCCTGCGAACACGCCGTGAGCGGGTCTCTGGCGTACTGGAGCCAGCTGATCGAACGCGATCCCGAGCACGCGCTGCAGAACATCGCCGCCGCCTACCTGTCCACCGCGCACCGCGACCAGCCCGGGCGCGGCTGCACCTTCGCCGCCTTGGGCGCCGACGCCGCGCGCCTGCAGCCGCCGGTGCGGCGCAGCCTGGGGCGGGCGCTGAGTTCTTACCTGGAACTGCTGACGCCGCTGCTGCCGGGCCGCAGCCGCGCCGCGCGCCGCGAGCGCGCGCTGGCGACCCTGGCCAGCCTGGTCGGCGCGCTGGTGCTGGCGCGCGCGGTCGACGATCCGGGCCTGTCGCAGGAAGTGCTGCAGGCGGTATCGGCTTCCATCCCCTCCCGCTGACATCCCCACTATCGGAAACCCCCGTGATGACCGTGAATGTGTTCGAACTCGAAGCCCTGCGCGGCCTCAACGGCCTGGATACCCTGCGCGCCCTGCTCGCCGCCGGCCGCCCGCCGCCGATCGGCGAGACCCTGGGCTTCATCCTCACCGAGGTCGACGAAGGACGCGCGGTGTTCGCCGGCACGCCCGGCCCGCACGCGTACAACCCCTTGGGCGTGATCCACGGCGGCTACGCCGCGACCCTGCTCGACTCGGCCTGCGGCTGCGCCGCGCACAGCGCACTCAGCGCCGAGCAGGCCTATACGACGCTGGAGCTCAAGATCGCCTATCACCGCGCCATGACCTCCGACACCGGTCCGGTGCGCGCCGAAGCCAAGCTGCTGTCGATCGGCAAGCGCGTCGCCTTCGCCGAGGGCAAGCTCACCGATGCCCAGGGCCGCCTGTACGCCTCGGCGACTTCGACCCTGCTGGTGTTCGAACGCAAGGCCTGAACGAGGATCGCGCATGCACACCGACACCCCCGACGACGGCCTGTACCTGGACGACCTCGCGGTCGGCCAGCGTTTCGAAACCGCCACCTGCACCGTCAGCGAAGCGCAGATCAAAGCCTTCGCGCGCGAGTTCGACCCGCAGCCCTTCCACCTCGACGACGAAGCCGCGCGCGCAAGCCTGTTCGAAGGCCTGGCCGCGAGCGGCTGGCACACCGCGGCGATCACCATGCGCCTGCTGGTCGATCGCGGCATACCCGCAGGCGGCCTGATCGGCGCCGGCGCCGAGATCGCCTGGCCGCGCCCGACCCGGCCGGGCGATACCCTGCGGGTGCACAGCGAGATCGTCGAAGTCGCGGCGTCGCGTTCGCGTCCGGACCGCGGCCTGGTCGTGGTCCGCAACGAGACCCGCAACCAGCGCGGCGAAGTCGTGCAAGCCTTCACCGGCAAGCTGATCGTGTTCCGACGTCCGAATGCCGCCGCGTAGGCGACGACGCCCGCAGCGGATTTGCGCCGAACCGTGCCTTGCGGCCATGGCGCGCAGCGTCGGCGCGCGCTAACGTCCGCGGGTCGCACACGCCGGAACCGCCATGCAGGACCTGACCCAAGGCTCCATCCCCAAGCACGTCGTGCGGATGGCCGCGCCGATCATGATCGGCATGCTGTTCCAGACCCTGTATTTCCTGATCGATCTGTACTTCGTCGCGCGCCTGGGCGATGCCGCGATCGCCGGCGTCGGCGCGGCCGGCAATGTGCAGTTCATCGTGATGGCGCTGACCCAGATCCTGGGCGTGGGCACGATGGCGCTGATCTCGCACGCGGTCGGGCGCAAGGACCGCGAGGACGCCAACCTGGTGTTCAACCAGAGCCTGCTGCTGGCGCTGACCTGCACCGCGGTCACCCTGGTCGGCGGCTACGCGCTGGGCGGCGCCTATATGCGCACGCTCGGCGCCGATGCGGCGACCACCCAGGCCGGCATCGATTACCTCTACTGGTTCCTGCCCGGCCTGGCGCTGCAGTTCGCCCAGATCGCGATGGGTTCGGCGCTGCGCGGCACCGGCATCGCCAAGCCGACCATGGTCGTGCAGATGCTGACCGTGGTCCTCAACGCGATCCTGGCGCCGGTGCTGATCGCCGGCTGGCTGACCGGCAAGCCGATGGGCGTGGCCGGCGCGGGCCTGGCGACCTCGATCTCGGTCGCCGCGGGCGTGGTGATGATGGCGCTGTACTTCGCGCGCCTGGAAAAGTACGTCGGCTTCGACCCCAGCCAGTTCCACGCCCGGCTCGCGGTGTGGAAGCGCATCCTGCACATCGGCCTGCCGCCGGGCGGCGAGTTCGCGCTGATGTTCGTCTACATGGCGGTGATCTATTGGGTGATCCGCGGCTTCGGCGCCGAGGCCCAGGCCGGTTTCGGCATCGGCCAGCGGGTGATGCAGGCGATCTTCCTGCCGGCGATGGCGGTGGCCTTCGCGACCGCGCCCGTGGCCGGTCAGAACGTCGGCGCGCGCCGGCCCGAGCGGGTGCGCGCGACCTTCCAGGCCGCGGTCGCGATCGGCACCGTGCTGATGCTGGGCCTGACCGCGCTGTGCCAGTGGCGGCCGGACTGGCTGGTCGGCGCCTTCACCCAGGAAACCACGGTGATCGCGGTCGCGGTGCAGTTCCTGAGCATCATTTCCCTGAACTTCGTCGCCTCAGGGCTGATCTTCACCTGCTCGGGCATGTTCCAGGCCCTGGGCAACACCCTGCCCGCCTTTCTCAGCAGCGCCAGCCGCCTGCTGACCTTCGTGGTGCCGGCGGTGTGGCTGTCGAGCCAGCCGGGCTTCGAGCTGCGCCAGCTGTGGCTGGTGTCGGTGGCCTCGGTGACCCTGCAGGCCATCCTCAGCGCGGTATTGCTGCTGCGCGCACTGCGCCGGGCCACGGTCACGATGACGGCGGCCGCGCCGGCTTGAGTCGCGCGCCGGCCTGAGTCACCGGCCGGACAGCGCCCAGGCCAGGACCCCAGAAAACAAAAAACCCGGCCGAAGCCGGGTTTTTCGTTTCGGATCGCGCCCGGAGGCGCGGCCCGATAAGCGGTTCAGACCGCCTGCACCGATTCAGCCTGCAGGCCCTTCTGGCCCTGGGTGACGGTGAAGGAGACCTTCTGGCCTTCCTGCAGGCTCTTGAAGCCCTGCGACTCGATCGCGCGGAAGTGCACGAACACGTCTTCGCCGTTCTCACGGCTGATGAAGCCGAAGCCCTTGGCATCGTTGAACCACTTGACCGTACCGAATTCACGGTTCGACATTTTGCTTGCTCCTTGAAACGTAATGGGAATTGCCGCCTAAGCGGCCGTGATGCTGGTTGCAAGGAGGAAGCCAGGTGCAACGATGGGCGGATCTGGGATCTACGGCATCGGGCCACGGTTCATGGTGACCCTTGACGAACACAGCACTCGATACCCTAGTTCGCTCCTGAGCGGATTGCAATACCTTCGCCGTAAAATTTGTCGTCCGTTCAGCTGAACAGGGACGGGAAGCACCGTTTCCGCGCCCTCCACCCCAGCCAGAGCGGGCTTGCGTACCATCTGGGGCACTACCGCCGTCCGGAGCCCGCGATGACCGCCTTCGACCTGACCCCGCCCAGCGACGCCCAGCGCCGCGAACTCGCCGAAGGCCTGAGCGGGGAGGAGCGCGAGGTGCTGCTGCACCACGGCACCGAGGCCCCGTTCTGCGGGGTGTTCCTCGACAACAAGCTCGACGGAGTCTACACCTGCCGGTTCTGCGGCCTGCCGCTGTTCCGCTCCAGCACCAAGTTCGACTCCGGCACCGGCTGGCCCAGCTTCTTCGCCCCCTACGACCCGGCGCACGTCAGGGTGGTGCGCGACACCAGCTACGGCATGGTCCGCGAGGAGATCGTCTGCGCGCGCTGCGGCAGCCACCTCGGCCATGTGTTCCCGGACGGCCCGCCGCCGACCGGCGAGCGCCACTGCCTGAATTCGGTCTCGCTGGCCTTCAGCCGCAACGGCGAGGCCCTGCCCGATCCGCTCCAGCGCGGCGGCGCCGAGGCCGATCCGGCGGGCTGAGCCGGGCCTGCCGCCGGCTCAGAACGCGTCGCTGCCCGGCCGCGCCTCGATCCCGAGCGCGGTCGCCAGCATCTGCAGGCCCTCGTCGTCGCGGCGCAGCGCGATCCAGCCGGCATAGCTGTCGGCGCCGGTGTTCCAGGTCCACAGGGTGTAGCCGTGCTCGCGCAGGCGGTCGTGCGCGGTCGCCATCAGCGCCGGGATGTCGGTGCCGTCCAGGAACTCCGGATCGGCGGTGTCGTCGGTACCCCAGTCGATGCGCAGGTTCCAGCGCGCGGCCAGCTCGTTGATGCTGTCGATGAAGGATTCGCTGTCCTTCCAGTCGACGTAGTAGCCGGCCTTCCAGTCGATCGCGTCCTTGATCAGCCATATCGGCTCGTCGGTTTCGCCGCCGGCCTCGTTCAGCGCCTCGCGGTAGTCGGCGAACTGCTGCAGCGCCGATTCCTCGTCGCCGGGGTTGATCAGCAGCAACAGCTGCCAGACCAGGGCTTCGGATCCGGCTTCGTCGAGGTCGCTGTCGTAACCGTCGCCGTAATCGTCGCCGTCGTAGTCGTCGTCGGGTGCGTTCATGGGCGCGTCGCGTCGGGTGGGGGCGGGCAGGATGAGGCTTGGCCGCGGCCTTGGAAAGCCGGGCCGCGCCTGCCCGGATTCTGCGAGGTCGGCGGCGCCGGGTCCACCGCGCTTCACCTGCGCTTGCGCGGTGCGCGACTAGAGTCGGCGCATACCGACCGAGGCCGCCGCCATGTCCCGCAACGCCGACCATGTCTATTCCGCGCCCGCCGACATCGCCCGCCTGGAAGCGCGCATCGCCAGCCTGCGCGACGACGCCCGGGTCGAACTGAGCCTGCACGACGGCCGCGTGCTGCGCGGCGTGGTCGCGGCCCTGCCGAGCCTGCAGTCGTTCTACGGCCCGGGCGATGTCGAAGGTCTGAACGGGGTGCTGCGGCTGGAAGAGCCGCTAGGCGGCGACGCCAGCCGCGTGCACGACCTGTGGCTGGACGAGATCGACGCGATCCGGCCGCTGACCGCGCTCGAGCTGCAGCGACCGGCCTGAGGCGACCGCGGCCGGCGCGGCGCGTATCCTGTGCAGCCGGCGCTGCCCCGTGCGCGCCGCGATCCCAGCCCGCGCCCTGCGCCGGTACCACCTGCCTCAGCGATGCCGACGATGACCGATACCCCGCCCGACCGCCTGTCCAACGACCCGCGCAGCCCCTTCCACGACGATTCCCTGCTCGAGCGCGGCATCGGCATCCGCTTCAACGGCCAGGAGCGCCACAACGTCGAGGAATACTGCGTCAGCGAAGGCTGGGTGCGGGTACCGGTGGGCAAGGCCCTGGACCGTCGCGGCAATCCGATGACGGTCAAGGTCAAGGGCGAAGTGGTCGCCTACTTCCTGACGCCGGCGAAGGAATAAGTCCGTACGCGACCGCCCTGCCGGGGCGGTGGCGAGCGCGACGACCGCGTTGGGCGGCCGTGCGCGGTGTTTCCGGATTGCGCCGCGGCCGTCGGTTCGCGGTTGCGGCTTACGCCGCTCCTACCCTAAAGCGCCGCAGCCTCGCGCGAACCTCAGCGCGATTCGACCGCCGCCGCGCGCTTGCCCAGTCCCAGCGCGTAATACAGCACCACCAGCAGGATCAGGAAGGCCGGGCCCACGAACAGGGCGATGCGGGTGTCGGGGAAGTAGGCCATCAGGCCGACCACCAGCACCAGGAAAGCCAGCGCGATCCAGGTGCCGACCGGATACAGCGGCATCTTGAACTCCAGGCCGTCGCGCTGCGCCGGGCTCAGGCCGGCGCGGAACTTGCGGTGCGACAGCAGGATCACCGCCCAGGTCCAGATCGCGCCGAAGGTCGAGATCGAGGTCACCCAGACGAACACCTTCTCCGGCACCAGGTAGTTCAGCAGCACGCCGAACAGCAGCACCGTCACCGACACCAGCACCGCCTTGCGCGGCACGCCGCCGGCCGAGGTCTGGGCGAAGGTGCGCGGCGCCTGGCCCTGCAGGCCCAGGTTGTAGAGCATGCGCGCGGTGCTGAAGATGCCGCTGTTGCACGACGACAGCGCCGCGGTCAGGACCACGAAGTTGATGATGCCGGCGGCTTCGCGGATGCCCAGGCGCTCGAAAGTCATCACGAACGGGCTGCCGGTGGTGCCCAGCTCGTTCCAGGGATAGATCGACAGGATCACGAACAGCGCGCCGACGTAGAAGATCACGATCCGCCAGAACACCGAGTTGATCGCGTCCGGGATCGACTTCTTCGGGTTCGCGGCCTCGCCCGCGGTCAGGCCGATCATCTCCACGCCCAGGTAGGCGAACATCACCATCTGCAGCGACATCAGCACGCCCTTGGCGCCGTTGGGGAAGAAGCCCCCGTGCGACCACAGGTTGGAGATGCCGGTGGCGACGCCGTGGTTGCCGAAGCCGAACACGATCATGCCCAGGCCGCCGACGATCATCAGCACGATGGTCACGACCTTGATCATCGCGAACCAGAATTCGAACTCGCCGTAGGCGCGCACCGCGATCAGGTTGACCGAGCCCATCGCCGCCAATGCCGCCAGCGCCCAGGCCCACTGCGGCGTGCCCGGGAACCAGATCTGCATATAGATGCCGACCGCGGTGATCTCGGCCACGCAGGTCACCAGCCACAGGAACCAGTAGTTCCAGCCGGTGAGGTAGCCCGACAGCGGGCCCAGGTAGTCCTGCGCGTAGCGGCTGAACGAGCCGGCGACCGGGTTGTGCACGGCCATCTCGCCCAGCGCGCGCATGATGATGAAGATCGCCGCGCCGCCGAGCAGGTAGGCGAGCAGGATGCCGGGACCGGCCAGCTTGATCGCGTTGGCCGAGCCCAGGAACAGGCCGACGCCGATCGCGGCGCCCAGCGCCATCAGGCGGATATGGCGCTCGCCCAGGCCGCGATGTAGGTCTTGCGGTTCGCTCTGCATTGCCACGGTCTCCTGGCCACGCGCCGGGCGCGGGCCTGCGGTTGCGCGGCGCGGCGCGCCGACTGCTCGCAACCCTACGCGATGCCGGCCCGCAGGTGTAGGGGCGGCGGCCGCGTTTCCGCCCCGCCCCGCCCGGCGCCGCGTCCCGATCCGCGTCCCGATCCGCGTCAACCGGCGCCGCGCTCCTGCGTTGTCATGACGGACCCCGAGGGAGAGCGCGGCATGGGCACTCGCGAAAGCGTGAGCGCGGTCAATCGTTTCGGCCTGGGCGCGGCGCCGGGCCAGTTGGCGCGGATCGCCGACCCGCGCGGCTGGCTGCACGCGCAGTTGCGCGGCGACGGCGCGCAGGCGCAGTTCGCCGACCTGCCCACCAGCCTGGACTACGTCCGCCGCGAGGCCGACTACTACCGCGAACGCCGGGCCGCGCGCCGCCAGGGCGAGGGCGCCGATGAGGTCGCCAATTTCGGCCAGCGCTTCCGCGACGACCAACTGCGCGAGTTCGGCCGCCGCTACCGGGTCGCGGTCGCCAGCGAACGCGGCTTCGTCGAGCGCCTGGTGCGGTTCTGGTCCAACCATTTCGCGATCTCGATCGACAAGCGCGCCGCCTCCCTGTACGCCGCGCCGATGGAGCGCGAGGCGATCCGCCCGCACCTGCTGTCGCGCTACGCCGATCTGCTGATCGCGGTCGAATCGCACCCGGGCATGCTGCGCTACCTCGACAACGTGCGCTCGGTCGGCGGCGATTCGCCTTATGCGCAGCGCGCGCGCCGGCGCATGGCGCGCGCGGACGCGCAGGCGCCCAAGCGCGAGGTCGGCCTGAACGAAAACCTCGCGCGCGAGATCCTGGAGCTGCACACCCTCGGCGTCGACGGCGGCTACGCCCAGGCCGACGTGACCGAGCTGGCGCGCGCGATCACCGGCTGGGGCGTGCCCCTGCCGCGCGAACTCGCGGCCGGCGACGCGCGTTCGGCGTTCGTGTTCCGCGCCGCCGCGCACGAAGGCGGCGCGCGCAGCGTGATCGGGCGCCGCTATACCGAGGGCGGACTGGAACAGGGCCGCGCGATCCTGAGCGACCTGGCGGTGCATCCGTCCACCGCGCGCCATCTGTCGTACAAGCTTGCCCGCCATTTCGTCGGCGACGCGCCGGCGCCGGCGCTGGTCGCGCGCCTGAGCGCGGCCTGGCAGCGCAGCGGCGGCGACCTGCCCACCGTCTATGCGGCCCTGATCGACGCGCCCGAGGCCTGGAGCGAGGACGCGCGCAAGTTCAAGACGCCGGACGATTTCGTGGTGTCGGCGCTGCGCGTCAGCGGCGCCACCCCAGGCGAGAAACCGCGCGCCCTGATCGGCCTGCTCGCACGCATGGGCCAACCGCCGTTCACCCCGCGCTCGCCCGCCGGCTACGCCGACGAGGCCGCCGAATGGAGCGGACCGGACGCCTTGTGGAAACGCGTGCAGGCCGCGCAGAGCCTGTCCGAGTCCGCGCCCGAGGTCCGCGTGGACGCACTCGCGACCGCCCGCGAGGTGTTCGCCGATCGTGCCGACGCCGACACCCTGGACGCACTGCGGCGCGCCGAATCCCCGCGCGACGGACTGGCGCTGCTGTTCGCCAGCCCTGCCTTCCAATGGAGAAGCTGAGATGAGACTGAGCCGACGCCATTTCATCGGAGCGGCCGGCGCGGTCACCGCGCTCAGCCTGTGGCCGGGCCTGAGCGCGAGCGCCGCCTCCGCCGACACCCGCCTGCTGGTGGTGCTGCTGCGCGGCGGCGTCGACGGCCTGCATGTGCTGCCGCCGCGCGACGACGCGGCCTACGCGCGCCTGCGTGGCGCCTTGGTCCCGCAGGATGCGCGCCCACTGAACGGCGACTTCGCCCTGCACCCCTCGCTGGCGTTCGCGCACACGCTGTACGGCCGCGGGGAACTGCTGCCGGTGCTCGCGATCGCGCCGCCGTATCGCCAGCGCTCGCATTTCGAAGCCCAGGACTGCCTGGAGAACGGCACCGCCAGCGCCAGCGGCGCCGCCACCGGCTGGCTCAACCGCTGCGCCGAATCCCTGCGCGGCGGCGAAGCGCTGTCGGTGACCGCGGTGATGCCGCTGATCATGCGCGGCCCCGGCGCCGTCACGACCTGGTCGCCGCCGTTGCCCGAGGACGTCAATCCGATCCTGCTGCAGCGTCTGCAGCCGCTGTACGCGGCCGACCCGCGCCTGTCGGGCGCGTTCGCGCGCGCGCTCGACAACGCATCAGGAAACCAGGGCACCGGCATGGCCGCCGGAAACGCGCGCGGCGGCCGCTTGCCGCAGGCCATGGCGGCGGCGGCGAAGTTCATGGCCGCCGCCGATGGCCCGCGTCTGGGCTTCGTCGAGGATTCGGGCTGGGACACCCACAGCAACCAGGCCGCGGTGCTGACGCGCAAGCTCGGCGAACTCGATGCCGGCCTGCGCGCCTTCCAGGACGGCGCCGCGCCGATCTGGGAGCGCACGGTCGTTGCGATCGTCAGCGAGTTCGGCCGCACCGCCGCGGTCAACGGCACCGCCGGCACCGACCACGGCACCGGCGGCCTGGCGCTGCTGGCCGGTGGCGCGGTCAAGGGCGGCCGCATCGCCGGCGACTGGCCGGGACTGGCGCCCGGCGCGCTCAACGAAGGCCGCGACCTGCGCGCGACCAGCGACCTGCGCGGCCTGTTCAAAGGCCTGTTGGCCGCGCACCTGCGGGTGCCCGAGAACGCGCTGGAAAACCACGTGTTCCCGGACAGCCGCGCGGTGCGGGCGATGGATGGTCTGCTGACCTAAGCCGCCGCCGCGACGGCGGCGGCGATCAGATCCAGTACAGCAGCAGGATCACCACCAGCAGGTACAGCGCCACCGCGATGCCGCCCAGCAGGACGCTGCCGCCGCCGAAGTACAGGAACACCGCGTAGCCCAGCGCCGACAGCGCCGCCAGCAGTCCGACCCACACGAACGCGCACAGGGTGGACACCACAGCGAGCAGCGCGTTCTTGCTCTTGGCCGCCTCGAAGGTGCGCAGACTAGAACGGTCGCCGTCGACCACGTAGGCGCCGATCGCGCCGAGCTTGGCCGGATCGTCGACCGCCACGCCGGTGGAATGCGCGCCGCGCGAGTACTCCAGGTTGTCCACCGCCGCGGTCATGCCGGACGCGGCGAAGCCGTCGAAACCGGCGCCGCCGAGATCCAGCAGCCCCTTGCGGTTGTCGAGCCGGAAAAGATCCGCCAGCTGCTGGAACATCTTGGGGAAGATCGCCACCACCCAGTCGCGGGTGGCGACCACGTTGACCACGCTCTCGACCCGGCCGGCATCGACCAGCTCGACCCAGGGATAGCCGTACGGCATGACGCTGCCGGCGAAGAACACCCGCCGCACCCGCACCGTCACATAACGCAGCAGCGCGCTGGCCAAGATGTAGGTGCCGTTGCTATGGCCGACGTAGTCCATCGACTCGGCGTTCGGATAACGCGCCAGGTGTTCGGTGTAGCGGTCCATGAAATCGCGCACGTTGCGCTGGCGGTCGAAGGGCAGCAGGAAGCGCGCCATCGGGAAGCGGCCGTACTTGGCACTGAACACCGCGACCTTCTCGCCGCTGGTCTCGTAGCGGCGCCGGACCTCGTCGCGGACCTTGTCGGTCCACTCGCCCAGGTCGCGGATGCCGTGCATGACGTAGACCAGGCGGGTGACGTCGCGGTCTTCCTTGAACTCGACCAGGTCCGGTTCGAGCTCGTCGAGCTTGCCCAGCAGCGCCAGCGCGATCGCCTTGCGGCGTTGTTCGACTGCCTGGCCGCCGGCCGCCTCCAGCGCACCGCCGATTTCCGCGTGCCCGGTCTGCGCCAGGGTCTTGAACACGGTGCCGGCGGTGGCGACCAGGTCCTGGCCGTCCTCCTTGGACACCACGTCGTCCTCGCTGCCGATGATCTGGATCACCTGCGGAAAATGCAGCTGCCCCTGCAGCACCGCTTCGGAGCGGGCCAGGCGCACCCACTGCACGCGCGTGTCGGCGATGAAGGGCGAGCCGCGATGCATGGCCGAGATCAGCCGACCGATCCCCAGGGAATGGCCGACGACCTGGCACAGGCGGATATAGAGGTAGGTCGGCCAGGACATCAGCGCGGGGCGCGGCTCCACGCTCCAACCGCGATTCATGCCCGCCAGCAGAACCAGGCGCTCGGTCCTGTCCACCCATTCGCGCTTGCCGCGGCGGCCGTAGGCGCCGCGATCCTGCTCCTCGCCGTAACCCCACACCAGCGCTTTGCGCAGCAGCGAGGCGCCGGCGCTGTAGCCGATCAGGATCACGCGCCGGTACCCGCCGCGCTTGCATTCGGCGTGGATGCCCTGCTCGATCACGTCGGCGATCGCCAGCGCGTCGGCGTTGCTGGTGTAGCCGCGCACCCAGCCGCCGCGATAGTCGACGATCAGGCGGTCCGCGTCCGGCAGGGTCTGTGCGATCAGATCCAGCGCGCCGCCGAAATTCCGCAGGCCGGGCATGCCGTGCACGGCGACGACCAGGGTGTCGGCTGGGCCGGACGCGGCCGGTTGCAGGCTCAACACGGTGTCGAGCGGTCGCACCAGCCAGCCGGCGATCATGCGCACGCCGAACCAGAACAGGCCGAGCACCGCCAGCAGGCTCAGGCCCGGCCACACCATCGACCACAGGTTCAGCACTACGTGCATGTCCGCCCCTCCTCCCTAAGGACTCGCGCAACCGGGACCGTGGTTCAGCCCCGTCCTCCCACCACCAGGCTCTTGTCCTGATTGCCGTCGCGGTAGGCGATGGTCAGCGTGGCGGCGCGGGCGCGGCCGTCGTTGACCGAAGCCGGCAGTTCGCTGGCGAGCAGACTGGCCGCCGCGCGGATCAGGAAGGTCTGCTCGAACACGCCGCGCAGCATCGCGAAGTTGTCGTCGAAGTCGTTCCAGTCGCCGCGCACGTCCAGCAGGTCGGTCATGCGTGTCGCGCCGCTGCGCAGGCGTTCCCAGCGGTTCCAGAAGCGACGATGCTCGATATCCGAGCGCAGCAGCACCTGGTAGACGGTCCACGGCGTTTCGCCGATCGACTCCTGCCCGGCCAGGCCGCCGCCGTAATCGCGCAGGCTCTTGGCGATCAGTTGCTTGAGCGCGGTGCCGCTGGCGTCCGGGCGGCGGCGGTAGCCCTCGAACAGCGGCGCATAGACCGCTTCGCGGCTGGCGCAGCTCGCGCGCGCCGATTGCTTGGCGTACCAGGGCAGCGCGCGCGCCACGTGGCGCGCCCAGGCCGCGTCGTCGGCCTGGGCGAACACCCGCATGGCCTGGCGCAGGCCGTGGTCGCTGAGCATCAGGCTCAGGCGCGGCTTGCACTCGCCGACGGCGCCGAGCACGCCGTGCAGCTGCGCGTGCAGCGCCGGCGCCGCGGCCGCATCGATCACGCCCCACAGCACCGCGTCGTCGACCACCCGCGGCAGTTCGCTCGCGGTCTTGATCCGGCTCTCCTCCCACCACAGCTGCAGGCCGCACTTGAAGTCGCGCGCAGCGGTCTGTTGCGGCGCGCGCGCCTCCTCCAGGTCGGCTTTGAAGGTAGCGCCGTAGTCGGTATTCCAGGTGTTGGCGTTGGCGCTGTACTGGGTGCTGCCCAGATAGGCGCGGGTCAGCGCTTCCCCGGCCGGCGACACATAGCGGCGGCTGACGAAACGGTCCTTGCGCTCCTGCTTGCTCTTGAGGTTGAACCAGGTGCCGACGCCGAGGCTGAAACCCCAGGCGCGCACGCGCTCGACGGTCTTCTGGTGCAGGTAGAAGTCCAGCGCATAGCCGGAGCCGCCGTAGTTCAGCACGCGGGCGAAGTCGAAGGCCAGCAGCGCGCCGTGCAGGCGCGACAGCGCCTCTTCCGACAATGTGGCTTCGAGCAGCGAAGCCTCGCTGGCCAGGCGCGTGTACTCGTAGGTGAAGCCCAGGGCGACCTTGGTCTTGGCGATCTGGGCGATGCGCTCGCTGAGCAGCGCGGTGAGTTCCTGCAGCTTCTTCTTCAGCGGCTGCAGCGGGTTCAGGTCTTCCAGGCCGAAGCGCTCGGCCAGCGCGGTGACGATGGGCTGGTATTGCTCGGGGATCCGGTCCAGCGAGGTCGCATCGTCGATCGCCTTCAAGGCGGCGGTCGGCGCATCGAGCACGCCGGCCATGACCGAGCTCAGCACCTTCTCCACCGCGGCGGGGTCGGCGAACTCGATCTGGACGCCGGCCTTGGCCTCGAAACGATCGTCGTGGACCACGCTCTTGCGCAGCGCGACCCGGAACGCGCGCTCGCCGGAGGCCTTTTCGCGCACGAAACACAGGCTGAAATCGTCGTCGACGGTGGCGGTGAAGCTGGCACCGGCGCTGGCGCCGATGTTGACCAGGAAGGCACCGGTCTGGCTGGCGCCGAGCACGTCGGCCAGGCCGTGCAGCGACGTCGAGAAGATGTCCGACCAGCTCACGCTGAGGGTGGCGGTGAGTTTGCCGCGCGCCTTCAGCGCGACCGCTTCGCCGACCTCCAGCGTGGCGATGTCGGACGCGGACAGGACGCTGGCGATTTCGTCGATGTCGGACAGGATCGCGTCGCCGATGCGGTCGCCGGCGTCGTGGCGCTTGTAGCAAAGCAGGCGCAGCGAGCGATCGCCGGCGATGCTGCCGCCGGCGGTGCCGATCTTGCCGGTGGCCTTGGCCGTCGCGGAGGCGGCCAGCGAATACTTGAGCCAGGCGCTGCCCGCCTGGAACGCGAGCTGCGGGCGCCAGTCGGTGGTCGCCTTGGCCGGATCGGACGCGTCGGCGCGGCTGCCGATCACGCCGTCTTCGTCGGCGTCGTCGGCGCTGTTGTACAGGTGGATCGCGGCCGCGGCGGAGGCGCCGAATACCGCCTTGATGCTGCCGCTCTGCGCGGTGGTGTCCACGCCCTTGGCGTAGTCCAGCAGTTCGGTCTTGACCGATGAATCCTTGAGCGGCTTGGCGGCGACGCCGGCCAGCTTCTCGACCAGATCGGGAATCGCGATCTTGCTCATTGACGGCCTGTCCTTGCGGTCGGGTAGGAGTACGTCCGGACCTCTGTCCGGGAGACGGTAAGCGCGGGCGCCGGACGCTTCCCCAGCGGGCCGACTGTGACCGAGTATCCACCGATTCCGTGGCCGCTGTCACCGAGCGTGCGCAACCCATGTCGTCGCGCCGACGGCCGCCGCGCGCGGCGACCGCCAGCGAGGATCATGCGCGTCGCGTTCGCACACCGGCCTCCTGCAAGCGCTGCAGGTAGTAGTCCGGTTCGATCAGGGTATCGGGGAAGTACAGTCCCGGCGCGACCGGCGCGCCACCGGCCAGACCCAGCAGACGCTCGACGCCGAGCGCGATGCTCAGCGCGGTCAGCGGCGCCTGCCCGGCCGGGTGCACCAGCTCGTGGCGCACGCGCAAGGGCTCGCCGTCGTGGCCGGTGCCTTCGATCGAGATCGCGATTTCGGTCGAGTACGCTTCGCCGCGGCGGCGACTGGCGGTAACGCCCAGGCCCATGTCGAGGCGGATCCAGCGGGCGTCGGTCGCGGCCGCCAGACTGACCACGTCCAGCGGCGAGTACGCGGCGGCCTGCACCGTCTCGCCGTCGACGCTGACGATGTCGCGCACCGCTTCGTCGCCGCGCAGCCAGCGCCATTGCCCGTCTTCCAGCACCTGCGCGCCGGCGGCGGTGGTCAGGCGTTCGTAGTCGGCGTAGGCGGCGGGACCGCCCATGTCCTGTTCGTCGAGCAGGGCCGAGAGGTCGAAGCGCTCGATCCGGGCGAATTCGCGCGCGTAGTGCAACGCAGGCAGGGTCGCGGCGCCGGCCAGCCAGTGGCTGGCGAGCAGGATCGGCGCGCCGGCCGGGGTGCGGATGTAACGCGCGACTTCGGGCGCGATTTCGAACGAACCGCTCGACGTGCTCAGGTAAGGCAGGCCGTGCGCCTGGGCGTACTTCAGGGTGTTCAAACTCGCGTCCTTCACGAACACGATCACGGCGCCGTAGCGCGCGGTCTCGGGCAGGCCGAGATCGGCGCGTTGCAGATCGATCGCAGTCGCCTCGGCGCCGCCGACCGCAGCGGCGACCGCTTGCGCCTTGGCGAGGTCGCGGCCGCCGATCGCGATCGGCAGCGCCGGGTGCAGGCGGCGCAGGGCCTGCGCGGCCTGACTGCCGACGACGCCGGAGCCGCCGACGATCAGGACCGGGGCGAGTGGGTGTGCGGACATGGGTGGACTCCTGGGTTCGGGTGGTTGCCGCTACGGCGACAAACTACGATTGGTAAGTTAYGATTGGTAATGTACGCTCGCCGCAGCGCCACGGCAGCCCGCCACCCGGCGGTACAGCGTTCCATGAGCGAGACGACCACCCGACGACTTCCCAAGGCCGAACGGCGCGAGCAGTTGCTCGACACGGCGTTCGCGATCGTGCGCGAGCAAGGCAGCGACGCCCTGACCCTGGCCTACCTGGCCGAACGCGCAGGCGTGAGCAAGCCGATCGCCTACGAGCATTTCCAGACCCGCTCCGGTCTGCTGATCGCGCTGTACCGGCGCATCGACGAACGTCAGGTCGCGGCGCTGGAACTCAGCTTCGAGCGCCTGCCGCGCAGGCTCGCCGACGCGGCACGCGTGCTCGCCGAGGCGTATCTGCGTTGCTACACCACGGCCGGTCCGGAGTACCCGGCGATCGCCGCCGCACTCAAGGGCGACGAAGCGATGGAACGCGAACACCAGCGCCTGATCGACGACTACGTCGCGCGCTACCGCGAGGCCTTGGCGCCCTATTCCTCGCTATCGGCGCAGGAATTGCATCTGCGCTGCGTGGGCATCATCGGAGCCGGCGATGCGATCGCGCAGGAATGGCAGCGCGGCCGCGTCGACGAGGCTACGGCGGCGGCGACGCTCGCCTCGCTGATCCAGCGCTGGTTGTCGGCCAAGGCCTGAGCGCGGCTCAGACGGCGCGCGCAACCACGCACAGCGCCGGTTGTATCTGGCCTATCGGCCGCATAGGCGCGCGCGCTACCCGTTCGATCGCATACGCCTCGCGCTCCAGGTTCTGCCGCAGCATGGCTTCGATCTTGATCAGAGCGTCCGCGCTTGGCGGCTGATAGGCCAGATACAAGCGGCCCTGCGGCGCGAGCAGCCCGCGCAGGCGCGACAGCTCCGGCGCGTCGCCGGTCCAGAACAGGTTGAGGTTGACCGCGACGATGCGTTGGTAGGCTTGGCCGGGCTCGGCCTTCGCGAGTTCAGCCTTGGCAAAATCGGCCTTGGCAATATCGGCGACGCGGAAACTCGCCGCCCCCGAAGCCACCGCGTCGGAGTTGCGCCACACCGCCGCCGCGATCGCGCTAGAGGAACGGTCGATCCCGAGATAACGCCCGCGCGACAGCCGCGGCAGCAGCAGCGCGGCCAGCGTGCCGTTGCCGCAGCCCAGTTCCAGTACCGCATCGGCGGGCTGCGGATCGAGCACGTCCGCCATCCAGCTCAAGCGTTCCGGGACGCGCCCGGCGCCACTCATGCGGACATCGCCGCGCCGACATCCGCGCCCGTGCGCATCGGAGCCGGCTGCTTGGAAACCAGGCGCATCGCAGCGTCGCTGCGCCGTATCGACAGCCGTGTCATCGTCGTCCTCCGCGATCGGATCCGCAGCTTAGCCAGCGCGGCGCCGGCGCGCATGGGCCGGCCCGCCGTATCTCTCGATTTCCGCTTGTGCTGGTCGCCGCATCGGACCACCTGAATCTAGACCTGCGCCTGCGTTCGGGCGAAAGCGTGCGCCGCCGAGCGCTCAGGGGCTGGCGACCGGCGGATCCTCGTCGCTGCGCACGCGTGCGCGGCCGGCGCGTTTGGCGCTGTACAGACCGTTGTCGGCGCGCTTCAGCAGGCTTTCGGCGGTCTCCTCGCCGGCCGGCAGCGCGGTGGCGATGCCGATGCTCACCGTGACCATGCCGTGTTCGCTGGCCGAATGCGAGATGCCGAGCGCGCGTACCGCGCGTTCGACGTTCTCGACCGCGATCCGCGCGCCTTGCAGATCGACCTCGGGCAAGAGGCAGGTGAATTCCTCGCCGCCGGTACGCGCGACCAGATCGCCCGGCCGCGCCAGGCTGCGTTCGATCGCCGCAGCGACCTGACGCAGGCAATCGTCGCCGGCGAGATGGCCGTAGGTGTCGTTGTAGGCCTTGAAGTGGTCGATATCGATGATGCCGGCCGACAGCGGCTGGCCGCCGCGGCGGCAGCGCTGCCATTCGCGCACCAGGCGCTCGTCGAACTGGCGCCGGTTGGCGACGCCGGTGAGGCCGTCGACCCAGGCCATGCGCCGCAGCAGGTCCGACTGGTGCTTCAGCGTCAGATGCGCGCGCACGCGGTTGCGCACGGTCAAGGCATTGATCGGCTTGGTGATGAAGTCGACCCCGCCGGCATCCCAGCACGCGGCCTCCTCGGCCGGATCGTCCAGGCTGGTGACGAAGATCACCGGGATGCTCTGGGTTTTAGAATCGGCCTTGAGCGCGCGGCAGACCTCCAGACCGCTGAGGTCGGGCATGACCACGTCCAGCAACACCAGGTCCGGCGGAGTCTGCTGGCAGAACTCCAGGGCCTGGGCGCCGTTGGTGGCCATGAACACGTCGTGGTCGGGCGAAAACACCTCATACAGGGCGCGGATGTTGATCGGCTGGTCGTCCACGACCAGCAATCGCGCACGTCGCGAAGCGGTCGCCGTTCCTGGCAAGGCTTCTACGTCGAACAAAATCACGCTCATATCCTTGTCATTCCGATCGGGCCAGCAGGCGACCGCAGAGCTCGGCTGCCGTGGCGAAGTCGAACTGGGCCAGGGCAGCGGCCATCTGCCGATGCTCGCCCGGGTGGTGGCGGGCCAATCCCGCTTCCAGAGAGTGGAATACGTCCAGCGCGCCCAGGTTGGAGGCGATCAGCAGGTCGCGCAGGCGCTGCAGGGTCGGTCGCGGCAGCGGCGCGGCGTCGGCATCGGGCGGCGGCTGCTCGGCGTCCAGCGCTCCCAGGCGCTCGCGCACGTCTGCGGCGGCGTCATTCAAGGCACCGCGCAAGGCGCCCAACTGCAGGGTCCGCAGCCAGTCGTCGCCGGCGCCGGCGATGGCTTTTTCCTGCAGTTCGGCCAACTGCGCCAGGCGCATCGCGCCGACCGTGGCGGCCACACCGCGGAGCGTATGCAGCTCGCGCATGGCGTCTTCGCGCCGTTTGGAACGCAGCGCGGTCGCGAGTTCGCCCATGATCTGGGTGCCGCCGTCGGGGAAGCCGCGCAGCACGTCGGCGTAGACGTGGCGCTTGCCGCCGAAGCGGGCCAGCGCGGCTTGCCAATCCAGCACGGGGGGCTCGCCATTCGCAGACTTCGCGGTCTTCGTCGGCTTGGGGGATGCCGGGGCGGGTCGCTCGTCGCTCGGCGGCTCCGCGCTGGGCGGCATCACCGCCAGTGCGGCATCGCTGGCTGCCGGCGGCGGCGGTGCCGACTGTGCGGACGCGGCGGCGGGTTCGGACTCCGTGGATGCGGACTCCGTAGATGCGACTTCAGTGGATGCGGATTCCGCGGGCGCGGATACCGTGGAGTCCGATTCCGCGGGCTTGGTTTCCGTCGTCGCCGGCTCGACAGTCGTGGACTTCGCCGGAACCGGCGGCGCCGCGGTGTCGTCATTGGACGCAGGCTGGACCGGCGCTCGCGCGCCCTCGCCGGTCGCAGGCCGGATCGGCGATGCGGCCGCGTCGTTCGACGCGGGCGGCAATGTCGGCGGCGCGCCGTTCGCCGCGCTCCCGGTCCAATGCAGCAGGCGTTCGACCAGGGTGTCCAGATCGAAAGGCTTGCCGAGGTGGTCGTTCATGCCTGCGGCCAGGCAGGCTTCGCGGTCGGACGGCAGCACGTTGGCGGTCATGGCGATGATCGGCAGCTTGTTCAGGCCGAGATTGCTGCGGATGCGCCGGGTCGCGGTGTAGCCGTCCATGTCCGGCATCTGGATGTCCATCAGCACGACGTGGTACTTGCCGCCCTGGCCGCCCAGCATCTGCAAGGCCTTGGCGCCGCCGCCGGCCACCGCCACGCGCGCGCCTTCGCTTTCGAGCAGATCGGTCACCACCTGCTGGTTGGTCGGGTTGTCCTCGACCACCAGCAGCGACATGCCGGCCAGGCGATTGCGCGAGGCCTGCAGCGGCGCCGGATCCGGCAGCGGCGGCGGCAGGCCCTGGCCGGAGCGCGCGTCGGCGACCGCGTCGATCAGCATCGCCACCGTCACCGGCTTCATCAGGAAACCGTCCAGCACCGTCTGTTCGCGGCCCAGGCGCTCGACCAGCATCTCGCGGCCGTGCGCGGTGACCATCACGATCAGCGGGGCCTGAGTGCCGCCGATCAGCTCGCGGATGCGGCGGCCGGTCTCCCAGCCGTCCAGCCCCGGCATGCGCCAGTCGAGGAAGATCACCTCGTAGGGCGGACCTTCGCCGGCGGCGCGTTCGACGAACTCCAGCGCTTCCTCGCCGCTGCGCGCGGCGTCGGCCTTCCAGCCGATCGACTGCACCATCGCCAGGATCGCGTTGCGCGCGCTGTCGTTGTCGTCCACCACCAGCGCGCGCAGTTCGCGCAGCCGTTCCGGCGGCCCGGCCGCGGCCTGGGACGGCTCGCTGGGCAGATCCAGGGCGATGTCGAAGAAGAAGCGGCTGCCGCGGCCGCGTTCGCTTTCCACCCCCAGCTCGCCGCCCATCAGGCGCACCAGGCGCTGGCTGATCGCCAGGCCCAGGCCGGTGCCGCCGAAGCGGCGGGTGGTCGAGGCCTCGGCCTGCGAAAAGCCTTCGAAGATCGCGGCCAGCTTGTCCTCGGCGATGCCGATGCCGCTGTCGCGCACTTCGAACGCCAGCGACACCCGGCTTTCGTCGCGTGCGGACACGCGCACCATCAGCACCACTTCGCCGTAGTGGGTGAACTTGATCGCGTTGCCGACCAGGTTGATCAGCACCTGCTGCAGGCGCAGCGAATCGCCGACCACGCGTTTGGGCACGCGTTCGTCGATGTCGAACACGATCTCGATGTCCTTGTCGCCGACGTTGGCGCTCAGGATCACCGAGATGTCGCGCAGCACCTGCTCCAGCTCGAACTCGTGCGACTCCAGGGTCTGCCGGCCGGCTTCGATCTTGGAGAAATCGAGGATGTCGTTGAGGATGCCGAGCAGGGTCTTGGCTGCGGTCTCGGTCTTGTTGACGTAGTCGAACTGGCGCAGGTCCAGGCTGGTCTTCTGCAGCAACTGCAGCATGCCCAGGATCGCGTTCATCGGCGTGCGTATCTCGTGGCTCATGTTGGCCAGGAAATCGCTCTTGGCCTTGCTCGCCGCCTCCGCCGCCGCGACGGCATCCACCATCGCCGCCTCGGCGGTGCGCTGCACGGTGATGTCTTCGGCGATCGACCAGGTATAAGGCCTGCCGTCGATGCGCAGCGCCACGCCGTTCAAGCGCACCGGCACGCGCCCGCCGTCCCGGCGCACGAACTGCTTCTCATAAGGGCCATAGCGGCCGCTGCTCTGCAGGGTGCGCAGGACCGCCCTCTCCTGCTGCTCGTACTCCTTGGGCGTGATCTTGCCCTGGTCGAGCGTGCGCAGTTCCTGGTCGGTGTAGCCGGTGAGGGTGCGGAACTCCTCGTTGAACTCGACGAAGCGGCCGCTCTCGTCGGTCAGGGCGATGCCCAGCGGCGACAGTTCGAACAGACCGCGCAGCTTGCGCTCGTTGGTCTCCAGCGCGGCTTCGCGGCGCTTGCGCTCGCGCAGGTCGACGGCGATGCCGAGGTAGCCGACCACTTCACCGTCGCTCTTGCGCAGGGCGCTGACGTTGAGCAGTACCGGGATGCGCTCGCCGCTCTTGGTGATGTAGGTCCACTCGTTGGAATCGGGCTCGATCCGCGCCTTGGCCACGAACACCTCGAAGCCCGGATCGATGCGCCGGCCCAGCTCCATCTGCAGCGTGTGCGCGCGCTCGGCCATTTCGATCGGGTCGTGGAACAGCGCCGGGGTTTCGATCCCGACCACTTCGTCCGCGGCGTAGCCCAGGATCGCCTCGGCCGCGGGATTGAACAGGGTGATCCTGCCTTCCGGGTCGGAGGCGATGATGGCGTAGCCGGCGTTGGCCAGGATCGCGCGCTGCAGCGCCGAGTAGGCCTGCAGCTCGGCGGTGCGCTCCTCGACCTGGTGCTCCAGCGTCGCGTTGAGCTGCATGATCTCGGCCTGCGATTCCTTGCGCTCGGCGATGTCGCGCAGGGTCGAGGCCACGCCGACCACGCGCCCACTGCCGCTGCGGATCGGCGCGGCGGAAATCTCCACGTACAGCAGCGAGCCATTCTGGTGGCGGCGGATGGTCTCGATCGCAACCGCTTCCTCGCCCGCCAGAGCACGCTGCAGGATCTGGCCGTCCTCGCGTATGCGTTCGAACGGCACCACCAGTTCGACCAGGGAGCGCCCGATCGCCTCCTCGGCCTTGTAGCCGAACATCTGCTCGGCGGCGCGGTTCCACTCGGTCACGCGGCCGTCGGGCGAGGTGCCGATGATGGCGTCGTGCGAGCTTTCCACGATCGCCGCCAGGCGCGCGCTCTGCGCGATCGAGCGGCGCTTGCGTTCGTTCGCGCCCAGGAACACGTACAGCATCACCGCCAGCAGCGCGCCCAGGGCGGCGATCGACGCGGCCACGCGCAGCGGCTGCGGCAGGTCCAGCGCGGCGATGGTCGCCGGCTGGGCTTCGACATCCAGGCGCCACTGGCGCCCGTACATCGGCAGCACCTGCGAGCGCGAGCGGCTTTCGTCGATGCCGTCGGCGGCACCGTCGGATGCGTAGATGCGCTCGCTGCGCGCCGGGTCGGTGACGTCGGTGAGGGCGAAGCCGTAGTCGGCATGGGTCGCGCCGAAGTCGGCCAGGATCTCGTCGGTGACCAGCGGCGCGTAGACCCAGCCGATGCCCGCCGCTTCGGCCTGCGCCGGAGCGCGGTTCTGCGTGCCTTCGTACACCGGCAGCAGGAACAGCATGCTGCGGTTGGGCTTGCCCTTGGCCTGGACCAGGGTGATCGGTCCGGTCAGGGTCGGACGGCCGCTCTTGAGCGAGGCCAGCGCGGCTTCGCGGCGATTGCGCTCGGAGGCGATATCCAGGCCGAACGCGACGCGGTTGCCGGCTTCCGGTTCGATGTACTTGATCAGGAACTTCTCGCCCTTGTGCGGGGCGAGCTGCTGGACCTTGACGTCGCGCAGGCCTTCGGCGCGCAGCCCGGCCAGGAACGAGGATTCGCGACCGGCCGGCACCCGCACGATGTAGCCGAAGCCGCGCGTGCCGGGGAATTCGTGCGCGACTTCGCGCGACTCCATGTAGCGGTGGAAACGTTCGCGATTGATCGATCCGCCGGCGCCGATGACCGCGCCGCGCGCCCCGCGCAGGCCGTACTCATAGGTCTGGAAACGCACGGCCAAGTCGGCCGCCGCGTTCTGCACCAGGCGGTCGAGCAGGCGCTGGGTGCGCTCCTGGTTCCCGGAATGCTGGCGCAAGCCCACCATCACCGCGCCGGCCAATCCCAGCAGCAGTACCAGCAGCGCCAGACGGGCAGGGCTACGCAGACGACGGATGGGCTTCCCCTCCCAAGACGGACTAGCCGACGTTAGCAGAGGCGTCGTGGAGATTCCGAGTGGGAATGCGCGGATTCAGCTTCGCCATCGGCTTTCACGCCTGCGCGCGCGCTGCACGACGGGGTGCGCATGAGGCCCAAGCGACGCGCATGGTCGGCGACCGATAGTCAAGCGACCGCTTTACAATTGCCGGGGCCGGTCTAAACTCAAGCGCATGCTTGACTATTCACCGAACCTGGACCGGGTGTTCCACGTCCTCGCCGACCCGACCCGGCGCGCGATGATCGAGCGCCTGGACACCGGTCCCGCCACCGTCAGCGAGCTGGCGCAACCGCTGGCGATGTCGCTGGCCGCCGTGGTGCAGCATCTGCAGGTGCTCGAGGACAGCGGCCTGGTGCGCAGCCAGAAGACCGGCCGGGTGCGCACCTGTCGGCTCGACCGCGACGGCCTGGGCGCGGCGCAGCGATGGATCGATCAGCACTCCAGCGAAGTCCGGCTCGAACGCCCCGCCCCCTACCTCGCCGCCACGCCCCGGCCGGCGCCGGAACCCGCGCGCAAATCCGCCGGCCGCAAGCGCCGGCAACCCTGACCGCCGCCGACCCCGCTCGCGACAGCCTCGCCGTCGACGTATCGATGCTTGAACACGATTCTGCCGGCCGGGTGCCTTGCGGTGCGGATACGGTGGCTGCACATTGTCGGCCTCCCTTCCGCCACGAGTACCCGCATGAAGTTTCTGGTGATGATCTACAACGACCACAGCCTGCTCGGCGAGATCCCCGCCGCCGAGGCCGACACCATGATGCGCAACTGTCTGAGCCACGCCGACGAGCTGCGCGACCAAGGCTACCTGCTGGACTCGCAACAGCTCGAAGCGCCGGTCACCGCCAAATCGGTGCGCGTGCGCAACGGCCGCACCACGATCACCGACGGCCCCTTCGCCGAAACCAAGGAATACCTGGGCGGCTTCAACCTGATCGAAGCCGAGAACATGGACGAGGCCCTGCGCATCGCGGCCGAATTCCCCTGGGCCGACTCCGGCTGCATCGAAGTGCGCCCGGTGCGCGATCTGGGCGAAGTTCGGCGCCGGGTCGGCGCCTGAGTTCTTAGTTGTTGCGGTCGCAGCAGGCGCTGCGACCGCGTCTTGCCGCTTCCTGCCCTGATTGCGTTTGCAGGCCGATCAGGCTCCGGCGCCCTGCTTGGCGCCGCCGGCGTCGCGCTCCAAGGTGCGCTTCATGGTGTGCAGGGCCACGTCGATCATCCCGGCGACCTGCGCCGTCAGTTCGTTCGGCAACAGGTCGGCGATCCACACCAGGCGGGTACCGCCGTTCTCGGTATACGCCTGCACCGAGGCGTTGTAGTGGCGGAACGGGTCGCCCACCGCCGCCCAGGCCACGCGCCGGCGCACCGGATCGACGTCCAGGATCGGCTCGCTCACGCGCAGGCCGTTGCCGAAGGTCACCATGCGGGTATCGCCTTCGAGGCGGCAGTCGGTGACGAAGCCCGGCACCAGCCGCTCGTGGATGCGCCCGACATCGCGCAGGGCCTGCCAGACGAACTCCGCGGGCGCGTCCACCCAGATTTCCTGCTGGATCGATGCCATGCACGCTCCTGCGCCGACGCTACGGCATATGGGGGAGCGCCGATTTTGAACCGCGGCCGGTTACGGCGTTGTCCAGGCACGATCCAATCGACGTGCAGTCTCGGCTGTTGCGACAGCGCGCCGGCAAGCTGTCCGTCTCCTCGTCAGGGAGATCTCCGGGGCGGCACGCGGATGGGCCCGCGCGCCGTCCCGGATTTTTTGGAGGCGATCCGGGTTTACGGCGCGCCGCCCTTCACCACCACGCCCGCACGCATCACCAGCACCGGTTTCTCGGTCGCGCGGATGTTCTCGATCACATCGCCCGGCACGGCGACGATGTCGGCGGCCTTGCCGGCTTCGAGGGTGCCGGTGTCCTTGTCGATGCCCAACAACTTGGCCGAACCCTGGCTGCTGGTCATCAGCGCCGCGGCCGGGGTCATGCCCATGTCGACGTAATCGCCGAACTCGCGCGCGTTGAGGCCGTGCGGGAACACCGCCGAGTCGGTGCCGTAGGCGATCGGCACGCCGATCTTCAGCGCGTGACGGAACATCTGGGTGTGGGCCGCGGCCGCGGCGCGCGCCTTCTCGCCGATCTTGGGCGGGTAGGTATCGGCCTTCTCGTTCACCCACAGCTGGGTCATGCGCGTGGGCACCAGGTAGACGCCCTTGTTCTTCATCAGCTGCAAGGTGCCGGGGGTCAGGAAGCTGCCGTGTTCGATCGAATCGATGCCGGCCTCGACCGCGAGCCGCGCGGCGACGTCGCCATGGCTGTGCGCGGCGACCTTGCGGCCCCAGTTGTGGGCCTCGCTGATGATCGCGTCGAGCTCGGCGGGGGTGAGCTGCGGCACGTCGACCGGATCGGATTCGGACAGCACGCCGCCGGAGGCGCAGATCTTGATCACGTCGGCGCCGTACTTCATCTGCTGGCGCACCGCCAGGCGGCACTCCTCGGCGCCGTTGCACACGCCTTCCAGCGGACCGGCCGGGCGAACGCGGTCCGGCGGCGCGTTGACGCTGTCGCAATGGCCGCCGGTGGACCCCAGGGCATGGCCGGCGACGATCAGGCGCGGGCCCTGCACCAGGCCGGCGTTGATCGCGTTGCGCAGGCCGATGTCGACGAAGTCCGGCGCGCCCAGTTCGCGCGCGCTGGTGACGCCGGCCATCAATGCCGCCTGCGCATTGCGTTGGGCATGGAAGGCCTGCTCGGTCGGGAAGCGCAGCATGCTCTCGTAGAACCCCTGCGCCCAGTTTTCGCTGTGGTCGGACGCGAGATGGGTATGGGCGTCGATGAAACCGGGCAGCAGGGTCGCATCGCCCAGATCGATCACCTGCGCATCGACCGGAACCGTGGCGTCGCGGCCGACGCCGACGATGCGGTCCCCGCGCACCACCACCACGCCGGGCGAGACGAGTTGCCCGCTGCGACCATCGAACAGGTGCGCAGCCTTGAGCACGTAGATCGGTACGCCATTCTGCGCCTGCGCGCCCGGCGCCAGGCTCAGACCCAAGGACAATGCAGCGGACAACGCGGCGTTGCGTAGCTTCATACCAGCCTCTCCCCAGAGCGTTAGGTGAGTCCGAGTGTAGAGCTTGCTGCGACGCGGGGTATGGGACCTTCGGATGACCTGCGCCTCATTTCGGCGCTCGCCCGCTCCCTGTCCCGCATACGGGAGAGGGAGCGGGACTTCATCGGAGCTCGATCAGTTCGCAGCGTCGGACTTGCGCAGCAGATCGCGCACCGCCTCGGCGGTGGCGGTCGCCGACTGCGGGTTCTGGCCGGTGACCAGGCGACCGTCGACGACGACCTTCGAAGTCCAGTCCGGCGCGGCCTGATGCAGCGCACCGCGTTCGCTCAAGGTGCTGGCGAGCAGGAACGGCACCACCTTCTCCAGTTTCACCGCGCGCTCCTCGTCGTCGGTGAACGCGCTGACGCGCTTGCCGGCGACCAGATAGGTACCGTCGCTGAGCTTCACGTTCACCAACGCGGCGGGGCCGTGGCAGACCGCGGCGACGATGTCGCCGGACTCGTAGATCTCGCGCGTCACCCGCTGCACCGCCGGGCTGTCCGGGAAATCCCAAACCGCGCCGTGGCCGCCGGCGTAGAACACCGCCGCGTACTTCTTGCTGTCGACCTGATCCAGGCGCGCGGTGTTGCGGATCGCGGCGCGGAAGCCGGCGTCGTTCCAGTAGCGCGCATTGGTGGCATCGTCGAGCTCGACGCCGTCCACCGGCGGCTCGCCGCCCTGGATCGAGGCGAACTCGACCGCGATGCCGGCGGCGTCGAACACGGCCAGCGGATGGGTGACTTCGCCCAGGTAGAAACCGGTGGGCTGGCCGGTGCTGCCCTTGGTGCCGTGACTGGTCAGGACGATCAATACCGGCTTGCCGGCGGGAGCCGGCACGGAGCCGGTGGCGGTGGCGGCCAGGCCGAACAGGGCGGCGGCGAACAAAGCGGTCATGGCGGGGATCCTGGTTGAGGAAGGTCGGCGGGGCGACCCGGTGCAGGCACTCTATTCCTGCCACTCATGGCGATAAACTCGCTTCAGGACAAATTACTCGTGCGCAGACCGCAAGAATGAGCCGCCACTACGACCACCTCGCCGATGTCGAAGCCTTCGCCACCGCGGTCGAGCGCGGTTCGCTGACCGCCGCCGCGACCGCGCTGGGCACCACGCCCTCGGCGATCAGCCGCGCCATCGCCCGCCTGGAAACGCGCCTGGGCGTGCAACTGCTGCGACGCACGACCCGGCGCCTGGGCCTGACCGACGCCGGCCGCCTCTACCTCGAACAATCCCGCGCCGCGTTCGCCCTGATCGACGACGCCGAACGCGCGATCCAGGGCCAGGGCGGCGAACTCGGCGGCAGCGTGCGCCTGAGCGTGCCGACCACCTACGGCCACTACCGCCTGCCGGCGAAGCTGCAGGCGTTCGCGCAACGCCACCCAGGCGTGCGGATCGAGTTGAGCATCGCCAATCGCAACGTCGACCTGATCGCCGAGGGCTACGACCTCGCCATTCGCCTCGGCGATCTGCCCGACAGCGGCCTGGTCGCGCGCAAGTTGGAAGACGCGCCGACCTGCCTGGTCGCCTCGCCCGATTACCTGCGGCGCGCGGGCGTGCCGCAGCGCATCGACGACCTGGCGCAGCACCTGTGCCTGTCGTTCCTGATGCCCAGCACCGGCCGTCCCTTCGCCTGGGTGCTGCGAGAGGACGGCCATGATCGCGATTGGACGCCGAACGGCCAGGTGCTGGTGTCCGACGACCCGATCGGCATGGTCTCGCTGGCCGAACAGGGCATGGGCATCTGCCATAGCTACGACTTCATCGTCGGCGAGCGTGTGCACGCCGGCCGCCTGGTCGAAGTGCTGCCGCAGTCGCGCGGCCGTACGCGTGCGTTCTCGCTGATTTACGCCCCGCACCGGCAGCTGTCGGCGGCGGCGCGCGCCCTGATCGACACGCTGAGCGCGAGCTGACACGCCGCAAGGCCGGCATTTGCGGGCGTTCGCGCGCGGGCGGACAATTCCGCCATCGCCCACGGGCGCTTTGTCGCGGAGCCACCCATGATTCTCCGTCCCGCATTGCTCGTCACCCT
This sequence comes from Lysobacter sp. Root667, assembly GCF_001427715.1. Taxonomy (NCBI): domain Bacteria; kingdom Pseudomonadati; phylum Pseudomonadota; class Gammaproteobacteria; order Lysobacterales; family Lysobacteraceae; genus Lysobacter; species Lysobacter sp. Root667. The sequence continues at coordinate 354,196 of NZ_LMHF01000010.1, forward strand.
GCTCGCGCTGAGCCTGGCCGGCGCCGCCGAAGCCAAGAGCCGCAACGTCACCGACCCCGACGCGCCTCGCGCGCTGCCCGAACAAGGCCCGGTCGATGTGCGTTGGGGCAACCCGGCGCAGTTCACCGAGATCCGATACAGCGGCAACTCCAGCGAAGCCAAGCGCGGCAACTGGGTCGAGGACATCGCCCAGCACCTGCGCAAGCGCGCGCAGACCCGCCTGCCCGCCGGCGAGCGCCTGGAAGTCGACATCCTCGACATCCGCCGCGCCGGCAATTTCGAGCCCTGGCGCGGCGCCGCCTTCGACGACACCCGCTTCATCCGCGACATCTACCCGCCGCGGATCACGCTCAGCTTCCGCCGCATCGGCGCCGACGGCCAGGTCATCGCCGAAGGCGAGCGCAAGCTCAGCGACATGGGCTTCCTCAGCAGCGCCAACACGCTCAGCAACAGCGACCCGCTGCGCTACGAGAAGTTGCTGCTCAACCGCTGGATCGACCGCGAGTTCAAGCGTCCGGGCGTGTGAAGTCCGGGCGGAGGCCGCGGCCTTGGGGTAGGAGCGGCGTAAGCCGCGACCGCATAGTTTCGGTTACTGACGCGCTCGCGGCTTACGCCGCTCCTACCCCAAAGCGGAATCGCGGTTACGCCTCCGCCCAAGATCGCGGCCACAGCTGCGCGCCTGTAAGACCTGCGCCTCCTGTGGGAGCGGCGTAAGCCGCGATAGCCCCATCCGGACCCCGACGACTCCGCCTCGAGCGCGATGCGCGCCTAGCGCCGCAAGCCCTCGACGAATTTCCGCAACGCGGCATTGAACGCCTCGGGCTGATCCACGAACACGCCGTGCCCCGCATCGGTCACGACCTCCAAGGTCGCCCCCGGCACCTGCGCCGCGGCCGCCTTCTGCGCGGCCAGTTCATCCGAACCCGAGGCCGCCACGATCAGGGTCGGCCGGTCGAACTTCTTCAGCGCGCCGCTGCGATCGACGCCGTACATATCCGCCACCAGCATCGCCACGCCGGTGCTCACCGGCGTGCGCAATGCCGTATCGACGCGGTGTTCGAGCTTCTGCGCCGGCAAGGGCTTGACGAAAATCGCGCCCATCATGCCCTGCAGGTACTCGCGCGGATGCGCGGCGTAGACCGCCATCATCTCCAGGAAGCGCCGCGCCGCCTGCGGATCGGACTGCGCGCCGGCCGCACCGCGCGACACCGCCGCGTCCACCAGCACCAGGCCCGCGACACGGCCGGTGCCGTAGCGGTCCACGTAGGCGGCGATGTCCTGCACGCCCTGCGACCAGCCGATCAAGACCACGCCCTTGAGATTCTGCGCGGCCAACAACGCTTCGATGTCGCCGGCCCGCACCTCCGGCGTATTGCCGCCGCCGCTCTGCTGCGACGCGCCCTGCGACCGCGGGTCCATCGCGATCACTCGATGCCCGCCGGCGAACGCCGCCAGCTGCGCCTCCCAGATCGTGTAGTCCATGCCCCAACCGGGCACGAACACCAGCGCCGGAGCCTCGCCCGCTCGCCGGTTGTCGACGTAGTGGATGCGGGTGCCGTCGCTGGAGGTCAGCGACTGCCCCGGCCATGGCTCGGCGGCTGCGGCCGCGCTCGCGGTCAGGGCCGACAGCATCGACAGCGCGCCGGCCATCGCCAGACTGCGGCCGGACCGCCAGGTCATGGATTTCTTCATCGCTGCGGACTCGCCCAGGTCGGAGGAAGGTGGCCGCGATGATGGCAGCGCCTCGGGGCGGCGGAATGTGCCGGGAGTGTGGGTTCGGCCGCGCTGCGATCCGATGCGTTAGGCCGATCACCACCGCACGGGCCGGCGCCTCGGCGACCGGCCGCGGTGGTGCATCCAGGCGAACGACGGTCGCCGGCGAGTCCGGCGACCGTCGAGGCGGACCGCTTAGGCGCTCTGCGCCGCGCTCGGATCGGCGTCCGGGTCCATGTAGAACACTTCCCACTGGTGGCCGTCCGGGTCTTCGTAGCCGCGCTGATACATGAAGCCGTAATCCTTGGCTTCCGGCGACTTGGCGCCGGCCGCGATCGCCTTCTCGACCAGCGCGTCGACGCCGGCACGGTCCTCGGCGTTGATGCTGAGGATGGCCAGCACGTTCTTGCCGGCATCGCCGATCGGCTTGCTCACGAAGGTCTGGAAGAACGGCTTGACCAGCAGCATCACGTAGATGTCGTCCGAGACGATCATGCAGGTCGCGTTCTCGTCGGTGAACTTGGCGTTGAACGAGTAACCGAGCTTGGTATAGAAGGCGACGGAGCGGTCCAGGTCCTGGACCGGGAGGTTGACGAAGATCTTGGTAGCCATGACGAATCCTTGAGGGTGGAGGGTAGATTGGCGGGCAAAATACGGGGTCGTTTCCGGCCTGCTCTTCTTGACGACGAAGCAAGGCGCCCGTGATCGACACGCGCCGCGAAATTATTTTTCGGCCGGCCGGAACTCGTCCGCCGGGTCCAGATGCGGCTGCAAGACCTCGGCCATCCACTGCATGAACACCTGCACGCGCCGCGGCAGATTGCGCCGGTTGGCGTACAGCAGCGACACCGGCATGGGCTCGGCGCACAGCTGCGGCAGCACCTCGACCAGTTCTCCCCGCTCCAGGTAGGGCTGCAGCCCGATCAGCGGGGCCTGGATCAGGCCCAGGCCGGTCAGACAGGCGGTCCGGTAGGCCTCGACGTTGTTGACGGTCAACACGCCGGCCATGGGCAGGATGCGGTAGGCCGCGCCGTCCCAGTATTCCCAGCCGTCGGGCCGGCCGCCCAGGCTGGTCACGTAATGGACCAGACGGTGCGAGGCCAGGTCCTCCAGGCTCCGCGGCACGCCGTGTCGCTGCAGATAGCCGGGGCTGGCGCAGTTGGCCACGCGGAACTGGCCCAGCGGCCGCGCGATCAGGGCGCTGTCGCCCAGGTAGCCGACCCGCACCACGCAGTCGAAACCTTCGCGCACCAGGTCGACGCGGCGGTCTGCGCTGCTCAATTCCAGCTCCAACTGCGGATGCAGGGCCAGAAACTCGGGCAGGCGCGGGATCACCACGCTGTGGGCCATGCCGCTGGGCATGTCCACGCGCAGACGGCCGCGCAGCGACTGCGGCGCCTGCTGGAACATGCCTTGCAGCTCGTCCATGTCGGCCAGCAGGTCCTTGCAGCGCTCGTAGAAGGCCTGCCCATCCTGAGTGGTCTGGACCTTGCGCGTGGTCCGGTGCAACAGACGCGTGCCGAGCAGGTTTTCCAACTGCTGCACCGCGGTCGAGGCGCTGGCCTTGGGCAGCCCCAGGCTGTCGGCGGCGCGGGTGAAGCTGGCCAGCTCGGCCACGCGGACGAAGACGTGCATGGCCTCGATCTGGTTCATCGCGGGCTCCCGGCGGCGGCCTATTGTTCAGTAATGGCGAACAGATAAATCGAATTATGCAGATTTATCAGCCGATGTCGCGCCAATAGAGTGGCCCCCACACCACCCCCGAGGACTCCGCCATGACCACCACCCCCATCGCCATCATCACCGGCGGCAGCCGCGGCCTGGGCCGCAACACCGCGCTCAAGCTCGCCGCCTACGGCAACGACGTCATCCTGACCTACCGCAGCAACCGCACCGAAGCCGACGCGGTCGTCGCCGCGATCCAGGCCCAGGGCCGGCGCGCGGTCGCCCTGCAGCTGGACGTCGGCGACAGCCGCAGCTTCGACGCCTTCGCCGCCCAGGTCCGCGACGCGCTCGCTACGCACTGGCAGCGCGATCGCTTCGACCACCTGATCAACAACGCCGGCATCGGCACCCACGCCGCGCTGGCCGACACCACCGAAGCGCAGTTCGACGAACTGGTGAACATCCATTTCAAGGGCGTGTTCTTCCTCACCCAGAAACTGCTGCCGCTGATCGCCGACGGCGGCCGCATCGTCAACGTCTCCACCGGCCTGACCCGCTTCGCCCTGCCCGGCTACGGCGCGTACGCATCGATGAAGGGCGCGATCGAAGTGCTGACCAAGTACATGGCCAAGGAACTGGGCCCGCGCGGCATCGCGGTCAACGTGGTCGCCCCGGGCGCGATCGAAACCGACTTCGGCGGTGGCACCGTGCGCGACAACGCCGAGGTCAACGCCTATGTCGCCTCGCAGACCGCGCTCGGCCGGGTCGGTCAGCCGGACGATATCGGCGGCGTGTTCGCGTCCCTGCTGGCGCCCGACAACCGCTGGATCAACGCGCAGCGCATCGAGGCATCGGGCGGCATGTTTCTTTAAATTTGGTGTCGGTTAAGTAATCCCTCCCTGTAACCGGTTACGTCGGCGCGAGGCGGCGCCGGCGTTCCGGCCAGGGTTAAAGGAACCTTAAACACGAATGCCCGGAACTCTCGACGCAGGTCGCGTTTGGCACATGATGCAGCTGCATCGACGACCCAATGCGATTACAACGCATGGCAACGAACGCCATCCGAGAACCGGGAGAATCCGCATGAAACGCATATTGCTGGCCGCCGCGCTTGCGCTGACCGTCCTCGCCTCGCCGGCGATGGCCGATGGCCGCGGCAAGGGCCATGGCCACGGACACGACAAGCACCAGGACCGCGACGATCGCTACGACCGCCACGACGACGATCGCTACGACCGTCGCGACCGCGGCGACCGCGGTTACGACCGCTACGACAGCCGCTATTACTACAGCTACGACGGCCGCAATCATCCGCCGGGCCGCCACAACGGCTGGCACAAGGACTACCGCCGCGGCCAGCGCATCGACGTGGTCTACATGCAGCCGCGCTACTACATCGACGACTACCCGCGTTACCACCTGGCCCCGCCGCCGCGCGGCCACCGCTGGGTGCGCATGGACGACGGCCGCATGATCCTGATCGCGGTCGCCACCGGCATCATCGCCGACGTGCTGCTGCACCATTGAGCCCGTCGCGGCGATCGCGCCGCTGACCCATCTCACGAAGAATCCCGCTACGGCGGGATTTTTCGTTTCCGGCTTCCGTCGGTCGCTCAGTTCTTCGCACCGGCATGCCGTCACGGCCTTACCCAGCCTCGTCGAACACGCGTTGCACGTCTCGGGCGCGATCGCCTGACTGCGCTCCCTACGGCTTGGTTCTGGTCGATTCGAAGCGCTGAAACTTCGCGCCGAACCGAATACCGGCCCGACTTCGCCTGCTTTATGCTTCGACGCGCGGTCAGGATGGCCGCACTCAGGGGAACCCGCCGATGAAGATCCTGCTCGCGACTGCATTGCTGTTGCTCGCCTCGACTGCGCATGCCTGCATCAACGAGGTCGGCACCGACCGTAGCGGCCGGCGCTTCGCACCGGATTGGTATCTAGGCGAGGATTTCACCGAGCCGATGCGCAAACGCGATGGCCGCGAATACGCTTTGAAGCGCGCGACCGAAACGATCGCCGCGGCGCGCAAGCAGCCCAGCTTCGCGTCCTTGACCAATCTCGGCGTGTTGTTGATCTACCAGGGCCAGTACCCGTTGGCGATTCGCCACTTTCTCAGCCTCGAGCGCCGCTATCCGGGTCATCATGAAACCGCGGCCAACCTGGGCACCGCGCTCGAACTGGCCGGGCAGGACCACGTCGCGTTGCGCTGGATCCGCCTGGGCATCCAGCGCAACGCCAATGAACACCTGCGCACGGAATGGCTGCACGCGCGCATCCTTCAAGCCAAGATCGCCGCGGCGCGCGAGCCGGATTATCTCCAGCGACATTCAATCGCCGGGCTGCGTTTCGAAGCCAAGCCGGCACCCGCGCTGCCGGCGGTTATGCCGGCTGGCAACGACGGCCAGCCCGTGAAACCCTGGGAACTGGACCGGTCGCTGAGTTATCAACTCATGGAGCGCACCCAGTTCGTCCCGGCGCCCGATCCGGTCGTGGCCAACCTGCTCTCCGACTGGGCGACCCTGAACCTGGCCGGCGGCCCGTTGGAGAACGCCGACGCGCTGTACGAACTGGCGGTGGACTACGGCGCGCCGCGCGATGCGTTGATGCGCGAACGCCAGGCCTACATCCGCAAGACCATCGCCCGGGCCCAGGAACCCGAGGATGCCGCTGGCGACTACAGCTGCGCCATCTGCTGGCCTAGGGGCCAATGACGGCGGCGCGCCGCTCCAGTCACCCTTCCTCGCGCTGCGCCAACCGCTGCTCGATCGCCGCGCGCAGCGCCGGATCGTCCGGCACGCGAACTCCGAGCTCTTCGCGCAGCACCGCGATCACCGCGTCGGCATCGGGCAACTCGCGGCGCTCGCTGGGCGCGCCGTTGCGATGGAGCGCGTAACTTCCGGCATTCAAGGTCTTGCGGATGCCAGGACCGGTGCGCGCGGCGAACAGCTGCCCCAGGAACGGCGAGTCCGGGTGCGTGCACACGTACCAATTGCCGACCACATGGTCGATCTCGGCCGCCGGCGCCAGGTCGAACACGTACAAGCCGCGCCACTGGCCGCCGACTTCGGCGCGCAATAGATAATCGCCGTTGTGTCGGGTCAGGTGGTAGTCCTCGTGCGCCGTGGCCTGCACCTCGTCGCTGTCCAGATCCAGCGGCGCGGTCGGCACCAGGCCGCCGAACCCGACATCGACGAGGTAGCGCACCTCGTCGACGGTCACCAGCAGCATCCGGTGCGTGCGCGCCGGCAACGCGTCCTCCGGCCCGCCCATCACCACGCGCCCGGTCAGGCTGCGCGCGTCGTAGCCCAGGTCCTGCAACAAGGCCTGGAACAGCCGATTGAGTTCGTAGCAATAACCGCCGCGGCCGTCGTGCAGCAACTTGCGTTCCAGCGACGGCAGATCGACCGGAACCGGCATGCGCAACAGCGTGGACAGGGTCTCGAACGCGAACGCCGCGGTATGGCGCTGCTGCAGCTCGCGCAACGTGTCCAAGGTCGGCGCAGGCGCCGCGGCGTAGCCGAGGCGCTTCAAGTAGATGTCCAGATGTTGCAATTGCGGTGGCATCAATTGGTCTCGTTCTTCGACAGGCCATCACGCTACGGCCTCAAGCGTGCTTGAGGTCAAGCGCTCGGCATCGCCACCGACGCAGCGGTGCGGTCGCGTTTCAATCCGCGCCGGCCAACTCGATCAGCTTGGCGACGGTGTTCATGTTGCGCGCCGTGCCCGCGCGCGCGGCGGGGATCACCAGTTTGGAGTCGGCCATGCCGTCGCCGTAATGCACGTAGATCTCGCGCTCGCCCAGCGCGATCCGCTCCTCGCGACGATGCCGGACCGTGTCCAGCGCGTCGGCCGCCGGCGGATCGCCGAGGAAGATCGCCACCACCCGATTTGGCGCACCTTCGGCGAAGGGATTGCCGGCCAGCACCCGCGCCAGATCGGCGCCTGAGCGCACCACCACGCCGACCGGCTTGCCCGCGTACTCGGCCAATCTCGCTTCCAGCGCCTGCTTGACCTGGACCGCGCTCTTGGGGCTGCGCAACACCACGTTGCCGCTGGCGATGTAGGTGCGCACGTCCTGGAACCCGGCCGCGACGCACATCTCGCGCAGTTCGGCCATGGGCAGTTTTCCGGTGCCGCCGACGTTCACAGCACGGAGCAAGGCGATATAGGTGGGCATGCGCACAGCTTACGAGAAATCGCCGAGCCGACTATGCCGATCCTGACCATTCGTTATTTCCGATGACGGGATAGCGGCCTTCGCAGCATTCACCGCGCAGCCGTCGACGCCCTGGAGCTACGTCGCAAAGCCGGCGTCCTCCGCGGCGTCGGCGCGGCCGGATCGAGCGCCGCGCGCAACTGCGAAGCCTGCGCTTCCAGGTACTGCCACAGCCGTTGCGCGACCGGGCCCTGCGGGCGATCGCGACGGCGCGCCGCCACCAGTTCTTCGACCCGCCCGGGGAGGTGCCGCCCGGCGATCGACAGCAGTCGGCCGTCGCGCAACTCGTCCTCGATCAGGAACCGCGGCATGTGCCCCCAACCCAGGCCCTGCACGATGATTTCCTTCTTCATCAGCTGATCGCCGACCGTGCACTGCGGCGCGCCCTCGATCACGAAGTAGTCGCGCGACGGCGAATGCCGCGCGGTGTCGCGCATCACGCACTGGGTGTACCCGCGCATGCGCTCGGGCGTGACTGCGCGCGGCAGCGGCGTGGGCAGCAGCCCGGCCCCCACCACCGGCAGCATCGGCACCTTGCCCAGGTCCAGCCACTCCAGGCGCGGGTCGCTCTTGTCGATGCGGTGCAGGATCAGATCGGCGTCGCCATCGAACAAGCGTTCCCACGGCCCGGTCACCGCTTCGAAATGCAGATGCAGGCGCGTACTCGGGCACTGCGCGAAGAAGCGTCCGAGCAAACCCAGCGCTTCTGGCCGAGGGCACAGGTCGCCGATCACCACGTGCAGTTCGCTTTCCTCGCCCATCGCCAGCTGCGCCGCGTGCGTGCGCAGGCCGTCGAGCTCGCACAGCAGCGACTGCGCGCGCCGGTGGAACGAGCGCCCCGCGTCGGTCAGGCCTACGCGGTAACCGCTGCGGTCGAGCAGGCTCAGGCCGAGCTGCCGCTCCAGCTTGGCGACCGCGGCGAACACCGCTGGGTGCGAGCGGTTCAAGGCCGTGGCCGCGGCCTGGAAACCGCCGGCCTGGACCACGGCGTCGAAGCATTGCAGGTCGTGCAGGGTGAATTCGGCCATGTCGTATTTTCTGACAAAGACTGTGCGAACTTTGTTATATCAAGCCCGGCCGTCCCTCACTAGCCTGCTCTCCACGGCGAACCCCGCCGTCACCCCACGAGAGCCACGACCATGAGCGACACCCAGTTCCTCAATGCCGGCGACGGCACCCGCATCGCCTACCGCCTCGACGGCGATCCCAGCCTGCCCGTGCTGGTCCTGTCCAACTCCATCGGCACCACCCTGCACATGTGGGACGCCGAAGTGCCGGCGCTGTCCCAGCACTTCCGCGTGCTGCGCTACGACACCCGCGGCCACGGCGGGACAGGCGTTCCGACCGGCGCCTATTCGCTGGATCGCCTGGGCCGCGATGTGCTCGAATTGATGGATGCGCTGGATATCGAACGCGCGCATTTCCTCGGCCTGTCGCTGGGCGGCTTCATCGGCCAATGGCTGGGCGTGCATGCGCCCGAACGCATCGACCGCCTGATCCTCAGCAACACCTCGCCCTACCTGGGCCCGGCCCCGCAATGGGACGAGCGCATCGCCGCCGTGCAGGCGGCGCCGGACATGCGCGACACCGCCGAGATCTTCCTGGCCAACTGGTTCCCCCAGCGCATGCTCGATGCCAACCCGCCCGTCGTCGACCGCTTCCGCGCCATGCTGCTGAACACCGACCGCCAGGGCCTGGCCGGCTCCTATGCCGCCGTGCGCGACGCCGACCTACGCCGCCCCATCGCTGTAATCCCCAATCCCACCCTGGTGATCGCCGGGCAGTACGATCCGGTAACCGCGGCCAGCCATGGCGAACTGATCGCGGCGACGATCCCGGGCGCGAAGCTGGTGACGCTGCCGGCGGTGCATTTGGCCAATGTGGAGTTTCACCAGCAGTTCGTGGCGATGACGCTGGAGTTCCTGCAAGCGCAGCCGTAGGCGCCCACACCACTTGGCCGCGACCTCATTCGCCCTTGCGCACGATCCGGACGATGCGTGGACTCTGCGCATCCATGAACATGAAGCAGCGACCGAACAACGCCTTCTTCCCGACATCGTCGAAGACGTTCTGGCCGAGCGGCGTCATCAGCACTTCATGCGTGGCCAGTGCGCGCAGGTGATTGCGCTCGATCTGCGCCCAATGCAATTGCGCGAGATCGTCCAGCACCAGATTGGCCGCCGGGTGGTTGTACCTCACCAGGACGTCGCCACCCTTCATCGGCGTCGGATTCATGTCCGGGTGGTAGTGGTAAATCTTGGACAGGACATCCATGGCGTAGGCACCGGCATCCTCGTCGGACAAGTCGTCCGGGAGGATGACGCAGGTCCCATGCGTAAAGACCGCCAGGTCGCATTTGCCGTTGGTGTAGAAGCGCAACCGCTCGACCATCTTATCCAGCGGCAGCGCCATATCCGGCCGCCAGTCCGGAACGGGCGGGAAGCGCTCGGGTGGCCGCGAGGGCGGCGCCTTCTTCTTGAATATGCCGAACATGGCGCCTTTGCGTTTCCCAAGCTGGACGGTCCAGGCGGCCACGTTACCGCATCTCCCCGAGAGCGCGAAGGCGATTCGGACGTGCCCGCATCCAATGGATGGAAAGCGCCCTTATACTCGCCCACTTGCGGCCCACGTCTCGGATTTCGTGGCCTGGCCTCCCCCGCCGCAACACGGATGTTTCTTGCGGATATCACTGGAGGCTGCATGTCTACGTTATTGACCGACCCCGCCCTGCGCGCGGACGAGCCCGATTGGGACGCGATCATCGACAACCCCTACCACGCCGGTCCGCTGGTGCGGGTCGGCCGCGTCGGCAATTGGTGGCTGGTGGTGGGGATGCGGCTGGGACTGGACGATGCTTTGCATCGCGTGGCCGCGGTCAAGACCGAGCGCGACAACGAAGACCGCCTGCTGATCTTCGCCGACACCATCACCGCGCAGCATGCGGCCGACGCGCCCATCCTGTGCCGCGAGTTCGAGCATATCGTGGTGATGGCGCGGCGCCTGGAGGCCGGCGCGCAATTGCTGCTGGAGAAGCGCGGCTGGGAGATCACCTTCCGCCTGGGCTTCTATGTCGGCGCTCTCAGCCCTGCGACCCAGAAGATGAGCGTGGAGCGCTGGATGAAGTGGAACGACTCCAGTTGGGTCGAGCACGAAGTCCGCGGCAAGCGCGACCTGCCCAGCCCGCTGACGCCGCGGCAGGTGGTGGTCAGCACGTATCCGCTGGACGAGAGGAAGCCGCTGCCGTTCACCGAGGAAGCGATCGACCTCAACGCGCTGCCGCTACCGGGCTGCACCAAGCTGCTGGACCGCATGCTGTTCGCCGCGCAAGCGCTGGGCATGGAGGGCAAGGGCGAGCTCGCGCTGGAGCTGCTGTCGCGGATGGAAGGCCTGATGGCCTTGGTGCCGAACCAAAGCGCCTGGGACACCGTATCGCTGGGCTGCCGCTCCGCCCAGGAACTGCTGCGCCCGGTACGTTTCGATCCCGAACAGATACCGTACCTGAGCGCCTCGTTCTACGGCGAGATCGCCAAGGACCACGTGCCCGCCTTGCAGGCCTACGCCGGCACCTTCGCCCGCCTCAGCGACCGCAGCTACGAGCTGGACGCGCGCAAGAAGGCGGCCAAACTGGTGCTGGGCGAAAAGGAAGACGCCGGCTCGTTCCAGAAGCTGGTGAGCCAGCAGTTGGCCGAGAACCTGCGCCTGGCCACCGCCAACGTCAAACGCGCGCAGGATTCGATAGAACCGCAAAGCGGCAACGTGCGCCGCGCCGAAGCCGAGTTCAAGCGCGGCATGGACGCCTGGAAAGCCGCCAAGGAACGCGAAGCCGCGCTCGCGATCGTCGGCGCGGTGTTCTCGTTCGTGTCTGGCGTGGCTTCGATGTTCGGCGGCAATGCCGCCGGCGCGGCCGGCGCCGCCAAGGCCGCGGCCGACGTCGCCAGCACCGCCGCCAAGCTGGCCGAGATCATGAAGACCCTGGTCAAGGTGGGCAAGGCGATCGAGAAGGTCGTCACGATGTGCTTGGCCATCGTCGCCGCGGTCGACAAGATCGACAACGCCAAGAAGTTCGCCGACGACCTGTCCGCGCTCACCCGCGAATCCCTGTCCGACGACGCCAAGGGCGCGCCGTCCGCCGGCGCCTATTGGGATCAGCTGTGGGTCGAAGTCGAGACCCAACTGGCCCCGGCGATCAAGGAGAGCATCGGCGGCGCCGAGGAGTACCTGAAGGAACTCAAGATCCTGGTGATCTACGGCCGCGCCCTGACCACCGCGCAAGCCGCGCTGCCGCCGCTGGTGCAGGAAATCGCGCGCGCCAAGCTGCAGTCGGAGATCGCGCGCCGCCAGTACGACGCCGTCGCCCGCGAGATCGAAGGCCTGAAGAAGGAAGAGATGCTGTCCGGCCAGGCCATGATCGTGCTGTGGGGCAATTACCGCGCCGTGCAGCGCTCGATGCTGGTCGCATTGGGCCAGTTCGACGCGGCCTATCGCTACTGGGCGCTGAGCGATCCGCTGCCGCCGCGCGACAACCACCGCGGCATCGCCGACCTGGCCGGCGACCTGGTCGCCATCGCCGACCTGAAGAAGATGCAGGCGCGCGCCTTGGACAGCTTCCGCCCCATGCCGCAGCCTTATACCCGCAACAAGTACGCCCTGCCCGCCAGCGCGCGCGAGGCCTTGCTCGGCGGCCAGCGCGTGGAACTGCGCTTCACCCCCAGCCGCGGCCCGCTGTCCGGGTGGGGCCGCATCAGCCGTGTGCGCGTCGGTGAAATCTTCGTCTGGGTGGAATGGGTCGAAGGCCGACGCCCGAGCAAGGGCGAAATCGAATTCACCGTGCGCACCAGCGGCGCCTACGACGACCGCAAACTGGTCGCCGGCCAGGTCCAGGACTTCCACTTCCACGGCGCGCCGGTAAACCTGACGTTCCGCTACGACCTGGCCAACGTCCCCACCGACCCCGCTCTCGACTGCATCCGCGTACGCGCCGCGATCGCCGAGGAATTCCGCACCTCGTACCCCGAGCCGACGCTGTACACCGATTGGATCCTGTCCTCGCCGAAGGTGGAGGCGGGCGACACCGATACGCTGGACCTGGGCAAGCTGAAAGCGGCGATCGCGAACGTTCGGTTGGAGTTTTCGGGGACGTATATCAAAGACCCGGATAAGGTGTTTTGAATGCCGTTGCGTCGCTCCCCCTGTTGGAGCGACGTCGCTTTGGATGTCGGTGGGGGCGACGTGAGTCGCGGTAGCGCAGCCGTATCGCTTTCACGGTCGCGGCTTACGCCGCTCCTACAGGAAGCAGGGCGGTCGTCCTTGGACGATGGGGCCACCACCGAGCAAACCTGAGTTGCGTCTGCATCGGCGACGCCGCTCTTGCCTGGGATCGCGCGACGGTAAAAGATGGCGCATGGCAGGACAGGAGGTCGCATGCTCGAGGAAGTCATCAAGACGGGGGGCGGATCCTTCCTGATCTTTGGCGTGGTGGCCGCCCTGGGCTTCTACGCGGTGCGCGGCGTGTTCGGCCTGCACGGGCGTCGCGGTCAGCACCGCAAGGAGTTCCTGGAACTTTGGTCCGACGGCCGGGAACGCGATGCGCTGTGGCTGCAGATGGCGGTGCGACACGTGTTCGGCACCTATCTGCCCACGCCGGTGATCCGCTTGGCGCTGAGCCGCCCGGACAGTAGCCAGTCCCTAATCGACTTGTCGTCGCTATGGGGCCTGATGGTCTACGACAGCGCGTCGCAGAAGGTCCGTTGGCGGCAGGGTTGGCACGCCACCCTGCCGTGGCGCCGGTTCGCCAGAGTCGCGCTGATGCTGGGTTACTTCGCAGCCATGTCCGCCGCCGTAGGCGGCGCATACAAGTCGGCCTTGCTTGGCCCCGGCTCCACCATGGGTTGGATCTACGGGTTCTTCGCCGCGATCATGGCCGGGCTCGCCTTCCTGTGCCTAGAACACGAGGACAGGTTCGGCGTGTCGGTCCGAGTGGGCGACGACTGGGTAAAGCGCATCAACCGCGCTGCCCAGCGGGCTCGCAAACGCCGCTCGGCATCCGCAAGCTGACCGTCGCCACACCGCCCGCAATACCGCACCCGCCCAAGAAGGAACGCCATGCCATTCGCGCCCCTGCTGCTGCTTTCGCTCGCGCTGAGCGCCCCCGCCTGGGCGGCTGGCGTACCGCCGGCCTCCGCTACCGCGAAGGCCATGGCCTCGGCCTACGTGGACGACCTCGCGGACATGGTGCGCAGCACGCATGACGCCACGCCGGACGAAATCGCGTGCGTCGAGCGCATTCCCGCCACCCCCGTGGTCGACGTCATGCAGGAAGTGATCGCGCAGTCTTTGAGCGCGGACGAGCAGGCCGAGATGGAGCGCTTCTACGCCAGCCCCGAAGGCCTGCGCCTGTTCGCGCTGTACCGTCGCTGGGGCGACGAACGCAATCCGGCCAGCGACGCCGAACTGAAAGAAGCCCTGCCGCTGATCAAATCGGCGGTGCAGGCCAAATTGTTCGACGCCACGTCCTTTCAAAGCCTGGGTTCCATAAAAATCATGGACGCGGTCGTCCCGCTGCTGGCGCGCTGCTCCTCGCCCGGCTGACGACGCGCCCGGCCAGCTCCGCGTGGCGGCAGGCCTAAGCCACACCCCACAACTTGCGCGCCTCTTCGGCGATCACCTCCGGAAACTCCTCCTGGAAGAACAGCTTCGCGCGTGGCACGCGGCGGATGCCTTGCGAGTTCGGGAAGGTGCGATCCAGGTACTCCGCATCGCCCTGATCGAAGATGTCGTCCGCCGCGCCCCACACGATGCGCACCGGGACCTGGCTGCGCTTGAGCTCGGCCTCGATGCCCGCCAAGGGGTTGGGCGACAGCGCGAGGTGGAAGGCGTGGTACTGCGCGCGGCGCAGCGGCGTGGCGACCAGCGGAGTGACGTAGTAGTCGATGGTCTCGTCGGCGAAGCGGCTGGGGTCGGCGAAGACGGCGGCGCCGAAGGTAGCGCGGGCTTTAGGTTTGTCGGTCAGCCATTCGGCGGTGGCGTCGGCCAGGGTACCGGCGCGGGCCATATCGAGAACCGGCTGGATCTTCGGCGGCGGGCTGTCGGGTTCGACGTCGCAGTTGGTCAGCAGCAGGCTGCGTACGCGCTTGGGGTGGCGGATCAGGAACAACTGGGCGACGGCGCCGCCGCTGTCGCTGGCGACGATGTCGACCTGGTCGGCGCCGAGCCGGTCGAGCGTGGCCGCCAGCATCGCGGTCTGCGCGTGGGCGTCCAGCGCCTGGTGCTCGGGCACCTCGGAGTAGCCCAGCCCCATGAAATCGAGCGCGATGCAGCGGCGGTACGCGGACAGGCGGTCCAAGGCCCCGCGCCATTGATAGCCGTTGAGCGGGGCGCCGTGCAGGAACACAGCGGCCGGGCCGCGGCCACGCTCGACGTAGGCGATGCGGCCGAACGGGGTCTGCGCGTAGCGACGCAGCGCGCGGTAGGCGGCCGCGTCCAGCGGCGCGTCGCCGACGGCACCGGCGAGGCCGCGGCGGGTCGTCGCCAGCGGCGCGCAGGCGCCGGCCACGCCGGCGGCCAGGGCGGCCGCGCCCAATTGGATGAATTGCCTGCGTTGCATGTGCGGTGTCCTGTACGGGGAGGGTCTGCCCGCCATGCTGGCGAGGGCGCCCGCTCGGCGCGCGCACAAACGGCCGCGCGCGGACACGAAAGGATGATTTTCGGCACTGGTCCGGGCCCGGCGCGGGGACGAGGATCGGCCCATGAGCGACCGCCCCGCGTGTTACCCCTCCCCCCCGGCTGCGCTGCTGTCGGGCGGGCCGGACCGTGCGCCCCTGCTGGACGTGCTGACCACGCCCGTGCCCCATGGCGTGTTCGACTCGCCGGTGGACGGGCGCCACGTGCTGTGCCTGCACCTGGGTGAGCCGGTGCCGGTGTCGTACCGCATGGACGGGCACCAGCGCCAGGGCGTGCGCCTGCACGGCCAGTTCTGCGTGGTGCCGGCCGGATCCAGCACGCGCTGGGTGGTGTCGCAGCCGGCGCGTTCGCTGTTGCTGCGGCTGACACCGACGCTGTTGGGCGAAACCTCGCAAGCGATGGGCTTGGGCACCGGCGGCGCGATGCTGGCGCCGTCGATCCATATCCGCGATCCGCAGATCGAGCGCATCGGCTGGATGATGCAGGCCGAGGATCACGACGCGTATCCGGGCGGGCGTTTGTTTACCGACAGCCTGGCCACCGCGCTGGCTGCGCGTTTGCTGGCCTTGCAATCGCGCCGATCGCTGTCGGCCGACAAACCCGGCCGTGCCCTGCCGGCTTGGCGCCTGCGGCGCGTGCAGGAGTACATCGAAGCGCACCTGGACGAACCGCTGTCGCTGGCCGAACTGGCGGCGGTCGCGGGCTACAGTGCTTCGCACTTCAAGCCGCTGTTCAAGCAGGCCGTGGGGGTACCGGTGCACCGCTATGTGATGGAACGGCGGGTGGAGCGGGCGCGCTGCCTATTACTGCAGAGCGAGCACAGTATCGGCGAGATCGCCTTGGCGGCGGGGTTCTCGCATGCCAGCCATATGGCCCGTTGCTTGCGACGCATGCTGGGGCATAGCCCCTCGCAACTAGCGCGCGGCGCGACCGCTGCGGGTCGCGCCGCGCATTAGCCTCAGGCGGTGCGCCCGGTCTGACGTCCCTGGGCCTGCGCGTCTTGCGACGGAGCTGACAGGCTGGCGGCGTAGAGCTGATTGAGCTGCTGCACCGAGTCGGCGACCGGCGTGCGCATGGCATCGTCGGTGCGCATGCTCGCCAGCTGGCGACCGGGGCTTTGCAAGTCGCCCTGGACCACGATCAGATTCTGGCCAGCGGCCACGCCCCGATCGTTGGCGGCGCTCAGCACGATATGGTCGATGCCGGTCAGCCCCTGCTTGCGCGCAAGGCAGGCAGCGCTGGCGGCCATACAGGCGCTGTCGCCGTCGTAGGGTTTGCCCAGACTGGCATCGAGGCGACGGATGGCGGCTTCGGCTTGCGGCAGCAGGGGGTCGTTGCTGAGGGGCCGGTCATTGGCGCCGCCGTAGCCTCCGTTGCGTGAGCCCGGCAAGCGGCCATCGCGCTCGGGGTTCACTGGATTCAGCTCTGGATTCAGCTGCGGCGGCAGCATCTGCGGCGCCAGCTGCTGCAAGGTCGCGGGGTCGAGGTTGCCAGTGGCGGGCAAGCCCTGGGCGTTCTGGTAATTGATGACCGCCGCCTGCATCGGCAGGCGGTATACGCCGTCCTCCACCAAAGCCTGTCCGTTCGCGTCGCGGTATCCTTCGGCGTTGAGGCGCTGCTGGGCGATGCGGGCCAGTTCGGACGATTCGCCGATGCGGATCACGCCGTCGTCGATCACGGCGCGTGCTTCGATGCCCTGATCGCGCCGCGCCGGATCGATCGATAGCCGACCATCGGACAGGTCCTGCAGGTAGTTCTCGTACTGCTGGTAGTAGCGGGTATCGACTTCCATATGCACGTGGACGTGTTCGGTTGCTCGATTGCTCTGAGTCCCCAGCGCCTGGCCGTACTGGATGGTGTCGCCCTCGCTCACAGCGATGTCGCGCATGTGGCGAATGCGGGCGATGACCTGACCGCCTTCCCGGTCATAGATGTCGACCAGGCCTTTAGCATCGTTGCGTTTTCCGACGTAGCCGGTCAGGGGCGACGGCACATCTACGTCGCGCGCGCCACGCGCGCCGATGACCAAGCGCGAGTCTTCGAGTATGAAATCTTTCTTCACCAGAACCTGGTCGCGTGTGAGCCCGTAACTATCCTGTGGCGTCCAGACTCCAACTTCTTCGACCTCGGAATCGACCATCGCATGCCTGCGCATTGGTTCGCCGCCGACGACCACTCCGTTAAGAAGAGTCGCTCGAATATTGTCGCGGGGGTGATGCGTTACCAAACTATCGAAGTCTGTGACCGGGATGTTGTGCGTAGGCCCCTTCTGGATCACCCGGTAGTGCGGTAAAGGATCATCCATGGGAGCCACTTCGTGTTTCTGTTCCATCGGCATATGGTCGAATCCCGCCCCTCTAGTCGCAGTTCGCAATGGCAACGGCGAATGCTTTACCTGCAGCGCGCATAGGTAATGGCGCGATTTCCGTCGACAATGGTCAATTGCCCGTTGTCCTGCCCACTAAGCGCGTAAATCTCCTCGTGATCGAATGTGCTCTCATCGATATGAACCCGTGAGCTGATCTTCCAGGCCTGCGGTGATCGCGATATCTGGATCACCCGCACCGGCGAATTCCATTGCTCATAATCAATCAACTTGTCTGGCTTTATCTCGATTCGAACATCGCTATCGAGGTTGCCGGGAAGCTTGCATGTTGGAAAGTCCGCCTGCCATACACCATGAAGTACTTTCGGGTAGTGCGCGGAAGCTACTTTTCCTTTGGCTACTGAAGGGGCACAGGCCATACAAAGCACCCCAGCCAGCACGATCGCGATCGCCTTATCCACCTTGAATTCCATGTGGCACCCCTTGCGTTCTTATGGCCTTAGGATACGTCCGACCTACGCCCTGCCGTCAACGGCGCAAGTGTTGTGCCACGGACTGGATTAACTGCACAACATCGCTCGCAACTGATTGTTGCGACTGGCGCATCGGCCGAACGTAACCGAACGATCCGGCGCGAAAAAGGCGACCTTTCGGTCACCCTGTTCGCCACGCTTTCACGACCCCTTCTTGGAGACGCGATACTTCGGCAACGGCTCAAGGCTCTGTACTTCAGCATCCTCTCTATATAGACACGTCTACACGCCCTTTCGCGGATGAAATCGTAAGTGATCAACGCCACCGTCTACTTGCAACGAAAATAGGACAAGGACGTCTGGCCATTGACTACCGTCAGCCGGCCATTGTCCTCGGCGCTGAGCAAGAAGATGTCCTCAGCCTCGAATACGTCGCCATCATCTAAATGGAGCTTCGACACGATCTTCCAGGCTTTCGGATTCCTTGAAATCTGAACCACACGTACCGGTTCATTCCACTCTTCGTAGTCGACCAACTTGCCAGCTCCGATCTCCATGCGGACATCACTGTCCGGATTCCCCGGCAGCTTGCAGACGGGAACCCCGCCTTCCCATATGCCATGCAGCTCAGCCGGATAGGCAGCTCGGGCCTGCTTTCCTTTGGCGGATGTAGATGTGCACGCCATGCAAAGCATCCCAACCATCAAGGCCATGGCCACGTGCTGGGCTTTCGGTTTCACAATCATCGCGTCCGCATCATCAGAAGTTGCTTGACGGTAGCATCTACCGATTGGTCTTCGAGAATAGATCGAGCATGTCGATCATGCGCAACGGTAGTACGCCATAGAGTTTTTCTCGCTCACGACCGTCAGGACGCCACCCTTATTACTGAGCAACATGATGCTCACCTGATCGAACGTGTAATCGTCGCGATGAAGGGTTGATGCCACTCGCCATGCCTGCGGTGTCTTCGAAATCTGCTGGATATGGACTGGCTCGCTCCAATCCTCGTAACCAGTCAACTTGGACTGCGCAATCACGAAGCGTGAATCGCTGCCTTCGCTATCCGGATGCTTGCAGTACTCCGGACCCGACCCCAACCACACCCCATGCAGCGCCGCCGGATATCGCGCGGCAGGCGCTTTCCCTTTTGCTATGACGCTGGTGCAGGCCATGCAGATAACGCCGGCCAGCACGACCACAGCTGCTTTTCCCACCTTGATTTCCATGCGGCGCTCCCTGCGTTTTTCCGGCCTTAGGATACGTCCGCTCAATGCCCCGCCGTCAACGGCGCACGCGTTGTGCCGTATGAGAGATGAACTGCACATATCGCCCGCAACTGAATGTTGCGACCGGTCGCGTCGATTGAGCCAAACCGAGCAGTTCAGCAACGAAAAAGGCGGCCTTTCGGCCGCCCTATTCGTATCGTTTCCCCGGAACTTACTTCCCAGCGCTTTTCCGCGCGGTAGCGAGCGCCGAAGCACTCAGAACCCCCCGGTTCTCCGCCAACTTCAACAGCTGCGCCTCGATCTGCGACGCGCTGGTCGATGCAGTGGCAGTGACGGCGGACGCCTTGGCTTGCGCACTCGCTTTCCGATTTTCCGAGCGCAGGAAGCGGCCTTTCACGGTGTATTCGATGCCCGTCCCCGCTGGATCGACGGCTTCTACTCGGATCCCGTTGTAACCCAGCACCGACGGCAGCTCCGTCGACCGCACGCCTGCGCCGGTAGCCAATGCGCCGGACAGCTGCGATTGCAGCGAGCGGATGGTCTTGGCGTCGGTGATGGTGATGGTGGGGTTGGGGCGACCCGAGTAGACCAGGTAAGTCACCCGCAGCGCGGACGGCGCGGGGGCTTCGGGTGTTTGCGCCCAGGCGCTTCCGGTCAGCGACAGCAGCAGGAATGCGCGCAGCGTCCAGGCTTTCATCATGGACCTCGGATTGGAAGATGAAGGAGTCATCGGATTTCCTCGTGGCCGCCGGCCTGCACGCTGTCGGACCACAAACGGAAGTAGCCGCAGAAGTCGGTGTAGGGGCCGCGGTCGGCGTACTCGGGGTCGTAGATCGGCGAGCCGGAGTTGTCCAGATTGGTCGCGGCCGTCTGCCCAGGCTTGTGGCTCCAGGTGCCGAAAGCGTCGCGGCGGTACCAGTGGTAGTCCTCCCCGGGCGCGACCACCAAGGCCACGGTGGTCTTGTAGCCGGGGTCGTACGGGTCGGTGATGGGTTCCAGGCCGTCGCGGACGGCGGCGGCGTGGACCACGGCGCAGCTCATGCCCACGGCGGTCTGCCCCGACGCGCGCCCGGGTTGGGCGAAGGTGTTGGTGCGCTTGTTGTTGGCGTAGTTGTAGCAGTTGTTGCTGATGATGGCGGCGCCGCCGTTCCAGCTGTTGGGCTCGTACAGCGGATAACCCGGCGCCATCACCGTGGCGATGTCGTCGATGGACAGCGCGCGGTTGTAGAGGTTGAGCTCGTCCACGCGGCCGTTGAACAGGCTGGTGCCGTCGTAGCTGCTGCCGATCAACAGCGGCGCGTCGGTGTTGCTGTAGATGTCCTGTTGCAGCGTCCAGGTGCCGGCTTCATTGCCGTCGATATAGAACTGCACCGTGCCCGTGCTGCGCGCCACCGCCACGGCGACGTGGTGCCAGCGGTCGGGCGTGAGCGCCATTTCGGCCAGGGACGAATACGGAATCTTGGTGGGCGCGCCGGTCAGACGCAGCGTCAGCCGCCGAGCGCTAGAGACGGCGAACACGTAGCCGCCCCCGTTGCCGCGGTTGTCCAGCAGGGTCTTGTTGCTGTTGGTGGCGGCGATGCGCACGTAGGCGCCGAAGCTGAAATCGCCCGTGTCGAAACTCAGCGCCGGCGAGTACGGCACCGAGTAGTACTTGCCCCCGGCCAGGCTGGCGCCGCGGTTGGCCCAGCCCCAGGACGTGGTGTTCGCGCCCACGGCGGTGGCGTTATGGCCGTGGTTGGTGACATCGGTGGCCACCGTGCTGATGGTCTGGAAGTTCCACCCGGCCACCGACCAACCGGTGACGACAGGCGTGGGTTGCGAATGGCTGGAAGCGATGGGCAGCAGCGCGCCCACGATGAGTGCGCAAAGCACGGCCTTACCGTTCATGCGATGTCCTTATCCCCTGAGTCCGTGAGGCCGGCCGCATGCGGCGCCTGGCCCGGTCCGGCCGCTGTGCCGGCCGTTGCCGCATCTTGTGGCCGGGCGAAACGGAAATGCAAGGCGGGGGCGCAGTGGCGGCGGGCGACGACCCGCACGACCGACGACGGCCTAGCCAGCTTCGACCCGCGCGCAGTACGCCGCGTAGGTCCGCTGCCACGCGGGCCGGGCCAGGCAGCGGTCCCGGTACGCCGCCACGCCCGGGTACGGCGCGATCAAGGTCGGGGCTTTGATGCCCGCAGACAGCACGTGCGCCATCAGGATGTCGGCGACGCTGAAGCCGTCGGTCGCGACGTAATCGCGGTCGGCGAACCAACGCTCCAGGTGGCCCATCCGCAGATGCACCCAGTCCACCAGGAACTGGCGCGGCTTGGGGTCGCTGCCATCGGCCGTCCAGTCGTGCACCATCAGGGCCAGCAGCGGCATCTCGATCGAGTTCATCGCCGCGAAGCACCAGCGCAGCACCTGCGCCTCGCCGGCCGGGTCGACGGGGATCAGGCGGCCGGACTTCTTCGCCAGATACACCACGATGGCGGCGGATTCGGACAGCACCACACCGTCGTCGTCGATCGAGGGGATCTGCTCGAACGGGCTGAGCCGGCGATAGGCCTCGGTGTTCAGGTCGTGCGCGGGGTGGTCCATGCCGACCACCTCGAACGGCAGCTGCATCTCTTCGAGCGCCCACAGCACGCGCAGGTCGCGGGTGTGGCCGCGTGCGCCGGCGTTGACCTTCGAGAACCCGTAGAGCTTGAGCATGGTGGCGCCCCTTCGTTGAAGCTGAGTTGCTGCGGAGCGTAACGGCATTCCCGTGATGAAGCATCGTGCGCCCCTCGTCTGGGCCGCCTGGCCCGGCGTCATCGCAGGCGACGGCTGCGCCAGCCGATGAACGCACGCAGTGAAACCTTCTGCGCTACGCACTAAAGCGAGGCATAGAGCTTAGCGGCCTCCCTTTGAACCTCCGCCTTAAGTTCGTTGGCCTTATCTTGATGCGCCCTGAGCTCCTGTGAACTGGGCAAGATCATGCTTTTCATCATGGTGTTTCTGAAGTCCGTGATCGTGGCGATCGTGCCCTTCAGACTTGAGAAGCTGTCTTGCGCATTGAGCAGGCTAAAACGAGCCGCCGCGATATGCGCCTGGTCTGCGCTCTCCAGTAGCAAGGCGTCTGGCTCCCTTATTTTTGCGTGCGTTTCCGGCGCGATCTGGATCGGCACCCCATCCGCGTCCTCGACGATCCACTCCAGTCGCGAGATGAAATGCGAGTGCGTACTGAAGAATTTCTCCGTCAGGTCTACCGCCTCTTCGACCGTCTTGATCTTGCGGGCCCGCATCTCCTTCTCTCTGTCGTTCCTGTAGTTCATGCGCAGCGCAACGACCGAGAACAGACCGCCGATGACGGCGCCCAGGCCGATCTTCGCTACCGAATCGATCACTTCCACCCAGGTCATAGCGCGCCCTTATAGCGGTTGAATTTTCGCCCCCGATCGCGGATGGTCGAGGGTCCAAACGAGCTCAGACCCGCCCCCTCTCCGCGGTCGTCACCCCTCCATGGTCTTAGGGCCCCACCCTGGGCGGCCATGAGGAACGCGCCGACACGTCTGCGCGCCTTAGCGCCGTTGCGGCCTCCCGGCGCCGGTCGGCGGCCGCCCCCATATCGACGGGCGGCGCGGAAAGGCGTATCACTCCCGACCAGGGGGCCATGGAGGCGATCGGTGGACAGCCAATGGATCAAGCCGAAGGCGGACGCGACCGCACCCACCGTCGTGTTTGTGCACGGCATCATGTCGGACGGCGCCAGCGGCTGGAAAAACAAGAAGACCGGCGCCTATTGGCCGCAGCTGGCCGCCGATGAACTGAGCGACGCCGGCGTCTACGTCTTCAGTTACCACAGCCAGTTCTTCGGCGGCCGCTTCCGCGTGACCGACGCCTCGGACGCGCTGTGGGACGAACTCAAGCGCCACAACATCCTGCAATCACGCATTGTCGTGTTCGTGTGCCACAGCATGGGCGGCATCGTTACGCGGCGCCTGCTGGTGCAACGGCAAGGCGAGATCGCCGAGCAAGGCACCGTCATCGGTTTGTTCCTGGTGGCCTCGCCCTCGGCCGGCTCGCGCTGGGCGAACTTCTTCTATCCCGTCATCAATCTGCTCAGGCACGCGCAGGCGCAGATCCTCAAGGCCGGCGAGGACAACCAGTGGCTGACGACGCTGGGCACCGACTTCCGCAACCTGATCGCCCAGCCCAAACCGATGATCCGCGGCAAGGAACTGATCGAAGAACGCATCGCCTATGTGTGGTTCCTGCCGTGGATACGGCCGGTGGTCAGCCGGGACGAGGCCGACCGCTACTTCCCCCACTCCAGGGTGATCCCACGTTCCAACCACTCGTCCATCGCCAAGCCCGCTAACGCCCAGGCCGAACAGCACCTGCTGCTGACGGAGTTCGCGAACGAGCTGGTGCGCATCAGCTTCAGCACCACCTTGGAGCTGCCGGCCGGCATGACGTTTCGGCAAGCCGTCGAAACCTTCGCCGGCCTGGAGGGATGTACCACGCAGTATCCCGGGCTTAGCCAGGCCCAACTCAAGACGGCGATCCCGCAGGACGCCGAGGTCGGCGGCCCCGACATCGCGGCCGTGGTCGAACGCATGGTCGCCGTCTACTTCGGCAGCGCCGCGCCGACGTTCCGCGTGACCGTTCAGGACTGTGTCATCACCGTAGAGGGAGCGCCATGAAGCGTCACTGCCAATGCCCCAGCCCGCCGGGCGGCTCGGTCACCTGCGACGCGCATCAGGTCGCGTACTGCAAAGTGGTGGCCGGCATCGTTTCCTCGGGTTGCCTGACGCCGCCGGAGGAGGAGGCGTACGCCGTGCGCGACCCCGAGCGAAACCTGTTAGCGCTGTTGCGGTGGACCTTGGATGAGATCGACTTCTCCATGACCGGAAGCGACTTCGCGGACGAATCACTACTGGACGTCCTCATCGGCCCGGGCACGTACACGCAATGGTTGGATCAAATCCGCGCGGGCACCCCACTGCAACTCGAAGGCTGGGTGCGAGTGAACGGCGAGTTCCAGCCATCGAAACTGGCGATCCGGGTACCCGAGCAGTACGGCGACCCGCGCCAGGTGGAACAGTACGGGTACGCCCCTGCATGACGCGTCGCTGTGTGCTGGACCATGCGTCGCCTGAATGAACCTGACCCCTTTTCGCGGGCGCTGACCGCTAGGTCGTAAGGGCACCAGCGCCCTCCGTGAAGCCCCCCGCGCCCTCGCCAGCGCCCGGACGCGACTCCGTCAGTCCAGCGCTGGCTTCGCCATGGGTGCCTCAGGCTATCGCTGGCGTCCACCCGCCCTCGCCCTGCTCTCCCCGGGCCCGTGAGCCCGAGGCAGCCGGAGCGCTCAGCGCTTGGTGGGCTTCTTCGGCTCGGTGAACACCTGTTTCTTCAAGTCCGCCAACACCTTGCGCTGGTCGGCCTGGTTGAGCAGCCAGAACGTCACGATGGCCTCGGCCATGACCTCTGTCTCGGCGTAGAAGTACGCCAACGGCAGCCCCATTGACCCGGCGATACGTAAGGCCGTCGCCAAATCGGCGTCGTGGACGGCCTTTTCGTAGCGGTTGATGCGAACGGCGGCCGTTTCGGCCGGCAAACCAATAGCCATGCCCAGCTCCTTCTGAGTGAGCCCGGCATCTTCCCTGGCGGCTTTTAGCCGCTGCGCAAAGATGGAGCGGGCATCTACGTCGGTCTGGGCCATGCGCAAAGGATGGCTGCAAACCTCAGGAGCGTAAATTACGTTAAACGTAATATTCTGTCCAGCGCTATTCTGGAGTGGCACGTCCCGGCATATAACAATTGATTGGCTTCTAAGGAAGAAGCCACAACCAACTAGCACCGAGGCAACGTCGGTATTACTCTCGGTAGAAGTGTCGCCTCACATCAGGAAGAAGGGGGAAGCATGCAAGCTGTATTCGACATCAACAATTTCCACAAAAAAAGTGAACCAAGCGGTCAGTACGAGCGACAGCTCCAACGACTTACATCGGTGAAGAAGGATGTCGTATCGATTGAGGCTGCTGTCCGGGGAACAATCCGCAACCTACAAGATAATCGACGATCATTTGTCATCTACGGAGAGCCGCAAAGCGGTAAGACGGAAATGATGATCTGCTTAACGGCAAAGCTTCTTGATGAAGGCCATCAGATCATTGTCCATCTCCTAAACGATAGTGTCGACCTGCTCGGACAGAACCTCGGCCGCTTCAAAACCTCTGGCTTAGCGCCCGCCGCGAGAAACTTCAGCGAAGTTCTTGATCCCGCCTTCAAGATTCGCGGACAAACACACGTAATCTTCTGCAAGAAAAATGGATCAGACCTAAAGAAGCTGATAGAAAAACTCGATCACGCCGAGAATGTGGTAGTGGTCGATGACGAAGCCGACTACGCCTCACCTAATGGAAAGGTAAACAGCGGCGGCAAGACCAAGATCAATGAGCTAATAACTCATATACTCGGGGCAACAGGCGTTTATATCGGCGTGACTGCGACGCCTGCACGCCTGGACCTAAACAACACTTTTGATAACGACAATAACGCTTGGATCGACTTTCCCCCGCACCGGAATTACACGGGGCAGGATATTTTCTTCCCTCTTGAGGGCGCGACCAAGTACCAGAGAACATTGCTATCAGACTCTGGCGCTGACCCAAAGTACGCAAGACAGGCTCTTTTCGGCTTTTTAGTAAATGCTGCGCAACTTAATCTTCATGTGAATGACCATGAAGAATGCTACTCACTCTTGGTGCACACAAGCGGCAAGAAGATTGATCACAGAAGTGATTGGCACGTCATGCATCAAGCACTGGGCGTGTTGGTGGACAGAAGCGGCCCGCAATTCATTGCCTATACCCGCGCGATCTGGGATTTGTGCAAAGAGCGCTACCCAGAGGTAAACCCCAACACCTTAACTAGCTACATTCTTGACAATATTTCCAGGCACGCGATCGTGGTGCTGAATAGCGAAAGAGACTGGAAGGACAATTCAGGCGCGGCGACTTCACCGCAATCACTCTTCACAATCATTATCGGCGGAAACATCGTCTCCCGAGGAGTAACGCTAAATAACCTTCTTTCGATGTTCTTCACGAGGGATGTAAAGCACAAAATTCAACAAGACACGTACATACAGCGCGCACGAATGTTTGGCAGCCGTAGTGACTACTTAAGATTCTTTGAGCTGACAATGCCGCAATCATTATATCTTGATTGGCACCGGTGTTTCGTCTTCCATAGATTGGCGCTAATGGCAATCAAGGAAGGCCTAGGCTCTCTTGTCTGGCTTGGTGACAATCGCATCGCACCAGCAGCTAATGGCAGTATCGATAGATCAACCGTCGATCTCGACCGCGGCGAAATATCATTTGGATTGTTCGAGTTAGATGATGAGGTCAAGGCCGTCTTAAGAGACAGTTCCAATCCCTCAAGTAAGCTCGAGCAGCTAAGTGAGCTGCTTGGCGATACCGCACTCCCTTTGTACTTAAGAAGATATATCGAACGGACTTCGGCCGGAATTCACGGTGCATTATTTGTTCATGACCCCATGGACGTTAGTGCACAAGCAGATGATGCTGAAACCATCACGCGCCGTCGCGGCTTTATCGGTCAAAGCCAGGTTTCAAAAGCCCCGCGGGGGACGGTGCATCACGTCTTCGTGCTACACAACAAGAATGGGCGCGCACGAATTGTCTATAAATTCGTGGGGAACATTCAGTTCATTCGGAACACCGCACATGATTCGTGAATACAAACTTTATCACGGAGCGGTGCTCGCTGATCTAGTCGACCGGGCAGAGATTCCAATTACGATAGAGGAACAAACAGAGTCTGGGAGACTCCTCAACTACATAATTAACGGCTCGATGGGACTTCAGATAAAATTCTCGACAAACCGCCTTAATCCATGGTCGTTTACTTTTCAACCCTCACATACGCGGGAGCTCGTCAACCTGAAGTCCAGATTCGGAGCAGCGTTTCTGGTACTAGTGTGCGGCACAGATGGCATGCTAGCTGTTGAGGCTAGCGAGGTTATTCCTTCGCTGCAGTTATCTGACCCCCGCCAGGGCTATCTCAGAGTTGATCGAAGGAAAAGAAGGCAGTATCGACTGACTGGCTCTTCTGGGGAGTTTAAGAAACGCTACCCCACTACTACAGAACCCATTGTGGAAGCCATAAACTCAAGCCACATCAAAAACCTGGATGATTTCACTTCGCATTCTGCGCTTGAGAGCATCACTACTTGAGTTAATTGGAAGATAGCGCTTATTCTCAGGAATTGCACGAACCTCTCGTTTACGCAAGCGGAATCCATGCTGCATTGCAACCCAGCCAAATATTGAAGAACTTTGAACTTCGACGCCACGAACTACAGAATCAGCAAGCACGAGAACCAGGCATCCATCCGACTTTAATACTCGCTTCATTTCGGCCAGCATCCCCCAAGAATCAGAAGCGTACTTATGAACTATCCGCCTATGCCGAATGGGTAGCACAGCAACATTCGGCAGGTGATCTTCAATTCTTTCAGCAATGTCAGACTTAACTTTTCTCTTAATCCAACCCGTATTTTCTGTTCCAACGGCGGCCGCCCGAATGGAACGAAGATGCGGAATGGTGTAGCCCATCCACACTAAAGCGAGCTTATGCCCTCTTAAGTAGTCAATGGCATTTAAATATGGAGGTGATGTAAATATTGCATCCACCTCCCCATCCGCGACAGAGTTGAGCGCCCTGCAATCACCTTGCGAGACACTAGCGGCTCGATCCGGTCTATCACTCGCTAACAATTCGGCGAGCCTGGCTGCCGATCGGAGAAATCCGGCCTCCACGTCGTAGTCGTTTATCTCTCGCTTTCGATGCGGGCGACTATGAGAAACATCCCAAGCCAATGAGGCGCCGACGTGTTTCGTTACGATGGTGCGACTCAAAGCAAGCAACAAAGCGTCGAAGCAGTTTTGATCCACATACCCTTTCTGATCCGCTAGCACTAATGAGAGTCGTGCCAGCGCTGTTCTTTGTGGTTCGCTAAACCAGTATTCAATAAATTGCTTAGTTTCAGGACAGGCTCGCACTACGGGCAGCGCCGTGTATCTGGCACGAATCCGACGCGCCTCCTGAACTACTATAGCGGCGCAAGTATTTAGCTCGCTGACGTCTGCAGCCGACGTCCATACCCGGCTCATTAGAACCGCAAGTGGGTCTACATCGAAGCCACGCGCCCTACATCCTTGAGCAATCGCCTGACGCAGAACCACGCCCGACCCGCACATCGGATCGAGCACTAAAGCATTGTTTGGCAGCTCATCTAGCCATGTAGATATGGCATCCGGTGCCATGCGCGCAGGAAATGGGTGGATTGATCGCATGGCGGCCATTTGTCGTCCTTAACGAGAGCTCCGCAGGCGCGAAGCTCATGAGTGCTGGTTAGATCGTAAATCGGATTCCGCTTTTCCACATCAATCGCGCACCCATTTGTTAGTTACTTTGCCTTTCGCCGCTAGAGCGGCGATGGCAGCGCGGGCGTTGTAGTAGCTGTCGGCTTCGAAGTTCCTATGCAGGTTGGCACGTGTGTCGCTGTGGCCGCAACCGTCGGAACAGCTGGGATCAGCCCATGCTCCGGCGCTGGACTTCCAGCTGTAGCGCGGGCTGCAAGGCCTGCTCTGCCGCCATCTGCCTGTCCAACTCTTGCAGGCGCTGCATCGAGTCTTGCATCGGTGTCTGCACCGCCACGTCGGTTCGCATCTGCGCGTGGAGGTGGGCGGGATTGTCGAGGCGCCCTTGAACGACGTAGACGTTCTCGCCTGGGCGGCTCTCACGCCCCTGCCCGCTCAAGACGACATGGTCGATCCCCGTCAGGCCGTTTTGTCGCGCCAGGCATGCGAGGCTGGCGCTCATGCATTCGCTGGCCGGGTCCCAGGTGCGGCCCAGACTGGCGTCGAGGCGTCGCACCGCGGCGCGCGCTTGGGTGAGCAAGGGGTGCTCGGCGGCGGTTTCGCGGTCCGCCAAGCGAACACCCGCCGGCGAGCCCTGATCTATCGGCTCGGCTTCCGTACGACGCCCCTGAGGCACGGGGCGCAAGGGCGCGGCGCGCGGGTCGGCATGCATCAGCGGCGCTGTCGTGCCGTTGCGGTCGATATAGAGGTCGACGCTGCCGTCGCGATTGCGGACCCGGCTCAGGTCGTCCCGGTCTATGGGCGACCAACGGTCGTTCATCCTGGCGTGGCCGGCGCCGTCCCGCGTCCAGACGAGGAAGTCGTCACCGGACGAGTACAGGCCGGCGGTCGGGGCGCCCTGTCCTTCCTGGCGCGGCCGGCCGTAGACATGGCCGGTGCCGCGCTCCAGCGCTTCGATGAAGCCTGGGGCTTGAGCGTGCTGCAGAAACAAGGTCTTTACGGTTGCGTACTCGGCCGCGAGATTCGGGCGCGCCCGATCGGCGTTCAGGTGCGTCGGGTCCGCCAGCGGATCGGCCAGAACGCTTTGCCAGGCCTGATGCATGGGATTGGTCGGTTCCATTTTGCGCAGGGCGGTGAACACGTGCGCACCGCTGACGGCATGGTCCCGACCCGATTCGATGTAATCGTCGTTGCCGCTCTGGGCTCTCAATCCGTCAATCGCGCGACTGACATCGGCAACACTGCCAAGCTGGCCATTGCTCATGTTCTGCACCAGGCGCGTGGTCCATCGGTTCTCGCTCTGGTTTTGCAGTTTGATCATCATCGCGGCCAAGTCGGCGCGCTCGTCCAGGTTCGATTGCCGATAAAGCGGTGTTTGCCTGACGCTGCGCACGATGCCGCCCATCAAGTGATCCACTTGGGCGATATCTCGCTCGTGGACGAACCGAACCCCATCGTCTGATTGCAGGAACTGGTCCAGGCGTTGCTTGACGACCGCATCCATAGGCCGGCCATGCTCGGCCGTAATGGCACGGCCGTCGCGCGAGAGGTCTCGAACCGTCTGTGCGTACTGGGCATCGTTCAGACGCCAATCGGGATGTTGTCTGATGGCCCAGGCTTGGTAGGCATCCGTCAAAGCACGCGCTGCGTCGGGTCGCTGCCCCAGATCGACTTGCAATGTGCCGATCGTGAAACCGCTGTTTCCCACCGGCACCATAACGCCGTTGCGTACGGTGCCGGCGAAGGACAAGCGGTTGGAAACATCCCGGCCCGCATCGCTTCCCTCGGAGCAGACGCCCACCGCGAAGTAGGCCAGCGCTCGCATCTGTGCATCGCTCAGATCCACCCGAACCGCAGCGGGAGCGTTCATTCGATCGGCAGGTACGTTCACTGGGAGCGTCTTTTCTCTTTTGGATTTTCTTATTCGTCGCCTTCGACGCAGTCGCTTTCATCGACCGGAACGGCCTTATCCGGGCCGCTGCGATGCAACGTGATGTAGGGGACCGAACTGCGATACCAGACCAACGTCTCGCCCACGGGCTGAAGGTAGGCTTCTTCTTGGCCGTAGTTCGGGCACGTGTGGGCAGGATCGTCCTGAGACTGCGAACAAAACCACAGGAAGGCCCTGCCGTTACGGACTTCGCCTTTCAATAGGCCGTCCTCGCCTCTGACACGCGTCCCGTCGTCCCAGGTACCGCTGATCTCACTTCCCTTCTGGTGCAGTTGGAGATTGGCGACATGGCCGAAGCGGCATTCCTGCCGATATCCCCATTGCCCGTCGAAACTGGAGCCTGCGGTTGCGCAGGAGGCGCAAGCTAGCGACAGCAGCGCAACGGCGAGTTTCCTTTTCATCGATGTCGCTCCTTGGAAATTGGGAAGCCTAGGTGTTGCGCAAGCGACGTTGCCTGTACCGCTTATGTGTTCCTGACCTCGACCCATTCGCCATTTTCGTAACGCCATAGCGAATCCAACTGGCCGCAGTTCGAGTACAGATTGAACTCACCGATAGGAACGCCGTCGGCGAAGCTGCCTTCCCACTCGACGCAATTGCGCGGTTCCTTGTCGCCAAAGAAGGTGCCGTAGGTGCGCCCCGTATAGGGCTTTCCGTCCTTCGATCGGGCGCTGCTGGGCAGCACGTCTTGCCGCTTGATCTCCAGCTTGAGTTCGCCCGCGTGCACGGTGCTGGTGTCGGCGGCATTCGTACAACCACTCACGGCAAGCATCGATACGATGCTGCTGACGATGGCGAAACGGTATCCGTTCATCGAATTCATCCTTGGCGCGCAGCGGCCGATCGCGCATATGCGTTTCGTCAAACCTAGAATCGCGCCATGCAAAAAACAAGGGCGACCCAGAGGCCGCCCATGGTTTGGCACATCAACGGTGACTGATCAGACGCCGAGAGGGTTCGGCTTCTCCACATCAATCTTGTACTGCTTAATCGCCCGAACCACATCCTTGCCCGTCATCTTGCCTTCCGCCGCCAGCGCCGCGCCCCGGTATGGGCAACGCAGCAGTCGACCTTGACGTTACTTTTGAGCGACAGGCGCTGTCGTCCACTCCAAGGTTTTCAGCGTCTTCTCGATCTGCTCCAAGGCTGCGCGATCCCCTTGCGGATAGGAGCCACCCACCGCCAGAAAGAAGTCGCCGTCGGGGACGACCCACATCACGGCTGACACCGCTAGCGCATCGCCGCTGGTGGTAGGTACGGTGTAGTCCATTGCGATGCGGCGGCTGCGGCGGCCCGCCACCACCACGTCCGTCGCCGGCGAGAGTTGCGCATCGGGGTACGCCTGCTTGATGCCCGAGGCCAGCTTGATCACGCCTTCTGCCGTCGGCTCGGGCATGCCCGCGAAGGAGTTGAGCATGATGTTGAGGGAAGGGTTAATGCCTTCGTGCTGCCCCGCGTACTGAGCGATCACCACGGCGGGCTCGGTGTGCGCGATGACCTGCTGCTTGTATGCCTCGCTACCGAAATCCAAGCGCTCGAGGCGTTCGGCCTTTTGCTCGGCCGTTGCGAAGTGCCAACTGTCCGGCTTGGTCAGGCGCAGGCCTAGCTCGACATTCTCGTAGAGGTTGCCGGATGGGTCGGCTGCGATGCCGGTGCTTATCGAGCAGAGCAGCAACAGCGTTGCTGCGATGAACTTCCTGACCATCCGCTTTCCTTAGCTTGCTCTGACTGCACTTAGCAAAAAGGCGACCTTGCGGCCGCCTTCTGCTTTCCAGCTCAAACCCCCAGGGGGTTGGGCTTCTCCACATCGATCTTGTACTGCTTGATCGCCCGAGCCACGTCCTTGCCGGTCATCTTGCCTTCCGCCGCCAGCGCCGCGATGGCCGCGTGGGCGATGTAGTAGCGATCGACTTCGAAGTGACGGCGCAGGTTCGCGCGCGTGTCCGAGCGGCCGAAGCCGTCGGTGCCCAGCACTGTGTAGCGCATGGGGACGAAGGCGCGGACTTGTTCCGGGTACATGCGGATGTAGTCGGTGGCGGCGATGGCCGGGCCCTGGCGGCCTTCCAGCAACTCGGTGACGTAGGGCTTGCGCGGGGTTTTGGCTTCGGGGTTGAGGCGGTTCCAGCGCTCGGCGTCGGTGGCGTCGCGGGCGAGTTCGTTGAAGCTGGGGCAGGACCAGATGTCGGCGGTGACGCCGAAGTCCTTGTCCAGCAGTTCGGCGGCGGCGATGGCTTCGCGCAGGATGGTGCCGCTGCCCATCAGCTGGACGCGCAGTTCGCCCTTCTTGGGCTTGCCGGCGTCCTGCAGCAGGTACATGCCCTTGATGATGCCGTCGGCGCTGCCTTCGGGCATGTCGGGGTGGGTGTAGTTCTCGTTCATCAGGGTGAGGTACCAGTACTCATCCTGTTGTTCGGTGAGCATGCGCTGCATGCCGTGCTGCAGCAGGGTCACCACCTCAAAGCTGAAGGTGGGGTCGTAGCTGCGGCAGTTGGGGATCAGGCCGGCCTGGACCATGCTGTGGCCGTCTTCGTGCTGCAGGCCTTCGCCGTTGAGGGTGGTGCGGCCGGCGGTGGCGCCCAGCAGGAAGCCACGGGCGCGCATGTCGGCGGCCTGCCAGGCGCTGTCGCCGATGCGCTGGAAGCCGAACATCGAGTAGTAGATGTACAGCGGCAGCATTTGCAGGTCGTTGGTGCTGTAGCTGGTGGCGGCCGCCAGCCAGGACGAGAACGCGCCGGCTTCGGTGATGCCTTCTTCCAGGACCTGGCCGGTGGTGTCTTCGCGGTAGTACATCAGCTGGTCGCGGTCGACCGGCTTGTACTTCTGGCCGTGCGGGGCGTAGATGCCGAGCTGGCGGAACAGGCCTTCCATGCCGAAGGTGCGCGCTTCGTCGGCGACGATGGGCACCAGGCGCGGGCCGACCTGCTTGTCGCGCAGGGCGATGTTGAGGGCCTGCACGAAGGACATGGTGGTGCTGATCTCGCGCTCGCCGGTGCTCTTGAGCAGGCGGTCGAAGGCTTCGAGCTTGGGCACTTCCAGCGAGGTGCTGGCCTTGCGGCGGCGCTGCGGGAGGAAGCCGCCGAGCGACTTGCGGCGCTCCAGCATGTATTCGATTTCCGGCGATTTTTCGCCGGGGTGGTAGAAGGGGACGGCGCCGTCTTTGAGCTGCTCGTCGGTGACGGGGATGTTGAAGCGGTCGCGGAACAGGCGGACGGCTTCGTCGTCCATCTTCTTGGTGCCGTGGGTCGGGTTGAGCGATTCGCCCGAGGCGCCCATGCCGTAGCCCTTGACCGTCTTGGCCAGGATGACGGTGGGCATGCCCTTGGTGTTCACGGCTTCGTGATAGGCGGCGTAGACCTTGTGCGGGTCGTGGCCGCCGCGGTTGAGGCGCCAGATGTCGTCGTCGGACAGGTTGGCGACCAGCGCGGCGGTTTCCGGGTACTTGCCGAAGAAGTTGTCGCGGGTGTACTTGCCGCCGAAGGCTTTGCAGTTCTGGTATTCGCCGTCGACGGTTTCCATCATCAGCTGGCGCAGGCGGCCGCTGGTGTCGCGGGCCAGCAGCGGGTCCCAGTAGCTGCCCCAGACGGTCTTGATGACGTTCCAGCCGGCGCCGCGGAACTGGCCTTCGAGTTCCTGGATGATCTTGCCGTTGCCGCGCACCGGGCCGTCGAGGCGCTGCAGGTTGCAGTTGATGACGAAGACCAGGTTGTCGAGGCCTTCGCGGCCGGCGACGGAGATGGCGCCCAGGGATTCGGGTTCGTCGGTTTCGCCGTCGCCCAGGAAGGCCCAGACCTTGCGGTCGGACTTGGGCATCAGGCCGCGGCCTTCCAGGTACTTCCAGTTGCGGGCCTGGTAGATGGCGCTGATCGGGCCCAGGCCCATCGACACGGTCGGGACCTGCCAGTAGTCCGGCATCAGCCAGGGGTGCGGGTAGGAGCTGATGCCGCGGCCGTCGACTTCCATGCGGAAGTGGTCGAGGTGCGATTCGCTGAGGCGGCCTTCGAGGAAGGAACGCGCGTAGATGCCGGGCGAGCTGTGGCCCTGGATGCCGATGACGTCGCCGGGGTGGTCGGCCGAGGGGGCGCGCCAGAAGTGGTTGAAGCCGACGTCGTACAGGGTAGCCGCCGAGGCGAAGCTGGCGATGTGGCCGCCCAGGTCGCCGGGCTTGCGGTTGGCGCGCACGACCATGGCCATGGCGTTCCAGCGGATCAGCGAGCGGATCCGCCATTCCATCGCGGCGTCGCCGGGGCTTTTGGCCTCCAGGTGCGGCGGGATGGTGTTGATGTATTCGGTGGTGGGCTGGAACGGCAGGTGCGCGCCGGCGCGGCGCGTGACTTCGACCATGCCTTCGAGCAGCTGGTGGGCGCGCTCGGCGCCGTCGCGGGCGATGACGGCCTGGACGGACTCGACCCATTCCTGGGTTTCGGCGGGATCGGGATCGTTCTGCAGCAGGTCGTGCAGGGAGCTGGCAAGCGGCTGGTTCATCGATATCGCGGCCCCGTGGCCGCGCCTCGGAAGTGGGGGCGATTAGAGTTCGGAGTCTAACAAATGGGGGCGGTTGCGGCCTTGCTTGGGGTGTCGGGGTGGGTGGGACGGGGTGTTGCGAGAGTGGGGGCAGTGTCGCGTTTCACCCGGCCATCGCGGCCCTGGGGTAGGAGCGGCGTGAGCCGCGACCCGCCAACGAGGCGAAATCCGACAGCCGACGACGTTTATCCCCGATAGCGGGGCTCCGGGTGCTGGGGCGAGGCTGCTTCCATGACGATTGCGAACCCCAAGCCCCCGGGCCATGGCGCTTTACGCCGCGGACGGGTATCCGAGCCCCATCGGGTCTATCTGGTGACATTCACTACCGCCCGCCGCCGGCCACTGTTCGTTGACGGCGCGTTGGCCGCCACGATGGTCGGCGCTTTGCTGGATCAGCGGCTGTGGACGCGTTCGATATTGCTGGCTTGGGTGTTGATGCCCGACCACTGGCATGGGCTGGTGGAACTGGGGCCGTGGGAGACCCTGCCGGACCTGGTTCGTCGATTGAAGTCGAATACGTCGCGGCAGGCGCGCATGGCAGCGCCCGAGTTGTCGCTGGTGTGGGCACCGGCGTATCACGATCGCGCCTTGCGACGAGAGGAATCGGTAGTCGATGCGGCGCGTTATGTGGTGCTGAATCCCGTGCGGGCTGGGCTGGTGCGACGGCTACGGGATTACCGGTACTGGGGCGCCGTTTGGGGGTGAGGGGGCGTGGTCGCGGCTTACGCCGCTCCTACCCCAAGGCAAGGCACACAGGAAGCGCAACCATGCGCTTCGCTGCGCTCTACGCCGGCGCCCGATGCAGCAGCACGATGCCGGCGACGATCAGGGCGACGCCGCCGATGCGCAGGGGGTTGAGGGTTTCGCCGAAGACGGCGGCGCCGAGCAGGACGGTGCCGGCGGCGCCGATGCCGGTCCACACCGCGTAGGCGCTGCCCACGGGCAACGCGGTCAGGGCGCGGCCCAGCAGGTAGACGAAGGCGGCCAGGGCGATCAGCGACAGCACGGTCCAGCCGGGCCGGGTGTAGCCCTGCGACAGCTTCATCGACGCCGCCCAGGCGACGTCGATGAAGCCGGCGGCGATCAGCAGCAGCCAAGCGGTGGCGGGTTTCATGCGGCGACCTGCGCCTGCGGCGCGCGCTCGGCCTGCAGGGCTTCGGCCACGCTGGGACGGGCGCGGATGCGTTCGAGGTAGGCGGCCAGGTGCGGGGTGTCGTCCAGCGGCAGTTTCAGCGCGCGCGACCAGTCGGCGATGGTGAACAGGTAGGCGTCGGCGATGCTGAAGTCGTCGCCGAGCAGGAAGGCGTGGCCGGCCAGGTGACGGTCGACCAGGGCCAGGCGCGGCGCCAGGCGTTCGCGTGCGACCGCGCCGGGCTGGTCACCGTACTCGGGGTGGAACAGCCAGGGGCTGTAGGTCTTGTGCAGCTCGGTGGCGATGTAGGTCAGCCAGCTCAGTAGTTCGGTGCGGCGCGCTTCCGGCGCGATCCGGCCGCTGGGGTCCAGGCCGCCGAGGTAGCTGAGGATGGCGATGCCTTCGCGCAGCAGGCGGCCGTCGTCGAGTTGCAGCACCGGCACGTAGCCCAGCGGGCTGAGTTGGCGGAAGTCGCGGCCGTCGGCGACCAAGACCGGGTTGGGGCCGATGCGCACGCGCTGCAGTTCGACCGGCAGGCCGAGTTCGCGGATGACCAGGTGGGCGGCGAAGGAGCAGGTGCCGGGGGTGTAGTAGAGCTTCATGGCGGAGTCCGATGCGTGAGGGGAACGGGAGCCGTTACCCTGCGCGCAGGCCCGCGCCGCGAGTACCGGCGCCACGACAAGGATTGCTTGCGGATGCGACACGATCGGCTGTCCCTGGAGGATCTGGAACTGGTGCGCGCGATCGGCGCCAGCGGCAGTCTGAGCGGCGCGGTGCGCTTGCTGGAGGTCGATCATTCCAGTGCGTTCCGGCGCCTGGCCGCGATCGAGGCGCGCGCGGGCGCGGCGCTGTTCCGGCGCAGCCGCCGCGGCTACACGCCGACCGAGGCGGGCGAGCTGGTGATGGTCGCCGCGCAGCGGATGCTGGCGGATGCGGAGCACCTGTCGCGGCAGTTGGCCGGACAGGATGCGCGCGCGGAGGGGCGTATCCGCATCACGATTCCCGACACCTTGGCGGCGGTCGCGGCGCGGATGTGCGCGGAATTCCGGCGTGCGCATCCGGCGCTGCGTTGCGACCTGATCGTGGCCAATGCGTTTTCGAGCCTGCAGCAGCGCGACGCCGACGTGGCCCTGCGCGCCAGCGAGGCGCCGCCGGAGGGCTTGTCGGCCAGGCGTTTGGCGAGCATCGCGACCGCGGCCTACGCCGCGCGGGGTGCCGGCGACCGCAGTCCGATTCCGGGTGGCGACTGGGTCGGGTTCGATGAGGCGCTGGCGCATCTGGCGTCGGCGCGCTGGTTGCAGCAGCAGGTGCCGGAGGCGCGCATCGCGATGCGGGTCAATTCGCTGCCGGCGGCGCTGGCGGCCTGCCAGGCCGGGCTCGGACGGGCCTTGTTGCCGTGCTATTTCGCCGACGAGGCCAAGGGCTTGAAGCGCTTGTCCGAGGCCTTGCCGGATGTGCGCACGGAGTTGTGGTTCGCAACGCATCCGGATCTGCGGCGGTCGGCGAAGGTGCGGCTGCTGCGGGAGTTCGCGGTGGCCTGGATGGGGCGGGAGTTGGGATAGAGGCTTGGGCGCGCTGCCGTGACGACGACGGCATCGCTTTCTGTGGGAGCGGCTGCTGGCTCTGGGGTAGGAGCGGCGTGAGCCGCGACCTGCGCGGGCAGCCGGAGGCGTGTGATGGCCTGAGGTGCGTGGTGGCCGAAGATGCGTGGTCGCGACTTACGTCGCTCCTACCCCACAGCAGGCAGCTGTTGCCACCGCTGCGTCGTTGCGGTCTGTGGGAGCGGCGTGAGCCGCGATTGCGTGGCTTCGGATGGGACGAAAATCGCGGCTTACGCCGCTCCCACAGGAAGCCAGGGACCGACATAACAGGAAGCAGGGGCTGGCCTTGGGATAGGAGCGGAGCAGGCAGTGACCTGCGCGAGCGGCCGAAGGGACGTGGTCGCGACTTACGTCGCTCCTACCCCGAAGCGGTAGCGGGCCTTGTGTGGAGCTCAGGCCTGGTGCAGGCCGAACCAACTGCGCGGGAGCAGCAGCTTCAGCGCGCGCTCGGCGCTCTTGCGGCGCAGGCCGGGCTGCAGCAGGCCGCGCAGCACCGGGCCCAGCCAGTGGCGGCGCTTGTGCTTGAGGATGGCTTCGCGGGCGTCGGCTTCGATGCGGTACATCGCCAGCACGTTGCGGGCGTCGCGCAGTGGGCGGCCGCGCAGTTCGGGCATCTGCCGCAGGCAGTGTTCAAGGTCGTCGGCAGTGCCGCGGTAGAACTGCACGGTGCGTTCGTAGCGGCGGCGCACCGCGACTTCGGGCGCTTCGTCGCGGGCGAACACGCAGCCGCTGACGCTGCCGGGGTGGCGGCGGTACTGCAGCAGCGGTTGGCGCAGGCACAGCGACTGCCCGAGCAGGGCGCCGCGCAGGCTCAGGGCGTTGTCTTCGATCGGACCGAGCAGCGGG
The DNA here is from genome assembly GCF_001427715.1 of Lysobacter sp. Root667. NCBI lineage: Bacteria > Pseudomonadati > Pseudomonadota > Gammaproteobacteria > Lysobacterales > Lysobacteraceae > Lysobacter > Lysobacter sp. Root667. The sequence continues at coordinate 392,929 of NZ_LMHF01000010.1, forward strand.
CCGAAGCGGTCGTAGACCTCGCGCCGGAACGCGAGGGTGGCGCCGAGCAGGCCGATCAGGCGGCCCACGCGCACGTAGTAATCGAGCTCGTAGCGCTCCGGGCGGCGCCGGAAGCGAATGTCGATGCGTTCGCCGTCGGCGTCGATGCAGTCGAAGTCGCTGCCCAGCACCATCGCCTCGGGCGCTTCCGCGAACGCGCGCAGGATGGTCGCGACGCGTTCGGGGTAGGCGATGTCGTCGCCGGCCATCATCACCACGACCTCGCCGCGCACCAGCGCCATGGCGTCGTTGAAATGCGCGGCGACGCCCAGGTTGCGCGAGGTGCGGCGCACGCTGACGTCGTGGATGCCGCGGTACTCGGCGACGATCTGGCAGGCGATCTCGAAGGTGCCGTCGTCGGAGCAGTCGTTGGAGACGACGATTTCGCAGGGCACGGTCTGGGCGAACGCGCCCGCGAGTGCCGCGCGGATGTAGCCGGCGTCGCGGTAGCACAGCAGCAGCACGCTGACCGCGGGTCTGACCGCGGTCGTCGGCGTGATGCAGGCGCCCCCCTCGCCCATGTCAGCGCCGCGCTAGGGACCGGTGGTCCGCGCAGCGCGGATCTGCGCATCGACGGCGGCGATCGCGGTCATGTTGACCACGCGGCGCGGCGTCGAGGCCGGGGTGAGGATGTGCGCCGGCTTGTCCAGGCCCATCAGGATCGGGCCGATGGCGACGCCGTCGGTCATCACCCGCACCATGTTGTAGGTGATGTTGGCGGCGTCCAGGTTGGGCAGCACGAACAGGTTGGCGCGGCCGTGCAGGGTGGTATTGGGGAAGATGCGCTGACGCAGCAGGTCGTCCCAGGCGGTGTCGGCCTGCATCTCGCCGTCCATTTCCAGCTTGGGCATGCGCTGGCGGATGATCTGCCGGACCTTGCGCATCTTCGCCGCCGACGGGTTGTCGTGGCTGCCGTAGTTGGAGTGCGACAGCAGCGCGACCTTGGGCTCGATGCCGAACAGCTTGAGGCGGTAGGTCGCCTGTAGAGTGGCTTCGGCGATCTGCTCGGCGGTGGGATCGACCTGGACATGGGTGTCGAGGAAGAACCACGCGCCCTGGTCGTTGATCACGCCGGTCATGGCCGAGGTGCCCTGCACGCCCGGGTCGAAGTCGAAGATGCTGCGCATGTAGCCCAGCTTCTTGTGGAAGCGGCCGACCAGGCCCGAGATCATCGCGTCGGCTTCGCCGCGCTCGACCATCAGCGCCGCGATCAGGGTCGGGCGCGAGCGCAGCAGGTTCTTGGCCGCGGCCGGGGTCACGCCGCGGCGCTCGGTCAGGGCGTGGTACTGCTGCCAGTAGTCGTTGAAGCGCGGATCGTCGTTGATGTTGGTCAACTCGAAGTCCACGCCTTCGCGCATGCGCAGGCCCAGGCGCTCGATGCGGGTCTGGATCACGTCCGGGCGGCCGATCAGGATCGGCTTGGCCAGGTCTTCGTCGATCACGGTCTGGACCGCGCGCAGCACGGTCTCTTCCTCGCCTTCGGCGTAGACCACGCGCTTGCGGTCGGCGCGGGCGCGGTCGTAGACCGGCTTCATCAGCAGGCCGGTGCGGTAGATGTACTGGCTGAGCTTTTCGTTATAGGCCGCCACGTCGGTGATCGGGCGCGTGGCCACGCCCGATTCCATCGCCGCGCGCGCCACCGCCGGCGCCAGCATCACCAGCAGGCGCGGGTCGAACGGACGCGGGATCAGGTAGTCGGGGCCGAAGGTCGGCACGTCGCCGCCGTAGGCGCTGCCCAGGTCGGACGATTCCATGCGCGCCAGCTGCGCGATCGCGCGCACGCAGGCCAGCTTCATCTCTTCGTTGATGACCGTAGCGCCGACGTCGAGCGCGCCGCGGAAGATGTAGGGGAAGCACAGCGCGTTGTTGACCTGGTTCGGGTAGTCCGAACGGCCGGTGGCGATGATGCAGTCCGGCCGCACGGCCTTGGCGTCTTCCGGCAGGATTTCCGGATACGGGTTGGCCAGCGCCAGGATGATCGGCTTGTCGGCCATGGTCGCGACCATCTCGGCCTTGAGCACGCCGCCGGCCGACAGGCCCAGGAAGATGTCGGCGCCGGCGACGATGTCGGCCAGGCTGCGCTTGTCGGTGTCGCGCGCGTAGCGCTCCTTGTCCGGGTCCATCTTGCCGCGGCCGGTGTAGAGCACGCCGTCGCGGTCCACCGCCAGGATGTTCTCCGGCTTCATGCCCAGGGCGACCAGCATGTCCAGGCAGGCGATGCCGGCCGCGCCGGCGCCGCTGGTGGCCAGCTTGACGTCTTCGATCTTCTTGCCGACCACTTCCAGGGCGTTGTAGACCGCCGCGCCGACGATGATCGCGGTGCCGTGCTGGTCGTCGTGGAACACCGGGATCTTCATGCGCTCGCGCAGCTTGCGCTCGACGATGAAGCACTCGGGGGCCTTGATGTCTTCGAGGTTGATGCCGCCGAAGGTCGGTTCCAAGGACGCGATGATGTCGACCAGCTTGTCCGGGTCGCGTTCGTCGATCTCGATGTCGAACACGTCGATGCCGGCGAACTTCTGGAACAGCACGCCCTTGCCTTCCATCACCGGCTTGCCGGCGAGCGGGCCGATGTCGCCCAGGCCGAGCACGGCGGTGCCGTTGCTGATGACCGCGACCAGATTGCCGCGCGCGGTGAGCTCGCTGGCGGCGTTGGGGTCTTCGACGATGGCCTCGCAGGCGTAGGCCACGCCCGGCGAGTAGGCCAGAGCGAGGTCGCGCTGGGTCACCATCGGCTTGGTCGCGGTGACCTTGATCTTGCCGGGCGGGCTCAGGCGGTGGTAGTCGAGCGCGGACTGCTTGAGATCGTTATTGGTCGGCGAGTTGTCGGACATCGGTTTTTTCAGACCACGGGCGCGGGCTGTCGATTCTAGCCGTATTCCCGGGACCGCCGCTGACGCCCGCGTATGGCTGTATGGTCTTGCGTGCGGCCAGCGCACACAATGCGCGACCGGAGGCGCAATGAACCCCAATCCCCCGCGGTCCTGGCCGCAATGGACCCTGCCGATCGTGGCCCTGGCGTGCGTGCTGCTGGCCCAGGCGCTGCTGGTGTTCAACCCCGGCTATTACAGCCACGACGAGTTGCAGTGGGCGGCCTTCGCCGGCCAGCATCCGGGCTGGCATTTCCGCGATTACCTGTGGTCGGACGTGCAGTCCTTCCAGTACCGGCCGCTGACGTTCTCGCTGTGGCTGTGGCTGTCCGAGCATTTGTTCGCGCGGCCGATGCTCTTCCACGGCCTGATGGTGACGCTGGGCGGGCTCAATGCGGCGATGCTGGCGGTACTGCTGCGCCGCTTCGGCGTGGCCGCGCGGCCGGCGCTGGGCGGCGCGCTGGTGTTCGCGCTGGGACCGTTCGCGGCCCTGACCCACGGCTGGGTCGGCACCCTGGCGGACCTGATCTGGGTCGGCTGCGCGCTGCTGATCGCCCTGCTGGCGCAACGCGAACGGCCCGGTTGGATCAGCTGGGTCGCGGTATTCGCGCTGACCTCGCTGGCGCTGCTGGCCAAGGAGGCCGGCATCGTGATCCCGGCCCTGCTCGGCCTGGGCTGGCTGTTCCTGGGCCGCCGCCGCGAATGGCTGATCGCGGCCGTGGTCGCGGGCCTGCCGGTCGCGATCTATTTGGCCCTGCGCATCGGTGTGTTGCTGTTCTCGCCGCGCGAAGCCGTCAACTACGGCTGGAGCTTCGCCTTCATCCCCGAGCGTTGGATCGAATACCAGCTGTATCCGCCGATCGCAACCAAGATGGCGATCGCCGGCACGCTTTCGCGCGGCCTGGGCGACGGCCGGGTCTGGCTGGCGATCCTGGTCTGGCTGGCGACGGCGGCGGCGCTGTGGCGGGTCGGCGCGCGCTGGTGCCTGGGCTGGCTGCTGGCCGGCACGGCGGCGCTGGGGCCGGTGATGATCCTGGCCGAATCGGCCAATCAGTACGGTTACGGCTACGCCGCCGCGACCGCGGCGGTATGCGCGGCGGCCTGGCCGCGGATGCGGCGCTGGGGCCGGGCGGTGCTGGTGATCTCGGCGCTGTTGAGCGTCTGGCACGGCGTCAACGTGATGCGGCGCATGCACGAGGTCGGCAGCATCCAGGCGGTGTACTCGCCGGCGCTGGCGCGCGCGGTGGCGCAGGCCCCGGCCGGCGGCGTGCGCCTGAAGCTGGCCGATGTCGGCCAGGAGTGGATCTACCTGCGGCTGTCGCACGAGATTCCGAGCTATGCCGGGGTCGAGATCGGCGAGCGGGTGAGGCTGGTCGCGGCCGGCGAGGCGGCGGATTACGAGATTCAGCGCGACGGGTCGCTCAAGCCGCTGCCTTGAGCGCTGCGCGCGCGCTGGTGCGGTGCGCCTGCGGCTTGCCGCAACCTAGGGGCTGCCCTTAAAGCAGAGCGCTCAACCGACCTCGCGGAAATCGCCTTCGGCCATCTGGTCCAGGCGGATCCGGTTGGCGAACAGCGAGAACGCGAGCATGCCGGCCAGGCCGTTGGCGCGCTGGATCCACGGCGGCATCCAGCGCGGCGGCTTGATCGCGCCGTCCTGGAACAGCGGCTCGAAGCGCTGCACGTCGGCCAGGGTCATCTTGCCGGCGAACAGCCAGCGGCACAGGTGCAACTTGCCGCTGCGCAGGGCCCAGCGGAAGAAGGTGTGCACGCCGACCAGGCCGCGCAGGTAGACGGTGTCCTTGGTGAAGGCCGCGCCGCCGTGGGTCGGCACGCCGCGGAACACGCGCTGGGCCGATGCGAAGCTGTCCTCTTGGGATTGGCCGGCGTCGAGGAAGTAGCGGAACACCTGGATGAAGTCGGCGCCGTCCAGGGCCATCGCCACCGCTTCGATGCGCAGGCTCAGGCGCTTCATGCGGCCGATGTCGATGCTGCCGGTGATCTGCTCGGCGAAGGTCGCCAGGCCTTCCTGGGTCGCGGTGCTGCGCGGCGAGGCCAATGCCAGGCTCGGCAGCACGTGCTGTTCGCGGCCGTTGAGCGCGGTCAGCGAGTGCACGAAGGCTTCGTGCTGCAGCAACTGGTCGCGGTCGTAGTCGCTGAAGGCGGCGCCGCTGCGCAGGCGGATGCGGGTGGCGCCGGCGGCGGCCTTGGCGATCAGGTCCGGGTCCAGGGTCACTTCGATCACGCGGCCGTCGAAGTAGTCGTCCAGGTCGCGCTGCAACTGCAGATGCAGGGCGGTGGCCGAGATCTTGACCGTCTCGGCCGGCGACATCAGCTCGTGGTCGAGCTCGTCGGCGATCGAGATGAAATGGCGCGCGGCCTCGCGCGTGCTCGGGCCGTGACCGGGCAGCGGTTCGTCGGGCTTGCCGAACAGCTCGATCGACAGCGCGGTCACGCGCGTGCTGCCCAGCGCTTCCAGCAGTTCCGCGGCGGTGCCCCAGCTGCGCGCGGACTCGCCCAGGTACTGGCCCAGCGGATGATCGGGGTCGGCCTCGGCGGCGATCGCGGCCAGCTCGTGGCGGACCTCGCTGAAATCGAGCTTGGGGTAGACGATCTGCGGCAGGGCGGCGTTGCCGCGCGCGTAGTCGGCCAGGAATTGCATTTCCAGTCCGGCCGGCCAGCTGGCCAGGGTCAGCAGCTTGATCTCGCGCGCGGCGCGGACCATGCGCGCGTCCAGCAGCGCGTGCTGCTGGATGTCGGCGGGCAGACCGGGCGGGAGGCTGCTCATGGGCGGCTCAGTGCTTGCCGTACTTTTCGTCCAGGCGCTTGTTCAGCGCCTTGCCCAGGACTTTTTCCTGCGAGTTCTGCGCGCGCCGGTTGGCGAGCTTGTTGGCGGCGCCGGCGACTTCGTCGCGCAGCTTGACGTAGCTGGCGAAGCGCCGCGGATCGAGCTTGCCGCTTTCGATCGCCGCGCGCACCGCGCAACCGGGCTCGCGTGCGTGCGAGCAGTCGCGGAACTTGCACTGTTCGGTCAGGGCTTCGATGTCGCTGAAGTTCTCGGCGACGTTTTCCTCGCCGGTGGGCTTGAGTTCGCGCATGCCCGGGGTGTCGATCAGGCAGCCGCCGGCGGGCAGCGGAATCAGCGCGCGGTGGGTGGTGGTGTGGCGGCCGCGGTCGTCGCTGCTGCGCACCGCGCCGGTCTTCATGCGCTGCGTCCCGAGCAGGGTGTTGGTCAGGGTCGACTTGCCGGCGCCGGAGGAGCCGACCAATACGGCGGTGCGGCCGGGCCGCAACCAGGGATTGAGCGCGGCGACCGAGTCCGGGTCCTTGGCGTTGACCGCGCGCACGGCGATGTTCTGCGCAGCCAGCTCGATCAGGGTCGCCATCGCCTCGGGCAGGGTCTGGGGGTCGGCGGCCGCGGCCAGGTCGGACTTGGTCAGCACGATCACCGGCTCGGCGCCGCCGCTGACCAGCATCAGGTAGCGCTCGATCCGGCGCGGGTTGAAGTCCGCGTCCAGGCCGCAGACGATGAATACGGTGTCGACGTTGGCCGCGATCAGCTGCTGCTTGTAGTGCTCGCCGGCGGCGCCGCGCTTGATCGCGGTACGGCGGGGCAGCAGGGCGACGATCTTGCGGTTGCCGCCGTCGGCGCCCTCGATCAGGACCCAGTCGCCCACGCCCGGGCGCTGCTCGGGCGGGAAGCGCGGGCGCTGCCATTCCGGCAGGGATTCGACCGGGAAACCGCTTTCAGGGCCGTCGGCGACCACATAGCCGCTGCGGTGCTGCTCGATCACCCGCACCGGGCGGGCCGCCGGATGGGCCGCCAGCGCCTCGCGCCAGCTCGGCTCGGTCGGCAGCGACTCCCCGTCCGGCAGGGGCCAGCCGATCGCCAGCAGCGCGGTGAGCTCGGGGGTCAAGACAGGGCGGACGGGCTGTGCATGGCCGGATTCTACATAGGCGGCCGCGTCGGCGACGCCGCGATCGCCGCCGCGGATCGCTACGCAGCGCACAGAAGGCCGCGCCGCGGCGGCTGTTTCGGCACGCCGATTCGGCTAGTCTGGCGGGTATTCCGCTCAAAATACCGCCCCCGCAATGTCCCAGCCCCCCTTGAAGACCCGCGAACGCCTGTCCGAAGTCCGTTACGAAATCCGCGGCGAACTCGCTCGGCGCGCCCGCGAACTCGAGGCCCAGGGCCGCAAGCAGATCAAGCTCAACATCGGCAACCCCGGCGCGTTCGGTTTCCGCGCTCCCGAGCATCTGCAGCGCGCGATCGCCGAGCGCATCGCCGACACCGACCCCTACACCCACCAGCAGGGCCTGCCGGCCGCGCGCGAAGCCATCGCCGCGTTCCACAAGCAGCGCGGCACGCCCAACGCCTCGCCCGAGCGCGTGTTCGTCGGCAACGGCGTCAGCGAACTGATCGACCTCAGCCTGCGCGCCCTGCTCAATCCCGGCGACGAAGTGCTGCTGCCCTCGCCCGACTACCCGCTGTGGTCGGCCGCGACCATCCTCAACGACGGCCGCCCGGTGTATTACCGCTGCCAGCCGGAAAACGGCTTCCTGCCCGATCCGGACGAGATCGAGCAGCTGATCTCCAGCCGCACCCGCGCGATCGTGCTGATCAACCCCAACAACCCGACCGGCGCCGCGTATCCGCGCGAGCTGATCGAGAAGATCGTCGCCATCGCCGCGCGCCACAAGTTGCTGCTGATGTGCGACGAGATCTACGACTCCATCCTGTACGACGGCGCCCAGTTCACTCCGGTCGCGCCGATCGCCGGCGACCTGCCCTGCCTGAGCTTCGGCGGCCTGTCCAAGATCCACCGCGCCTGCGGCTGGCGCGTGGGTTGGGCGGTGCTGTCCGGCGACCCGGTCGCCAGCGGCGACTTCCATCACGCCATGGACCTGCTCGGTGCGCTGCGCCTGTGTGCCAACGTGCCGGGCCAGTTCGCGATCGAAGCCGCGCTGCACGGCGAGGACACCATCACGCCGCTGTGCGCGCCGGGCGGCCGGCTGTACGAAGCGCGCCGCGCGGTGATCGAAGCGGTCGAGGCCAGCAAGCATCTGCAACTGGTCGCACCGGCCGGCGCGCTGTACGCCTTCCCGGCCGTGGTCGGCGCCGCCGCGCAGGGCTTCGACGACCACAAGTTCGCGCTGGAACTGCTGGAAACCGAGGACGTGCTGGTGGTGCCGGGCTCGAGCTTCAACGTGCCCTATCGCAATCATTTCCGGGTCACCCTGCTGCCGCAGCCGGAGGATTTGCGCGAAGTCTTCCACCGCATCGAGCGCGTGCTCGACCGCCACGCCGAACGCGCGGCGCAGAGCCAACGCGCCGCCGTCGCCTGAGCCGCGCCGTGGCCGTGCCGTTGCCGCTGCAGCCCTACCTCGCGCTCGGCGACAGCTACACCATCGGCGAAGCCGTGGAGGAAGCCGGACGCTGGCCGGTGCAGCTGGCCCGCGCCCTGCGCGAGGAAGGCGCGACCCTGGCCTGGCCGCGCATCATCGCGACCACCGGCTGGACCACCGACGAACTGAGTTCTGCCCTGGACGCGGCCGAGCCGCTGGGCCGCTGGGAGCTGGTCAGTCTGCTGATAGGCGTCAACAACCAGTACCGCGCGCGCAGCGTCGCCAACTATGCCGGCGAGTACCGCGATCTGCTGCAACGCGCGATCCGCTACGCCGGCGACCGCCCGCAGCGCGTGCTGGCGATGTCGATACCGGACTGGGGCGTAACCGCGTTCGGCCGCAACGACGCGCGCGGCACGGCGACCATCGGCGCCGAGATCGACGCCTTCAACGACGCCGCGCGCGCACTGTGCGAGCGCCAGGGCGTGGCCTGGGTCGACATCACCCCGGTCTCGCGCGAACTCGGCGCCCAGGCCGCGATGCTGGCCGAGGACGGCCTGCATCCGTCGGCGGCGATGTACACGCAGTGGACGCAACTCGCGCTGCCGGTTGCGCGGCGCCTGCTTTCCAACGGCGCGCGTTGAAGCGAAGCGGGCCGCGATTTCCGTCGCGGCCGGCGTCGATGCCACACTGCACGCACGCGGCGACCGCGACCAGAGCAAACCAGCAGCGATGAACGACGCGACACAAGCGATGGCCAATGGACAGGCGATGCGGATCGCACGCGCGTTCCTGCCCGAGCATCCGCTCGGCAACCGCTGGGACTACTACTACAGCCGCGCCAAACTCGGCAGCGACCCGCTCTACCCCGGCGTCAGCGCGGCCCTGCGCGGCAGCCGCGCGCCCTTGCTGGACCTGGGCTGCGGCCTGGGCCTGCTCGCGCACACGCTGCGCGCCGACGGCATCCATCTGCCTTATCGGGGCGTCGACAGCGACGCCGGCAAGATCCGCCGCGCCGCGCGTGCGGCCGCGCGCGCGGGGCTGCACGAGGCCCGCTTCGACACCGTCGACCTCGCCCGCGAAGTACCCGAACACCGCGGCAGCGTGGTGATACTGGACGTGCTCCAGTTCATTCCGATCGATGCCCAGGCGCGCGCCATCGACGCCATGATCGCGATGCTGACCCCGGGTGCACGCCTGGTGATCCGCACCGGACTGGCCGACGGCACCGGCCGCGCCCGGATCACCCACGTCGCCGACGTATTTTCGCGCGCCGTGGGCTGGATGAACGCGATGCCGCGCTACTACCCCGACGGCGACGCCTTGCGCGCACGCCTGCGCGAGGCGGCGCTGGAGGTGGAATTCACGCCGCTGTTCGGCAAGACGCCGTTCAACAATTGGCGGATCGTGGCGAGCAAGCCGGAGTAACGGCAGGGATGTCGCTCGGCTTCCTGTGGCAACGACGTGAACCGCCAGCTTCTGTGGCAGCGGCGTAAGCCGCGAGCTTCCTGTGGGAGCGGCGTGAGCCGCGATTTCGACCCGGCCGAAGCGGCGCGATCGCGGCTTACGCCGCTCCCACAGAAAGCGTCGTCTTGGCCTTGGGGTAGTCGTCTTGGCCTTGGGGTAGGAGCGGCGTGAGCCGCGACCCGCGCATTCAGCCGAAGCTGCGTGGTCGCGACTTACGTCGCTCCTACCCCACAGCAGATGCGCAATCGCGGCCGCAGCGGCTGTCGCTTAGATAGCCTGCGGCAGCGTACAGCGATAGCCGAGTGGGAGCGGCGCGAGCCGCGATTTCGACCCGGCCGAAGCTGCGCGATCGCGGCTTACGCCGCTCCCGCAGAAGGCACCGTCTTGGCTTTGGGGTAGGAGCGGCGTGAGCCGCGACCTGCGCATTCAGCCGGAGGCGCGTGGTCGCGACTTACGTCGCTCCTACCCCACTGCAGATGCGCAATCGCGGCCGCAGCGGCTGTCGCTTAGATCGGCTGCGGCAGCGTGCAGCGGTAGCCGAGCTCGTCCAGCCGCTCCAGCAGCAGGCGCATCGTTTCGACATTGCGTCCATGCCCCGCGCCCTCGTGCATCAGCACGATCGCGCCCGGCGCCAGATTCGATTCGATCCGCGCCAACACCCGCTGCGGATCCGCCGCCACCGCATCGAAGCCGCGTGCCGACCACGCCACTCGGGCCAGACCATGCCGCCGCAGCGCCGCCGCGACGAAGGGGTTGGCCATCCCGACCACCGCACGGAACCAGCGCGGCGCGCGCCCCGTCAGCGCGGTCAGCGTCGCCTGCGCGTCGGCGACCTCCGCCGCCATGCGCCGGGGCGGCAGCGCCCAGAACCAGGCCGCGGGGTGGCTGTGGCTGTGGTTGCCGATGTCGTGGCCGCGGCGCGCGATCTCGCGTACCAGTTCCGGCTGCGCTGCGGCGCGGCGGCCGACCAGGAAGAAAGTCGCCTTGGCGCCGTGGGCGTCGAGCAGGTCCAGCATCGCCAGGGTGTCGGCCGAGGGGCCGTCGTCGATGGTCAGCCAGACCTCGCGCCGGTCGCCGTTCAGCCGCGACAGCACCGGGCTGAACAGGCGCGATTGCGGCCGTAGCGTGGCCCAGATCATCAGGCCATGGCTGAGCAGCAGCGCCGCCAGCCCGATCCGCCAGCCCAGCCCCCACCACAGCGCGATGACCGCCAGTTGCGAGGCGCCGAACAGCCAGGCCCAGGCCCAGGGGCGGCGCGGCGGTCGATGCGGGGCGGAGGCCGGAATCATGGACCGCATCTTAGCGGAGCGCCGTCCGGGCCTTGCGGCGCGCACGGCCCGCCCCCATGTCGCCGATACCTCACGTCCGGCGTCACACCATGTCCCTCGACCCCGCGCTGCGCACGCGCATCGACACCCTGCTCCAGTCCAACCGCGTCGTACTGTTCATGAAGGGCGCGCCGAACGCGCCGCAGTGCGGCTTCTCGGCCAAGGCCTCCGGCGCGCTCAATGCGCTGCTGCCGCAGGGTTACGCCCATGTCGACGTGCTGTCCGACCCGGAAATCCGCGAAGGCATCAAGCAGTACGGCGAGTGGCCGACCATCCCGCAGCTGTATATCGACGGCCAGCTGGTCGGCGGCAGCGACATCATCGAGCAGATGGCCGGCAGCGGCGAGCTGCACAGCGCGCTGGGCTTGCCCGCGCCGGACCGCAGCCCGCCAAAGCTGAGCATCAGCCCGGCCGCGGCGCAGATGCTGCGCGACGCGGTCGCCAACGCCGGCGACGGCTACGCGGTGCAGCTGGAAGTGGACGCGCGCCACAACGTGCGCCTGCAGTTGGCGCCGATCGACGCCAACGCGGTCGCGGTGGACGTCGAAGGCGTGCGCGTGCAGACCGACTGGGTCAACGCCCGCCGCGCCGACGGCGTGTCGATCGACTGGGCCGACGACGAACGCGGCCGCGGCCTGGTCATCACCAATCCGAACGCACCGCCGACCGTGCGCGCGATCGCCCCCGCCGACGCTCAGGCGCGCGTGCGCGAAGGCACGCTGCGCCTGATCGACGTGCGCCCGGCCGACGAGCGCGCGCAGGCCTCGGTCAACGTCGCCTACGACAGCTTCGATGCCGGCGTGGAAGCGCTGGAGGGGCTGCCCAAGGACGCTCCGCTGGCCTTCCTGTGCCATCACGGCGGTCGCAGCGCCCAGGCGGCGGAGCATTTCCGCCAGCTCGGCTTCCGCGAGATCTACAACATCGAAGGCGGCATCGATGCCTGGGCCGACATCGACGGGTCGATCCCGCGTTACTGAGCCGTCATCGGTTCGAGCGAAAACGGCCGCGGAATCCGCGGCCGTTTTTTTGCGAATCCGCGTTGCGGCGGATCGGGTCGGCATGGCACGAACCGTCGCCCGCTGAGGGAACGGGGTGAACCGCGATTTCGACGCAGCCGTAGCGATCCGATCGCGACTCACGTCGCTCCCACAAAAGGCCGGCGCAAAGCCTTGGGGTAGGAGCGGCGTGAGCCGCGACCTGCGCGGCCGACCGCAGCAACGTGGTCGCGACTTACGTCGCTCCTACCCCGAAGCAAAACGCGACGGGAACGTTGCTGCCTTCTGTGGGAGCGGCGTGAGCCGCGATTTCGATGCAGCCGAAGCGACGCGATCGCGGCTTACGTCGCTCCCACAGAAAGCCGGCGCGAAGCTTTGGGGTAGGAGCGGCGTGAGCCGCGACCTGCGCAGGCGACCGCAGCGACGTGGTCGCGACTTACGTCGCTCCTACCCCGAAGCAAAACGCGACGGGAACGTTGCCGCCTTCTGTGGGAGCGGCGTGAGCCGCGATTTCGACGCAGCCGAAGCGACGCGATCGCGGCTTACGTCGCTCCCACAGAAGGCCGGCGCAAAGCCTTGGGGTAGACGCCTCAGCCCTTGAACCCGCCGTTGTCGAGATAGGCCTGCTCCTCGGCTGTGCTCTGCCGGCCCAAGGCCTGGTTGCGGTGCGGGAAGCGGCCGAAGCGCTCGATGATCTGCAGGTGCTGCAGCGCCCATTGCGCCGGGTCGGGGGCGCCCGCGCTGACCGGCAGCGTGCGATGCAGCTCGACCGATCGGCGCTGGTCGTCCAGCGATTCGGAATGCTCGAACGGCAGATAGAAGAACGCGCGCAGCGCCGGATCGGTACGCTGATCGTCGCCGCGCGCGATCGCCTGGGTCGCGAACGCGCGCGCCAGCGGATCGGTGGCGTAGGCGTGTGCGCTGCCGCGGAACACGTTGCGCGGGATCTGGTCGAGCAGGATCAGCAAAGCCAGGGCGCCGACCTCGCCCTGCTGCATCCAGTCGTCGTGGGCGCGGCAGGCGGCGCGGAAATGCGCTTCCAGGAAACCGGCGCGGCAACGCGCATCGAAGCCGTCGTCGCGCTCGAACCAGCGCACGTAACCGGCGTCGCGCCAGAAATTGACGACGTCCTGGGCGGTCGGTTCGGTCATGGCATGGCCTCGCGGGTGGGAATGGGGAGCGCACGGTAACAGCTCGCGTGCGAAGCGTGCGCGATGCGCCCGGACACAGCGTTCCGCGACTCAGGCGTCGTCGTCGCCGAGCTGGGTCTCGAGTTCGGTGATCCAGGCCGTGGTGATGCTCTCCAGCGTCACCGCGTGGATCAGGGGCCGGATCGAGCCGGTCGAGTAGGATTGCGAGATGAACCGCGCGTAGCGTTCGCGAAAGCCGAGCCAGGCGCGGTGCGCCTCCTCGAAGGTGGCGCGGCCGTCGCCGTCGAGCTGGCGGCGCAGGTGTTCGACCAGTCCCTGCAGACGCGCGTCGACTTGCTCGAACTCAGCGATCGCCTGCCGGTTCATGTCGTTCTGGCTGATGCCGTCGTCGTCGCTCTGGCGCGCGACTTCCTCGGCCTTGCTGAAGTAGTTGTCGGCCAGGCGCGCGGCGGTCTCGGCCTTGCCGATCAGGCGCGTCTCGAAACGACGCAGGTCGTCGAGGCTGGTGTTGCTGCCGTCCAGTCCCTGCTTGAGCGCGAGCAGTTTCTGCCCGCGCTCGATCGCATCGACGGTGCTGCGGCGCTCGACCCGACGCTGGACGAAATAGAACGTCCAGGTGAGGGTGGCGCCGATGAGGAGATAGATGACCTGTTCCATGGCGGTGTCCCGAAGCTGGACGCCAGTGTGCCCGGAGGAGGTCTCAGGGGGTGCGATGTGGGGTGCGCGGAGTCGCAGATTTGGCTAGATGAACGCTGTTTTCTGCGATTTTCGGCGGCGCGGAGCACCGGCCATCCGGGCGGCGGCGCCTCCGATAATCGAGGCACCATCCTGTTGCGATTCGCTTCCAACTTCAGATGGTGAACTTGCGACGAACCTCGGCTCGCTCGTCATCGCCCCCGACAACCGCTGTTGCTGTTGCTGTTGCTGTTGCTGTTGCTGTTGCTGCGGCATTGAAATCCAGTGCCCCGCACTCGCCCAACCCCACTCAGACCCGAAGGGCGGCGCGCAGGACGCGCGCCGTTTTTCGAGGAACAGGATGTTCCTTCGAAAAATCCCCGCCATGCGCAGCAGGCGGAAGCCGTTGACTTGAGAATCGAAACCTTCGTCGAACCTCGGAATTCGCAATCGCGGCTTACGCCGCTCCCACAGAAAGCAGAAAGCGAAGCCGATCCGCATCGAAACTCATGCAACGGCCGGAGGTCGTGGTCGCGGCTCACGCCGCTCCTACCCCAAAGCTGGAGCGGGCGGACGGGCCAAGCGATCGCGGCTTACGCCGCTCTCACAGTAAGCAGAAAGCGGAAGGAGGATCCGAAGCGAACCTCCCCCACCCAGCCGGCCAAAACTACTCGTCGAACCTCAGATGCCGCACCGACTTGCCATGCCGCCGGATCAACTTCAGCGCTTCGATGCCGACGTTGATGTGATTGTCCACGTACTCCGCGCTGACCTTGGCATCCGAAGCTTCGGTTTTCACGCCTTCCGGAATCATCGGCTGATCCGACACCAGCAGCAGCGCGCCGCACGGAATCCGGTTGGCGAAGCCCGCGGCGAAGATCGTCGCCGTTTCCATGTCGATCGCCATGCAGCGCATCGCGCGCAGACGTTCCTTGAAGGCCTCGTCGTGCTCCCAGACCCGTCGGTTGGTGGTGTAGACCGTGCCGGTCCAGTAGTCGTGGCCGAGGTCGCGGATCATGGTCGAGACCGCGCGCTGCAGCGCGAACGCCGGCAGCGCCGGGACCTCCGGCAGCAGGTAGTCGTTGGAGGTGCCCTCGCCGCGGATCGCGGCGATCGGCAGCACCAGGTCGCCGAGTTCGTTCTTGCGCTTGAGGCCGCCGCACTTGCCCAGGAACAGCACCGCCTGCGGCATGATCGCCGACAGCAGGTCCATCATGGTCGCCGCGTTCGGGCTGCCCATGCCGAAATTGATCATGGTGATGCCGTCCGCCGTGGCGCTGGGCATCGGCTTGTCCAGGCCGACCACTTCGGCGCCGGTGAGGCGGGCGAAGGTGTGCAGGTAACCGCCGAAGTTGGTCAGCAGCACGTGCTGGCCGAACTGGTCCAGGGGCACGCCGGTGTAGCGCGGCAGCCAGTTCTCGACGATCTGTTCTTTGTCTTTCACGGTCGACAGCCTTTTCTAGTTGTTGTGTGCCTATTGTGGCACCGCCCATGACTATCGTCAGGGTTGGCGGCACCCGGGGGGCCGGCTAGGGTTCGGGGCTGTGCTTGCCGTCTCTTTGGGGAAAACCATCATGCTTCGACCCTTGCTGGCCGGCTGCGGCCTGGCACTGCTGGTCGGCGCCGTGCACGCGGCACCGCCCGCGCCGGCGTCCGGCTCGCGCTACACCCAGGACCCGTATCCCAGCACCTACCGGCCGATCGCCTCGGGCCCGGTGCTGCTGCAGCACGCGACCGTGCTGACCGGTACCGGCCAGCGCCTGGACGACGCCGACGTGCTGATGCAGGGCGGCAAGGTGGTCGCGGTCGGTACCGGCCTGGACGCGCCGGCCGACGCCACCCGCGTCGACGCGCGCGGCAAATGGATCACCCCCGGCCTGATCGACGTGCACTCGCACCTGGGCGTGTATTCCAGCCCCGGCGTCAGCGCCCACGGCGACGGCAATGAGATGACCAGCCCGGTCACCCCCAACGTCTGGGCCGAGCATTCGGTCTGGCCGCAGGACCCGGGCTTCGCCGCGGCCATGGCCGGTGGCATCACCACGATGCAGGTGCTGCCGGGTTCGGCCAATCTGATCGGCGGCCGCGGCGTCACCCTCAAGAACGTGCCGGCCACGACCTACCAGGCGATGAAGTTCCCGGGCGCGCCCTGGGGCCTGAAGATGGCCTGCGGCGAGAATCCCAAGCGCGTCTACGGCGGCCGCAACACCTCGCCGGGCACGCGCATGGGCAACGTCGCCGGCTACCGCGCGGCCTTCATCGACGCCAGCGAGTACGTGCGCAAGAACACGCCCAAGGCCGAGCAGCCCAAGAAGAAGCGCAGCTGGTGGCAGAGCTCGTCCAATGGCAACGGCGCCGCTGCCGACAGCGACAAGGACGCCGGCGGCAAGCGCGATCTCAAGCTCGACACCCTGGCCGGTGCGATCAAGGGCGACATCCTGGTCCACATCCACTGCTACCGCGCCGACGAGATGGCGACCATGCTCGACCTGGCCAAGGAGTTCGGCTTCAAGGTCAGCGCTTTCCACCACGCCGTGGAGGCGTACAAGATCGCCGACCGCCTGGCCGCCGAAGGCGTCTGCGGCGCGCTCTGGGCCGACTGGTGGGGCTTCAAGATGGAAGCCTTCGACGGCTTCCAGGAAAACATCGCCCTGGTCGACCGCCCGCAGAACAGCTGCGCGATCGTGCATTCGGATTCGCAAGAAGGCATCCAGCGGCTCAATCAGGAGGCGGCCAAGGTGATGGCGCACGCCAAGCTCGTCGGCATCGACATCCCGCCTGAGCGCGCGATCCGCTGGCTGACTCAGAACGCCGCCAAGTCGCTGGGCGTGCTCGACCAGACCGGCACCCTGGAGCCCGGCAAGATGGCCGATGTGGTGGTCTGGAACGGCAATCCCTTCAGCGTCTACGCCAAGGCCGAACAGGTCTACGTCGACGGCGCGCGCATCTACGACCGCAACGACCGCAATCGCCAGCCGACTTCGGACTTCCTGCTCGGCCAGGGCGCACGCGCCGCCGGAGGTGCGCCGTGAGCCGCGCCAACGCCGCGCGTCGCGGCCCGACGCGTCGCTGCGCTGCGCTGTTGGTCGCCTGCGCGCTCGCCCTGCCCGGCGTCGCCTTCGCCCAGAATCTGCTGATCCGCAACGCCACCGTCCATACCGCCACCGCGCAAGGCACGCTGCAGGGCGCCGACGTGCTGATCGGCAACGGCCAGGTGCGCGCGATCGGCAAGGGCCTGGCCGCTCCGGCCGGGACCCAGATCGTCGAAGCCGAGGGCCGGCCGCTGACGCCGACCCTGTTCGGCGGCATCACCGAGATCGGCCTGGAGGAAGTCTCCGGCGAGAAATCGACCGTCGACCGCACCGTGGCGCTCGGCGCCGAGACCAAGGAAATGACGGTGCGGCCGGAGTTCGACGTGACCCTGGCCTACAACCCGGAGTCGGTGCTCATCCCGGTCACCCGTATCGAAGGCATCGGCTGGACCCTGCTCGGCGCGGGCACCGCGACCGGCGGTTCGTTCGTGGCCGGCCAGGGCGGCGTCATGCGCCTGGACGGCGGCCCCGACCCGATCGGCGCGCGCGTGCTGTTCGTGAAGCTCGGCGGCGACGCCGCCGGCCTCAGCGGCAATTCGCGGGCGGCGCAGTGGATGATCCTCGACCAATTGATCGCCGAAGCGCGCGGCCGCATCGGCCCCGACGCCAACGTCGCGCTGCTGACGCCGGCCGGGCGCGCGACCCTGGCGCGCTACCTCGGCGGCGGCGGCCGGGTGATGGTCGGCGTGGACCGCGCCGCCGACATCCGTCAGCTGCTGCGCTGGTCGGCACGCCACGGCGTGCGCATCGCCATCGCCGGCGGCGCCGAGGCCTGGAAGCTCGCGCCGCAGCTGGCCGCGGCCAAGGTGCCGGTGTTCGTCGACCCGCTCGCCAACCTGCCCGGCGACTTCGACCAGATCGGCGCGACCATGGAAAACGCCGCGCGCCTTCGCGCGGCGGGCGTCGCGGTCGGTTTCAGCCAGAGCGGCGACGCCTCGCACAACGCGCGCAAGATCCGCCAGCTCGCCGGCAACGCGGTCGCCGCCGGTCTTCCCTGGGACGACGGCCTGGCCGGCCTCACCCGCGTGCCCGCCGAAGCGCTCGGCGTCGCGGGCGAAGTCGGCACGATCGCGCCGGGCCGCCGCGCCGACGTAGTGCTGTGGAGCGGCGACCCGCTCGAAGTCAGCAGCGTCGCCCTGCAGGTATGGATGAACGGCCGCGCGATCGAGATGCGCAGCCGCCAGACCGAACTGCGCGATCGTTATATGCGTCCCGAAAACGGTTTGCCGCGCGCGTATCCGGCGCCGTCGGGGCGGTAGGCGGTTATCGATGCAGCGGGCCGCGCTGCGGTTCGCTGCATTGGCTGTGCTTTGCGATGGCGCTCTGCGCCTGGCGCTCGGCCTTGCGTAGGGTGCGGTGACAACCGCACCGAACGACGCCGCATCCGACATGGCGCGATGCGGTTCGCCGTGCTCACCACATCCTACTGCGGCGTGGCCCCCTCTCTGGCGCCGAAACCGGCCTAGACCGGCCCGTTGATGACCGCCTCGATGGCGTGGCCGTCGGGATCGATCAGGAACGCTGCGTAGTAGTGGGGCCCATAGTCCGGGCGCAGGCCCGGCTGGCCATTGTCTGCGCCTGCGACCGCCAAGGCCGCCGCATGGAACCGGTCGACCGCCGCGCGCGACGGTGCGGCGAACGCCAGATGAAATCCCGGTCCCGGCACGACCGAACCGGGGCGGAGCTTGAGACAGAGCTTGTCCTCTCCGTCCTCGACCCCGTAGCCGATGGCGGTATCGTCTTCAAACACACGCCTGTAGCCCAAGGCTCCCAGCGCGGCGTCGTAGGACGCGCCCGCCTTCTGCAGGTCGGCGACGGCAATGGAAAGGTGATGCAGCATGGAAACGGGCCTGAGGTTTGATGCAGCCGAGTCGTGCAGCGCTTCCGTGAATCGCTAAGGCGCAGTCCGCCGCAATCGGAACACGTCTCACCGCATAGGGAATATCGCGTCCAGAGCTTGAATCCGGCAGCACCGCGCAGGAGTCCGCGCGCGCGGCATCAGACCAACGTCGTAACGACGCTGGCCAAGTAGCACGCCAGCGAGAGGCCGATGCCGATCAGCGGACTGCTGAACCAGTACATCTTGGCCGTCACGAAAAGCCCGCCCAGGGTCAGAAAACCCACCGTCAGCAGGTACGGCGAGGAGAACAGCAGGCCGCCGTGCGCCATCGCCAGGTAACCGTAGATCAGGCCGAACAGCATCGCGGCCATGCTGTGGCTGATGTTGAACCCGATCCAGCAGTCCCACATCGACGTTTGCCGGGTGATGCCCGGCGAAACCTCGCGCATGCGCGCCTCCAGCGCGGGATCGCGCGGCCTGAGCTTGGGCCCGACGAAGGTCAGAACCAGATGCAGCGTACCCAGCGCAAGCAATACCACCGCGCTGGCAACCATCAATACCGTAGTTAGCACAAGCTCTTCCTTAGCAGATCCGCATCGGACCGACTCGCATCGAAGCCGAACCGGCTTGAATGAACCGTCGCATCGCAGGTCAAGGTTTAGCGTAGACCATGGCGATTAGGTCTGCGAACCCAAGCCAATCGGGCCACGAACGGCTCAGGCCCGCATAGAGGGCCGGCCTGCGCCTTCGGCAAGCAGATTACTCGCCTATGGTCGGATAATCGATGATCCACAGCCATGCGCCGTCTTCCTGTCGCCGCGCGACCTTGGAACACAGGGTGCCATTGGGGTAGCGGCGCCAATCATTGCTTAAATGCCCTTAGCATCGGCATAGGCGATCCAGGCGCCGCAGATCGCGACGAAATAGAGCAGGCCTGCGATCGAAAACACTTGCGACCGGCGCAGTTGCGGATGGCGCCGCCCTACGTCCGCGGCATACGCCAATAAACCCATCCTGCCGATGCTGCGGCCGTCCTTATTGGCTTGCTCGACGATCAGCATGAAGTGATGGATGGCGAAGACGAAGGGAAGCCAGAGAACGGCCTGGGCGATCGCAACCACCAGGGCCACCGGATATCCAAACGGTTCGGCGCCGAAAGCTTTGACGAGCACGGGCTGCACGTCCGCGGAAAATGCAGTGCCGACGATCAGGACGTATATGAGGGCCGGAAGGACATAGCTCGTTTTGCTTCTTTGAGTCATCGACGACGATCCTCGAATTGTCAGGCTTCGCCATGCCCGGAGGCGCCGCGAGCTTTTGCATACATCTCTCTTCCAATCGAGATAACCGCGGCCGTAATACTCCCCCTCTTGAACTAATTCTAATTGCCGAACAACGCTTCCGTCAGAGACCGCGCGACACCGCTGTGCCAGAGCCAGCCGACCGCCGCGAGATTGGCCACCACGGTGAACCAGAAAACCGACTGGAACGACGCCTTTACGGTCTTGTGGCGCGATTGTTGCTGGGCGATGAGCGCGCCGGGCCAGCCGCCGAGCATGTCCACGAAATGCAAGGTGCTTTCCGGAGTGCGGCGCATGCCCTTGCCGGCGGCGGCCTTGTCGACTGTGTACATGACGTAGGACAGGCAGCTGAGGAGTGCGTACCCCGCTGCAATCACGGCGGGAAGGACGCCCAGCAGCGTTACGGCCGCGGCCGCCAGCAGAAAGATGATGCCGATGGCCGCCCTCGGCACCGGCTTGGACGGCTTTCGTTTTTCGATCTTTTGGCCAGCGAATCGTACCTCTATCGCATTCGTTCGGCCTCGACCGTCTTTTTCCGTCGAGTACGAGATCAGGTCGCCGTCCACCGGGCGACGCGACCCGAACTGGAACGCCTTGATATGAACGAAGGCGCGGTGTCCGCCGCCATGCGGCACGACAAAGCCATAGCCCTTGTCTTCGTTCCAATCCGAGAGTCGCCCTACCAGTCTCATAGGAGGTCCAATGCCTGGCCAAATCGTGAGTCACTTCGCCCGGGTTCCCATCGCCTGAGAGCGTGGGAAGGTTGAGTGCTTGCTGGTAGAGGCTGGAGAGGTGCTGGAGCGCAACCACCGCCTCGTTCTCGGGCGAGGAAGAGCCTCCCTCGGCCCAAGCGCAGAACCGTTCTGCAGCCTCCGCAAAATGTTGAACCCGCTGAATCATCTAGGCACGACCTGGGACTTGAGCCAAGCAGCATCGCGAAGCGGCTTGGGATAGTGCGCCGCCGAGTTATCGCGTCATGAAGGACCGTCTAGGGAACCTTCTCCGTTGTGGCGCATTCCGCCGCCGCCAAGCTTAGCGCCCTGTTCTTCGCTGCCGCCAGTTCGACGCGAAGGTCGAGGCCCGACCAGGTATCGTTGAACTGCTCGACCTTGAGCAAGCGACGTTCCAGCTCAGCGAATTGCTCGTCTATCGTTTCGGCCGACTCAGCGCACGCGCCCTGCTTGAGCCCTCGTGCGACTTGGGCGCTGTCGTTTTCGAACACGGCAATCTGTCGTTCATAGCAGGCGCCCAGGATGTTTCCGCATCCGCCGAACGAGCACTCCTTGCGGGCCTGCTCGGATTCCTTGAGGCAAGCTTGATATTCGTCCGCCGCAGCGGATCGGAGATCCCCGGCATGGACCAAGCAGGCGAGTGCAGCGAGCGCGACGGTCAGTAGCAGCTTCTTCATGGTCACCTGTCGCAATCCATGATCGCCGAGTCGTGCCCAAATCGCACTCCTTCCTCAGGGGTAGGCGAGTAGAGGTCGATGCCGAGCTCGATCCCACGTTCACCCAGTGCAAGCAGGGTGCGGCATGAGATCGCCACGCCTTCGTTGGTTTCGCCCATAAACCAGCCGCAGAATAGGTCGATGCGGTAACGTTGCGAAAGCTCGTGCCAGACGGCGAGGTCGGGCGTCAGCTGCGCCAGCAATTCCGCGACTTGGGCGTCCAAGTCTTCGGGCTCCGTGGTCCTGGCGGACAGGTGCCATGAGCCGAGGGAAGGTATCCGCTCACGACCCGACGCGAATACCCGCTTTTCGCCTTTGGTCTGCGAATACGTGGGCGCCGCGCCCAGCAATACCGTGATCTCGTCCGGCTGCAGGTCCTGGCCGGATACGCGCAGTGTCGCCACCGATCGTTCTAGGTGTGCCATTTGGACTCGATTGAGCTTGGCCGGGACTAAGCTGCGCCGGCTTGAATGAAGTAACGGGCACTGTAAGCGGACCCAGAGAGGCGGTAAACACGCACCGCAGCGCGCCCGTCAAACCGCGCTCGCCTGCGCATCCAGCAACACCACCCGATTGCGTCCCTCGTGCTTGGCGCGGTACATCGCTGCGTCGGCGCGCTGGATCAGGGTCGCGGCGCTGTCTTCGGGGCCGCACTCGACCACGCCGATGCTGAGGGTCAATGCGACCTTGACGCCCTTGACCTCGCAGCAGCGGCGCTCGACCTTGCGCCGGATCTGTTCGGCGGTATCGAGCGCGACCGCGTTGCCGACGCCCGGCAGCAGCAACAGGAACTCTTCGCCGCCGATGCGGCCGAGCTGGTAGATCGGCATGGTCTCGGAATGGATGCTCTCGGTGACCGCGCACAGGCAGGCGTCGCCGACCGGGTGGCCGTAGGTGTCGTTGATGGCCTTGAAGTGGTCCAGGTCCAGGAACAGCACCGACAGGGGCTGGCGCTTGCGGCGCGAGTCGGCCACGGCGCGGTTGAGGCGGGTGATGATGCCGGCGCGGTTGAGCACGCCGGTCAGAGCGTCGTGCTCGGCGTGCAATTGGGCCACGTCGCGTTCGCGGCGGAAGGTCAGCATGCGGTCGGCCAGGCCCAGCACCAGCACCACCGCGGCGAAGGCCTGCATCACCGGCAGGCCGTATTCGAGCAGCGACGTCAGCGGCACGCCGGCGCTGAGCTGCATGGCGCGCGCGGTCGACACCACCACCAGCGGGACCCAGGCGATCAGCACGAAACCGGCGTGGCGGCCGCCGCGCAGCCAGACCGTGCCCAGGGTCGCCACCGCCAGCAGGTTGGCCAGCATCAGCAGGCCGTTGCCCAGCAGCGGGAACCAGGCCTTGTTCGCCGGCCACGGCGACACCAGCCCGACCAGCAGCAGCAGCGGCAACCAGGCGCCGACGATCAGCAATGCGCGGGTCAGCCAGGGCGCGCGCGGGCGCAACTCGGCGAACTCGATCAGGAACAGCACCGTGACTATCGTCGAGGAGGTGGCGACGAACCAGATGCCGGCGACCCCGAACCGCCCCAGCCAGGCCAGGATCGGCAGCGTGTAGGCGTCGCCATAGGCGCACAGCACGTACAGCAGCTGCAGCAGCATGCTGGCCGAGAACAGCAGATAGACGCGCTCGCGCAACTGCGCCCAGAACAGCAGCACCACCAACGACACGCCGACCAGGATGCCCATGCTCAGCCAGAGCATGCGCACGTGGCGGTGGTCTTCGACCGCGTAGTCGGCGCTGGAACGCACCGCGATCTGCAAGGGGTAGCGCGCGCCCTCCACGCCCACGTACACCGGCCCGGCCGCGCTCAGCGGGAACGCCAGCGCGCGCCGCGAATGGCTGGGCTCGGCTTCGGGGTCGAAGATGCTGGCTTGGCGGGCGCGGTAGTCGGGCGGGGCCAGCACGGTGATGCGGGCGCTGTAGGGGTGGTAGATCAGCAGCACGCGCGGCTCTTCCGAAGACTCCGGGCGCAGGCGCCACCAGCCGCGGCCGCTCTGGGCGCCGGCCAGCTGGAGGGTGGAAGGCTGGGTCTGGTAGGCAGAATCGGGCAGCGCGCGCAGGGCCTCGGCCGAGGCCGGCGGCGCTTGCGCCAGGCGTTCGACGCGCACGATGCCGACCGCCCACGCCGGCACGCAGACTGTGCACAACACCAGCCAGGCCGCGATCCAGATCCGTTTCATCGGGCTCCCCGCGTCCACCCCAGTGTCGGCCGCGCCGGTGCGCGCCACAAGCCCCCGCGCGACGTATGCTGGCGGCATTTCGCCCCCGGCCCGCAGGAAGCTACCGATGTCATCGTTGTCATTGCCGCCGCTGATCCTGGCCGCCGCGATCGCGCTGCAGCCGCCCGGGCAGTTTCACGGCGACGAGCCGGTCGCCCGCGACGGCGAAACCTGGCTGGCGCTGCGCGCCTCGGCCGAAAGCGCCTCGCTGACCCCGACCCGGCTACGGGTGCAAGCCAGCGAAGACCCGATCCTGGACGCGCCCGGCCAGACCAGCGGCCGGCGCGTGTCTTCGGCGCTGGAACCGGACCCGGACGCCGAGGGCGCTCAGGTCGTGGCCTATCTGCGTGGCGGCGCGCTGGCCGTGGGCGCGGTGAGCCGGGCCCGCATCCTCGAACGCAGCCAAGGCGTCGCTCCGCCGGGCTATCGCATCGACCTCGCCGGCCGGGACCATCGCATCCGCACCCAGTGCACGCCCAAGCGCGGCAGCCAGGCCTACGCACGCGACTGTGCCGTGGTGCTGGTCGCGCCCGGCGGGGCGGAACAGGTGCTGATGCGCGTGGAAGGCCGGCGCGAGGCGGACCTCCTCCTGCTCGGCGACGACGCCTCGCCGGAGCTGCTGTTCGCCGGCGACCTCGACCGCGACGGCCGGCTCGACCTGATCTTCGATGTCAGCGATCACTACAACGTAACGCGACCGACGCTGTTTCTGTCGTCGCAGGCCAGGGACGGCGAACTGCTGCACGCGGTGTCCACCTACGAATCCGTCGGCTGCTGAAGCCGCCCGTCCCTGTTCCGGAGCAAGACCCCATGACCCTGCCTCCCGTCGACTTCAACTGGCTGGCGGTGATCGCCGCCGCCGCGTCCGCGTTCCTGCTCGGCGGGATCTGGTACGGGCCCTTGTTCAAGAAGGCCTGGTGCCGCGAGGCCGGAGTCGATCCGGATTCGGCGCCGCGCCATCCGGCGCGGATCTTCGCCGTCGCCATCGTCTGCAGCCTGCTGTCGGCGGTGATCTTCGCCGCGATGATGCCCAGCGGCGCCGGCGCAGCCGACGGTTTCGGGCTCGGCTTCGTGGTCGGCCTGTTCTTCGTGGCGATGAGCTTCGGCATCAATTACGCCTTCGCCCAGCGCAGCCTCAAGCTGTGGATGATAGACAGCGGCTACCACATCCTGCAGTTCATCCTGTACGGGGTGATCCTGGGCGCCTGGCGCTGAGGGCCGCGGACATGACGAGCATCGACTGGTACTTCGATTTCATTTCGCCGTTCTCCTACCTGGCCTGGCAGAAAGTGAAGGCGCTGCCGGCGACGACCGCGTCGCTGCGGCCAGTGCCGATCGTGTTCGGCGCGGTGCTGGCCGCATGCGGCCAGAAGGGCCCGGCCGAGATCCCGGGCAAGCGCGAATTCACCTACCGCCACGTGCTGTGGCAGTCGCGCCAGGAAGGGGTGACGCTGCGCTTCCCGCCCGCGCATCCGTTCAATCCGCTGCCGGCGCTGCGCCTGTGCGTGGCCGCCGGCGCCACCGCCGAAGCGGTCGACGCGGTGTTCGACTGGATCTGGGGCCAGGGCCACGCCGGCGACAGCCTGGAGGCGCTGGCGCCGCTGGCCGCCGCGCTGGGCGTGGACCCGGCCGCGATCGGCAGCGACGCCACCAAGGCCGCGCTGCGCGCCAACACCGAGGCCGCGATCGCCGCCGGCGTCTACGGCGTGCCGACCCTGGTCTTCGACGGTGCGATGTTCTGGGGCAACGACGCGCACGCGTTCGCCCTGGCCGCGCTGCACGATCCGGGCGTGCTCGACGACCCGGAGATGCGCCGGGTCGGCACGCTGCCGGCGGCGGTCCAGCGCCAAGGCTGAACGCCGCGCCGGAGCCGTTCAGGGGCGTAGACACACCCTTGTCGCATGCCGGGTATGCTGCCGGTCACAATTCGAACGTCTTGGCGCCAACACCCGGGGGGGGACTATGCGCATCGGACTCGTCGTCGACTCGGCTTGCGATCTGCCGTTGGAGTACCTGCAGCAGCACGATATCCATCTGCTGCCGATCACCGTGCGGATCGGAGAGGCCGTGCTGGCCGACCACCGCAACGAACAGGCCACCCTGCACTTCCTCAACACCCACCTGGGCGAACGCGGCTTCGAGGCCGAGACCACGCCGTTCACCGTGCAACAGGTGCGCGACCTGTTCGTGAGCCAGCTGGCGATCGACTACGACTACGTGTTCTGCATGACCATCACCCGGACCCGCAGCCCGGTCTACGACAACGCCAACCAGGCCAGCTTCGCGATCCTCAACGATTACAAGCCCATACGCAGCGCCGCCGGCAACAACACCCCGTTCGCGCTGCGGGTGATCGACACCCAGAACCTGTTCGCCGCCCAGGGCATCCTGCCGGTCGAAGCCGCGCGCCTGCGCGACGCCGGCGAGGGCGCGCCCAAGATCCGCGCGCGCCTGGAAAATCTGGCCCTGCACACCCACGGCTATCTGATTCCGCGCGATCTCAACTACATGCGCCAGCGCACCCGCATCCGCGGCGACCGCAGCGTGAGCTTTCTCAGCGCGACCCTGGGCACGGCGCTGGACATCAAGCCGGTGCTGCATTGCAACCGCGGCGAGACCGGGCCGGTGGCCAAGATCAAGGGCTACGACGCGGCCGCGCAGAAGCTGTTCGACTACTGCGGCAAGCGCGTGCGCGAAGGGCTGATGACCCCGACCATGTGCCTGAGCTACGGCGGCGAGCTCGCGGAAATGCGCGCCCTGCCCGGCTACGAGCGCCTGCGCGAGGTCTGCGCCGAACACAACGTCGAGCTGTTCGAGAGCGTGATGAGCCTCACCGGCATGGTCAACATCGGCAAGGGCGCGGTCGCCGCGGGCTTCGCCGCCGAGGGCGGCAGCAAGTTCGACGCCTGAGCCGCGCCCGACGCGCGCCCCGGGACGCAGCGCCGCGGCGACGTGCCGGATCGGGCTGCTGCGCCCAAACACGACTTCATGCCTAGGGTCATGCGCGGCCGTGCGGGTTAGGCTCGGGGCCTCGTCCGCTCGAACCCGACTCGATGCCCAGCCACCGCCTGCTCGTCCTTGCGCTCGCCAGCGCCCTCGCCGCCGCTCCGGCGCTCGCCCAGAACCCGCCCGCGCCGCAGCCCATGCCACCGCCGCAACCCGCGCCGCAGGACAAGGACCAGGCCGACAAGCCGCGCGACCAGCTCGAACAGGACGCCCTGGACCCGGCCGGCAACGATCCAGCGCACGCCTCGGCCCAGACCGCCAAGGGCGCGAGCAAGCCCGGCGAAGCCAAGGACGAGAAGAAGTGGGACGTCTCGGCCGCGCACGGCCCGACCAAGAGCGTGCGCTTCGAAACCGACGAAGGCACCTGGATGGACGTGGACGTTTCGCCCGACGGGCGCGAAGTCGCGTTCTCCCTGCTCGGCGACCTCTACCGCCTGCCGATCGCCGGCGGCGCCGCCCAGCGCGTGACCAGCGGCCCGGCCTGGGATGTGCAACCGCGCTGGTCGCCCGACGGCCGCGAGCTGGCTTTCACCTCCGACCGCGGCGGCGGCAACAACCTCTGGCGCATCCGCAGCGACGGCAGCAACGCGGTGCAGGTGACCAAGGAAGACTTCCGCCTGCTCAACAACCCGGCCTGGACCCCGGACGGCCGCTTCCTGATCGGCCGCAAGCACTTCACCGGCGAGCGCTCGCTGGGCGCCGGCGAGTTGTGGCTGTACCACACCGCCGGCAGCGGCGGCCTGCAGCTGACCAAGCAGAAGAACGACCAGCAGGACCTGGGCGAACCGGCGGTCTCGCCCGACGGCCGCTACGTCTATTACTCCGAGGACGTCAGCGACGGCCCGGCGTTCCAGTACAACAAGAACGTCCACGACACGATCTACGCGATCAAGCGCCTGGACCGTCAGACCGGCGACAGCGAAACCCTGATCTCCACCCCCGGCGGCGCGGTGCGGCCGCAGCCCTCGCCCGACGGCAAGTCGCTGGCGTTCGTGAAGCGCGTGCGCGACAAGTCGGTGCTGAACGTGATGGACCTGGCCAGCGGCGAAGTGCGCCCGGTCTGGGACGGCCTCTCGCACGATCAGCAGGAAGCCTGGGCGATCTTCGGCCCCTACGCCAACTTCGACTGGACGCCGGACTCGCGCGCGGTGGTGATCTGGGCCCAGGGCAAGCTGTGGCGCGTCGACATGGCCAGCGGCAAGGCGAGCAATGTGCCGTTCACCGCCCAGGTCGATCAGACCGTGACCGCGCCCTTGCGCTTCGAACAGACCCTGGACGAAGGCCGCTTCACGCCGAAGATGATCCGCGACGTCGCCACCAGCGCCGACGGCAAGACCCTGATCTTCCACGCCGTCGGCCACCTCTGGCGCAAGCGCCTGCCCGACGGGGCGCCCGAGCGCCTGAGCCGCGACGACGGCCATTACGAATACCAGCCCAGCTTCAGCGCCGACGGCCGCAAGCTGCTGTACACGACCTGGTCCGACCAGGACCTGACCGCGATCTACGTGGCCGACGCCAACGGCGGCGGCGCGCGCAAGATCAGCCGTGAGCCCGGCTTCTACTACGGCCCGCGCTTCTCGCCGGACGGCCGCCGCATCGCCTACGCCAAGAGCGGCGGCGGCGGCCTCACCGGCAGCCTGTGGTCGCGCGATCAGGGCATCTATGTGATGCCGGCCGACGGCGGCGCCGCGGTGCGCGTGGCCGAGAGCGGCGAATCGCCGCAGTTCAGCGCCGACGGCAGCCGCGTCTACTACCTCACCGGCGGCGGCCTGAAGAAGAAGCTGATGTCGGTCGGCCTGCACGGCGAGGACCCGCGCGAGGTCTACAGCCTGAAGTACGTCGATGCGGTCAGCATCAGTCCGGACGGCAACTGGATCGCCTTCACCGAACTGTTCAACGCCTACGTCGCGCCGCTGGTCGCCACCGGCAGCGCGGTCGAACTGTCCAAGGACAGCAAGGCCATGCCGGTGACCCAGGTCAGCGCCGATGTCGGCAGCTACCTGCACTGGAGCGCGGATTCGAAGTCGCTGCACTGGATGGTCGGCGACCGCTACCACTCGCGCGACCTGCGCCAGAGCTTCGCCTTCCTGCCCGGCGCACCCAAGGACCTGCCCAAGCCGAGCAACGACGGCGGCATCGCGGTCGGCCTGAGCGTGGCGGTGGATGCGCCCAAGGACACCGTCGCCTTCACCCACGCCCGCATCGTCACCATGCGCGACGCGGAGAAGACCCAGGAGGTGATCGAGGACGGCACCCTCGTGGTCCGCGGCGACACCATCGTCGCGATCGGGCCTTCGTCGTCGGTGGCGATCCCGGCCGGCGCGCGCAGCATCGACGCCAGCGGCAAGACCATCGTGCCGGGCTACGTCGACGTGCACGCGCACGCCGCGCACTTCGGCCAGGGCGTGGTGCCGCAGCAGAACTGGGCCTACTACACCAACCTCGCCTTCGGCGTGACCACCATGCACGACCCCTCGGCCACCACCGAGTTCGTGTTCTCCGAGGCCGAACTGGTCAAGACCGGGCGCATGGTCGGCCCGCGCGTGTTCTCCACCGGCACCATCCTGTACGGCGCCGACGGCGACTTCAAAGCCGTGGTCAATTCGCTGGAGGACGCGCGCAGCCACCTGCGCCGGATGAAGGCCAACGGCGCGTTCTCGGTCAAGAGCTACAACCAGCCGCGCCGCGAACAGCGCCAGCAGATCGACCAGGCCGCGCGCGAACTGGGCATGCTGGTGGTCGAGGAAGGCGGTTCGACCTTCCACCACAACATGACCATGGTGCTGGACGGCGTCACCAGCGTCGAACACAACCTGCCGGTCGCGCCGCTGTACAAGGACGTGATCGAACTGTGGCGCCAGACCGACGTGCGCAACACCCCGACCCTGGTGGTGAGCTACGGCGGCACCTCGGGCGAGTACTGGTGGTACGCGCGCGATAACGTCTGGGAAGACAAGAAGCTCAACCGCTTCTTCCCACGCGAGACCCTGGACGCGCGCTCGATCCGGCGCGAGATCGCGCCGGACTGGGACTACTGGCATATCGAGGTCGCCAAGTCGGCCAAGAAGATGCGCGACGCCGGCATCAAGATCCAGGTCGGCGGCCACGGCCAGTTGCAGGGCCTGTCGCCGAACTGGGAGATCTGGTCGCTGACCCAGGGCGGCTTCAGCAACTTCGAAGCGCTGCGCGCCGCCACCATCGACGGCGCCGACCTGCTCGGCCTGTCCAGGCAGCTAGGCTCGCTGGAAACCGGCAAGCAGGCCGATCTGGTGGTGCTCAACGACAACCCGCTGCAGAACATCCGCGCCACCGCCGACACGCGCTACGTGATGGTCGACGGCCGCCTGTTCGACGTCGACGCCGACATGGCCGAGATCGGCAACCGCGGCGAGAAGGCGCCGAACTTCTACTGGCAGCGCCACCGCGACGGCCAGACCTTCGGCGTCGAATTCGGCCCGACCGCGGTCTGCCATTGCCCGAAGGGCCACGGCGCGCACGTGCACCTGGATTGAGGCGCGGCTAGTGCGGCGGCGCGGCGCCGGACGCGCCGATCCGCTGCGCCAGGAACAGCCATTCGCCGGGGCTCGGGTCGGGATCGCCCGGTTCCGCCGGATCGGCGAGCGCCTGCAGCCTCAAGCCGCAGGCGCCCAGCAAAGCCGGCAGTTCGGTGCGGTCGCAGCCCCATAGGAAGGGTTCGCCGCGGCGTCGCAACCAAGGGCGAACCCAGGCGTGCTCGCGGCGGAATCCCGGCAGGCCGTCGCGGGTTTCCATCGCGGTGGCCACGATGGCAGGGCTCGCCAGCTCTCGTGCCAGGCGACTCAACAGAGCCCGCGCCTGCGGCCACGATAGATACATCAATACGCCCTCGGCGACGCACAGGGTCGGGCGGGCGGCGTCGAATTCGTTGCAGTCGCGCAGCGTCGCCAGCGGATCGGCGTGCATGAGGTCGGTCGCCAGCAGGTGCAAACGCGGCGGATGCAGGCCCAGTTGCTCCAGTGCCCGGCGCTTGATCGCGACGCTGACCTCGCGGTCGAGCTCGAACACATGCAGATCGGGATGCCGCCGCGCCAGTGCGCAGCCCAAGCCGTCGTAGCCGGCGCCGATCAGCAGCAGTTGCGCGCTGCCGTCGGTGCAGGCCTGTCCCGCCCACTGCGCGATGCGGCGCTTCCGCCACGCGTAGTGCGCGCGCAGGCCCGGCAAAAGCAGGCGCTCCAGCAGCGCCAGCAGGATGCGCCCGGGCGCGCTGTCGACCAGGCTCAGCAAGCCTGGACTGCGGTCCCCGCACAGGCGCAGACAGGCGCGCGCGATCGCCGCATCCTCGGCGCCGGGATCGCCGCGCGCACGCTGCACCGTCGCGGCCGCCACCAGCATGGACGTGGACACAGAACTCATCGTTCGCCGTCCGCGAACAAGGCTTCGTGGTGGCGGTACCAGTCGCTGTCCCAACGCCGGTCCGGATCGAGTTCGCGCTTGCGGCGCAGGAACTCGGGGAATTGCGGATAGGCCGTCTCGACCTGCGCGCGCGTGGCATGGCGGTGATAGGTGAGGTAGTAGCAACCGCCGTAGCGCAGCGCGTCGTCGATCAGGGCGCGGAACGCCGTGGCCGCCGCCTGCCGCCCGTCCGCGTCATGACGCACGTGCAGGTTGAACACGATGCAGGCCCAGTCCTCGCGCGCCCAGGCCAGCATGCTGGTCGGATCGCGCGTCACCAGCCGCACGGTGCCGTAGATCGGCTGCGCGCGATGGCGGCGCAGACTGTCGGCGGCGGCGCCCATGAACTCCGCCAGCCGCGATCGCGGCACGTACAGTTCGGTGATCATTTCCGAACCGCAATGACCCAGCGCCGCGTCGATCGGGCGGTGATAGCCGTCCAGGTACACGCCCGACTGTTGGGCATCGGACAGATAGTGCTGGCCGTGGCTGGCCAAGTAGAAGTCCGCGTACTCGCGGAAGGCGCGGCTGGGATCGGTATGCGCCAGGTGCAGCAGGTGGGCGAAGTCCTGGGCGCGCAGGTGGCGGTGCGCCGACTCGGCGGCCGCCTCGTCTTCGGGAACGGGGCGGTAGCAGGACACGATGCCCAGATCGAGGAAGTCGTCGCTGCGCGGGTCGATCGCGAACTGGAAGTCGCCGTAACTGCAACCCTGCGCGATCGCGGTCTCCAGCCGCGCCGTCAGCGCGCCCACGCGCAGCAGCTCGACTTCGCGGCGCAAGCGCGTGCGCGGCACCAGCCGCAGGGTGAGTTGCGCGACCAGACCGAACAGACCGTAGCCGCCGGCGGCCAGCGCGAACCAGTTCGCATTGCGACGGCGGTCGGCGACCATCGGCTCGCCGCGATGGTCGATCAGCACGATCGACTCCACGTCTTCGACGAAGGGGGCGAACGCGAGGCCGCGGCCGTGGATGTTGGATGCGAACGCGCCGCCGATGCTGAAGTCGTCGGCGCCGGTCTGCTTCTGGCGGATGGTCCACGCCTTCAGGTTGGCCGGATGGCGCGCCAGCCAGTCCAGTACCGCCGGCCAGCGCACGCCGGCCTGCACCGTCAGCAGACCGCGCTCGGGATCGAAATCGACGATCCGGTCCAAGCCGCCCGTGTCCAACAGCCAGCCGTCGGACAGGAACTGCTGGCCGCCCATCGCATGGCGCGCGCCGACCGCGATGGTCGAACGGCCGTGACGCGCGCAGTCGCGCACCGCCTGGCAGGCCTCATCCAGCGTTCGCGGGCTGAGCAGGCCGGCGACGGAGGTGGCGTTGAGGCCGGAATGGACGTCGTTGAGCTGGATCGGCGCGGCGACGGCGGGCGCACTCGTGGTTCGCATGGATCGGACCGATGGGAAGGCAGATCGGACCTTGCCGGCGGGTATCGGCAGGCGCAACCGCGATGAATCCAGTATCGGATTATGATCCTTACTGTCCCGACCGCCGCCACCTCCCGCCCATGGCCGAACGAGAACGCGTCCTCGCTGCGCTGAAAGCCGTGCTCAAGGAGCGCGGCTGGCGTTATGCCGACCTCGCCCGCGAACTGGGCGTGTCCGAACCCACGGTCAAGCGCCTGCTGTCCAGCGGCCGCATCGACCTGGAACGGCTGGAGCGGATTTGCGCCCTGCTCGACCTGGACTTCTTCGAGCTGGCGCGCCTGGCGCGCGGCGCGCGCGACGCGCCTCGCCATCTGAGCGAGCGCCAGGAAGCCGAACTGGCGCAATCGCCGCGCCTGATGACGGTGTTCCACCTGCTGTGCCAAGGCTGGCGCGCCGATGCGATACGCGAGGGCTACGACCTGGGCGTGCCGGAACTGACGCGCCTGCTGGCGCGCCTGGACCGGCTCGGGCTGGTCGAACTGCTGCCCGGCGACAAGGTGCGGCTGCGCGTGCCACGCGATTTCTCCTGGCGCGACGACGGTCCGGTGCGCGCCCGCTACCTGGGCGCGGCCAGCCGCGAGTTCCTGCTCGACGAGTTCCGCGCACCGGACACCCTGCTGGCGCTGGAAATCCGCGAGCTGGGCGCAGCGTCCCTGGCGGTGCTGCGCCGCAAGCTCGAACGCCTGCAGATCGAGTTCAAGGAGGCGGCCGAGCTGGACATCAGCCTGCCGCCGTCGAAACGCCGCAGCGTGGGCATCCTGGTGGCGATGCGGCCCTGGGTGTATTCGCTGATCGACAGCCTGCGCAACGAGTACGCCGCCGACGTCGGCCCGGCCGCGCGCGGGCGCAAGGGCGGGCGCAAGCCCCGCGTAGGCTGACCGGCGTCGCATCGCCTCGGATTCGACGCATGGCGTTCACAAACCACGCATGTACGCCGTCCTAGGCTAGAGGCAGTTCCCGCACGAGACGCCATGATGGTCACCCGTTACTACCTCAGCCTTCCCGATGCCGAACGCGCGCGCGGCAGCGATCCCTCGCTGTCGTTCTCCGCGGTCAGCGCCGAGGGCTTCGCCGAGCAGTTGCAGGACGCGCTGCGAAGCAACCACCTGTTCGAACGTTGGCGCGCCAAGCAGCCCGACCCCGACGAGGTCGACGCCAGCCTCGGCGCCACCGACCCCGCCGCCACCGTCGACGGCCAGCAGGACGATCTGCACATCGACCTGGTGCTGACCTCGACCATTCCCGGCACCGTGCTCAAGCACCGCATGCGGCTGTTGGCCGGCACCGGCTGGGAACTGCGCGACGTCACCGCCGCGTAGCACCAGCTCCCTGTCGAGCTCCCCTGTCGATCATGAAACTGCGCGACCCCTCCGCGCAGCCACCGCGCCCGCCGCTTCCTGTGGGAGCGGCGTAAGCCGCGATCGCGCCAACGGAGCGGCGACGCGCACCCGCAACCGCCTCGGATCCGAGCCGCGATCGAAGCCGATGCTGCGCACTCAGCCGCGCAACGCCGCCGCGTGGTGCGCGATGTGCTCGCCGATGAAACTGGCGATGAAGTAATAGCTATGGTCATAGCCCGGCCGCATCCGCAGTTGCAGCGGATGACCCGCCGCGGCGCAGGCGTCGCGCAGCAGTTCCGGCTTGAGCTGGATGGCCAGAAACTCGTCGGCCTCGCCCTGATCGATCAGCAGCGGCAGCCGCTCGCGCGCCTGGGCGACCAGCGCGCTCGCGTCCCACTCGCGCCAGGCATCGCGGTCGTCCCCCAGGTAGGCAGCGAAGGCTTTCTCACCCCAGGGCACCTGCGACGGCGCCACGATAGGCGAGAACGCCGATACGCTGCGGTAGCGGCCCGGGTTCTTCAGGGCGATGGTGAGCGCGCCGTGCCCGCCCATCGAATGCCCGCTGATGGCGCGCGCGCCGCTGCTCGGGAAGTGCGCATCAACCAGCGCCGGCAGCTCATCGACCACGTAGTCGTACATGCGGTAGTGCGCCGCCCAAGGCTCGCGGGTCGCATTGAGGTAGAAGCCGGCGCCCTGGCCTAGGTCGTAGCCCTCGGCGTCGGCCACGCTGGCGCCGCGCGGGCTGGTGTCGGGCGCGACCAGGATCAGGCCGTGCTCGGCGGCGTAACGCTGCGCGCCGGCCTTGGTGATGAAGTTCTGCTCGCTGCAGCTCAGGCCGGACAGCCAGTACAGCACCGGGCAGGCTTCGCCGCTGGCCTGCGGCGGCAGGTAGACGGCGTAGCGCATCGAGCAATCGAGCACGCTGGACTCGTGTTGCCAGACTTCCTGGCGGCCGCCGAAACAGGCGTGGGATTCGATGCGCTGCATGTCAGTAGTGGATCACGGTGCGGATCGACTTGCCCTCATGCATCAGGTCGAAGGCCTCGTTGATGCGTTCCAGCGGCAGGGTGTGGGTGATGAAGGAATCGAGGTCGATCTCGCCCTTCATCGCCTGCTCGACCATACCCGGCAGCTGCGTACGGCCCTTGACGCCGCCGAAGGCCGAACCGCGCCAGACCCGGCCGGTGACCAGCTGGAACGGACGCGTGCTGATCTCCTGGCCGGCACCGGCCACGCCGATGATCACCGACTCGCCCCAGCCCTTGTGGCAGCACTCCAGCGCCGAGCGCATGACGTGGACGTTGCCGATGCATTCGAAGCTGAAATCGACGCCGCCGTCGGTCATCTCGACCAGCACGTCCTGGATCGGACGCTCGTGGTCCTTCGGGTTCACGCAGTCGGTCGCGCCCATCTGCCGGGCGAGTTCGAATTTGCCCGGATTGGTGTCGATGCCGATGATGCGGCCGGCCTTGGCCTGCACCGCGCCCTGGATCACCGCCAGGCCGATGCCGCCCAGGCCGAACACCGCGACCGTGTCGCCGGGCTGGACCTTGGCGGTGTTGTGGACCGCGCCGATGCCGGTGGTCACGCCGCAACCGAGCAGGCAGACTTTCTCCAGCGCGGCCTCGGGATTGACCGCCGCCAGCGAAATTTCCGGCACCACCGTGTACTCGCTGAAGGTGCTGCAGCCCATGTAGTGATGGATGGGCTGACCGTTGTAGCTGAAGCGCGAGCTGCCGTCCGGCATCACGCCGCGGCCCTGGGTCGCGCGCACGGCCTGGCAGAGATTGGTCTTGCCCGACAGGCAGAATTTGCATTGCCGGCATTCGGCCGTGTACAGCGGGATCACGTGATCGCCGGGCTTGAGGCTGGTGACGCCCTCGCCGACTTCGACCACGACGCCGCCGCCTTCATGGCCGAGCACGGCCGGGAACAGACCTTCGGGATCGTCGCCGCTGAGCGTGAAAGCATCGGTATGGCAGACGCCGGTGGCGACGATGCGCACCAGCACCTCGCCCTTGCGCGGCGGCTCGACGTCGATCTCGACGACCTGCAAGGGCTGTCCGGCGGCGAAGGCGACGGCGGCGCGGCTTTTGATGACCCGGCTCATGGGGATGGTTCTCCTGCGTTGGCGTTCCGCGAGGCGGAAGGAAAGACGGGCTGCGACCGGAGGTTCGGGCGCAGCGGGTAACGGTGCCGCGAATTCATTTCAGATACGAGCGCACCAGCGCGGCGACCTCGTCGATGCTGGCGCTGCGGGTCTTCTGCGAGGACACGGCCTGGCCGAGTTCCTCGCGGATGTGGCTCTCCAGCACTTCCGACATCAGGCCGTTGATGGCGCCGCGGATCGCCGCGATCTGCTGCAGCACGGCCGCGCATTCGCTGCCCTGCTCCAGCGCGCGCTCCAGCGCCTCGGTCTGGCCCTTGATGCGGCGGACACGGGTCAGGACTCGCTTTTTCTCTGCAGGGGAATGCGGCATGGAACGGCCTCGGTCTGTGGCGCCTGATACTGGGGGATAGTATCAGATCGGGCGCGCGGCGAAGCCTGCCCGGCCGGTTTCCATCGTCGATTCGTAGGGTCGCGGCTACGCCCGGATGCGCGTGGCGACAGGCTGTGCAAGGAAGCCGGCCGCGAATCAGCCGGTGTTCTGCACGCCCGCGGCGATGCCGTTGACCGTCGCCACCAGCGCCTGCTGCAAGGCATCGTCGGGCCGTCCGGCAGCACGCCAGCGTGCCAGCAGGTCGACCTGGAGCAGGCTGATCGGGTCGACATAAGGATTGCGCAGGCGGATCGATTGGCGCAGGCGGTGGTCGCCGGTCAGCAGTTCGCGACTGCCCTTGATCGCCAGCACCGCCGTGCGGGTGCGCTCGAATTCGGCGGCGATGCCGGGATGGAAGCGCGCATGCAGATCGCCTTCGGGCAGGGCCGCGGCGAGCAGCGAATAGCGCTCGAAGATCGCCGGATCGGATTTGGCCAGGACCATTTCCAGATCGTCGATCAGGGTGGTGAAGAACGGCCAGTCGCGCGCCATCTCGGCCAGGGTCTCGCGGCCGTGACGCGCGAGCGCTCGCTCCAACGCGGTGCCGACGCCGTACCACGCGGTCAGGCCGGCACGGTTCTGCGACCAGGCGAACACCCAGGGAATCGCGCGCAGCGAACCGATATCGCCGGCGCCGGCGCGCTTGGCCGGACGGGAGCCTATCCGCAGGCGTTCGATCACATCGATCGGGGTCGCGGCGCGGAAGTAGGCAGGGAACAGCGCGTCCTCGTGCACCAGCGCGCGGTAGTGCGCGCGCGCGGCGTCGGCCAGTTCGGACGCGATCGCACGCCAGCCCGCTTCGCGCGGCTCGGGCGGGCGCGGGCGCAGGGTCGCGCGCAGCACCGCACCGGTGGTCTGCTCCAGATTGCGCAGGGCGATCGCGCGGATGCCGTACTTGCGATGGATCACCTCGCCCTGTTCGGTCAGGCGCAGGAAGCCGTCGACCGAACCGCGCGGCGCGGCGATCACCGCGCGCTCGGTCTTGCCGCCGCCGCGGCTGATCGAACCGCCGCGGCCATGGAAGAACGCGATGCGCACGCCGCTGTCCTGGGCCAGCGCGGTCAGCGCGACCTGGGTCTGCTGCAGGGCCCAGCGCGAGGCCAGCATGCCGCCGTCCTTGGCGCTGTCGGAATAACCCAGCATGACCACCTGGCGGCCGCCGCGCGCGTCGAGGTGGGCGCGGTAGACCGGGTCGGCGAACAGCGCGCGCAAGCTGTCGGCGGCGGCGTCGAGGTCGTCGACGGTTTCGAACAGCGGTGCGACGTCCAGCGGTACGCGGCCGGCGGCGTCAACGCAGCCAGCGGTGCGCGCCAGGGCGAGCACGGCCAGGGCGTCGGCGGCGCTGCGGCTCATGCTGACGATGTAGGGGCCGAAGGCATGTTCGCCGTAGCGCGGGCGCAGCCTTGCGACCGCACGGAACACGTCCAGGCTGGCGCGCGCGGCGCCGTTGCCGTCGCTGCGCGGCGGCGCGCTGCCGTCGAGCAAGGCATGCAGGCGTTGCGCGCGCTCGGCCGGCGCGCGCCGTTCCCAGTCCGGGTCGCCGAGCACCGCGGACAAAGCGGCGTCGTGGGTGGCCGAGTCCTGGCGCAGGTCCAGGCTGGCGAGGTGGAAACCGAAGCACTCGGCGCGACGGCGCAGGCGACGCACCGCGAAGCCGCCGGCGTGTCCGCCCTGGTTGGCGTTGAGGCTGTCCTCGATGGCGACGATGTCGGCCAGGAACGCGGCCACGTCGGGATAGCCGTGCACGCTCTCGTCGGCGGTCGCCTGCAGGCGCGCGGACATCAGGCTGAGCAGGTTGCGATACGGCATGTCGGCGTGGCGCGGCTTGAGCGCGGCGGCGGCCTTGGGCAACAGGTAGCTGTAGTCCTCGACCCGCGCCAGCACCGCTTCGTCGATGCGCACGCGCGTCACCGACTGGCTCAGCAGTTCGCCCAGCGCGTCCAGGTCGCGGCGGTAGGCGCGCAGCACCAGCGCGCGCTGACCGGCCAGGGTCGCGGCGATGGTGTCGGCGCCGACGTTGGGATTGCCGTCCATGTCGCCGCCGACCCAGGTGCCGAAACCGAGCACGTCCGGCAGCGATGGCGTATCGCCGTAGGCCTCGCGCAGGGCTTCCTCGAACATCTCGTAGAACACCGGCAGCACGCGGTAGAGCACGTCGGACAGATAGAAGCCGACGTGCTCGAACTCGTCGGCGACGCTGGGCTTGGCGGCCGGCGCTTCGGCGGTCTGCCAACTCGCGGTCAGGGCCAGGCGGATGCGTTCGCGGTCGGCGCGGCGCTCCGGCGGGGTGCGGCTGCGGTCGATGTCGGCGACCAGGCAGCCCACGATCTGGCGTTCCTTCTCCAGCAGGGCGCGGCGCACGGCCTCGGTGGGATGAGCGGTGAACACCGGTTCGATGCGCAGCCGCGGCAGCAGCTGCGCGAGTTCGTCGGCGCCGACGCCTTCGCGGGCCAGCGCCGACAGCACGTCCCGCAGGCCGCCGGGTTGCGCGGCCGCGCCGCTGCGCTCGTAGTCGCGGCGGCGGCGGATGCGGTGCACGCGTTCGGCCAGGTTGACCGCCTGGAAATAGGTCGCGAAGGCGCGCACCAGGTCGGAGGCCTGCTCCAGGTCGATGTCGGCCAGGGCATCGGCGAGTGCGGCCAGCGGGCGGTCGGATTCGCGGCGCCGGATCGCGGCGCGGCGCAGACGCTCGACCGCATCGAGGAAACCGGCGCCGCGTTGTTCGGCCAGGATCTCGCCGACCAGCGCGCCCAGGTTTTTTACGTCCTCGCGAAGCAAGGCGTCGGTGGGCGCGAAATCGACCGCGCGCAAGGGTTCGTCGCTGGTGTCGGTCATGACATTCATATGGCTAGGCTATAACAGCAACTTGTGCGTTGCAGCAATCTGCCGTTCATGAATTTGGTTACATCGGTAACGACCTGGACTCTGCGTTTCGCTCCTCCCACCACGGTCTAGCCAGAAGCAGGCGGAAC
This sequence comes from Lysobacter sp. Root667, assembly GCF_001427715.1. Classification (NCBI taxonomy): domain Bacteria; kingdom Pseudomonadati; phylum Pseudomonadota; class Gammaproteobacteria; order Lysobacterales; family Lysobacteraceae; genus Lysobacter; species Lysobacter sp. Root667. The sequence continues at coordinate 432,412 of NZ_LMHF01000010.1, forward strand.
CCCGACACTGTGCGCCGGTCGGGACAGGGGAGACCGTATGCCGTTTCTGGGTTTGGGCGCCCACGTGCTGGTGGCGCTGTTCTTCGCCGTACACGCCGTGCGCAGCGGGCAGGAGCGCTACTGGCTCGGCATCCTTTTCATGTTCCCGCTGCTCGGCAGCGTGATCTACGGCCTGACGATCTGGCTGCCCGAGATGCGCCACAGCCGCCATGGCCGCGCCCTGGTCGGCGGGGTCAAGCGCGCGCTCGACCCCAGCCGCGAACTGCGCGAGGCCCAGCAGGCCTTCGAGGACGCGGCCACCACCGATCGCCGTCTGCGCCTGGCCGATGCGCTGCTCGCCAGCGACCGCGCTTCGGAAGCGGCGACCCACTACGAATCGGCGCTGCAGGGCATCCACGCCGACGATCCCGATATCCAGGTGCGGCTGGCGCAGGCGCTGCTGGAATGCGGTCACGCCCGGCGCGCGCGCGAACTGCTCGACGAGCTGATCCGGCGTCGGCCCGACTACCGCTCCAACGAGGGCCACCTCACCTACGCCCGCGCAGTCGCGGCCGAGGGCGACCGCGCCAAGGCGCGCGAGGAGTTCGACACTCTGGTCGGCTACAGCAGCGGCTTCGACGCGCATGCGCACTACGCGCAGACCCTGGTGGGCTGGGGCGATACCGAGCGAGCGCGCCAGCTGTGCGAGGGCGCGCTGGCGAAAGCCAAGCGCCTGCCGCCCTACGCACGGCGCATGAACAAGCCGGCACTGGACCAGCTCAGGCTGTTGTCCAAGCAGTTGGCGAATGCGAACGCGGTGACGGGCTGAAGCACCGCGGCGCTGCCGGAATCCGACGCGATCGAGGTGTGCGCTGCGCGTCAGGCGGCGATGGTGCGGTTATCACCGCACCCTACATAGGATGCGGTAAGCCGCAAGCGCACCGCATCGAGCGCTGCGCGTCAGGCGGCGATGCTGCGGTTATCACCGCACCCTATGTAGGATGCGGTAAGCCGCAGGCGCACCGCATCGAGCGCTGCGCGTCAGGCGGCGATGCTGCGGTTATCACCGCACCCTACGCAGGATGCGGTAAGCCGCAGGCGCACCGCATCGAGCACCGCGGCCTGAGCCGCCTCAATACGCGAAGTCGGTAAACACCGGATCCACGCTGCCGCCCCAGGCGCCGTGGAACAGCTCGAGCTTGCGCTCGGCCGGGGTCTGGCCGCGTGCGACGAACTCCAGCAGCGGTTCCAGGTAGATCGATTCGTCGGCGCCGTTGCTGTTGAATTTGCCGCGCCGGGCCAGGCCGTGCGCGGAAATCTCCAGCGCGCGCCGGGCCAGGTCCAGGACCTTGCCGTCGCGGAACGGCAGCTGCAGCGCCTGCTTCGGCACACCATCGCGCAGGGCGTGGCGCTCTTCCGGGGTGAAGTCCAGGACCAGGTCCCAGGCCGCATCCAGCGCGCTGGAGTCGTACAGCAGGCCGACCCAGAACGCCGACAGCGCGCAGATGCGGTTCCACGGGCCGGAATCGGCGCCGCGCATCTCCAGGTATTTCTTCAGCCGCACTTCCGGGAACGCGGTGGTGGTGTGATCGGCCCAATCCTTCAGGGTCGGCCGCTGGTCCGGATAGGCCGGCAGCTTGGCGTCCATGTAGTCGCGGAACGACTGGCCGGCGGCGTCGATGTAGGTGCCGTCGCGATAGACGAAGTACATCGGCACGTCGAGCAGGTAATCGACGTAGCGCTCGTAGCCGAAGCCGTCCTCGAACACGAAGTCGAGCAGGCCGGTGCGGTCGCGGTCGGTGTCGGTCCAGATGTGCGAACGGTAGGACAGGAAGCCGTTGGGCTTGCCTTCGGTGAACGGCGAGTCGGCGAACAGCGCGGTCGCGATCGGCTGCAGGGCCAGCGAGACGCGGAATTTCTTCACCATGTCGGCTTCGTCGCGCACATCCAGGTTGACTTGCACGGTGCTGGTGCGGGTCATCATGTCCAGGCCCAGGGTGCCGACCTTGGGCATGTACTCGCGCATGATCTTGTAACGGCCCTTGGGCATCCACGGCATTTCGTCGCGGCGCCACTTGGGCTGGAAGCCCATGCCGAGGAAGCCCAGCCCCATCGGCTCGGCGACCGCGCGCACTTCGCGCAGGTGCTGCGCGGCCTCGCAGCAGGTGTCGTGCAGGGTCGCCAGCGGCGCGCCCGACAGTTCCAGCTGGCCGGCCGGCTCCAGCGACACCGAAGCCTGGTCGCGGGTCAGGGCGATCACGCGGCCGTGTTCTTCCACCGGCTCCCAGCCGAACTGGGTCAGGCCCTTGAGCAGGGCTTCGATGCCGCGTTCGCCGTCGAAGGTCGGCGGGCGCAGGTCGTCGGTGCGGAAGCCGAACTTCTCGTGCTCGGTGCCGATCTTCCAGTCGTCGTCGGCGCGCGCGCCGGACACCAGGTATTCGATCAGCGCGGTGCGACCGCCGCTGGCCATCGGCGGAATCGGGACATCCTTGACCTGGCTGGGACCGGACACACGCACCTCGTTCGTCGACACTGCGCTGCAAGGCGGGATGCCTTGCTCGCGCGCCGCCGTCGCGACGCGCGGAGGGCCGGCGGCGTCCTGCGACGCCCGGCCCTTGCTGCTTCCGGGGATATGCGGCCACTGACCTACAATCACCAGACCCCGGCAGTGTAGCCCTCGCCTTGCACCGAACAACGTCCGCCCTGCAACGCTATGGTTCGGCCCTGCTACTGGCGCTGATGCCCTGCGCCGTGCCTGCACAGACGCTGGAGCGCGGCAACGGCCCCGAGCCGAGCACGCTGGACGCGCACCGCTGCCAGGAAGTCGCCTGCGGCAATGTGCTGCGCGACCTGTACGAAGGCCTGGTCACCGAGGACGCGCACGGCCGGCTGGTGCCAGGCATGGCGCAGCGCTGGTCGGTGTCGGCCGACGGCCGCACCTGGACCTTCGTATTGCGCGAGGGCCTGCGCTGGAGCAACGGCGAGGCCCTGGACGCTCCCCAAATCGTCGCCAGTTTCCGGCGCGCGTTCGCGCCGGCGACCGCCGCGCCGTTCGGCGAACTGTTCGACGCGCTGGAAAACGCGCAGGCGGTGCAGGCCGGGCGGCAGCCGCCGTCGGCACTGGGCGTGTCGGCGCCGGATCCGCGCACGGTGGTGTTCCGCCTGCAGCGCAGCGCGTCGCTGCCGGCGCTGCTGACGCTGCCGATCGCGTTTCCGGTGTACCTGCCGGCGGTTGAACGCTACCAGGCCCAGCACACCCGGCCGGGGCGGCTGGTATCGAACGGCGCCTATACGCTCGCGGCGTGGACGCCGCAGGCCAATCTGCTGGTGCAGCGCAATCCGCGCTTCCACGACGCCGCGCGGGTGGCGATCGCGCAGGTGCGTTACCACGTCACCGAGGACGCGGCCGCGGAACTGCAGCGCTTCGCCGCCGGCGACCTGGACATCACCGAAGTGGTGCCGCCGCAGCCGCTGACGGCCTTGCGCGCGCGCTTCGGCGAGCGCCTGCGCCTGTCGCCCTACCTGGGTGCGTTCTGGCTGGGCATGAACCTGAGCCGCCCGCCGCTGCGCGACGAACCGCAGTTGCGTCGGGCCCTGGCGATGGCGATCGACCGCGACAAGCTCACCCGCCACGTCACCGGCCTGGGCGAAACCCCGGCCTACGGCATCGTGCCGCCCGGCATCGCCGGCTACACCCCGGCCCAGACGGCTTGGGCCTCGCTGAGCCAGGCCCAGCGCGAGGCGCAGGCGCGTGCGCTGTACCGCGCCGCCGGCTACACGCGCGAGCGGCCGCTGGTGATCGAGCTGCGCTACAACACCTCGACCCCGCACCGCCGCCTGGCGCTCGCGGTGGCGGCGATGTGGCGCCAGACCCTGGGCGTGCAGGTGCGGCTGCGCAACGAGGAATGGAAGGTGTTCGTGCAGAACCGCCGCCAGCGCGCGATCACCCAGGTGTTCCGCGGCGGCTGGATCGGCGACGTGCCCGACGCGCGCAACTTCCTGGCCGCGTTCGGCAGCGACGGCCCTTTGAACTGGAGCGGCTACGACGACGCCGCCTTCCGCCAGCGCCTGGCCAAGGCCGACGCCGCCCAGACCGAAGCCGCGCGCAACGCCTGGCTGCACGCCGCCGAAACCCGGCTGTTGAATTCGGACGCGGTGATTCCGCTGTACTACTACACCTCCAAGCACCTGGTCGGCGAACGCGTGCGCGGCTACGAATCCAACGCGCTCGATCGCCACGCCAGCCGCTGGCTGTCCTTCGCAGGACCGGCGCGATGAAGCGCGTGCTGGGACGGTTGGCGGAAGCCTTGCTGACGCTGTGGCTGCTGGCCACGCTGTGCTTCGTGCTGCTGCGCGCCGCGCCGGGCGGCCCGTTCGATACGGAAAAGGCCGCGCCGCCGGAAGTGCAGGCCGCGCTCGCCGCGCAGTACCGCCTGGATCGGCCGCTGCCCGCGCAATACCTGGCCTGGCTGGGCGACGTGGTCCGCGGCGACCTCGGGCCTTCGTTCCAGTACCCCGACTACCGCGTGACCCAGCTGATCGCCAGCGCCTTGCCGGTGTCGATGCTCAACGGCGGCCTCGCCCTGCTGCTGGCGCTGTTGCTGGGCATACCGCTGGGCGCATGGGCGGCCTTGCGCGCCGGGCGCTGGACCGACCGCGTGTTGATGTTCGCGGCGGGACTGGGCCTGGCGATACCGAAGTTCGTCGCCGCGCCGCTGCTGGTGCTGCTGTTCGCGGTGACCCTGCATTGGCTGCCGGCCGGCGGCTGGGGCGGCTGGAGCCACGTGGTGCTGCCGGTGATCGCGCTGGCGCTGCCCAACATCGCCTACTGCGCGCGCCTGACCCGCGCCTCGCTGCTGGAAACCTTGTCGGCCGACTACCTCAAGGCGGCGCGCGCACGCGGCCTGTCGGAAGCGCGGCTGTTGCTGGCGCACGCGATGAAACCGGCGCTGCTGCCGGTCGCGGCCTGGTTGTCGCCGGCCTTGATCAACGTGGTCACCGGCTCGGCCGTGGTCGAGCAGGTGTTCGGCATCCCCGGCATGGGCCGCTACTTCGTCCAGGGCGCGCTCAACCGCGACTACACCCTGGTGCTGGGCGTGGTGCTGGTGGTCGGCGCACTGATCGTCGCGATCAACACCCTGGTCGACGCCTTGCGCGCGGCGATGGATCCGCGCCTGCGCGATGCAGAGCCGTAAGCGACGACCTAGCTTGCACCGGCGTAGGCCAAGCGCGAGCACGATGGGCGTACCCACGTCACCGCGATGACCGGAATGGATCGCGTGCGGCAATGCGGCATGCGCAGCGGCCACGCGCTCACTACACTGCGGATTCTCTGTCGACCGGCCCCGTGCATGCGCACCCGCAGATCCAAGGCCACATCGCTGGACATAGCGCACCGCGCCGGCGTGTCGCAGGCCACGGTCTCGCGCGTGCTCAGCGGCAGCCCGCTGGTCAACGCCGAAACCCGCAAGCGGGTCGAAGCCTTGGTCCGCGAGATGAACTACAAGGTCGACCGCCACGCCTCCAGCCTGCGCACGCAACGCTCGGGCACGCTGGCGCTGCTGCTGTTCGAGGACCCGACTCCGGACGAGTCGCACATCAACCCCTTCTTTCTGTCCATGCTGGGCTCGATCACGCGCGCCTGCGCACGCGAGGGCCAGGACCTGCTGATCTCGTTCCAGCAACTCTCCGACGACTGGCACGCCGACTACGAGGACAGCATGAAGGCCGACGGCCTGATCCTGCTCGGCTACGGCGACTACCTGGCCTACAAGGGCAAGCTGGAGAAGCTGGTCGCGCAAGGCACGCGCTTCGTGCGCTGGGGCGCGGTGCTGCCGGATCAGCCGGGTGTGTCGATCGGCTGCGACAACTTCAGCGGCGGACGCCTGGCCGGCGAGCACCTGGTCGGCCTGGGCCATCGCCGCATCGCCTTCCTCGGCGGCGCCTCCAGCCATTGCCCGGAGTTCTTCGACCGCTTCCGCGGCTGCGACGCCGCGCTGCGCGAAGTCGGTGGCGCCATGGAGGCGATCCTGCAGGTCGACGCGGAAAGCTTCGAGGAAGACGGCTACGCCGCCGCGCGCGAGCTGATGGCGCGCGGCGGCCGCTTCGACGCGGTGTTCGCGGCCAGCGATCTGATCGCGATCGGCGCGCTGCGCGCCTTCGCCGAGGCCGGCCTGCGCGTGCCCGAGGATCTGGCCGTGGTCGGCTTCGACGATATCCCGATGGCGCGCTTCGCCAGCCCGCCGTTGACCACGGTGTTCCAGGACACCAAGCGCGCCGGCGAGCTGCTGGTGGAAACCCTGCTGCGCCAGATCCTCGGCGAGACCACCGAGAGCATCACCCTGCCCGCCTCGCTGGTGGTGCGGCGTTCCAGCGGAAGCTGAGCGCGCACCGCGGGGGTCGCAGTTCAACGCACGAGCTTGCGCCGCATCAAGGCGTCCAGTGCGCGGCGCAGGTCCCTGCGCGTGGGCGGCGCGTCGAGCACGAACACCTTGACGTCGTGGGCCGGCACCGTGGCCGATAGGGTGCCGTCGCGGGCGACAGCGACGCTGCCATCGCCCAAGGCATCGCGCCATGCACCGGCTTCCAGGTAGCGCCGGACCTCGAAGTCCGCCGGCGCCGCGCCCTTGTTGAGCAGCACCAACGCGATCTGCGCGGCACCATCGTGCTGGTAGACCCGATAGAACGCGGCGCGATCGCCCCGGAACTCCATATCCACCTGCAGACCGCGCTGCAACGCCGGCGTGGCCGCGCGCAGCCGCGCGATGCGCTGGAGCCGTTCGTAGATCGGCTGACCCGGCGCTGCGTCGATGCGCGCCTGGCCGTAGTAGTTGCGGTTGCCAGCGTGCTCGGCGCGGCCGCGCATGAAGCCGGTTTCCGACCCGTAGTAGACCACCGGGATGCCGCGCGCGGTGAACAGCCAGTTGTGCGCGTCGATGAACCCCTCGTCGCTCGCGTCCAGGCGCGGCATGTCGTGGTTGTCGTAGAAGGTCATCAGTTCGTACGGGTTCGCGTACGGGCCGCGGCGCAGGTACAGCCGCTCCTCGAGCCGCTCGTAGCCCGCGCTGCGGCGGCCGAAGACCTCGGCCATCCGCTCCTTGAGCGGAAAGTCGAGCACGCTTACAGCGCCGTTCTCGGGCCAGGTGAACGGCGCGATGTTGCGCGCCCGATAATCGAAGGCCTCGCCGAACATGAAGAAGCCCGGCCGCTTGGCGCGGATGCGATGCGCGAAGGCTTTCCAGAAGGCATGCGGCATGTGGCGGATGGTGTCGATGCGGAACGCGTCGGCGCCCTGGTCGATCCATTGCGTATAGGCGCCGACGAAGTAGTCGAGCACCTCGGGGTTGGTGTCGTCGATGTTCGACAGCTGCACCAGGTCGGCCTGGGTATGAAAGTAACGGTGCAAGGGTTGATGGGCGGGATCGAGCTGGGCCGGCGCCAGGTTTTGGTGGTCGGCGACCAGCACACCGTCGCGATAGAGTTCGCCGAACTTGGGCTGGTCGCTCGGCATCGTGAACGAGGGCGAGCCGTGGTTGGCGACGATGTCGAGCACGGTCTTGAGGCCATGGCGGCGCAGGCCCTGGGTGAGGCCGGCGAAATCCAGGTCGCGGCTGGGCAGGTGCTCGTCGAGGCGATAGAAGTCCACGCCCCAGTAGCCGTGGTAGCCGGTCTTGCCGCGGTCCTGGAAGGCGCCGCCCCAGGTCACCACCTCGCCGCCGGTGAAGGCCTGGTCCGGGTTGTCGACGATGGGCGTAAGCCAGACCGCGCCGAAGCCGAGTTCGCGGATGTAGCCGGCGTTGGCGAGCAGGCCTTTGAAATCGCCGCCGAGGTAGCCGATGTTGTCGCTCTCGCCGGCCGGCGCGCCGGGCACGGGCCGGTCGAAACTGCGCGTGGCCGGATCCGGGCCGCCCTGTTCGCGCTGGTCGTCGGACGGATCGCCGTTGACGTAGCGGTCGGTGAGGACGAAATAGACGGCGTCGCTGGCGAAGGGTTCCAGCGTTCCGTAGTAGTCGCCTTGCGTATCGGCGGCGGCGGCGGTGCTCGCGAGTAGCGTCAGCAGCGCAGCGCCCAAGGCGCGCGACGGGAGTCGGGTTTTCATGAAGCGGGCTTTCATGAACCAGGTTTTCATGGCGCACGCACCGCCGGCTCGCGCACCCGCAACACGCACAGGCCCGACACGATCAGACTCACGCCGCCGATCGCCAAGGCCTGCATGGGCTGGCCGCCGAACCAGGTCTTGAGCAAGAATCCCAGCAGGCTGGCCGCGACCAACTGCGGAATCACGATGAAGAAATTGAAGATGCCCATGAACACGCCCATCTTCTCCGCCGGCACGCTGTCGGACAGCAAGGCATAGGGCAGCGACAGGATCGAGGCCCAGGCGAAGCCGACGCCGACCATCGACAGCAGCAGCCACTGCGGATCGCGAATCAGCAGGAACGACAGCAGGCCCAGGCCGCCGAGACCGACATTGACCAGATGGCTCAGGCGCAGGCCCAGGCGGCGCACCATCCACGGGATCGCGATCGCCGCGAGCGCGGCGAAGCCGTTGTAGGCCGCGAACAGCACGCCGACCCAGTTGGCGCCTTCGTTGTAGGCCGCCGAGGACGGATCGCTGCTGCCGTAGTGGACCTGGGTGACCGCGGCGGTGGTGTAGATCCACATCGCGAACAAGGCGAACCAGGAGAAGAACTGCACCACCGCGAGCTTGCGCATCTCCGCCGGCATGCCGTGCAGGTCGCCGATGATGTGGGCGAAGGCGCGGTCGCGCCGCACCAGGCCGACCGCCACCAGCGCCAGGCCGTAGCCGGCGAGCAGGCCGGCGAGTATGTAGAGCTGCGGATCGAAGCCGAACCGCCGCACCGCGCCGGCGCCCGCGATGCCCACGACCAGCCAGGCCAGGCCGTGGCGGCGCGCGCGCGCGACGTCGAGCGCGCGCTGCGGCGGCCGCGGCGCGGTGTCGTGCGCGCGCAGCATCTCCGGCGGGTACTCGCGCGTGCGCAGCACGGTCCAGCCCACCGACAGCAGCAGCACCGCGCCGCCGAAGTAGAACGCATAACGCACGGTGTCGGGCACGGCGCCGGGCGCGGCGGTGTTGCCGACGCCGAAATGGGCGAGCGCGTAAGGCAGCGCGCTGGCGATCACCGAACCCACGCCGATGAAGAAGCTCTGCATCGCATAGCCGCCGGCGCGCTGCGAGGTCGGCAACTGGTCGCCGACGAAGGCGCGGAACGGCTCCATCGAGATGTTGATGGATGCGTCCAGCACCCACAGCAGGCCGGCCGCGATCCACAGCGTCGGCGAGTTGGGCATCGCGAACAGCGCCAGCGTGGCCAGCACCGCACCGATCAGGAAGTAGGGACGGCGCCGGCCGAGCCGGGTCCAGGTGCGGTCGGACAGGTAGCCGACGATGGGTTGCACGATCAGGCCGGTCAGCGGCGCGGCGATCCACAGCACCGGGATCGCCTCCATGCTGGCGCCCAGGGTCTGGAAGATGCGGCTGACGTTGGCGTTCTGCAGGGCGAAGCCGAACTGGATGCCGAGAAAGCCGAAGCACATGTTCCAGATCTGCCAGAACGACAGCGTCGGTTTGGTCGTCATCGGATCGGGGCCGTCATGGATCGGGTCCGTCATGGCTCGTGCGCCGCCGCCGTAACCGCCCTGCCCGTGCGACGGGAAGGGCGGCCGGGTTGCAGCGGCGTCGGTCAGAACTTCGAGGCGAAGCGCAGCCCGAACATCCGCGGCGTGTTGAGGTAGCGAATGTTGACCGAGTTGTTGATGAAGCCCTTGCCCGAATACGCCTCGTCGGTGAGGTTGGAGACGAAGGCGTCGACGCGGAAGCGCTCGTCCTGGCCGAAGTTGAGGCCGGCCGACAGGTTGAGCGTGGTATAGCCGTCGACCTTGTCGTTCATGGCCAGGCCGTTGGCGGCGGGCCCGGCGCCGGCCGGGTTGGAGCCGTTGTTGAAGGACATCTGCGACAGCGGGATCTCGATCACGTTGCCGTTGGCGTCGAGCCCGAAGCCGCGGCTGTTGTATGCGGTCAGGTAGTAGTCGGACCGGTAGGCCAGGCTGATCGTCCAGTCGAAGGAGCTGACCGCGCCCCAATCCACGCCCATGTTCTGCGACAGATTGAGGTTGAGGTTGTACTTCGAGGTGTTGGGCAGGCGGTTGCCGTCCAGCGGCACGATCAGGTTGGAACGCGTGTCGAGCACGTCCGAGTCCTTGAACTCGGTGTCCAGGTAGGTGAAGTTGTAGCCCAGGCTGAGGCCGTGCTCGAAGCCGAAGCGGCCCTCGAACTCCAGGCCCAGCACGCTGGCGTTGGCGGCGTTGTCGTTGAGCACCTGGCGCGTGACCGCGTTCGGATTGTCCGGCGTCGGTGCCGGCACGTCGATCATGTTCTGCAGCACCTTGTCCTGGTAGTCGTAATAGAACAGGGCGGCATTGAAGCGCACCGGCATCTCGCCCCAGTGGACGTCGCTCTTGTAGCCGACTTCGTAGGAGGTGAGCTGCTCGGGCTTGAACTGGATCGACAGCACGCGGCCGTCGGCCAGGGTCATGGGGCGATTGAGGCCGCCGGAGCGCGTACCGGTGGACACGGTGGCGTAGAGCATCTGGTTGTCGGCGAGGTCGTACTCGGCGCCGACGCGCCAGTCGAGGTAGTCGTCTTCGTAGACGCTGACGTTGGTCGCGCTGGGGCCGTAGTCCGAGCGCATGATCACATCGATCTGGTCGCGGTAGCGGTTCAGGAACTCGTCCCAGTTGTCCTGGTAGCCCAGGCTCTGGAAGCCGTCGAGGAAGTAGTCCAGACCGTTGTTGCAGCCGGCGGTGGCGGCCGGGGTCCAATCGTTGTTGGTGCACACCGTCGGCACCGGCATGCGCGCGCCCGGATCGCGCAGGCGGAAGCCCGGCGAGAGCAGGGTCAGGCCGGTGGTCCACGGATTGGTGCCGGTATTGGGCGCGGTGCCGAAGAACTGCTGGAACAGCGCGTCGGGCACCACGAACTGGTACTTCACGTGGCGCTCGCGCGCGGTCTTCTTGTCCTTGGTGTAGCGCAGGCCGGCGAGCAGGCGCAGGTCGTCGTTGACCGAGAAGGTGAAGTCGCCGTACACCGCATTGGAACGCACCTTGGAGCCGTCGCCGCGGTTCTCGCCGCCCAGGCCGTCCTGCCAGCCACAGGTGGTGCCCGGCGCGAACCACTCGCAGTCGCCCCAGTAGCCGTTGCCGACGTCCCAGGACACGTAGTCGTACTTCTCCTGGTAGTTGAACACGCCCGCCGACCAGATCAGGCGACCGGTGTCGCCGAAGAAGCGCAGCTCGTTGATGGCCGTGCTGGATTTGTCGGCCTGCATGAAAGTATCGTTCCACCGCAGGCGTTCGGGGTTGTGGTAGGCCTCGACCTCGCTGCCCGGGTACACCGGGCCCAGCTGCCACTCGCGCGAAGCGTTGCGGTTGTAGAAGTCGTATTTGCGGTAGGCCGTGCTGAACTCGACCGCGAAGGCATCGTCGAAGCGGTAGGTGAAAGTACCGGAGATGCCTTCGATATCGTTCGTGGTCTCGCCCTGGGTGCGGAAGTACTGGCGGAACGGATCGTCGAGGTCGTCGATGTCGATCCCGCGCGCCTGCGCGCGCTCGGTGAACATGCCCGGATCGCCTGTGCCCTCCTCCTTGACCTTGTCCATCATGACGAAGGCGGTGAAGTTCTCGTTGGGCTCCCACAGCAGGCTCAGGCGCGCGGCCGAGTTGTCGATGGCGCCGGGGCCTTCCAGATCGAAGGGATAGCCGTTGCTGATGTAGGAGTCTCGCGACTCGTTGAACAGGGCTAGACGAGCGGCGAAGGTCTCGCCGAACGGGACGTTGAGCACGCCTTCGTAGGTGCGGAAGTCGTAATTGCCGGCGCCGATCTTGAGGTTGCCGTTGAAGGCGTCGAACTCGGGACGCTTGGAGATCACGTTGATCGAACCGGCGGCGGCGTTGCGGCCGCGCACCGTGCCCTGTGGGCCCTTGTGCACTTCCACGCGCTCGACGTCGAAGAACATCGGCCCGATCGAGCGCGGGCGCGGCAGGTAGATGCCGTTGTAATAGGTCGCCACCGCGGGATCGGAGGAGAAGTCCGAATCCGATGCGCCGATGCCGCGCAGGTACATCTCGTACTTGCCTTCCTGCTTGGTGATCTGCAGCGCCGGCACCACGTTCTGCAGGTTGCGAATGTCGGCGTTGATGGCGAGCTTGTCGAGCTCGTCGCCGGTGAAGGCCTGGATCGAACCGGAGTATTTCTGGATCGACTGTTCGCGGCGGTTGCCGGTGACGGTGACCGCTTCGATTTCGTGCGCCTGGTTGGCCGGCGCCGGGTCGGCGGTGGGCGCCGTGGCGTCCTGTCCAGCCGCCCATGCGGTCCAGGGACTGCACAAACCCAGCGAGGCCAGCGCGACGGTCAACAGATTGGGCTTCAACGAAGCCGACTTCAATTTCAACATGCCCCCTCCCAGAAGCTTGCTTCGTGTGCGGCTGCGCCGATGGCGCCGCGCCGCTTCGTTCGCCGGTCGCGTCGCTCCGGCGGTGCGGCCAATCTTAGGCAGGCCGATCGCCTTGCAGCGCACCTTGCATACGTATTCATGGCCTTGCATGCGCATCGATGTCGCATTCATGCGCGGCGCTGCAATGCAGCATCGCAGTGAATACGTATGCAGGCGCGCGCAGGCGCGGCGCCTGCCGGTAAGCTCGCCAGCACTCCGCGGCGACGCAGGCGCGCCGCCCGCATCCATTCGAGGTGGCTTTGAACGAATCGGTCCACACCGGCGTCGCGCTCGGCGATACGCAAGGCAGCGCGGCGACGCGCGCGGCCCAGTGGTGGCGCGGCGCGGTGATCTACCAGATCTACCCGCGCAGCTTCCGCGACGACAACGGCGACGGCGTCGGCGACCTGCGCGGCATCATCGACAAGCTCGAGTACGTCGCCGGACTGGGCGTCGACGCGATCTGGATCTCGCCGTTCTTCAAGTCGCCGATGGCCGACTTCGGCTACGACATCGCCGACTACCGCGAGGTCGATCCGCTGTTCGGCAGCCTGGACGACTTCGACGCGCTGCTGGCCAAGGCGCACGGCCTGGGCCTGAAGGTGATGATCGACCAGGTGCTCAGCCATACCTCGGCCGAGCACGTCTGGTTCAAGGAAAGCCGCGCCAGCCGCGACAATCCCAAGGCCGACTGGTACGTGTGGGCCGACGCGCGCGAGGACGGCACGCCGCCGAACAACTGGCTGTCGCTGTTCGGCGGGGTGGCCTGGAAGTGGGAACCGCGGCGCGGCCAGTACTACCTGCACAACTTCCTCGCCGCGCAGCCCGACCTCAATTTTCACAACCCGCAGGTGCGCGCGGCGGTGCTGGACAGCGTGCGCTTCTGGCTGGACCGCGGCGTCGACGGCCTGCGCCTGGACGCGATCAACTTCTGCTTCCACGACGCGCTGCTGCGCGACAACCCGCCCAAGCCCAAGGAACGGCGCGTCGGCCGCGGCTTCAGCCCCGACAATCCCTACGCCTTCCAGTACCACCATCACAACAACACCCAGCCGGAGAACCTGGCCTTTCTGGCCGAGCTGCGCGCGCTGCTGGACCGCTATCCGGGCGCGGCGGCGCTGGGCGAGATCTCGTCCGAAGATTCGCTGGCGACCATGGGCGAGTACACCCGCGACGGACGCCTGCACATGGGCTACAGCTTCGAGCTGCTGACCCAGGACCATAGCGCGGCCTACATCCGCGCCACGGTGCGGACGCTGGAAGCGCAGATGCGCGAAGGCTGGCCGTGCTGGGCGATCTCCAATCACGACGTGCAGCGCGTGGTCAGCCGCTGGGGCGAAGGCGGCGAGCCGGCGCACTACGCCACCCAGCTCAGCGCGCTGGCCTGTTCGCTGCGCGGCTCGGTCTGCGTGTACCAGGGCGAGGAGCTGGGTCTGCCGGAAGCCGAAGTGCCGTTCGAAGCGCTGCGCGACCCCTACGGCATCGCGTTCTGGCCCAGTTTCAAGGGCCGCGACGGCTGCCGCACGCCCATGCCCTGGGACGACAGCGCCGGCGCCGGTTTCAGCGACGGCACGCCGTGGCTGCCGATTCCCGACAGCCACCGCGCGCGCTCGGTGAGCCTGCAGGAGGCCGACCCGCAGTCGCCGCTGCACGGTTTCCGCCGCTTCCTGGCCTGGCGCCGGCGCCAGCCGACGCTGCGCTTGGGCGAGATCGCGTTCCGCGAGGTCGCCGAACCCTTGCTGGCATTCACGCGCCGGCTCGGCGACGAGGAATTGCTGCTGGTGTTCAACCTGTCGGCGCAGCCGCAGGAGATGGCGCTGGACGCGCACGAAGGCTGGCAGCCGCTGCAGGGCCACGGTCTGGTCGAGGGCGAATGGGATGGCCAGCGCCTGCGCCTTCCGGCGCACGGCGCCTACGTCGCGCGGCGCGCTGGCTAGGCAGGCCCCACCCGGCGCGATCGCGCCGGGCGACTACAGCTCCAGCCAACCGCCGACCACCGCGCGCGCTTCGTCGACGCCCTGCTTGGACTCGCCGGAGAAGGTCTGCACGCTGACCGAATTGCCGTAGGCGGCGAACAGGTCCTTGCGCACCGCCAGCAAGGCCTGCGACTGCTGGCCGCGGCCGAACTTGTCGGCCTTGGTCAGCAAGGCGTGCGCCGGCAGGCCGCGCGAAACCGCGTAGCCGAGCATCTGGCGGTCGTAGTCCTTGAGCGGATGGCGGATGTCCATGACCACGACCAGGCCGCGCAGCGCCTGCCGAGTCTGGAAATACTGGTCGATGAAGGCCTGCCAGTGCGCCTGCAGGTCCTGCGGGACCTTGGCGTAGCCGTAGCCGGGCAGGTCGACCAGGTAGCGGTCGGTGCTGGGCGGAATGTCGAAGAAGACCAGCTGCTGGGTGCGGCCGGGCGTCTTGGACACCCGCGCCAGCGCGTTCTGCTGGCACATGGCGTTGAGGGCGCTGGACTTGCCGGCATTGGAGCGGCCGGCGAAGGCGACTTCGAAGCCGCCGTCGGGCGGGAGTTGCTTGGGCGTGTGCGCCGCCAACAGGTAGCGGGCACGGGCGAGAGGATTGGCCATGGGCGCTAGGATCGCACGGCGACGGTGCGAAACGCCCGCCGCGGAACGCGTCGCAGGCCCGAAAACCCAGGCCGCGCGGCCTGCGGACAGCGATTCGCGTTGACCCGCCCTGCCCCCGCGACGATAATTCCGAGGTTCCGGCGACCGCATCGCGGCCCGCCATCCCAGTGTTTCGGAGCCCAGCTACATGAGCCAAGCCCGCGTCCTAGGCATCGTCGGTCTGACCGTTATGGCGGCCGTCGCCGTCGCCTACGCCCAGCCCACGATCACGCCGATCCCCGACAAGGAGCCGGTCCAGGCCGCGCCGCTGGTCGAGAAGCCGGCCAGCTGGGGCGACGTCAAGGCGGGCGCCACCAAGGCCGGCACCTGCGCGGCCTGCCATGGCCTGGACGGCAATCCGACCGATCCGCAGTACCCGCGCCTGGCCGGCCAGAGCGAACGCTACATCGCCCACCAGATCGCCCTGTTCAAGAGCGGCGAGCGCAACACCGGCATGGCCGCGGCGATGAAGCCCTACGCCGATGCGCTGACCGCGCAGGACGCCCGCGACCTGGGCGCTTACTTCGCGACCCAGAAGTCCGGCGCCGGCGTGGCCGACGACACCGTGATCGCGTCGGGTCCGAACAAGGACAAGAAGTTCTTCGAGGTCGGCCAGCAGCTGTTCATGGCCGGCGACAAGGCGCGCGGCATTCCGGCGTGCATGGCCTGCCACGGTCCCGGCGGCGCCGGCAACCCCGGCCCGGCCTACCCGCACGTGGCCGGCCAGCAGGCCGCCTATGCCCAGCGCCGCCTCGAGGAATACCGCGCCGGCACCACCACCCAGCGCGATCCGCACCTGTTCAACGTGATGGCGGCCGTGGCCAAGAACCTCACCGACGAGGAAATCGGCTCGCTGTCCAGCTACCTGCAGGGCCTGCACGAGCGCGCCGACGACTTCGCCGCCGCCGATGCGCCGGCGCCGGCCGTCGCTGCGCCCGCCGCGGCTCCGGCACCGGCTCCGGCCGCGCCCGCTCCGGCGGCGCCGGCCAAGGACGCCGCTCCGGCCAAGCCGGCCACCGGCGCCTGAGACCCGCGGCGCGCGGCCCGTTCCGCGCAATCGCCACGAAACGCCGGCCCCGTGGCCGGCGTTTTCGTTTGCGCGGGCGCGGCGATCCTGCGCCCGCGATTTCCTTTCGCGATTTCTTTTATCGTGGGCGCCGAAACGGCCCGCCCCGGGCCGGCCACGATCCGAGCCGACCATGCCGCCCATCCGTCTCGCTCCGCTGCTGATCGCATTGCTGGCGCTGAGCGCCTGTAAGCCGTCCGCGCCCGCCGACAGCGCCACGCCCGCCGAGCCCGCCGCCAGCGCCCCGGTCGCCGCCGAACCCGCCGTCGAAGGCGAGCCCGCGGTCGCCGCAGGCGCCGAACCCGCCGCGGCGACGCCTGCTGCGGCGACGCCGGCCGCGGCCCCAGCAGCGGCCGCGCCACCGGCCGCCGCCTCCCAGGGCCTGGTCGCCGGCAAGGACTACGCGGCCATCGACGGCGGCCAGCCGTTCGCGCCGGTGCCCGGCAAGATCGAGGTCGTCGAGGTATTCGGCTACGTCTGCCCGGCCTGCGCCCAGTTCCAGCCCCTGGTCAACGCCTGGAAGGCCAAGCAGGCCGCGGACGTGCATTTCACCTACGTGCCGGCGCCGTTCGGCCCGGAGTGGGAGCCCTACGCCCGCGCCTATTACGTGTCCGACTCGATGGGCCTGGTCGGGCGCAGCCACGACGCCCTGATCCGCGCCATCCACCTAGAACAGAGCATGCCCGGCGAAGGCGACAAGCCCGACGACGCCGCGATCGGCCGCTTCTACGGCCGCTACGGCGCCGACCCGCAGCAGTTCGTGGCCGCCATGAACAGCTTCGCCACCGTGACCCGGGTCAATCGCGGCAAGCAGTTCATGATGCGCAGCGGCGTCGAGCAGACCCCGACCCTGGTCGTTAACGGAAAATACCGGGTGATCGGCAGCAGTTTCGAGGATATGCTGCGCATTACCGACATTTTGATCGCACAGGAGCGAGCCGCGCACGTGCCGGCCGCCGCCGCTACGCACTAAGACCGGCCACGGAACTTCCGCGCGCGACGCCGGTCACATCCGATACTCCTGGTTCGAGACGCCGGCCGTTATGCTTAACGCCGGCGTCTTTTTTTGTCCGGACGCCCCCCAACGCGGTCCTCACCGCCCCCGATCCGATCGCCGCGAGACCCTGCGATGACCCCACGCCCGTTCCGCCTGCTCCCGACCCTCGCCGCCCTGGCCCTGAGCGCGCTGCTGCCGCTGGCCGCGTCGGCCGCCGGCAAGACCGCCGCCCCGGCACTGGAAGCGGACCGCGACTACTTCGTGATCGACGACGGCCGCCCCTACGCGCCGGTGCGCGGCAAGATCGAGGTGGTCGAAGTGTTCGGCTACACCTGCCCGCATTGCGCCCACGCCCAGCCGCTGGTCGCCGCCTGGAAGGCCAAGCAGCCCAAGGACGTGAACTTCGTCGCGGTGGCGGCGCCGTTCGGCGGCTATTGGCAGCCCTACGCCAAGGCCTACTACACCGCCCAGGCCATGGGCCTGACCGGCAAGACCCACGAGGCGGTGTTCAATGCCCTGCACGAAGAGCGCAGCCTGCCGATCAACAACGCCTCGCCGCAGGAAATCGCCAACTTCTACGCACGCTACGGCGCCGATGCCGAGAAGTTCGCCGCGACCATGGAGAGCAAGGGCATCGAGGACCAGCTCGAGCGCGCGCGCGACTTCATCACCCGCAGCGGGGTCGACGCCACGCCGATGTTCGTGGTCAACGGCAAGTACCGGGTCGCCGGCCGCAGCTTCGAAGAGAGCCTGCGCATCGTCGACCAGTTGGTCGCGCGCGAGCGCGCGGCCGGCAAGGCGCGTTGAGCCGCCCCGGTCGCGCCTACACTCCGTGTTCAGCGCGTCGGCCGTTATCCTGACGGCCGACGCATTCCCCGGCGTCGCGACGGCACTGCCGTCTGCGCGCCGCCAATCCGATCCGACCGTTTTGTGGAGATTCGATCCATGACCCTGCGCCTGGCCCAGCCGCACCGTTACCCCGTCCTGTTCGCCGCCCTGTTCGCGCTGGCCGCCTGCACCCAGCAGCAGGAAGCCGCCGCTCCCTCCGCCGAAACCGCCGCCGCGCCGAGCAGCGAAGCCGCGCCCGCCAACGCGGCGCCGACGCCGACCCAGGAAGCCGCGCCCGAGACCGTGATCACGCCCGCCGCCGTCGCCACCGCGCCGACCGGCCCGGCCCCGGTCGCCGGCACCGACTACGTCGAGATCCCGGGCGGCACGCCGTACGCGCCGGGCACCGGCAAGATCGAAGTGGTCGAAGTGTTCGGCTACACCTGCCCGCACTGCGCCGAGTTCGAACCGCTGGTCAACTCCTGGCGCGCCAAGCAGACCGCCGACGTCAACTTCGTCCCGGTCGCCGCGCCGTTCGGCGGCTATTGGGTGCCCTACGCCAAGGCCTTCTACACCGCCGAGTCGATGGGCCTGGTCGGCCGCACCCACGACGCGATGTTCCGCGCCGTGCACCTGGAGCGCAGCCTGCCGGTCAACGGCGTCAAGCCGGTCGACTTCGCCGAGTTCTACGCCAAGTTCGGCGCCAACAAGCAGCAGTTCGAAAGCACCTACGCCAGCTTCGCGATCGACGCCAAGCTCAAGCGCGCCGAGGCCTTCCTGACCCGCAGCGGCGTCGAGTCCACGCCCAACATCGTGGTCGACGGCAAGTACCGCGTGATCGGCAAGAACTTCGAGGACATGCTGCGCATCACCGACCACCTGGTCGCGCAGGAACGCGCCGCGCGCACCGGCGGCGCCGCTCCGGCCGCCGAGGGCAGCGCTCCGGCCACCGGCCCGGCCGCAGCCGCCGCGCAGTAATCGTCGTATGGACCCGGCCGGCATGGATACGCGCAGACGACTGCGTCTGCTCAGCGCCAACATCCAGGCCGGGTCCAGCACGCGCCGCTACAGCGACTACGCGACCCGCAGCTGGTCGCACGTGCTGCCCGCCGGCAACAAGCGCGGCAGCCTCGACACCATCGCCCAACTGGCCGGCGAGCACGACATCGTCGGCCTCAACGAAAGCGACCCGGGCAGCCTGCGTTCGGGCTTCACCAACCAGACCCACTACCTGGCCCAGCGCGCCGGCTTCGACTACTGGAGCCACCAGCCCAACCGCCGCGTCGGCAGCGTCGCCTCCAGCGCCAACGGCCTGCTGAGCAAGCTCGAACCGCGCGAAGTCATCGACCATCCGCTGCCCGGCCGGGTCAAGGGCCGCGGCGTGCTGATGGCGCACTTCGGCGACGACGACGACGCCCTGACCGTCGCCGTCGCGCATCTGTCGCTGGGCGCGGCCTCGCGCGCCTCGCAGCTGGCCTTCATCGCCGAACTGCTGCACGACCACCCGCACGCGGTGCTGATGGGCGACTTCAACTGCTCGGTCGATCAGCCGGAAATGCGCACCCTGTTCCAGCGCACCCGCCTGCAGCCGCCGCAGTCCGCGCTGCCGACCTTCCCGAGCTGGCGCCCGCAAAGGGCGATCGACCACATCCTGATCGGCGACGGCCTGAGCTGCACCTCCGCACGCGCCGTGCCGGCCGCGCTGTCCGATCACCTGGCGCTGTCGCTGGAACTCGAAGTTCCGGATCACGCGCTGCTCTAAGCGAGCGTCGCCTCAACGCCTGACGTGATAGCCGTCCTGAGCGACGAAGGCGGCGACTTCTTCGGCGTCCGACCAGCCGAAGTCGCCGGGCACGGCGTGCTTGAGACAGGCCGCGCCCCAACCGAACTGCAGGCTGTGCGCCTCGTCCATGCCCGAGATCAGCCCGTGCAGCACGCCGGCCGCGAACGCGTCGCCGCTGCCGATGCGGTCGACGATCGCGCTCAGTTCGCATACCGGCGTCTGCGCGGCGGCGCCGTCGCGATGCAGCGACAGCGCCGACAACGACTGACGGTCGACGCTGTGCTGCACGCGCACCGTGCTGGCCACGCGCTGCAGCTGCGGGAACGCGGCGAACGCGGCCCGCGCGGCGTCGGCGAAGCGCTGCTCGGCGCTCGCCGCATCGGTCTCGAAGCCGAGCACGACGGCGAAGTCGCGATGATCGGCGAAGATCAGTTCGGCCTGCGCCATCAGCTCGCGCAGGATCGCCGCGGCGTCGCCGCTCCAGGCCTGCCAGAGCTTGCTGCGGAAGTTGCCGTCGAAGCTCACCCGCACGCCGGCGCGGCGCGCGGCCTGGGCGGCGGCGATCGCGGCCTGGGCCGCGACCGGGCCCAGCGCCGGGGTCACGCCCGACAGATGCAGCCAGGCCGCGCCCTCCAGCAGGGCCGGCCAGTCGTAGGCATCGGCGCCGGCGCGGGCGAAGGCCGAGTCGGCGCGGTCGTAGAGCACGCTGCTGGGCCGATGGCCGGCGCCCGTCTCCAGGAAGTACAGGCCCATGCGACCCGGCGCGGGCTGCACGGCGCGGGTATCGACCCCATGCCGGCGCAGTTCGGCCACCGCCGCAGCGCCCAGGGCGTTATCGGCGACCCGGCCGACCACGGCCGCCTCGTGACCGTAGCGGGCCAGGGCCACGGCGACGTTGGCTTCGGCGCCGCCAACGTGGACCTGCAACGCCGGCGATTGCAGCAGGCGCTCATGCCCGGGGGCGCCCAAGCGCAGCAGCAGCTCCCCGAAACACACTATGCGTTGACTCATTCCACCTCTCCGCGCCGGCCCCGCCGGTCCCCTGAATACCCGATTGCGCACCGCAGCATGATGTTGGCCCGAGCTTTTGCTAGGGTTTTGACCAGCGGTGTCATTCGACCGCCCGAGACACCATAGCAAGCGCTGCAGGCTAGTCAACAAGCGCTATACAGCCGTCGGACCACTTTGGGAGGGGATCCAGATGCAATCGCAACGCGCGGCAAAAAAGACACCGGTTACCGTTCTTGCAGGCGCCATCGCCCTGGCCCTGCAAATGGCGCCGGCGGTGGGGTTCGCGCAGCAGAACACGGCGCCGGCCACAGCGGCGGCCGCCGAGCAGACCAGCGCGGACGCGGCGCCGGCCGCGTCCGAACCGGCCAAGGACCTGGAAACCGTCACCGTGACCGGCTTCCGCGGCAGCCTGGAACGCGCGCTGGACATCAAGCGCGGCGAGACCGGGGTGGTCGACGCCATCGTCGCCGAGGACATCGCCGACTTCCCCGATCTCAACCTGGCCGAATCGCTGCAGCGCATTCCCGGCGTGTCGATCGCCCGCGACGCCGGCGAAGGCCGGCAGATCTCGGTGCGCGGCCTGGGCCCGGACTTCACCCGCGTGCGCATCAACGGCATGGAGGCGCTGACCACCACCGGCGGCACCGACAGTTCCGGCGGCGCCAACCGCGGCCGCGGTTTCGACTTCAACGTGTTCGCCTCGGAACTGTTCAACAGCCTGAAGGTGCGCAAGACCGCGTCGGCCGAAGTCGAGGAAGGTTCGCTCGGCGCCACCGTCGACCTGCAGACCGCGCGCCCGTTCGACTACGACGGCTTCACCTTCGTCGCCGGCGGCCAGCTCGGCTACAACGATCTGTCCGGCGACACCGACCCGCGCGCTTCGGCCTTGATCAGCAACACCTGGGGCGACGGCCGCTTCGGCGCTCTGCTCTCGGTCGCCTACACCGACCGGCGCCTGGTCGAGGAAGGCCACAGCACGGTGCGCTGGGACAACGGCCCGAGCAGCGGCGGCTTCAGCGCGGCCTCGCCGTTTAGCGCAGCGCGCGGCGCCGGCGTGTTCCACCCGCGCATTCCGCGCTACGGCGTGCTCGAACACGACCAGCAGCGCCTGGGCGTGACCGGCGCGCTGCAATGGAAGGTCAGCGACCGCACCGACATCGGCCTGGATCTGCTGTACGCCAAGTTCGACGCCACCCGCACCGAGAACTTCATCGAGGCGGTGTCGTTCAGCCGCACCGGCACAGGCAAGCCGCAGACGGTGGTGCTGGACGGCCAGGTCGACGGCAACGGCAACCTGGTCTACGGCCGCTTCAACAACGTCGATGTGCGTTCGGAAGCGCGCTACGACGAACTCAGCACCAAGTTCACCCAGTTCAGTTTCTACGGCGACCACGAGCTCACCGACGACTTCAAGCTGCACGCCCAGGTCGGCCGCGCCAAGTCCGAGTTCGAAAACCCGATCCAGACCACGATCACGCTCGACCGCCAGAACGTGCAGGGCTACAGCTACGACTATCGCGGCAACGATCGCCTGCCGGTGATCGATAACGGCTTCGACGTCACCGATCCCAGCCAGTGGACCTTCGTCAACGGCATCTCCGAGATCCGCCTGCGCCCGCAGTTCGCCACCAATACCTACGACACCGCCCAACTCGATTTCGCCTGGGACCTGGCGCCGGCCTTCAAGCTCAAGGGCGGCGCGCAGTTCAAGGAATACACCTTCGAGAGCCGCGAGTTCCGGCGCGCGTCCGAGCTGGCGGTGCCCGGGCTGCCGGCCGGCACCAGCCTTGCCGACCTGACCTCGCTGATCGGCCTGGAGAACACCCGCACCGGCGCCGGCAACGATTCGGTCTGGCTGATTCCCGACATCGACGCCTTCAACCGCGTGTTCAATATCTACGGCAACACCGGCACCTTCACCGTCAGCGACAAGATCGCCGGCGTGCTGGGCAACAACCGCAGCGTCACCGAACGCGACCAGGGCTTCTACCTGCAGGGCGACTTCAACACCCAGCTCGGTTCGATCCCGATCAGCGGCAACATCGGCGTGCGCCAGGTCGACACCAAGCAGACCTCGACCGGCTACGCCATCGTCGGCGGCGTGCCGGTGCGAACCACGGTGCAGCGCACTTACGACGACACCCTGCCCTCGTTGAACCTGGTCGCCGACCTGACGCCGGATTTCCTGGTCCGCTTCGGCGCCGCCAAGGTGATGTCGCGTCCCGGCCTGGGCAACCTCACGCCCGGCGTCACCGTCAACGTCAGCGGCGGCGCGCGCACGGTCAACGGCGGCAATCCGCTGCTGGAACCGTTCCGCGCCAAGACCTACGACCTGAGCCTGGAGTGGTACTTCGCCGACGAGGCCCTGCTCGGCCTGGGCCTGTTCTACAAGGACATCAGCACCTTCGTGCAGACCTCGCGCGAAACCCGCCCGTACAACACCTCCGGCCTGCCCGACAGCCTGCTCGCCGGTACCGGCGCTTCGCCCACCGACGACTTCCAGTTCAACATTCCGGTCAACACGCCCGGCGGCAGCCTGCAGGGTTTCGAACTGAGCTACCAGCAGCCCTTCACCTTCCTGCCGGAAGGCTTCTGGCAGGACTTCGGCGTGCAGCTCAACTACACCTACGTCGAATCGAAGATCCAGTACGTGACTTCGACCGGAGCGTCCTCGCTGCGGACCGACCTGACCGGCCTGTCCAAGAACGCCTACAACGCCACGCTCTACTACGAAGGCGAGCGCTTCGGCGCGCGCGTCTCGGCGGCCTACCGCGACGACTACCTGACCACGGTGCCGGGCCGCAACAACAACGACGTCGAAGGCACCAAGGCCACCACCACCATCGACATGTCGGCTTCGTGGAAGCTCAACGACCGCATCGAGCTGACCCTGGAAGGGCTGAACCTCACCGACGAGTACAACGACCAGTGGGTGGATTCGCTGGGCGACCGTGCCTCGGTCTACCACCACACCGGCCGCCAGTACTTCCTCGGCATCCGCTACAAGCTGTGATCGCGCATTGACGATCGTGCCGGCCGCGCGCGGATGCGACGCGGCCGGCTTCGGCGGTTTCGCATCCGCGCCGGCCGAACCTCCGGCGCTGCAGGCAGTACGGGTCACCGCAACAGTCCCGACGAATCCAGACAGCGCAGGCATCGCCCGGCGATCCGATCGCAACGTAGCCGCCCACGCGCGCCTTCCGTGTTCGTCGTCCATCGACTGCACCACGACAAGGAGCTTTCCGCAATGAACGCCGCGAAAATCGTCCTGTGCGCCGGCATCGCGCTGGCAATGCTGTCCACGGCCGCGCAGGCCGGCCATGCCCGCGACATCGACCGCGAGACCTTGCCCGCCAACGACGGCTGGGCCTCGCTGGCCACCGCCGCGCTGCCGCAGGGCACCACCGGCGGTTCGGCCGCCGCCGAGGACCGCGTGCACGAGGTGCACGACCGCAACGAACTGGTCGCCGCGCTCGCGTTTCCGGACCCGACTCCGAAAATCGTCCGCATCGTCGGCACCATCGACGCCAATGTCGACGCCGGCGGACAGCCGTTGAGCTGCGCCGACTACGCGCGCCCCGATCCGCAGACCGCGACCCCGTACACGCTCGAGGCCTTCCTGGCCGCCTACGATCCGGCGACCTGGGGACGCGTCAATCCCAGCGGCCCGCTCGAGCGCGCGCGCCTGGCCTCGGTCGCCGCGCAGCAGGCGCGCGTGCGGATCCGGATTCCGGCCAACACCACGCTCGTCGGCGTCGGCCGCGACGCGCGCGTGCGCGGCGCCTGGTTCGACATACGTCCCGGCAGCACCAGCGGCAACCAGCCGATGAACGTGATCGTGCGCAATCTGCGTTTCGAAGACACCTACGACTGCTTCCCGCAGTGGTCGCCGACCGACGGCGCCACCGGCAACTGGAACTCTCAGTACGACGCGATCTCGGTGCGCAACGCCACCCATGTCTGGATCGACCACAACGAGTTCAAGGACGCGGCGACCGACGACGCGACCCTGCCGAGCTACTTCGGCCGGCTCTACCAGATCCACGACGGCCTGGTCGACGTGACCAACGAATCGGATCTGGTGACGGTTTCATGGAACCGATTCAGCGAACACGACAAGGCGATGCTGGTGGGGTCTTCTGACAGCGCGGTCGCCGATCGCGGCAAGCTGCGGCTGACCCTGCACCACAATCATTTCCACAACCTCGGCCAGCGCGTGCCGCGCGTGCGTTACGGACAGGTGCACGTCTACAA
The DNA here is from genome assembly GCF_001427715.1 of Lysobacter sp. Root667. Taxonomy (NCBI): domain Bacteria; kingdom Pseudomonadati; phylum Pseudomonadota; class Gammaproteobacteria; order Lysobacterales; family Lysobacteraceae; genus Lysobacter; species Lysobacter sp. Root667. The sequence goes on from NZ_LMHF01000010.1 coordinate 457,457, forward strand.
CAATCTCTACAGCGCCGATCGCGCCGGAGCCGAGCGTTACGCCTACAGTTGGGGCGCCGGCATCGAGTCGCAGATATTCGCGCAGAACAACCATTTCCTGACCGATCGCGCCCTGACGCCGGAACTGTTCATCCAGCGCCTCAACGGCACGCGCCTGCAGGCCGCCGGCACCTTGCACAACGGCCGCGCGGTCGACCCGGTCGCCGCGTTCAATGCCGCCAACGGCGACAGCCTGAGCGGCACGGTGGAATGGACGCCGACGCTGTACCGCCGGATCGATCCGACCTGGCTGGTGCCGATCCCGGTGCTGATCGGCGCGGGTCCGTCGCGGTGATCGACGGCGCCACGCGCAGCCGGCGCCGCTTCCTGCAGGCGGCGCTGGCGTCCGCCGCCCTCGCCGCCAGCGCGCGCGCCGCGGACTCCCGGGCCGGCGCCGGCTTCGACGCCGTGGTCGCAAGCGGCGCCGGCTGTGGCGACGCGCCGGCGTTCGGATCGGTGCAGGCCGCGATCGATGCGGCGCCGCGCGATGGCCGGCGCCCGTACCGGATCCGGATCGGGCGCGGCGTATGGCGCGAGAAGCTGCTGATCGACAAGCCCAACATCCATCTGATCGGCGAGGACCGCGCCGGCAGCGTGCTCAGCTACGACGCCGCGGCCGGCATGGCGCGGCCCGACGGCGAAGCCTGGGGCACCTGGGGCTGCGCCAGCGTGATCGTGCGCGCGCCGGACTTCCGCGCCGAACGCCTGCGCATCGAGAACGCGTTCGACTACGTCGGCAACCTCAGCGCGCCGCGCTTCGAGCCGATCGGCCCCAACGGCGCGCAGGCGGTGGCGCTGATGCTGGACCGCGGCGCCGAGCGCAGCGTGCTGCACGAAGTCGATCTGCACGGGCACCAGGACACCTTGTTCGCCGACGCCGGCCGCAGCCTGTTCCGGCGTTGCCGCATCGCCGGCAGCGTCGATTTCGTGTTCGGCGGCGGCAATGCGCTGTTCGAGGATTGCGAACTGCATTCGCGCTACCGGCCGGGCAAGGAACGCCAGGGCTACGTGGCGGTGCCGTGCACGCCCAGCGCGCAAGCCTACGGGCTCAGCTTCCTGCGCTGCCGCCTCACTCGCGACGCCGAGGTGCCCGACGCCAGCGTCGCGCTCGGACGCGCCTGGCGGCCCGGGCGCACGTTCGCCGACGGCAAGTACGGCGATCCCGACGCGGTCGGCGCGGCGGTGTATCTGTCGTGCTGGATGGACGCGCACATCGACCCGCGCGGCTGGGACGCGATGGGCTACACGGCGCGCGACGGCAGCCGCACCATGCTGGCGCCGGAAGCGGGGCGCCTGTACGAACACGACAGCCGCGGCCCCGGCGCGGCGCGCACGCCCGGCCGGCGCCGGCTCGACCGCGCCGCGGTCGCGCGCCATCGCCGCGATCTGGTGCTCGGTGGCTGGCAACCCGAACTTTGACCGCGAGGATACGTATGCGTCGCTGGCCTTACCTGCTGTTGCTGTGCCTGAGCCTGGCGACGGCGGCGAGCTTCGCCGGCGAACGCGCGCCGGCCGTCGCGATCCACCTCGCCGGCGATTCGACCATGGCCGAGAAACTCGCCGAGAAGCGCCCGGAAACCGGCTGGGGCGAGCACCTGGCCGCGCGCTTCCGGCCCGGCACGGTGCGCGTGGTCAATCATGCGAAGAACGGCCGCAGTACCCGCAGCTTCATCGAAGAAAGCCGCTGGCAGGCGCTGCTGGACGGCCTGCACGCCGGCGACTGGGTGCTGATCCAGTTCGGCCACAACGACCAATCGGTCGAGAAGCCCGACCGTTACACGCCGCTGGCCGACTACGAACGCAACCTCGCAGGTTTCGTCGCCGATGTGCGCGCACGCGGCGCCACGCCGATCCTGCTGACGCCGATATCGCGACGCCGCTTCGACGAGGAGGGCCGAGTCCAGGACAGCCACGGCGAGTATCCGGGCCGGGTGCGGGCGCTGGCGGCGCGCGAGCATGTGGCCCTGATCGATCTGGAGCGCCGCAGCCAGGCGCTGCTGCAGGAAGCCGGCGTCGATGGCTCGCGGCGGCTGTTCCTGCAACTGGCGCCGGGCGAGCATCCGAACTATCCGAACGGGGTGACCGACAACACCCACTTCTCGCCGGCCGGCGCGCGCCGGATCGCGATCGAATTCGCCTCCGCCCTGCGCGGCTCGGACCTGGCGCTGGCGAAACTGCTGCGCGACGACGACGCGGCGCGCTGAGCGGCGCGCCGGCGTCGCACGCAACTCACTTCAGCGGCGCACGCCGCGGCAGCGGCTTCAGCGGTTCCATGGTCGCCAGGTCCCAATCCTCCGGCACGAATGCCTGCTGGGTCGGTGCCTGCTTGGGATAGCCGCCGACTTCGCTTTCGCTGTCGATGATCTTGCCGCGGCCCTCGATGGTGTCGGCGAGGATGCGGCGGTCGATATCGTCGCGGTCCCAGGGCCGCGCGCCGGCTTGCGCGACCACCGCGTCCTGGACCTGCGCGGACGGCAGCAACGTCACCCCGAACGGCAACGGCGGCGCCTGGGCGCTTTCGATCACCCGCACCGGCGCGGTGGTGTAGCGGGCCTGCTGCGGCAGCGGCCGGCCGAGGCGGTCGACGACGAGGTTGTCTTCGGCGTAGAGCTCGATGTCCCCTGAACCGCCGACCATGAAGAACGCCAGTTCCTGCGTCGACGGCCCGGCGCGCATCACGTTGCCGCGCGCGACCATCTGGCCGGTCGAATACGGATGGCCCAGCCATTCCTCCGCGATCAGGTTGTAGTGCACGGCGCGCTGGCCGGGGTCGTAGATCAGGTTGTTGATGACCTGGCCGCGCGCGCCGCCCTTGAACAGCGGGTTGCGTTCGTAGTTGTGCGCGTAGAGGTTGCCGACGATCAGCACCTCGTTGACGTGGTCGTGGATCAGCGAGCCCTTGGAGTGCTCGCCCTTGGCGTGGGTGGCATTGGCCAGGCCCTCGGCGATCAGGTTGTGGCTGAAGGTGATCCGGCGCGAGGCGTTCTCCATCCAGTCCTTTTCGCTCTCGCCGAAGAAGCGCGTGCTCGAGGCCGACAGGTTCTCGTCGGTGGCCCAGGTCAGCGAGCAGTGATCGACGATCACGTCGCGGGCGCCGCGCACGGTGGTGATGGCGTCGAAATCCAGGCCAGCCCTCTTGCCCGCGCCGGCTTCGCCGGGACGCACGCGGATATGCCGCACGACCACGTCGTGGGTCGCGACGATCAGGCCGCCGCGGATGAAGGTGACGCCCGGCTGTGGAGCGGTCTGGCCGGCGACGGTGAGGTAGGGTTCGGTGATGCGGACTTCCTGGCGATCCAGGTCGATCACGCCGCCGACTTCGAATACGACGATGCGCGGGCCCTTGGCCGCGACCGCCTCGGCGAACGAGCCCGGCCCCGACGCGGCCAGCGTGGTCACGCGCAGGATGCGGCCGCCGCGCCCGCCGGGCGTGTGCGCGGCCCAGCCCTGGGCGCCCGGGAACGCCGGCACGGGCGTGTCGGCGGCGATTGCCGGTGCCAGCGCGGCCAGGCCCAGCAGCGCGCCGGCCAGCCAGCGCAGCCTGCGTCCGCGACCACCGGCGCCCGTCCCACCACGTTTTTGCCCCTGCAACTGGATCATCGATCTGTCCCCTCCGGCGCCCGAGTGTAGGCCCGGATTGTCAATGACACCGGTTTCCTATACAACACTTCCGACGAGGAAACGCTGCAGGGGATCCGATCCGGCATGGATACATCGACCATCGAAGATGGCGGCGAAGACAGCGCGATCGCGCGGCGCCTGGTCGCGGCGCGCCGCGCCGCGCAGGCGCTGCCGGACTATCCGGGCACGCTGCCGCGCACCCTGGACGAGGGCTATGCCGTGCAGGACCGGGCGATCGCGCTGTGGGGACAACCGATCGCGGGCTGGAAGGTCGGCCGCATCCCGGACGCCTGGGAGCGCCGGCTGGGCGAGGAGCGTCTGGTCGGGCCGATCTTCGCCGACGCGGTGCAACTGGCAACCGGTGGACATCCTGGCCGGTTCGCGGCCATCGGCGGCGGTTTCGCCGCGGTCGAGGCCGAGTTCGTGTTTCGGCTCGGCGCCGACGCCCCGCCCGAGCGCACCGAGTACAGCCACGAAGACGCCGCCGCCCTGGTCGACGTCCTGGCGATCGGGATCGAGCTGGCCGGCAGCCCCTTGCCGGACATCAACCTGCTCGGCCCGCCGATCGTGGTCTCGGACTTCGGCAACAACGCCGGCCTGATCGTCGGCCCCGAGATTCCGGGCTGGCGCGACCTCGCCGACGCCGAGCTGCGCTGCGAAACCTTCATCGACGGGCGCTCGGTCGGCCACGGCGGCGCCGGATCGATCGCCGGCGGCCTGCTCGCGGCGCTGGCCTTCGCCCTGTCGCGCTGCGCGCAGCGCGGCTATCCGCTCAAGGCCGGCATGTGGGTGACCACCGGCGCGGCCACCGGCATCCACGACATCCTGGCCGGACAAAGCGCGATGATCTCGTTCGGCCGCTGGGGCCGCCTGCACTGCGAAACGGTGCGCGCCGCCAGCGTGGATCCGCAACCGGAGAACGCCGCATGACCAGTCGCCGCGACGCGATCCGGGGCCTGGGCGCCGCCTGCGCGCTCGCCGCGGCGCCGGCCGCTCTGCGCGCCGACGACGGCAGCCGCCTGCTCACCGCCACCGACGTGCACGTCAAGGACTACCCGACCGTGGCCGCGGTGCAATGGATCGGCCGCGAGATCGAACGCGCCAGCGGCGGCCGCCTGCGCCTGCGCCTGTACCACTCCGGCCAGCTCGGTCGCGAGTCCGAAGCCATCGACATGGCGCGCTTCGGTGCCATCGACATCACCCGCGTCTACAGCGGCGCGCTCAACAACGCGTTCCCGCTGACCCAGGCGCTGTCGCTGCCGTATGTGTTCGACTCGGTCGCGCATCTGCGCCGCGCGCTGGACGGCGAAGTCGGCGCGGCGGTGCTGCGCGATTTCGACCGCCGCGAACTGGTCGGCCTGGCGATCTACGACTGCGGCGCGCGCTGCTTCTACAACGTACGCCGGCCGATCCGCGGCCCGGCCGACATGCACGGCCTCAAGTTCAGGGTGCCGGCCTCGGACATCTTCATGCGCATGATCCGGCTGCTGGGCGGCAACCCGACCCCGCTGGCCTACGGCGAAGTGTTTTCGGCGCTGCAGACGCATCTGATCGACGGCGCCGAGAACAACCTGCGCAGCTACCACTCCAGCCGCCAGTTCGAAGCCGCGCGGTTCTGGTCGCAGACCGAACATTCCTACGCGCCGGACGTGCTGCTGATGTCGCGGCGCAGTTTCGAGGCGCTGCGCCCGGACGACCGCGAACTGCTGCGCGATGCCGCGCGGCGCTCGGTCGCGGTGATGCGCAGGCTGTGGGACGAGTCCGAAGCGCTGGCGCGCGCGGCCGTGATCGAAGGCGGCGTACGCATCAACGACTGCGACCTGCCGGCGTTCCGCGCCGCGGTGCAGCCGCTGCTGGACGAGTACCACCGCGACCCGGCGATCGAAACCCTGTACCGCCGCATCCGTTCCCTGGCCTGAGGCAGATCCCTTGGCAGACGCTCCCATCGCCCTCGCTCCGGACAGCGCCCTCGAACACGACGAGGCCGCGCCGAACGGCCCGTTCGACCGCCTCGCCGGCTTCGCGGTCGCGGTCGCCGGCACCGCCCTGGTCGGCATGGTCGCCGTGCAGGCGCTGCAGGTGTTCGCCCGCTACGTGCTCAACGATTCGCCCGGCTGGACCGAGCCGGTGGCCTTGCTGCTGCTCAACACCGCGATGAGCTTCGGCGCCGCCGCGGGCGTGCACCGCGGCTCGCATTTCGGCTTCTTCATCCTGGTCCACCGCTCGCCGCCGCGCCTGCGGCGCTGGCTGCTGGCGTTCTCCCACCTGGTGATCGCCAGCATCGGTGCGGTGTTGGCGGTGTGGGGCGGCGAGCTGCTGCTGGACGGGCTGAACGTGCCGATGGCCGGCGCGCCGCTGCCGCAGAGCGCGATCTATGCGCCGATGGCGCTGGGCGGCGCGCTGATGGCGGTATTCGCGCTGCAACGCCTGGTCGCGGCCCTGACCGCGCCGCTCACCGATCGTCCCCGGAGCGAATGATGGAAGTCGCGATCCTGTTCGGCGTGTTCGCCGTGATGCTCATCGTCGGCGTGCCGGTCGCCTACGCGCTGTCTTCGGCGGCGCTGGCGACCCTGATCTACATCGGCCTGCCGCCGATCGTGGTGGTGCAGCAGACCGCGGCCGGCGCCGGCTCGGCCTCGCTGATCGCGATTCCGTTGTTCATCTTCGCCGGCGAGATCATGCTGCGCGGCGGCATCTCCGAACGCCTGATCGGCCTGGCCTCGGCCCTGGTCGGGCACCTGCGCGGCGGCCTCGGCCAGGTCAGCGTGCTGTCCTCGCTGTTCTTCGGCGGCGTGTCGGGCTCGGCCATCGCCGACGTCTCGGCGATCGGCGGCGCGATGATCCCGCAGATGGTCAAGCGCGGTTTCGATCGCGACTTCGCGGTCAATGTGACCATGACCGCGTCGATGGTCGCGCTGCTGGTGCCGCCCTCGCATAACCTGATCCTGTATTCGGCCTCGGCCGGCGGCAGCATCTCGATCGCCGATCTGTTCGCCGCCGGCATCATCCCAGCGCTGTTGATGACGGTGACCCTGATGGCGACCTGCTGGGTGATCGCGCGCCGCCGCGGTTACGCGGTCGAGGCCTTCCCCGGCTTGGGCATCGTGGTTCGCCGTTTCGTCGCCGCGCTGCCGGGCCTGATGCTGGTCGCGCTGATCTTCGTCGGCATCCGCGCCGGCATCTTCACCGCGGTCGAAAGCGCGGCCATCGCCGTGGTCTACGCGCTGCTGGTGACCGCGCTGGTCTACCGCAACCTGCGCTGGCGCGATTTCCTCGAAACCGTCGCCGGCGCCGCACGCACCACCGGCATGATCCTGTTCGTGATCGCCTCGGCGGCCTCGTTCGGCTGGCTACTGGCCTACCTGCAGGTGCCGACGGCCGCGGTCGACGCGCTGACCTCGCTGACCACCGACAAGAACCTGCTGCTGTTGCTGATGATCCTGATCCTGCTGGTGCTGGGCACCTTCATGGACCTGGCGCCGATGATCATCATCTGCACGCCGATCTTCCTGCCGCTGGCCAAGGCGATCGGGGTCGACCCGATCCACTTCGGCGTGATCCTGGTCCTCAAGGGCGGCATCAGCCTGATCTCGCCGCCGCTGGGTTCGGTGCTGTTCGTGGGCACCGCGATCGGCAAGATCAGCATGGGCGAGACCCTGCGCACGATCTGGCCGTTCTGGCTGGCCGCGCTGGCGGTGCTGCTGGTGGTCACTTTCGTCCCGCAACTGTCGCTGTGGCTGCCGGCGCTGCTGAAGTAAGCTGACGATGTCCACCGGGGACATGCCCGGCTAGAATCGAACCAGCACCGGTCCCTGGACCGGACCGTTCCCCGCCTTCGAGCCGCCATGAATCCAGCCCCTCCGCGCGGCTCGCGCCGCGGTCCGCGCAGCGCCCGTCCCGCCGATGCGGCCGGGGGCGATGGCGCGCCCGCCAAGATGCCCGCGCTGGGCAAGGCCACCATCAACGACATCGCGCGCCTGGCCGAGGTGTCGAAGAAGACGGTGTCGCGGGTCATCAACAATTCGCCGCTGGTGCGGCCGGACACGCGCGAGAAGATCCAGTCGCTGATGAAGCAGCTGGGCTACGCGCCGGATCCGCAGGCGCGCGGGCTGGCGTTCCGGCGCTCGTTCCTGATCGGCCTGGTCTACGACAACCCGACCGCGCAGTACATCGTCAACATGCAGTACGGCGCGCTGGACGCCTTGCGCGACTCGGGCTACGAACTGGTCGTGCATCCCTGCGACAGCCATCGCGAGGACTACATCGACGGCATCCGCCGCTTCGCCCTGCAGCAGAAGCTGCACGGGGTGATCCTGATCCCGCGCGTGTCCGAGGACGACCAGCTGGCCGCCGCGCTGCGCGAGATCGACGTGCGCTACGTGCGCATCGCCTCGATCCCGCTGGACGAGCCGGCCAACATGCTGCACACCCAGGACCGCCTGGCCGGCGTGGAAGCGGCCAACTATCTGCAGTCGCTGGGCCACCGCAGCCTGGGCCTGATCACCGGCCCGCGCCGCTACCGCTCCTCGATCGAACGCGGCGGCGGTTTCCGCCACGGCCTGGCCCAGCGCGGCATCGAACTGGGCGAAGACTACGTGTTCGAGGGCGGCTATACCTTCGAGTCCGGCGTCGCCGGCGCCGAATACCTGCTGGCCAAATCGCCGCGTCCGACCGCGATCTTCGCCTGCAACGACGAGATGGCCGCCGGCGTGTACAAGGCCGCGATGCGCCGCGGCCTGTCGATCCCGGCCGACCTGTCGGTGGTCGGCTACGACGACAGCCCGCTGGCGACCCAGCTATGGCCGGCGCTGAGCACGATCCACTCGCCGATCCGCGACCTCGGCCGCCAGGCCGCGCAGATGCTGCTGCTACCGGAACCCGAAGACGGCGACGCGCCGAGCGAGCCGGTGTCGGTGACCCCGCATCTGGTGGTGCGCGATTCGAGCCAGCCGCCGCCGGGTTGAGGGCGGGCTTGCCCGGGTGGCCGGGTGCTGCGGTTCGATCCCCCGATTGGCCGCGCATCGCGGCATGGCGGCTTTCTGTTGGCGGCTTTCTGTAGGAGCGGCGTAAGCCGCGACGGGCCGTCGGCCATGACGTGCCGGCGGCGCGAGTGCGCAGCTTCGATCGCGGCTTACGCCGCTCCTACAGTGATGACGCGCCGATGCTCCGCAATCCCGCAGACTTTGGGTAGGCGGGCGCGAAGCGGTTCGCGCCTTCTCTGGGCGATCCGATCGCGACTTGGCTCGCTCCCACAGTGATCTGGCTCGCTCCCACATACGGTAGGGCCACACCCACCCCGAACGGCCCCGGTCCGGTTCGACCCGAACTTTTGACACCGGTTACCAAAACCCCGTTATGATCCCCGGATCAGCCGCCGCGGGCGGCATCGCAGGCATGCGCATTCCGGAGGCCCGATGTTCCGCAAGACCTACCACGCCACCCACCCCGACATGATGGTCGGCGCCAGCAACGAGCAACTGCGCGACCGCTACCTGATCGCCGACCTGTTCGCGGCCGGCGAAATCCGCCTCGACTACTCGCACAACGAGCGCTTCGTGATCGGCGGCGCCGCCCCGGTCGCCGCACCGGTGTCGCTGCCGGCGCAGACCGAGCCCGCCTCCGCCGCCGGCCAGCCGTTCCTGGCCCGGCGCGAACTGGGCGTGGTCAACGTCGGCGCGGGCGCCGGCACGGTCACCGTCGACGGCCAGGCCTACGCGCTCAAGCCCAAGGACGGCCTGTACGTGCCGATGGGCAGCGCCCAGGTCGAGTTCGCGTCCGACGACGCCGCGACCCCGGCGAAGTTCTACCTGGCCTCGACCCCGGCGCACGCGCGCTACGAGACCGTGCACATCTCGATCGACAAGGCGGTGCCGCTGGAACGCGGCGCGCTGGAAACCTCGAACGAACGCACCATCTATCAGTACATCGTCCCGGCGACCTGCAAGTCCTGCCAGCTGCTGCTGGGCCTGACCGTGCTCAAGACTGGCAGCGTCTGGAACACCATGCCGCCGCACCTGCACGACCGCCGCTCCGAGGTCTATTTCTATTTCGACCTCGGCGACCAGAGCGTGATGCACTTCATGGGCGAACCGGCGGACATGCGTCACCTGGTGATCCGCAACGACGAAGCCGTGGTGTCGCCGCCGTGGTCGATCCACATGGGTTCGGGCACGCGCAACTACTGCTTCATCTGGGCCATGGGCGGCGAGAACCTGGACTACACCGACATGCACCAGCTCGACCTGTGCCAGCTCAAGTGAGGCCGCAGACATGAGCCGTTCGCCTTTCAGTCTCGAAGGCCGGGTCGCCCTGGTCACCGGCGGCAATCGCGGCCTCGGCCAGGGCCTGGCGCTGGCGCTGGCCGAAGCCGGCGCCGACATCGCCACGGTCAGCACGCGCGCGGCCGACGACACCGGCGAGCGCGTGCGCGCGCTGGGCCGGCGCTTCCACGCGATCGAAGCCGACCTGTCGACGCTGCAGCCGATCGCGCGCATCGTCGAGGAGACCGTGACCGAACTGGGCGCGGTCGACATCCTGATCAACAACGCCGGCCTGATCCGCCGCGCCGACGCGGTCGACTTCAGCGAAGACGACTGGGACGCGGTGATCGACGTCAATCTCAAGAGCGCGTTCTTCTTGTCGCAGGCGGTAGGCCGGCGCATGATCGCGGCCGGCCGCGGCAAGATCGTCAACATCGCCTCGATGCTGTCGTTCCAGGGCGGCATCCGCGTGCCGTCCTACACCGCCAGCAAATCCGGCCTGGCCGGCATCACCCGCCTGCTCGCCAACGAATGGGCCGGCAAGGGCGTCAACGTCAACGCGATCGCGCCGGGCTACATGGCCACCGACAACACCGCCCAGCTGCGCGCCGACGAGCAGCGCAACCGCGACATCCTGGCGCGCATTCCGGCCGGGCGCTGGGGCGAGCCCTCGGACCTGGGCGGCGCGGCGGTGTTCCTGGCCAGCGCGGCGTCCGACTACGTGCACGGCGCGATCCTGCCCGTCGACGGCGGCTGGCTCGCGCGTTGAGCGTTGCATGCGCGAGGATCGAACCATGCCTAACCACCACGTTCGCCGCACCGCGATCCTCATCGCGCCGGCCCTGCGCAGCGACGCCGCGCAGGACGGCGAACTCGCACGCTGAGCGTTGCCCACGCCGGGAGCGAACCATGTCCGATCACCTGCGCCACACCGCGATCCTCACTACGCTGGTCCTGTGCAGCAGCGCCGCGCGGGCCGGCGAACCGGTCTGCTCCAAACGCAGCGACTCCTATGTAGAGCAGGCGCGCGAGCTGGCCGTCGCCCAGCCAGGCCCGCACGAAGGCGCCGGTACCACCACCGCCTACCCGTTCTTCGAACAGGCCGCCGGTTTCGACCTCGTCTTCCGGCAGCGCGCGCTGCACCGCGGCGCCAGCATCGGCGAACACCGCAACGACAAGGACGAGATCTACTACGTGCTCAGCGGCCGCGGCGAGCTGATGCTCGACGACGCGCGCCGCGAAGTCGGCCCCGGCGACGCCGTACTGACCCGCAAGGGCAGCACCCACGGCCTGAAGCAGCTCGGCGACGAGGACCTGGTGATCGTCGTGGTCTACCGCCGCGCCCAGCCCGCCGATTGCTGATCGGATCGACGCGATCCGCGATGCGGCGAAGCGCTGCCCGCCTGTCTTGGCCCAGCAAGCCTTCTGTGGGAGCGGCGTAAGCCGCGATGAAGCCACGCACCTGTGGAAGCGGCGTGAGCCGCGATGAAGCCACGCACCTGTGGGAGCGGCGTGAGCCGCGATGAAGCTACGCGCTCGCAGCGCAACCATCGTCATAGCCGGGCGCCGATCGCGGCTCACGCCGCTCCCACAGCGATCGCACGCAGCCCCTCCTCAACATCGCTCGCTTTGGGAATCGCACACAGCCCCTCCTCAACATTCGCCCGCTTTGGGGTAGGAGCGGCGTAAGCCGCGACCCGGAGTGCGGCGCGCGACATGGTTTCGTCGCAGCGGCAGGTTCGCGGTCGCGGCTTACGCCGCTCCTACCCCAAGGCGAACGCGGCTGGCCTGCATACGCACTCGCGGCGCAACCATCGTCACGATCGGGCGCCAAATCGCGGCTTACGCCGCTCCCGCAGCGATCGTGCGCAGCTCTCCTCGAAATCGCAGGCTTTGGGGATCGCACACGGCCCTCCTCAACATCGCCCGCTTTGGGGTAGGAGCGGCGTAAGCCGCGACCCGGAGTGCGGCGCGCAACATGGTTCCGTCGCAGCGGCAGGTTCGCGGTCGCGGCTTACGCCGCTCCTACCCCTAGGCGAACGCGGCTGGCCTGCATACGCACTCGCGGCGCAACCATCGTCACGATCGGGCGCCAAATCGCGGCTTACGCCGCTCCCACAGCGATCGGGCGCAGCTCTCCTCGAAATCGCAGGCTTTGGGGATCGCACACAACCCCTCCTCAACATCGCCCGCTTTGGGGTAGGAGCGGCGTAAGCCGCGACCCGGAGTACGGCGCGCGACATGGTTCGTCGCAGCGGCAGGTTCGCGGTCGCGGCTTACGCCGCTCCTACCCCTAGGCGAACGCGGCTGGCCTGCAAACGAAACGGCCGGCGATTCGCATCGCCGGCCGTCGCGTTCAGATCATGCTGCGCTGAATCAGAAGCGGTAATCGGCGCTGACGTACCAGAACGTACCCGGCAGGTCGTAGGTGCCCGCGTCGTAACCGTTGAGCGAGCAGGTCACGCACACCGGCGGGTCCTTGCCGAACACGTTGTTGGCGCCTGCCGACAGCTTCAGGCCTTCCACCGTGAACGCGTTCTTCCAGCCGAACTGGACGTCGTGGTAGGTGACCGAACCCAGCGTGTTGACGTTCTGCGGGTTCAAGCAGCCCGGCTTGGGACCGGCGAACACCGAGTTGCCGCAGTCTTCGTCGACCGAGGCGATGTAGCGCACGTTCCAGCTCGCGTCGAAATCGTTGCGGCTCCAACCCAGCTGCAGGTTGGTCTGCCACTCCGGAATCGCGCTGTCGGCGACTTCCACGCCGACCTTGCGCTGGGAGACGTTGCCGTCGATGTCCACCGCCTTGTAGTCGTTGACGAAGGTCGACTGCAGACCCGCGGTCAGGCGGCCCCAGCTCCAATCCGGGCTGGCCCAGTTGACCTTGATGTCGACGCCGTCGGTCTTGACGCTGCCCAGGTTGCTGAGGAAGTTGTTGGGCGGGTTGAGGTTGCCGCTGGCCGCACGCGTGAACGGCGAGCACACCGACGGCGTGGTGCCGCCGCTGGCCAGACAGGCGTTGAGCAGGGCCTGCAGGTCGCGGGCCTGGATCGCGCCGTCGATCTTGTGGTGGTAGTAGTTCAGCTCGAAATCGAGCTTGCTCGACCACGACAGGCCTTCGGCCCAGCCCGGGCTGTAGACCAGGCCGACGGTGTAGCTGTCGGACTCTTCCGGATCCAGATTCGGATTACCGCCGGTGAAGGTGGTGATCTGGGTGTTGGCCTGCTCGAAGCCGGGCGGCACGCCCTGCGCGTTACAGCCGGCCACGTACTGCGGAGCCGGGCCGCCGCCGCCGGTCGGACCGCAGGGGTCGACCAGGCTGGCGCCGAACTGGGTCAGGCCGTACAGCTCGCCCAGGTTGGGGGCGCGGAAGCCCTGCGAGTAGGTGCCGCGGATCACCAGGTCTTCGATCGGCTGCCAGCGGAAGCCGGCCTTGCCGGTGGTGGCGCCGCCGAAGGTCGAGTAATCCGAGTAGCGGACCGCCGCGGTGATGTCGAGGGTCGACAGCACCGGGAAGTTGAACTCGGTGTAGACCTCGCTGACGTCGTAGTTGGCGTTGACCGGCGCGGCGAACGAGTCCTGCGATTCGCCGGTCTGACGCAGCGGATCGGGGTTGAACTCGCCGCGGTAACGGCGGTGCTCGACGCCAGCGGCGAAGCCGGCCGAACGATCGCCGATCTTGAACAGGTCGCCGGTGATGTTGGCCGAGAACAGGTCCAGCACCTGCTTGCTCGAGTCGATCTGCTTGGTGCGGATCCAGTCGATCATGGCCTGGGTCATCGGACGCGCCTGGCCGCCGAACAAATCCAGCGGCACGCAGCCCGGGACCGCCGCGCACACCGCCGGATCGCCCAAGGCGAGCTTGATCTTGGCGACGTTGTAGCCGTTGCGGAAGGTCTGCTCGGCCTTGTTCTCCGAGTGCACGTAGTTGGCGTCCCAGCCGAAGCCGCGGTCGCCCAGATCGAACACGCCGTCCAGGCCGATGTTGAAGTAGATGGTGTCGACGTCCTGCTCGAAGATGCGCGGGCCGACTTCGATCGGACGCTTGGTCACCCAGCCGAAGTTGGTCGCCGGGTCCAGGGTGATGCCGAACGGGTTGTACGGATTGTTGGCGTGCACGATGACCGTGTCGGCGATGCCGCCGGTGCCGGCGAAGGGACCGACGAAGATCGGTTCCGGCGCGGCCTGGTTGGTCGAGGTGCGGTTGTTGTACAGCGCCTTGACGTGCAACCGGGTGTTCTCGGTCAGGTCGTAGTTGATGCTGGTGAACAGCGCCTTGCGCTTGCTCGGGGTCAGCAGCAGGTTGAACGGCGCGAAGTTGAAGCGGTCGGCGCCGCTGAAGCCGTGGTAGGTGCCGCCGTTGGGGTTGTTCGGATCGAACATCGGCACGGTGGTGCCGTTATTGAGCGTGATGTCGTACCAGTTGTCGCCCGCCGCATCGCAACCGCCGACGCCGGTGACCGGACGGCTCGGGTCGCAGAAGGTGAAGCGGCCCTGCGGGATGCCCGAGCTGCCCGAGGCCAGGCCGCCGCCGGGTACGGGTTCGGACGACTGCTTCCAGCTGCCGGAGCTGATGTCCTTCTGCTCGAAGTAGCTGGCGCCGAACACGGCCGACCAGCGCTCGCCGGCGCCGCCCAGGGTCATGCTGGCTTCGGTGGTGTCGCCGCCGTCGCCCCACTGGCCGAAATAGGCGTGGACTTCGGCGCCGTCGAGCTTGCGACGGGTGATGATGTTGACCACGCCGGCGATGGCGTCGGAGCCGTAGATCGCCGAGGCGCCGTCTTCCAGCACTTCGATGCGCTCGACGATCGCCAGCGGGATGGTGTTGACGTCGGCGCTGCCGCTGACGCCCGAGGCGGAGGATTCGTTGACCCAACGGATGCCGTCGACCAGCACCAGCACGCGCTGCGAACCGAGGTTGCGCAGGTCGACCTGGGCCGAACCGGCGCCGATGCCGCCGCCGTCCGGCGGATAGCCGAAGTTGCCCGAGGAATTGAACTTGGCGTTGAGCGCCTTGCCGCCGGCGGTGAGCTGCTGCAGCACTTCGCCGACGGTCTGCACGCCGGTCTTTTCGAGTTTCTGGCGGTCGAGCACGAACACCGGCTGAGCGGTGACCGCGTTGGTCTGTTTGATGCGGGTACCCGTGACCGTCACCGTGTCCAGCGTGGTGGCCGAGGCCGGGGCGGCGGGTGGGGCGTCCTGCGCGGCGGCGAGGCCGGGCAGGCTGATCAGCAACGACAACTGGATGGCTTTCGCCAAGGACTGGCGGCGCAGCGGCTTCATCTCTCTCTCCCTAAGACGTGGCTGAAGTTTTTTGTTTTGGGCGCCGTACCCCTGTCCTACGGCGTCACGAGGTTGTAAACAATTCGTGAAGCCGCCACAAGCGGCAAAATGCCCGGCCCGCGACGGAATGCCCAATTCGGGACACGCAGAGACGCCGCGCCGCCTGTTCAGGTGGCACGTTTTTTGTTAAATCAACGGTTTACACGTTCAGCCGCCGATCAGGAGGCTGACTGCGACCGTGACCAGGAAGGCCGCGAACACCCGCTTCAAGGTCAGCCCGTTCAGGCGGTGGGCCAAACGGGTGCCGTAGGGCGCGGCCAGCACCGAGGCGATCGCCACCCCGATCGCGGCCGGCAGGTAGACGTAGCCGATCGCGTGGTGCGGCAGCGCCCCGGGCGGGGCATGCATCGCGTAGCCGACCGCCGCGGCCAGTCCGATCGCGACGCCGCAAGCCGAGGAGGTGCCGACCGCGCGCACCGGCGCGATCCCGCGCCAGACCAGCAGCGGCACGGTCATGCTGCCGCCGCCGATGCCGACCACCGCCGAGATCGCACCGATCCCGACCCCGGCCGCGCTCATCGGCACCCCGCGCGGCGCCGGCTCGTGATCGGCCACGGTCGGACGGTTCTTGCCGAACAGCAGCTGCGCCGCGGCGATCAGGCAGTAGCCGGCGACGATGTAACGCAGCAGATCGTCGTCGATGCGGACCGCAATCATGCTGCCGAACCAGCCGCCGATCAGCAGCCCCGGCACCATCCAGGCCACGGTCGGCCACAACACGCTGCCGCGTTTGGCATGCGCGCGCGCCGACGCCGCCGCCGTCAGTACGATGCTGGCCAGCGAACTGGCCAGCGCGGTGTGCATCGCCGCTTCCTGCGGCACGCCGACCCACGGCGCCAGCCACGACAGCGCCGCCACCAGCACCAGGCCGCCGCCGACGCCGAGCAGACCGGCGAGCACGCCGGCGATCGCCCCCAGTACCAGAAATGCCAGCCAAGCGATGGTCACCGCGTCTCCTTCGTGTATGTGTTCGCAACATCCTGCGCACATGCGCTGCGCCGCATGCGGCGCGAGTGCGTGACGATGCCACGTTCACGCCGGAGATTCATCGTCGCTGGGCTATAGTCCGGCCATGCTCCCGCGCCCACTCCCCCTGCTGTTCGCCGCGCTCGCGGCCACCCTCGCCACCGCCGCCTGCGCGCAGACCACGGCCGCACCGCCGGTCGTCGCCAGCGTGCCCGCGCCGATCAACGACCCGCAGCTGCCGCGTCTGCGCACCGCGCTCGACAGCGCCGAACGCGGCCAGTTCGACGCCGCGCAATACGCCGACCTCGCCCGCCATCCGCTGTACGGCTGGGTCGAGTACGCCGGCCTGCGCCGCAACATCGACACGCTGTCCAACGCCCAGGCGCAGAATTTCCTGTCGCGCTACGGCGATCAGGCCGCCGGCACCGCTTTCCGCGAAATCTGGCTGGCCGCGACCGCGCGCCGCGAAGACTGGCCGGCCTTCATCGCCGCCTGGAAACCCGAACTGGCCAAGAACACCTCGCTGCGCTGCGCCGAACTCAGCGCGCGCCAGGCCCTGCGCCGCGCCGACGCGCAGTGGACGCTCGACGCCCAGGCGGTATGGACCGCCAACGGCAAGGCCCTGCCCAACGAATGCGATGCGCCGATGGCGCTGCTCGCAGCGCAGGGCGGCCTCAGCGACGAACAGCGCTGGCAGCGCATCGACGCCGCCGCGGCCGAGGGCCTGCCGGCGGTGATGCGCAGCGCCGCGCGCGGCTTGCCCGCCGATCAGCAGGCGCAGGCCAACGATTACGCCGCGTTCCTGGACGGCGTCAACGAACGCGCCCTGAACTGGCCCAAGACCGAACGCAGCCGGCGCATGGCCTCCTACGGCCTGGCCCGGCTGGGCAAATCGGCGCCGGACGCGGCCGAGGCGCAACTGCCCAAGTACGCCAGCGCGCTGGGTTTCAGCGACGAAGACCGCGGCCGCGTGCTGTACCAGACCGCGCTGTGGACGGTGGCCTCGTACGGTCCCGAATCCGCGCAGCGCCTCAACGCCGTGCCGGCCGTGTCCTACGACGAGCGCCTGCACGAATGGCGCGCGCGCGAAGCCATGGCGCGCTCCGACTGGGCCGGCGCCCTGGCCGCGATCCGCAAGATGGGTCCCAAGCAGCGCGCCGATTCGCGTTGGCAGTATTTCGAAGCGCGCCTGAGCGAACGCGCCGGCGACAAGGCCGGTGCCGACCGCCTGTACCGCGAAGCCGCGCGCAAGCCCGAGTTCCACGGTTTCCTCGCCGCCGACCGGGTCGGCCTACCGTACGCGCTGTGCCCGCTGATCCCCAACGACAGTGCCGCGGCCAAGGCCGCGATCGCGCGCGATCCGGCGCTGCTGCGGGCGATGGGCCTGTACAAGATCGAGCGCAAGTCCTGGGCGATCCGCGAATGGGACGACGCGCTGTCGCGCTACGACGACAATCAGCGCCGGATCGCGGTCGAGGTCGCGCAGAGTTACGGCTGGTTCGACCGCGCGGTGTTCTCGCTGGGCAAGGGCAAGCCCGACGAGCTGCGCCTGTACAACCTGCGCTTCCCGCTGCACCACGACGCCACCATCCGGCGCGAGTCGGCCAAGAACGATCTCGACCCGGCCTGGGTCGCGGCCGAGATCCGCGCCGAGAGCGTGTTCGATCCGAACGCGCGTTCCGGCGCCAACGCCATGGGCCTGATGCAGGTCGTGCCGGCCACCGGCGCCAACGTGTCCAAGCGCCTGGGCCTGCCCTGGGGCGGCGCGGCGAGTCTGTACGACTCCGACACCAACATCATCCTGGGCACCGCCTACCTGCGCGAACTGCTCGACAAGTACGGCGGCCAGCCCTACTTCGCCATGGCCGGCTACAACGCCGGCCCGGCGCCGCTGGCGCGCTGGCAGTCGCAGCGCCCGGGCATGGACGCGGACTTCTGGATCGAGACCATCAGCTACAAGGAAACGCGCGAATACGTCGCACGTGTGCTCGCCTTCAGCGTGCTCTACGACTGGCGCCTCAACGGCGACGCGATGAACATGACCGACCGCATGCGTGGGCGCATCGACGCGCCGCGCAAGCGCTTCGCCTGCCCGCTGGCCAGCGCGCCGGCGGCCCAATCGCCGTGAGCGTCGCCGTGAACACCGCGGCGCGGCGCCACGTCGTCGTCCTGGGCGGCACCGGCTTCGTCGGCCGGCGCCTGGTCGCCCAGCTGCTGCGCGACGGCCATCGCCTGACCGTGCTCAGCCGCGGCGGCGACCCGGCCAAGCGCGCGTTGCTGCCGCGCGATTCCAGCCTGATCGAAGGCGACGTGCACGATCCGGACTTCCTGCGCGCGGTGCTCGACGACGCCGACGCAGTGGTCAACCTGATCGGCATCCTCAACGAACGCGGCGACGCCGGCGACGGCTTCGAGCGCGTCTACGTGACCCAGCTCGAGTCGCTGATCGCGGCGATGAAGGACATGGGCGTGCGCCGCCTGCTGCAGATGAGCGCGCTCGGCGCCGGCAGCGGCGACAGCCACTACCTGCAATCGCGCGGCCGCGCCGAACAGCGCGTGCGCGAATCCGGCCTGGACTGGACCCTGTTCCGGCCCTCGGTCATCGCCGGACCCGGCGACGGCCTGTTCTGCCGCTTCGACCAACTGCTGCGTTTCGCCCCGGTCCTGCCGATCGGCCGTGCCGACGCCCGCTTCCAGCCGGTCTGGGTCGGCGACGTGGTCCAGGCCTACGCGCGTGCCCTCGCCGACGGCGGCAGCATCGGCCAGCGCTACGACCTGGTCGGCCCCGACGTGCTCAGCCTGGCCGACATCGTGCGCCTCACCGCGCGCGCGCGCGGCCGCCTGCGCGCGGTGATCCCGCTGCCCGAGGCGCTGGGCCGGCTGCAGGCCGGGATCGGCGAGCACCTGCCGGGCAAACCGATCAGCCGCGACAACTGGCGCTCGCTGCAGCTGGATTCGGTCAGCGACGACAACGGCCTGCCCAAGTTGGGCATCGCCGCGACGCCGGTGCCGCCTCGGGTGCGGGAGATCCTCGGCCTGGAGCCGTCGCGCGATTGAGGCGAGCTTGCGATGGGCGCTGCCCGTCGCTGCTTCGCGAAATCAGCTTGGTGGAATGCGGCGACAACCGCATCGCCGCCATCTCGCAACATCGCGATCGATGCGGTGCGCCTGCGGCTTACCGCATCCTACGACCTCGTCCCGCTTTGTCCTTCCCGCCGTTTTTTGCCCTTGGATTCCCGCAAGGGCCACGCAGGCTTTTGCAGGCGACCTCGCCGCCCTCGTTCGCAAAGGCAAAAACACGTACCCAGCCGCCGCCCTCGCCCTGCCGCCCCACAACCCTTAGCATCGGTGTCCGACCCCACACAGGAGCGCCGCCATGGGATTGCTCGACACCCTGCTCGGCCACGCCGGCGACAAGCCGGTCGACAAGATCGCCGACGACTTCATGCCCCTGCTCGCGCCCGGCGAAACCGTGCAGCGCGCCTTCGGCGAGATCCGCGACCTGATCGTGTTCACCGACCGCCGCCTGATCCTGGTCGACAAGCAGGGCGTAACCGGCCGCAAGACCGAATTCCTCAGCCTGCCCTATCGCAGCATCGTGATGTTCTCGCTGGAAACCGCGGGCCACTTCGATCTCGAATCCGAGCTGCGCGTGTGGGTTTCCGGCCAGGCCGCGCCGATCGTGCGCCACCTCGGCCGCAGCAGCGGCGCCGAGGACATCATCGCGCTGCTGGCGCAGAACTCGCCGCGCTGAACGCGCATGCAGACCAAGGCCATGCGATGAAGACCTACCTGGTCGGCGGCGCGGTCCGCGACCGGCTGCTGGGGCGGACGCCGGGCGACCGCGACTACGTCGTGGTCGGCGCCACCCCGCAGGCCATGCTCGACGCCGGTTACAAGCCGGTCGGGCGCGACTTTCCGGTGTTCCTGCATCCGCACACCGGCGAGGAATACGCGCTGGCGCGCACCGAGCGCAAATCCGGACGCGGCTACCGCGGCTTCGTGGTCGACGCCGATCCGTCGGTGACGCTGGAAGACGACCTCGGCCGTCGCGATTTCACCATCAACGCGATCGCCGAGGACGAAGACGGTTCGCTGGTCGACCCCTACGGCGGTGCGCGCGATCTGCAGGAGCGGGTGCTGCGCCACGTCGGTCCGGCCTTCGTCGAGGACCCGCTGCGAGTGCTGCGCGCCGCGCGCTTCATGGCCCGCTTCGCCGAGCTGGGTTTCAGCGTCGCGCCCGAGACCACCGCGCTGATGCGCTCGATGGCCGAGTCCGGCGAACTCGCCGAACTGGTGCCCGAGCGGGTCTGGCAGGAACTGCGGCGCGCGCTCGCCAGTGCGCGACCGTCGGCGTTCCTGCGCACGCTGCGCGACGCCGGCGCCCTGGCCGCGGTACTGCCGGAAGTCGACGCGCTCTACGGCGTGCCGCAACGCGCCGAGTACCACCCGGAAGTCGACACCGGCATTCACATCGAGCTGGTCTGCGACATGGCGGCACGCCTGGCGCCCGGCGACGACGCCATCGGCTTCGCCGCGCTCACCCACGACCTGGGCAAGGCGCTCACGCCCGCCGACGTGCTGCCGCGCCACCTGGGCCACGAGCACGCCGGCCTGAAACCGCTGCGCGTGCTGTGCGAACGCCTGCGCGTGCCGACCGAACACCGCCAGCTCGCCGAAGCCGCGTGTCGCGAGCATCTCAACGTGCACCGCTACGACGAACTGCGCGCAAGCACGGTCTACGATCTGATCGCGCGCTGCGACGGTTTCCGCCAGCCCGAGCGCGTGCGCCGCATGAGCGTAGTGTGCGAGGCCGACAAGCGCGGCCGCGCCGGCCTGTCGGAAGTCGAGTACCCGCAAGGCCAGCGCCTGCGCGATGCGCTCGACGCCGCGCTCGCGGTGCGCGCGTCCGATATCGCCCAGGGCCGCAGCGGCCCGGAAGTCGGCGAAGCGCTGCGCCGCGCGCGCATCGCCGCCATCGCCACGGCCACCGGCAAGAAGGCCTGACGCACACCGCCTCCGCCGCCGCTCCCACAGACAGCCCAAGGGCAGGCGCGCCATCGCGGCATACGCCTTGGGGTAGGAGCGGCGTAAGCCGCGACCGCGAATCCGCGGCTACGACGAAATCTGCATCGCACACCCACCCGGGTCGCGGCTTACGCCGCTCCTACCCCAAAGCCGATGCCGCAATGCGGYGCCGGTAAACCGCGCCAGGCGTAAGCCGCGAYCGCGAATCCGCGGCTACGACGAAAYCTGCATCGSACACCYACCCGGGTCGCGGCTTACGCCGCTCCTACCCCAAAGCCGGTGCCGCGATGCGGTGCCGGTAATCCGCACCACGCGCCAAACGAAACGCCGGGCGGCCTCGCGGCCGCCCGGCGTTCCTGTCACTCCATCCTGCGCCGCGGCTTAGAAGCGATAGTCCAGCCGCACGTAGTAGCTGCCGCCGTTCATGCCGAAGGGCATGGTTTCCCAGCCGTACTTGAAGCCCAGCGACGGGAACGGATTCACGCCGGGGTTGTCGGCGCCGACCGACCACTTGTCGGGGTACTGGTCGAAGATGTTGTTGCCGCCGACGGTGAGGTGGGTGTTCTCGTTGAACGAGTAACGCACCGCCAGATCGAACAGGGTCTTGCCGCCCCAGGTCTGCTCCGGCGCGAAGAATTCGCCGGTGACCGAGCCGTAGTAGTTGGCGCGGCCGGTGATCTGCCAGGGGCCGGTTTCGTACACGCTCTGCAGCACGTGGTGCGCGCGCGGCTGGCCGCGCTCGACCAGGGTGACCTGGGCGGCGTCGAACAGTTGGCCCGGCGCCAGGATCGGCGAGTTCGAATGGATCTCGCGCACTTCGGTCTTGTTGAAGTGGACCAACGCGGTCAGGGTCAGGTTGCTGCCGCTGGCGAACTCGGTGTTGTGGTTGGCGACGATGTCCAGGCCGGTGGTGCGGGTGTCGATGGCGTTGGTGAAGAACTGCGCCTGGCCGACCCGGAACGGCGCCAGCGCGCCCGCGATCGGGCAGTTGCTGTTGCTGGCGTTGCAGGCCAGGCCGTCGGTGCCGACCGATTCGGGCGCGATCACGCCGGAGAAGATGATGCGGTCGTCGATGTCGATGCGGAACAGGTCGGCGGTCAGCGAGAAGCGCTCGTTCGGCTTGAACACCATGCCGACCGAACCGCTGCGCGAGGTCTCTTCCTTCAGCGGCGCCACGCCCAGCGCGCGGGTCACCGCGCTGTCCTGACGCGCGGTCAGGGTGTCGGTGAGGGTGCCGTCGGGATTGAGGTTGGTCGAGACCTGGTTGTAGAACTGCTGCTGCACGCCAGGTGCGCGGAAGCCGGTCGACAGGGTGCCGCGCACGGCGAAGCGTTCGGTCGCGTTGAAGCGCGCCGAGAGCTTGCCGGTGGTGGTGTTGCCGAAGTCCGAGTAGTCCTCGAAACGGACCGCGCCGCCGAGCAGGACGCGCTCGCTCAGGTTGGTTTCGGCATCGAAGTACACCGCCATGCTGTGGCGGCCCTCGTCGACCTCGGTGCCCGGCGTGAAGCCCGGGAAGCCCTGGATGCCGCCCGGCGCGATGTCGCCGGTCTGGCCGCGGATGATGATGGCCGGGTTGTTGGTGCGGCCGTACGTGTACGACACCGGGTCGCCGGCTTCGATCGCGTAGTTGTCCTGGCGCCATTCGAAACCGGTCGCCAGGTACAGCGGATTGTTGTTGAAGCCGTTGACGCTGCCGCGGAAATCGAGGTTGAACGTGGTCTGGTCGTACTTGAGCGTGCCGGTGTCGGCGGTGGTCGGCGACGCGGCGTGGATGCCGGCGGCCGGGTTGGCCGGATCGATCGGCTCGTACCACCAGCTCACGTTGACCGAGTTGGCCTCTTCGAAACCGAACTTGCTGCGGCCGTGGTTGATCGAGATGTCCCAATCCCAGTTCTCGCCGATCGGCGCCTTGTAGCCGACCGCCAGCGAGGCGTCGTCGACCGTGGTCAGGATGTTGGGCAGGAAGCCGTTGGGGTACAGCGCCGGCACCGTGCGGTTGTCGCCGGCGCTGCGGAAGAAGCCCGAGGAATCGCCTTCGCGGCGCGACAGGCCGCCGAACCAGTACAGCTCGCCCTTGCCCGCCGGCACCGCGGCGTTGAGCCACAGGTAGTAGTCCTTGGCGTCGGCGTCGCCCAGGCGCTGGGTCACGCGCGGCGGGTTGGTGCGCAGGCTGTCGGGGCCGGCGCGGTTGGTCTCGTTGCGGTTGCGCGCTTCCGCGGTGAGGTTGATGTAGCCCTCGGCGCCGAGCTTGAAGCCGGTGTTGACCGAACCGTGCAGCATTTCGCCGTCGCCGGCGTAGTACTGCGAGCCTTCGATCGACAGTTCGGTGTACTCGGTCTGGCGCTTGAGGATGATGTTGATCACGCCGGCGATCGCATCGGAGCCGTACTGCGCGGCGGCGCCGTCGCGCAGCACTTCGATGCGCTCGATCGCCGAGACCGGAATCGCGTTGATGTCGGTACCGGCCGAACCGCGGCCGATGGTCTGCTGCACGTTCACCAGCGCCTGCTGGTGGCGGCGCTTGCCGTTGACCAGCACCAGCACCTGATCCGGGCCCAGCGCGCGCAGCGTGGCCGGACGCAGGATGTCGGTACCGTCGCTGACGAAGGTGCGCGAGAAATTGAACGAGGGCTCCAGCATCTGCAGGATCTGGCCGACCTCGAGCGCGCCGGTGGCGTTGATCTCCTCGCGGCCGATCACGTCGACCGGGGCGGCGGTGTCCTCAGCGGTGCGGCCGCGCACGCGCGAGCCGGTGACCTGGACGGTGTCGAGAGTGGTGGCCGTATCCTCGGTGGACGCGGGCGCTGCGGTTTGGGCGTAGAGGGGCGAGGCGATCGCGCTGGCGGCCATGGCGGCGGCCACGGCCAGCGCCAGTCGGTTGCGGTGCACTGCAGACATGGTCGGTTCCTTGCGAAGAGGCGGGGCGGCGGACTTCCCCCTGGAAGTCCGGCCCGAGATTCACAAGTTCTTAACCTTTGCGCAATACGTCGTGTGACTTTGCCGACTTTGGCTTCACCAACCCCGTCACACTCTGATTAACGCGTCTTGGCCAGACGGTTATCGATGCGCTGCAACATGAGCGCCAGCGGGGTCGAGGCCGTGGCCAGCCCGAGCAGCACGCCCAGGGCATTGGCGAGGGCGTCGCGGCTGTCGCCCATGCGGCTGTCGGTGAGCGAGGCCTGAGCGTACTCCAGCGCCACGCCCAGCACGATCAGGCCGGCCGCGCACAGCGCCTGCGGCCGCATCCGCGCGAACAGCATGCAGGCATAGGCCGACAGCGCGGCGTAAGTGAGGAAATGGCCGACCTTGTCGGAACCGGCGAACGGCGACGGCGGCAGATCGCCCGCCGGCAGCAGCGACAGCGCGATCACCGCCAGCACGCCGGCCGCGCCCAGGGCCAGCCAGCGGCCCGGCGTGCGGAAACTGCGCAGCCAGGGTCCCTTGGGCGCGTCGGTCTTGCGCGCGGCCCTCACAGGCGATGGCTCAGGTCGCCGGCAAGGAAGGCGATGCCGAACTCGACGTCCTTCTCGAAGCCCATCACCTGGAAGCGTTCGCCCATCTCGCTGGGCAGGGTCAGGCGCTTGACCTCGTTGTGGCGGCGCTGGCGCTCGCCCTCGTCGGCGATCGCGTCGATGCGTTCGAGCACACCGGCCAGGCCGTTGCCGAGCAGGAAGTTCGCCTGCGAGCAGTAACCGGCGAAATCGAAGCCGGCGGCGACGCCGGCCTCGGCCAGGGCGGTGAAGTCCACCGACGCGGTCAGGTCCTGCAGGCCCGGCCACAGCAGCGGATCGTGGTGCATGCGGTGGCGGTAGAACGCACGCAACGTGCCGTCGCTGCGTTCGGGCGCGTAGTACTCGGCGCGTGCGTAGCCGTAGTCGACGAACAGCATCGCACCGGCGCGCAAGCCGCCGGAAACGGCCTGGATCCAATACGGCAGCTGCGGCAGCAGTTCCGATCGGTAGCCCTCTTCCAGCGGCCGGCCGAGCCGGCGCTCGGCCTGGCGCACCGCATTGCCGAGGAAGGCATCGGCCTCGCGCAGCTCGCGCGCGAAACCGTCGCCGTCGACGACGACGTGCTCCTCGTAGACCTCGCCGTTGCGGATCGCGAAGCGCGGCGTCGGCAGCGCGTCGATCACTTCGTTGGCGAACAGCACGCCGTCCCAGTCCTCCTGGAACGGGCCGTCCAGCCATTCGACCAGGTCGAACAGCGGCGGCGCCAGGCGTTGCTGCAGGCGTTCGCGCTGACGCTGGCGCAGCTCGGCGCTGGGTTCGAGGATGGCGTAGCGGTCGGGCAAGGCGTCGAGTTCGAGCAGGCGCTTCAGCGCGACCTCGGCGAAGGCGCCGGTGCCGCCGCCGAGTTCGAGGAAGCGCGCCGACGGCCCGATCTGGCGCAGCACCGGTGCCACCGCTTCGGCCACGCAGGCGGCGAACACCGGGCCCAGCTCGGGCGCGGTGACGAAATCGCCGTCGTCGCCGAACTTGCGCGCGCCGGCGCTGTAATAGCCCAGGCCCGGCGCGTACAGCGCCAGCTCCATGTAGCGCGAAAACGGAATCGCGCCCTCGCCGACCCCGATCTGCTCGCGGATCAGCGCCTCCAGCCGCGCACTGTGCTCCAGCGCGTCCGGACCCGGTGCGGGCAGGGTCGCGGCGTCGCGGTGGAGGTCGTTGGGGGTCGGGTCGGACATACGGTCACCGGGCGCGCAGCGGGCGGCTTGCAGTATAAGGAACGAGTAGAGAGTAATTAGTAAGTACATATCTCGCGACTACCAATTGCCAGTTGCTCGTTACTAGTTGCTGGTTACTAGTTGCTAGTCGCTGATTCCTAGTTGCCAGCCGCTAACTCCTTCACTCGTTACCGACACGGAATCGAATACGCAAGCCATGGCCACCACGCCCGCTCCCGTCGCCCTGATCACCGGCAGCGCCAAGCGCATCGGCGCCGCGATCGCGCGCGCGCTGCACGCCGACGGCTACGACCTGGCCCTGCACTACCGCGACTCCGGCCAGGCCATGGCCGCGCTCGCCGCGGAGCTCGAAGGCCTGCGCCCGGGCAGCACCCTGACCCTGCAGGCCGACCTGGCCGAATTCGACCGCCTGCCCGAGCTGGTCGCGCACACCGTCGGCCGCTACGGCCGCCTCGACGCCCTGGTCAACAACGCCTCGGGCTTCGCGCCGACGCCGATCGGCAGCGCCACGCCGACGCAGTGGGACGCGCTGTTCGCCAGCAACGCGCGCGCGCCGTTCTTCCTGGCACAGGCCGCGGCGCCGCATCTGAAGCTCGCGCACGGCGCGATCGTGAATATGGTCGACATCTACGCCGAGCGCCCGCTGCGCGACCACAGCCTCTACTGCATGGCCAAGGCCGCGCTGGCGATGGCCACGCGCGCGCTGGCGCTGGAACTGGCGCCGGACGTGCGGGTGAACGCGGTCGCGCCGGGCGCGATCCTGTGGCCGGAACCCGGCGCCGGCGGCGCGGACAAGGACGAGGCGGCCAAGGCCGCGATGCTGGCGCGCACGCCGCTGGGGCGTACCGGCAGCGCCGAGGAAATCGCCGAAGCGGTGCGCTGGCTGCTGCGTGAAGCGCGCTATACCACCGGGCAGGTGCTGCGGGTGGACGGCGGACGGCTGTTGGCGGATTGAGCGCCGGCTCTTCCGCTCTCTCTCGCCTGCGCAAGAGGGGCTAACGCCGATATCGCAGTCGATTCTCCCTTCCCCCGCTTGCGGGAGAAGGTGCCCGAAGGGCGGATGAGGGCCGTGCCGAGCTCGAAAGCCTCGCACTTGCGGCGGGCCCTCACCCCAACCCCTCTCCTGCCAGCGGGAGAGGGGCTAACGGCGATATCGCAGCCGATTCTCCCTTCTCCCGCTTGCGGGAGAAGGTGCCCGAAGGGCGGATGAGGGGCGTGCCGAGGTTGTAAAGCCTCGCGCTTGCGGCGGGCCCCTCACCCCAACCCCTCTCCCGCCAGCGGGAGAGGGGCTAAGGAAACGACTTACTTGGCCTTGAACGCCGTCTGCAGCTCCAGCGCGCGGAACGCCGCCGGGGCTTCGCCTTCGGTCGCGTAGCGATACAGCGCGGCCGAGTAGATGCCGCTCAGCGCCGCCTGGTACACGCCCAGCAGCAACACCACGACCAGGAACACCGCGCCGACCGCGATCGCCAGACCGACCGAGGCCTGCGCCGCGAGGAACGACAAGCCCACGCCGGCCGCGATCACTAGGAACATGATCAGGCCGAACGCCGCGCCGATGCCGACGTTGCCGATCGCGTTCTCGCCCCAGGTCTGCTTGAGCAGGCCGATGCTGCGCTTGAGCGCGTCGATCGGGCCGACGTTCTGGCTCACCAGCACCGGCACCACCATGAAAGTCGCCAGGGTCCAGGCCGCGCCCAGGCCGGAACCGATCATGCGCACGATGAAGTTGTTGTCGCGGTCCTTCAGCGATTGCAGGATCAGGCCCACGGTCGCGGCGATCGCGGCGTAGCCCAGGATCGCCGGCAGGCGCGACCTGGCCGCGTCGAAGCCGTCGCGCAGGGTCGGGTCGCCGCCGTCGAGGCGGATCATGGCCGCACCGACCAGGGCGCAGTTGAAGAAGATGATCACGCTGTACTGGCAGAAGTAGAACAGGAAGCCGAACACGATCCCGCCCACGCCGACGCCGTTCTCGAACACGCGCAGCGCGAACATCGGCACCAGGAACGTCGCCAGCACCACCAGCGTCGCCAGGCTGGACAGGACCGGGAACAGCATCAGCTCCTTGTCGGAGCGCAGCACTCCGGCGCTGGCCTTGACCAGTGCCCAGCTACGCGAAAATTTTTCGAACATCGTGTGCTCCCCCGTGGATGAATGGACGCATGCTCGGGCCAAACTCGGCACATCGCAAGCGTCAGCCGTCACCGGCCCGACCGGCGGCGTCTGCGAGAGCCAGGACGATGCTCGGCGGCGGATGTGACCGGCCGGGCGCCGCGCGCGACAGCGACCCTGCGGCCGCTTGCTTACTTGGCAGGTAGATCCGAGCCGCAGCGCGGCTCAGCCGCCGATGTCGGCGACCACCGCCGCCTGGCCGTGGTCCGGATGCGCGCGCCACAGCTCCGCCAGGGTTCGGCCGTCGCCCGGCACCACCAGGTCCGGGGCGATGTCGGCCAGCGGCCGCAGCACGAAGGCGTGCTTCAGCTCCGGACGCGGAATGCGCAGATTGCCCGGGCCTTCGAGCAGACGGTCGTCGTACAGCACGATGTCGATGTCCAGGGTGCGGTCGCCGTAGCGCGGGCCGGTGCGGTCGCGGCCGTGGCGGTCTTCCAGCGCGTGCAGCCAGTCGTTGAGCGCCTGCGGTTCGAGCTCGCTGTCGACGATGGCCGCGCTGTTGTAGAAATCGGCGCCGACGAACCCGACCGCACGGGTGCGGTAGACCGGCGACAGCACCACCTCGCCGAAGCGTTCGCGCAGTGCCGCGATTGCGCCGCGCAAGTGCTCGGCGGCATCCAGATTGCTGCCGAGACTGAGATAAGCCTTGCCCATCGCTGTATCCGGTGCGCCCGGCCGGCGGCGGGGCGGAAAGTGGGAAGCCGCGGCGCGGCTCAGGCGGCGTCGCGTTCGCGCACGATCGTGACCCCGACCGCGCGCGCACCGCGCACCGCGCCGGGCTTGCTCAGCTTCAGCCGCACCCGGCGCACGCCGAACTCCTCGATCACGATCGCCGCGACGCGCTCAGCCAGGGTTTCGACCAGGCCGAAATCCGACTGCGACACGTATTCGACGATGCGCTTGCTGACCGCCTTGTAATTCAAGGTGTCCTCGATCGCATCGGTCGCGGCCGGGATGCGGTTGTCGAACGACATTTCCAGGTCGAACACCAGCGGCTGGCGGATGCGCCGCTCCCAGTCGTAGATGCCGATCAGCGCCTCGATCTCGAGGCCTTCTATGAAGACGTGGTCCATTGGGGATTCGACAGTCGGGCTCGGCGGCCATTGTCGCGCAGAATCGCGATCGCGCCGCGCTCGTGGCCGGCGGCGCTCAAGCGTGGCGATCGATGCGGCCGCTCACACCGCCGGCAGTTCCGCCATGTCCCAGCGCGGCGTCACCATCACCGCCGCGTCCTCGTGCTGGCCGGCCTGCAGCCGCAGCGCGCCGGCGTAGGCGATCATCGCGCCGTTGTCGGTGCAGAACGCCGGCCGCGGGAACGCGACCCGGCCGCCGCGGCGCTGCGCCATCTGCGCCAGGCGTTCGCGCAGGCGCTTGTTGGCGCCGACGCCGCCGGCGACCACCAGGGTCTCGCAGCCGGCCGCGTCCAGCGCGCGCCCGCACTTGATCGTCAGGGTCTCGACCACCGCGTCCTCGAAGCCGCGCGCGATGTCGGCCATGGTCTGCTCGCTTTGGTCGCTGTCGCGCCAGGCCAGCAGGACCTGGGTCTTGAGGCCGCTGAAGCTGAAGTCCAGCCCGGGGCGGTCGGTCATCGGTCGGGAGAACTTATAGATGCCGGGCCGGCCGCGCTCGGCCAGGGCGGCCAGCTGCGGTCCGCCCGGATAGGGCAGGCCCATCAGCTTGGCGGTCTTGTCGAAGGCCTCGCCGGCGGCGTCGTCCAGGGTTTCTCCCAGCAGCCGGTAGCGGCCGATGGCCTCGACCGCGACCAGTTGGGTATGCCCGCCGGACACCAGCAGGGCCACGAACGGCGGCTGCGGGCGGCCCAGTGGGTCCTCCTCCATCAGCGGCGCCAGCAGATGGCCTTCCATGTGGTGCACCGCGACCGCGGGCAGGTCCAGGGCCCAGGCCAGCGAGCGCGCGACCCCGGCCCCGACCAGCAGCGCCCCGACCAGGCCCGGGCCGGCGGTGTAGGCCACTCCGTCCAGATCCGAGACCTGCAGGCCGGATTCGTCCAGGGTCTGGCGGATCAGCGGCAGCAGCTTGCGCACGTGGTCGCGGCTGGCCAGTTCAGGGACCACCCCGCCGTACTCGGCATGCAGGGCGATCTGGCTGTAAAGTGCGTGCGCGCGCAGCCCGGTGGCGGTGTCGTAGACCGCCACTCCGGTCTCGTCGCAGCTGGTTTCGATGCCGAGGACTTTCATGAAAGGCCCGGCTTTGCTGGGGTTTTCGCCTTCATGGGGCGCTATGTTGCACCTTCCGCGGCGCCACCGCTATAATGCACGGCTCGCCCGGTCTGTACGGGCCGGTCCCCGAATCCGAGATCACGTATGCCCAGCGTCAAAGTCCGCGAAAACGAGCCTTTTGAGTTTGCCCTGCGCCGCTTCAAGCGCACCTGCGAGAAGGCCGGTGTTCTGGCCGAAACCCGCAAGCGCGAGTTCTACGAGAAGCCCACCCAGGAGCGTAAGCGCAAGGCCGCTGCTGCGGTGAAGCGTCAGGCGCGCCGCGCCTCGCGCGACGTCACCAAGCGCCAGCGCTTGTACTGATCGCGCATCCCGCGCAGCCCCACCGTTCGCGGGCGGGGCCGGCGAGGGATGACCAACGAGCCGGCTGCGCCCTGCGCCGCCGGCTTTTTGCGTTTCGGCCGCCCCCCGGCCGTCGCACCCCCTATCCCACCTTCCGGCACCACTTCAGGAGCGCGCCATGAGCCTCAAGCTACGACTCACCGACGACATGAAGGCCGCGATGAAGAGCGGCGACAAGCACAGCCTGGGCGTGATCCGTCTGATCAACGCCGCGATCAAGCAAAAGGAAGTCGACGAGCGCATCGAACTCGACGACGCCGCCGTGATCGCGGTGCTCGACAAGATGGTCAAGCAGCGCCGCGACTCGGTCAGCCAGTACGAGGCCGCCGCGCGCGAGGATCTGGCCGCGATCGAGCGCGAGGAAATCCTGGTGATCGAGCGTTACGTCCCGGCCAAGCTCGGCGAAGCCGAGATCCTGGCCGCGATCGACGCCGCCATCGCCGAAACCGGCGCCGCCGGCCCGGCCGACATGGGCAAGCTGATGGGCCCGCTCAAGGCCAAGCTCGCCGGCAAGGCCGACATGGGCCAGGTGTCGGTGCTGGTGAAGCAGCGCCTGGCCGGCTGAGCCGCCCTCGCAAGACCTGACGAAGCCGGGCATGCCCCGGCTTCGTCGTTTCCGCCGCGGGGCTTTCCGCCCGACCGCCGGGACTTGCCGCGCATGGCATCCTAGGACTTGGCCCTCACGAGCACGACGCCCCCTTCGGGCACCCGACGCATGGCCCGCATCCCCGACGCCTTCATCGACGACCTCCTCGCCCGCTCCGACATCGTCGAGCTGATCGGCGCGCGCGTGCCGTTGAAGCGTCAGGGCAAGGAATACTCGGCGCGTTGTCCGTTCCACGACGAGCGCTCGCCCTCGTTCACGGTCTCGCCGACCAAGCAGTTCTATCACTGCTTCGGCTGCGGCGCGCACGGCACCGCGATCAGCTTCCTGATGAACTACGACCGCCTCGAGTTTCTCGACGCGGTCGAAGAACTGGCCAAGCGCATCGGCGTCGAAGTCCCGCGCGACACCCGCCAGCGCAACGAGGACTCCGACAGCAGCGATCTGTACGCCGCGGTCGAGGCCGCGTCCAAGTTCTTCCAGAAGCAGTACGGCCTCAGCGGCAAGGCCCAGGGTTACCTCGACAGCCGCGGCGTCAGCGCCGACATCCGCGAACGCTTCGCGATCGGCTACGCGCCCGACGGCTTCAACGCCCTGCGCGACGCGCTGGGTACCGACGAGCGCCGGATGAAGCTGCTGGAGCGCGCCGGCCTGTTCTCCAAGAACGACAGCGGCCGCGTCTACGACAAGTTCCGCGACCGGGTGATGTTCCCGATCCTCGACCGTCGCGGCCGCGCCATCGCCTTCGGCGGCCGCGTGCTCGACAAGGAGGACGGGCCCAAGTACCTCAACTCGCCCGAGACCCAGCTGTTCCACAAGGGCCGCGAACTCTACGGCCTGTGGCAGGTGCGCCAGGCCCACAACAAGATCCCGCGCCTGATCGTGGTCGAGGGCTACATGGACGTGGTCGCGCTGTTCCAGCACGGCGTCGACACCGCGGTCGCCACGCTCGGCACCGCGACCACGCCCGACCACGCCGAACTGCTGTTCCGCAACGCCGCCGACGTTTACTTCTGTTTCGACGGCGACCGCGCCGGCCGCGGCGCGGCCTGGAAAGCGGTCGAATCGGTGCTGCCGCGCATGAAGGACGGCCGCCAGGCCTTCTTCCTGTTCCTGCCCGAAGGCGAGGATCCGGATTCGATCGTGCGCAAGGAAGGCGCGGAGGGTTTCGACGCGCGCCTGCGCGAGGCCGTGCCGCTGTCGCAGTTCCTGTTCGACTCGCTCGCCGCCGACGTCAACCTCGGCACCCTGGAAGGCAAGGGTCGCCTGGCCGAACGCGCCAAGCCGCTGCTGGCGCAGATTCCCGATGGCGCCTTCGGCGACCTGATGCGGCAGCGCCTGACCGAACTCACCGGCGTCGGCGCGCGCGCCAGCACGCCCGACACCCACGTGCCCGCGCAGCGCGCACGCGCGGGCGCCAGCGCGCCGACGCAGAAGCGCTCGCTGGTGCGCGCGGCGATCGAACTGCTGCTGCAGCAACCGGCGCTGGCCTTGGAACTGCGGCCGCCCTACCGCTTCGCCGCACTGCGCCAGAACGGCATCGAGCTGCTGACCGAGATCGTGGATCTGGTGGTGTCGCGTCCCGACATCAACACCGGCGCGCTAATCGAGCACTTCGCCGAGCGCGAGGAAGCCAAGGCGCTGCAGAAGCTCGCCGCGGGCAGCTTCGTCGGCGACGAACAGATCATCACCCGCTACTTCCTCGGCACCATGAGCCAGCTCGAACTGCAGGCGGTGGAACAACGCCAGGCCGAGATCGCCGACAAGCTGCGCGAACTCGGCCCTTCGTCGCTGGGCGCCGACGAGCGCGCCGAAATCGCGCGCCTGCTGCAGGACGCACGCGCGCTGCGTTCGCAGATCGCCGGCTACTCCGGCCCGGCGCTCTGACGGCGTCCGAATTCGCGCCGGCGCGCACTCAACCCCAGACTTCGCTCATCACCCGCTTGAAGTTTCCGCCCAGGATCTTGCCGATGCGCGCATCGGAATGCCCGCGCGCCGACAGCATCGCCGCCAGGGTCTCGAAACGGCGCGGATGGTTGAGGTCGGGCAGGAGCAGGTAGACGTCGTCGGCTTCGCCCGGCGCCGAAATGCCCAGTGCGCGGCGCTCGGCGATGAACTTGCGGTGGTCGCGCTTGTACTCGGGCGTCAGCCTGGTCGCCGCCACCGTACCGTCGCTGCCCAGGCCCACGTGGTCCTCGCCGCAGATCTTGACCGCGTGCTCGAGGTGCGCGATCAGATCGGCCGCCATCGGCTGGCCTTTGAGGCGCAGGAACGGCATCAGGTAGATCCCGACCACGCCGCCGCGTTCGGCGACCGCGCGCAACTCGGCATCGGTCTTGTTGCGCGGCAGGTCGGCGAGCGCGGCGCAGCCGGTGTGGCTGATCACCGCCGGCGACTTCGACGCCGCGATGCCTTCCAGCGCGGTGCGGCGGCCGCTGTGGGCCAGATCGACGACGATCTTCTTCTCGTTCAAGGCCTCGACCAGCTTGTGGCCGAACTTGCTGAGCCCCGCGTCGCCGGGCTCCAGGCAACCGTCGCCGACCAGGTTGCGCAGGTTGTAGGTGAGCTGCACCACGCGCACGCCACTGCGATGGAACACGGTGATGCGGTCCAGGTCCTCGCCGATCGGCGTGGTGTCCTGGAAGCCGTAGATCATCGCGGTCTTGCGCTCGCTCTGCGCGCGCTGCAGATCGGCGCCGGCGCGCGCCAGCAGCAGTTGCTCGGGATGGCGGGCGATCTCGTCGTCCCAGGAAGCGATCTGCGCGATCGTCTCCTCGAACGCGTCCTTGTAATGCCCGACCGGCGCGACCGTGACCTGCAATGCGCTCAGCCCGGACTCGCGCAGGTCGCCCAGTTCCGGCGCGCTCAGCGGCGCATCGCCTTGGTGGTCCTGACGGCCGATGGTGCCGCAGGCATCCAGCACGAAGGCATCGGCGTAGGGCGCCCAGCGCGGCGGCGGCGCGAACGCCTGCGCGTTGCGGGCCAGGCCGGCGAGCGCGAGGCTGCCCGCGCCGATCAGAAAACCGCGACGGTCGATCATCCCCACACCTCGGTCATGACACGGGCGAAGTTGCCTCCCAGGATCTTAGCGATACGCGCATCCGGATGGCCGCGTGCCGAAAGTAATCCGGCCAGGGTTTCGAAGCGGTCGGCGGTGTTGAGGTCGGGCGCGAACAGCAGCAGGTTGGGGTCGCGGCCCTTTTCGAAGATGCCGTCCCCGATCATGCCTTTGACCATCTCGGTGTTTTCCTTGACGTACTCGGGCGTGACGTCTACCGCCGACACGTTGATATCGGTGCCGATGCCGACATGGTCCTCGCCGCAGACCTTGATCGCGTACTCGATATGCCGGATCACGTCGGCCGAGGTCTGCTGACCCTGCTCGCGCAGGTAGGGCCAGAAGATGATGCCGGCGACGCCGCCCCGGTCCGCCAGCAGCTTGAGCTCGGCGTCGTGGACCATGCGCGGCACGTCGGACAGCGCGCGGCAGCCGGTGTGTCCGATCAGCACCGGCGCCTTCGAAGCCAGGATGCCCTCGCGGATGGTGCGCTGCGCACCGTGAGCGAGGTCGACCACCATCTTCTCGGCGTTGAGCCGCTCGACCACCTGGTGGCCGAAGTTGCTCAAGCCGGCGTTGCCAGGCTCCATGCAGCCATCGCCGACCAGATTGCGACGGTTGTGGGTGAGCTGCAGCACGCGCAGGCCCTGCTCGCGGAATTGCGCGATGCGCTCGACGTCTTCGCCCAAGGGCTCGGCGCCCTGGAAGGTGAAGATGATGCCGACTCTGTTCTCGCGCTCGGCCTGCTTGAGGTCGGTGCCGTTGCGCACCAGCAACAGCACGTCGGCGTGGCGCGCGATCGTCGCCTTGCAGTCTTCGACGCGCTGCTTGGCCTCAGCATAGGCCTGGTCGGTGTACCAGAACCGTCCCTGCGGCGCGAGACTGGCCATGATCCCGCTGAGCCCGCACTCGCGCAGCTGCTGCAGCGCCTTGGGAACGTCGGGGTCGCCTTCCTTGAGATAGAACAGCTCCGAGCCGCTGAGGGCGTCGATCGCGAGCGTGTCGCGGTATCGCGGCCAGCGCGCCGGCGCGGCGGCGGCGGCGAACGTGGGCCCGGTGGCTGCGGCCAGCGCGGTCAGCCCGACCGCACCGAGGAATTCGCGTCGATCGATCATGCCTGCCCTCTCCCTGTGGACGTCGCGCCGACTCTAGCGCAGCCGTTGCGGCCCGGCCGACCGTTTCGGCGCATGGCGGTATCGGCGCCTCGCGGGACGGCTCGCGGCGCCTGGCCTCACGCGGCCGCGATCGCCTCGATCTCCAGCAGCCAGGCGCTGTCGTAGATGCCGACCACGACCACCGTCAGCGCGGGCGGATGCGGCAAGCGACCCAGCACCTCCTGGCGCACTTCGCGCGCGGCGTCGCGATCCTCACGGCGGGCCAGATAGACCGTGACCTTGACCAGATGTTTCGTAGCCCAAGCCCGCGGCCTTCAGCTGCGCGCCGACGTTACGCCACGCCAAGCGGCACTGGTCGCGGAAACCCTCGGGCACCGCGCCTTCGGCATCGGCAGGCACCTGCCCGCTCACGAACAGCAGGCGCTGCGGCGCGCGCACTTCGGCGGCTTGCGCATAGGTGCCGTCGGCCGGCGCGTAGCTGCGGCGTCGGACCGTCGCAGGGGCCGGGGCTCCCGTCTTGGCGGCTACGAACGGCGCCCACAGGCCCAGGCCGGTGATGCAGAAACCTCGTCTGTCCATCGTCCAGGCTCCGTTCGGGTCACGGCGCACTATAACCGTTAAAACTTGTTTTACCGGAATGACGGCGCTAGGCTGACGGCGGCCCCGTTCCAGGACCGTCCGGATGCGCGCACGTTGCCTGATCCCCGTCCTTTCATTGCTGCCGTTGTCGGCGCTGTCCTGTCATGCGCAGGCGGCATCGCCGCAGCGCTGGACACCGACCGCGATCGCCAGCGATCAGTACGAGTCCTCGCCGACATTCACACCGGACGGTCGCGAGCTCTACTTCATGCGCAGCGACCGCAGCTTCGGCCGCTACCGCCTGTTGATGTCGCGCTGCGAGAACGGTGCCTGGAGCGCACCGGTGCCGCCGCCGTTCGCGGGACCCGCCGCGGCGCAGGAAGCCGACCCTTACGTCAGCGCCGATGGCCGGCGTTTGTACTACGTGTCTTCGCGTGGCGGCACGGACCCCGACGATCTCGACATCTGGCGGGTCGAACGCAGCGCCGATGGCCTCTGGTCGAAGCCGCAACGCCTGCCCGCGCCCGTCAACTCGACGGCTTCCGAACTGCTGCCGCGCGAAGACGCGGACGGGACCTTGTACTTCGGCTCTTCGCGCCCCGGCGGTCCGGGCCTGACCGACATCTACGTCGGCAGGCCGCGCAACGGCGGCGGCTGGGACGTGAGCCTGCTCGGGCCCCCGATCAGCACCGCCGAACAGGAATACGAAGTGGAGATTTCGCGCGATGGCCGCCAGCTGATCCTGGTCGGACAGCGCGGCGACGGCCGCTCGCACCTGTATCGCTACCAGCGCGAAGGCGGACGCTGGGTCGCGAACGGACGCGTACCCGCGCGCGAAGACGTGTTCCAGGTCGGACCCTTGCTGTCGCCGCGCGGCGATCGGGTGTTGTTCGGCCAGGTCGCCAGCGAACGCGACTTCGGCGAGCTGTTTCTCGCCGACCTGCAGCCGCAGGTCGATGCGGACTGGCCGCCGCGCTGCGGAGAGTGAGCGCGGCGTCTTTCGCGCCTCAGAGCACCGGCTGCAGCTCGAACAGCGGCGCCGGCTGCATGAACGGCAGCAGCCAATGGTCGACCAGCAAGAACGCGAACAGCGCCATCAGGTAGACGATGGAGTAGCTGAACACCTTCATCGCGTACAGCTCGTCCGGCGGGTCCATCAGCTTCCAGGCATAGCCCAGGAACACCGCGCCGAGCACCAGCGCGCCGCCCAGATAGAACAGGCCGCTCATGCCGGTCGCCCAGGGCAGCACGGTCACCGCCACCAACAGCACGGTGTAGAACAGGATCTGCCAGCGCGTGTACTGCACGCCGTGGGTGACCGGCAGCATCGGCACCATCGCGCGCGCGTAGTCCTCGCGGCGGAAGATCGCCAGGGCCCAGAAGTGCGGCGGGGTCCAGACGAAGATGATCAGCACCAGCAGCAGCGCGTGCGGATCGAGGGTGCCGGTGATCGAAGCCCAGCCCAGCGCCGGCGGCGCCGCGCCGGCGATGCCGCCGATCACGATGTTCTGCGGCGTCGCCCGCTTGAGGAAGACGGTGTAGATCACCGCGTAACCGATCAGCGAGGCGAAGGTGAGGATCGCGGTCAGGGGGTTCACCCACAGCAGCAGGATCGCCATCGACAGCGCGGCCAGGATCAGCGCGAACACCAGCGCCTGCGCCGGCGTGATCTGACCGGCGACGATCGGCCGCCACGAGGTGCGCGCCATCTTGGCGTCGATGCGCGAGTCCAGCAGCTGGTTGATCGCCGCGGCGCTGGACGCGGCCAGCCAGATGCCGAGGAAACCGAGCAAACCGCGTACGGTCTCCTCGCCGCTGGGCACGCCGTCGACGGCGAGCAGCATGCCGACCAGGGCGGTGAACACGATCAGGGCGACCACACGCGGCTTGGTCAGGTCCCAGTATTGGCGCAGGCTGGCGCGGGCGGCGGCCATGCTCAGTGCTCCGGGGCGCGCATGCGCGCGAGCAGCGACACCAGCACGAACAGCAGCAGCGCCGCCCCGGCGTTGTGCAGCACCGCGATGGTCAGCGGCAGGCTGAGTTTGACGTTGGCGATGCCCAGGCCGACCTGGGCCAGGGTCAGCAGCGCCAGCAGCACGCCCCAACCGAGCATGCCCGGCGTGCGCAGCAACTTGATCGCCAGGCCGAGCAGGTAGACGAACACCACCATCGCCATCGCCCGGTGCGCGAGCTGGATCGCGATGCGCGCCTCGCCGTCGAGGATGCCGCCTTCGTAGTCCACGCCGATGCCGCGCCACAGCACGAAGGCTTCGCGGAAGTCGTGCTTGGGCATCCATTGGCCGACGCAGGTCGGGAAATCGTTGCCGCAGGCGAGCGCGGCGTAGTTGGCGCTGGTCCAGCCGCCGAGCGCGATCTGCACGCCGAGCAGGACGATGCCCAGGATCAGCAGCCTGCGCACGGTCACCGCGTCGGCCAGGCGGATCGGCAGATCGGTCGCGCGCCAGGCCATCCATAGCAGCAGCGAGAAGGTGAGCAGGCCGCCGATCAGATGGCCCATGACCACGATCGGCTTCAACAGCCAGGTCACCGTCCACATGCCGAGCAGGGCCTGGAATACGATCACCGCCAGGGTCAGCGCGGCCACGCGCGACAGATCGCTGTTGTTCCAGCGCAAGGCCGCAAGCAGCAGCACGGCTTCGCCGGTCGCGGCCAGCACCGATGCGGCGACGTGCTGGCCCTTCATGTACAGCGGAATCGACACCGCCACCAATGCAGCCGCCACGATCACCTGGGCGACGCCGTAGCGGCGCTTGCGCGCGGCCAGCAGCGCCAGGGTCAGGGTCAGCACGCCGAGCAGGCCGGCGATCATGCGATGGAACTGTTCGCGCCAGGCCTTATGCACCTCGACCGGACGGATCGCGGTGGCGGCGTGGTCGCTGATCTCGTGCGCGACGGTCGGCCACGCGGCACGGCCGTAGCAGGTCGGCCAGTCGGGGCAGCTCAGGCCGGCGTTGGACAGGCGCACGAACGCGCCGAACACGATCACGCACAGCGCGAGCGCCACCGCCAGCCAGGCGATGCGGTGGAAGTTGCGGTACCAGGTCGGTTTGAACGTCACGTTCATGCGGAACTCTTGCGGTTGACTCGGTTGCGGTTGGACGCGGGCGCTGTAGCGACCCGCGGCCGGGTCACATCAGTTTCAGCAGCCTGGACAGGTCTTCGCGCAAGTCGGCCGGGTCGAAGCCGGGAGCGTAGCGCAGAATCACGAAGCCGTTCGGATCGATCACGTAGACGGGGACCCCTTTGGGATCGTCCACGCGCGGCAGGCCGGCGCGCAGTTGCGGCGTGGACTGCACGATGCGCAGCGCGGCCGGATGCGGCGCGCCCGCGGGCGGCTGGCCGATCCACAGGACGTGGACCTGATCCGCGTCCTTGCCGAACAACTGCCAGACCGTGTCGAGGTCGCGCGCGAGCTTCGCGCATTCGGTGGTGCAGTCGGCCGGCGGCGCCAGCGCGATGCGCCACATGCGCTCGGCCGGGCGCCACTCGTAGGCCTTGCCGTCGGCCAGGCGCGGCACGACCCGGCGCAGGTCCGACGGCGGCTGCAGCAGCTCGCCGTGGTTCTTCATGCCGTGCGGGCGCCAGCCCGAGAAACGCAGCACGCCGGCGACCAGCATGCTGCCGAAGAACAGCGCGAAGATCACGATCAGCATGCCGCGATTGCGTTTGCGCGAAACGTTCGCGTCAGTGTCGGGGACGTTCATCGGCGGGATTTCCGGAAAGTGAGTATCAAGGCGGTGGCCAGCACCGCCGCCGCCAGCGCGAACCACTGCAGCGAATAGCCGCGGTGCTGTTCGGGCGGCAGGGTATTGGCGAGCAATTCCAGGTCGCGTTCGTAGCCCAGCTTCAGGGCCGGGTCCAGGCGTAGCACGCGCGGCGCCAACGGCGCCGACAGACCGACGCCGGACGCGATCGCGTCGGTGTCGACGCGGGTCAGCAGCCAGCCCTCGCCTTCGCGGCCCAGGGCCGGGCCCAGGGCGATGCCGGTCGACGGCGGCGGCGCGAGCAGACCGCGCAGCTCCAGCGTTCCCTGCGGGCGCTCGATCGCCGGGAAACGGCGCCGGCCGTCCAGCGGCAGCCAGCCCAGGTCGACCAGCAGCGGCGCACCGTGTTCGGGCACGAAGATGCGGTAGGCGCGCACGCCGGCGCGGCCGTTGCGTTGCTGGTTGTCGAGCAGCAGGGCGCCGCGCGCGTCGAACTCGCCGCGGCCGCTGGCCCAGTCGTAATCCCGGCGCCTGGCCGGATCGGCGGCCAGCGCCAGCGCGCCGGGCCTGCGCTCGCCGAGCACGCGCGCGGCGGCGTCGAGCATGGCCTGCTTCTCGACCGCGCGCCGCGACTGCCACAGGCCGAGATTGGCGAAGGTGGCGATCGTCAACAGCGCCAGCGTCCAGCCGACGACGAGGTTGCGCCGACGGCTCACGACTTCCTCCGGCCGGACTGCGATAATCCTGCTTTCGCGGTAACGCGCGCGGAGGCCGCCATGAACGACTCGCTCAAGACCCTGCTGATCATTGCGTTCCTGATCCTCATCCTCTGGAACCTGGGCGCCGGCCTCTACTACATGCTCGTGGACAAGGGGCAGAGCAAGCGCACGGTGAACGCGCTGACCCGCCGTATCGCGCTGTCCGTGGCGCTGATCCTGATCATCATCCTGTCGATCAAGATGGGCTGGATCCAGCCGCACGGCATCGGATCCAACCCGAAGTGAGTCCCGGCCGCGCGCGGCCGGGAGAAAATCGCGGGTTCCCAAGACGCAAACGGGCCGGCAGTGCCGGCCCGATGCGAAACCCTGGCGTCCGCGCTTACAGCACGTAGACGAACAGGAACAGGCCCAGCCAGACCACGTCGACGAAGTGCCAGTACCAGGCCACGGCTTCGAACGCGAAGTGGTTGTCCTTGTCGAAATGGCCCTTCAGGCAGCGGAACCAGATGATCGCCAGCATGATGGTGCCCAGCGTCACGTGCGCGCCGTGGAAGCCGGTGAGCATGAAGAAGGTCGAACCGTAGATGCCCGAACCCAGGGTCAGGTTCAGTTCCTTGTAGGCGTGGATGTATTCCTCGGCCTGGAAGAACAGGAACAGGCAACCCAGAGCCACGGTCAGCCCCAGGAACACCAGCAGCTGCTTGCGGTGGCCGGCCTTCAGCGCGTGGTGCGCGATGGTCACGGTGACGCCCGAGGTCAGCAGGATCATGGTGTTGAGCAGCGGCAGGCCCCACGCCGGAATGGTCTCGAACATGCCGCCGATCGCGCCCGGGCCGTTGGTCGGCCAGCCGGCGGTGTAACCGCTCCACAGCAGGCTGTTGGTCATCACGCCGTCGCCTTCGCCGCTGAGCCACGGCAGCGCCAGCTGGCGGGCGTAGAACAGCGCGCCGAAGAAGGCCGCGAAGAACATCACCTCGGAGAAGATGAACCACATCATCCCCATGCGGAACGAGACATCGACCTGGCGGTTGTAGTGGCCGCGCACCGACTCGCGGATCACGTCGCCGAACCAGCCGAACAGCACGCCGCACATCAGGGCCAGACCGACGAAGAACGTGGGCTGGCCCCAGCTGACTTCATTGAGCCAGCTGGCGATGCCGATCATGGTCGTGAACAGCGCGATCGAACCGAGGAACGGCCAGCGGCTGCTGTGCGGCACGAAGTAGGTGTTGGCGTCTGGCGTGTGGGCTTGGGCCATGGCGGCGTTCCGTTGTTTGCGGTACTGAGTGAGTTGCGGGCTTACGGCGCCGACAGCGGCGACGCCGGCGTCTTCGCCGTCGTGCCTTGCTGTTGCGCGGTGAGTACGTCGTTCTTGAAGAAGGTATACGACAGCGTGATCGTGTTGACGTCGGCCGGCAGGTTCGGGTCGACGATGAAGCGTACCGGCATGTCGCGCTTCTCGCCGGCCGCCAGGGTCTGGGCGGTGAAGCAGAAGCACTCGGTCTTGCTGAAGTAGCCCGACGCGCGCGCCGGCGCCACCGAGGGCACGGCGCTGCCGACGATGGTGCGGTCGCTGTCGTTGTGGGCGTAGTAGGTGGTCTCGTACTGCTCGCCCGGACGCACCTGCATGGTCACCTGGTTGGGGTGGAACGACCACGGCAGCTTGGAGTTCACGCCGCCGTCGAACTGCACGGTGACCATGCGCGCGCCCTTGGCCACGGCGTCCTTCGCGCCTTCGGCGGCCGTGCGCTCCAGGCGGATGCCGAACACCTTCTCGCAGGCGATCCGGTACAGCGGCACCAGGGTGAAGGTGAACGCGAACGCGGCCAGCGCCACCAGCACCATCTTCATCAGGCCGGCGGTGTTCTTCTTGCTGCGGTCGTCGCTGCCGGCGTTCATTTCGACATCACGCCGCTGAGGATGAACACCGCGTAGATCGCCACCGCGATCGCCGCCGCCCACAACGCGGTACGCCGCGCGCGCTTGCGACGCGCTGCGATATCCGAGTTGTCAGGCGTCTTGTTCATACGTTTCCTATTACTTACTCCGGAAGCCCCGCCCTTGGAGCCCCCTGAGTTAGGGGGCGGCCTTGCTTCGCGCAGCGGAGCAAGGCGGGGTATGGCATGCAATCCGAATCCATCCGAAGCCATGCACTCCGAGCTTCCTGCCGGGCGTCAGCCTCAATGAGTGATGTCGCCGTGCGCCAGGTCGCCATCGCGGATCACCGGCGGCGTGCCGAAGCTGTGGTGCGGCGGCGGGCTCGACAGGGTCCACTCCAGGCCCTTGGCGCTTTCCCACGAACGCGCTTCGGCCTTGGCGCCGTACTTCTTCGAGTGCCACAGGATGCCCAGCATCATGAACGGGGTCAGGAACATGCCGAAGGCGCCGATCGAGCTGACCAGGTTCCAGTCCGCGAACACGACGTTGTAGTCCGGGATACGGCGCGGCATGCCGGCCAGGCCCAGGAAGTGCTGCGGGAAGAACAGCAGGTTGACGAACACGATCGTCCACCAGAAATGGAACTTGGCGAAGGTCTCGTTGTACATGCGGCCGGTCCACTTCGGCCACCAGTAGTAGACCGCGGCGATGATCGAGAACAGCGCGCCGGTCACCAGCACGTAATGGAAGTGCGCGACCACGAAGTAGGTGTCGTGGTACTGGAAATCGGCCGGCACGATCGCCAGCATCAGGCCCGAGAAGCCGCCGATGGTGAACAGGATCACGAACGCGATCGCCCACAGCATCGGCGCTTCGAAGCTGATCGAACCGCGCCACATGGTGGTGACCCAGTTGAACACCTTCACGCCGGTCGGGACCGCGATCAGCATGGTCGCGAACATGAAGTAGATCTCGCCACCCAGCGGCATGCCGACGGTGAACATGTGGTGGGCCCACACGATGAACGAGAGGAAGGCGATCGAGGCGGTCGCGTACACCATCGCCTGGTAGCCGAACAGCGGCTTGCGGCTGAAGGTCGGGATGATCTCCGAGACCACGCCGAACGCCGGCAGGATCATGATGTAGACCTCGGGGTGACCGAAGAACCAGAAGATGTGCTGGAACATCACCGGGTCGCCGCCGCCGGCCGCGTTGAAGAACGAGGTGGCGAAGAACTTGTCGGTCAGCAGCATGGTCACGGCGCCGGCGAGCACCGGCATGACCGCGATCAGCAGGAACGCGGTGATCAGCCAGGTCCAGCAGAAGATCGGCATCTTCAGCAGGTCGATGCCCGGCGCGCGCATGTTGAGCACGGTCGCGATCACGTTGATCGCGCCCATGATCGAGCTGATGCCCATCATGTGGATGGCGAAGATCGTGAAGGCGACGTTGTTGCCACCCTGCAGCGACAGCGGCGGGTACAGCGTCCAGCCGCCGGCCGGCGCGCCGCCCGGCAGGATCAGCGTCAACAGCAGCAGGCTGAAGGCGAACGGCAGGATCCAGAACGACCAGTTGTTCATGCGCGGCAGCGCCATGTCCGGCGCGCCGATCTGCAGCGGGATCATCCAGTTGGCCAGGCCGACGAAGGCCGGCATCACGCCGCCGAAGATCATCACCAGCGCGTGCATGGTGGTCATCTGGTTGAAGAACTCGGGCTTCACCAATTGCAGGCCCGGGGTCGCCAGCTCGGCGCGGATGACCACCGACATGCCCGCGCCGATGATGAACATCACGAAGCTGAAGATCAGGTACAGCGTGCCGATGTCTTTGTGGTTGGTCGAGAAGAACCAACGCTCGATGAAGCCCTGCTGGTGGGCGTGATGATCATCGTGATGATCGGCGACGGGGTGCGTGGCTGCCATGGCCTACCTCTGAGAATGCTTTGACGATCAGCCGGCGACCGCGGGAGCGGCCGTGGCGTCGGTGTTCGGGGTGCCGGCCGTCGCAGGCGCCGGAGCGGCTTCGGCCGGCGCAGCCGGAGCGGCGGGCGCCGCGGCCGGAGCGTTCTTGGCCTTCTGCTCGGCGAGCCACTGCTGGTACTCGGCCTTGGGCACGGCGCGCACGACGATCGGCATGAAGCCGTGGTCCTTGCCGCACAGTTCGGCGCACTGGCCGCGGTACACGCCCGGCTCTTTGATCTCGGTCCAGGCTTCGTTGACGATGCCCGGGATCGCGTCCTGCTTCCAGCCCAGCGC
Source organism: Lysobacter sp. Root667 (assembly GCF_001427715.1). NCBI lineage: Bacteria > Pseudomonadati > Pseudomonadota > Gammaproteobacteria > Lysobacterales > Lysobacteraceae > Lysobacter > Lysobacter sp. Root667. The sequence continues at coordinate 502,079 of NZ_LMHF01000010.1, forward strand.
CGGCACCCACCACGCGTGGATGACGTCGTCGGCGGTGATCACGAAGCGGATCTTGGTGTCGGTCGGCAGTACCAGGACGTTGTCGACGTCGAGCAGGTAATGCTCGTGGTCGGCCTTGGTGACGGTCCGCTTGGCCTGGCGCAGCTGGTCGCTCTTGCGGTCCAGACGGCTGGTGAAGGAGACGTTCTGGCCCAGGTAGTCGTACTTCCACATCCACTGGTAGCCGGTGACCTTGACGGTCATCTGCGACTGGCGGGTGTCGTACATCTTGATCAGCTTGCTGGTCGCCGGGAACGCCATCGCCACCAGCAGCACGACCGGGACCACGGTCCAGATGATTTCCAGCTTGGTGCTGTGGGTGAAGTCCTTGTCCGCCACCGCGCCCTTGGAGTGGCGGAACTTGAACATCGCCACGGCCATCGCGCCGAACACCAGGATGCCGATCGCCACGCAGATCCACAGCGCCATCATGTGCGCTTCGTACGCGTTGACCGACTGGGCGGTGACGCCACGGCCCATGTTCAGCTGCCACGGCTTGGGATCGGCCGCCTGAGCAAATGCAAGGACCGGCAGCGCCATCGCGGCGACACCCACTGCCCACTGCTTGAAACGACCGGCTTTCATCAGTTCGAGCCCCGAAAATCGTAGAAGGTTGCGTTGTCTGCTCCGCGGGCTGCCTCTCCCGGCACCGGCCCGGCCAGGTGCTGGCGCGGGGGACCGTCCGGAAGGAGGTGGCTGGCGAGCCCCGTCCAGGGCCCATCACGCCGGTGACGGCGCTACGGATAATCCGCGAAATGGTAGCCTCCGACCCGCTCTGCGGCAACCCGCGAGGCGTTCACGCAACCGCTGCGGGCCTTGCGCAAACGGCCCGCAACGGCCGTCGCAGCAGCCTGCGGGCGGCTTCCGCGGCCCGCGCCGCAGCCCGCTCGACGACGCCGACCGTAGCGTAGCGACCGACCCGTTCGCACCCGCATGGCGGTCCGATGCGCGAGCGGCGCCGCCGGCAGCCCGGTTGCGACAGACCGGATTGGACCGAAAGCTCTAAACTAAGCGGCTCCCCTCCGCTGCGCTGCGGTCCGAATGACCATCGACTCCTCCTCCGACGCCGCCGACGGCCCGCCGCCGCGCGCGCTGATCAGTCCCGAACTGCCCCCGGCCCCGGCCGCCCCGCGCGCGGCGATCACCGCCGCCTGGGTCCGCGACGAAGCCGCACACGTACGCCATCTGCTTGAACAGGCACGCCTGCCCGAAGCCGACCGCCAGGCCGCGCAGAGCACCGCCGCCGACCTGGTCGCCCGGGTCCGCGCCCGCGCCCAGAACCAGGGCGCAATCGAGGCCTTCATGCGCCAGTACGACCTGGGCAGCGAGGAAGGCGTGCTGCTGATGTGCGTGGCCGAGGCCCTGCTGCGCATCCCCGACCAGGACACCGCCGACAAGCTGATCCGCGACAAGCTCGGCGAAGCCGACTGGAAGCGCCACCTCGGCCAGTCCGATTCGGTCCTGGTCAACGCCTCGACCTGGGGCCTGATGCTGACCGGCCACCTGGTCGACCTGGCCGACGACACCAAGCGCGACGCCCACAACGCCTTCAAGCGCCTGATCGGCCGCGTCGGCGAACCGGTGATCCGCCTGGCCGTGCGCCAGGCGATGCGCATCATGGGCCACCAGTTCGTGATGGGCCGCACCATCGGCGAGGCGCTGTCGCGTTCCAAGAAGGGCGACAACGCCAGCTACCGCTACTCCTTCGACATGCTAGGCGAAGGCGCGCTGACCACCAAGGACGCGCTGCGCTACCTGGAGGCCTACCGCCAGGCGATCCACGCCATCGGCAAGAGCGGCCCCGGCGGCCACTACCTGCAGCACGACGTGTTCGCCGCGCCCAGCATCTCGGTCAAGCTGTCGGCGCTGCACCCGCGCTACGAGCACGCCAAGCGCGAACGCGTATTCGCCGAACTGACCCCGCGCGTGCTGGAACTGGCGCAGCTGGCCAAGAGCTACGGCATCGGCTTCACCATCGACGCCGAGGAAGCCGACCGCCTGGAAATGTCGCTGGACGTGATCGCCGCGGCCTACGCCGACAAGTCGCTGGACGGCTGGCAGGGCTACGGCCTGGCCGTGCAGGCCTACCAGAAGCGCGCCCCGGAGGTGATCGACTTCCTCGCCGACCTCGCCCGCCGCAGCGGCCGCCGCATCCCGGTGCGCCTGGTCAAGGGCGCCTACTGGGACAGCGAGGTCAAGCGCGCCCAGGTCGACGGTCAGGCCGGCTACCCGGTGTTCACCCGCAAGCCCAACACCGACGTGTCCTACCTGGCCAACGCGCGCCGCATGCTCGACGCCAGCGACGCGATCTATCCGATGTTCGCGACCCATAACGCGCAGACCATCGCCACCGTGCACCGCATGGCCGCCGGCCGCGCCTTCGAGTTCCAGAAGCTGCACGGCATGGGCGACGACCTCTACGCCGAGGTCATACCCGCCGATCGCCTGGACGTGCCCTGCCGCGTCTACGCGCCGGTCGGCTCGCACGAGGACCTGCTGCCCTACCTGGTGCGGCGCCTGCTCGAGAACGGCGCCAATTCCAGCTTCGTCAACCGCATCACCGACGAGGACATCGCGATCGACGAACTGATCCGCGACCCGGTCGAGACGGTGTCCGCGTTCGACAGCATTCCCCACCCGCGCATTCCGCTGCCGGTCGACCTGTACCGCAGTTTCGCGGCGTCAAACAAGAGTTCGGAAAGGGCCAATTCCATGGGCGTCAATCTCGCCAACGATCAGCAACTGCAGTCCCTGGCCGCGCAGGTCAACGCCGCCCTGGGCGACTGGCGCGCCGCGCCGCTGGTGCCGGGCGCCAACGTCGCCGGCCCGGACATCGCCGTGACCAACCCGGCCGACCGCCGCGAAACCGTCGGCCAGTGGCGCGCCGCCGACGCCGCCACCGTCGAGCTGGCGCTGAAGAACGCGGTCGCCGCGCAGGAAGCCTGGGACGCGACCCCGGCCGACAGCCGCGCCGCGATCCTCGAACACGCCGCCGACCTGCTCGAACAGCGCATGCCGCAATACATCGCGCTGTGCACCAAGGAAGCCGGCAAGACCATCCCCGACGGCGTCGCCGAAGTGCGCGAGGCGGTCGACTTCCTGCGTTACTACGGCCAGCAGGCGCGCAAGCTGTTCGCGCCGGAAGCGCTGCCGGGCCCGACCGGCGAGTCCAACACCCTGCACCTGTCCGGTCGCGGCGTGTTCGTCTGCATCAGCCCCTGGAACTTCCCGCTGGCGATCTTCGCCGGCCAGATCGCGGCCGCGCTGGCCGCCGGCAACAGCGTGATCGCCAAGCCGGCCGAGCAGACCAACCTGATCGGCTACTACGCGGTCAAGCTGCTGCACGAAGCCGGCGTGCCGGAAGCGGTGCTGCAGTTCCTGCCCGGCGACGGCGCCACCGTCGGCGCGGCGCTGACCCGCGACCCGCGCGTGGCCGGCGTGGCCTTCACCGGCTCCACCGACACCGCGCGCGCGATCAACCGTTCGCTGGCCGCGCGCGACGCTGCGATCGGCGTGCTGATCGCCGAGACCGGCGGCCAGAACGCGCTGATCGCCGACTCGTCCTCGCTGCCGGAACAACTGGTCAAGGACGCGATCGGCTCGGCCTTCACCTCGGCCGGCCAGCGCTGCTCGGCCGCACGCGTGCTGTTCGTGCAGGAAGACATCGCCGACAAGGTGACCTCGATGCTGGCCGGCGCGATGGCCGAGCTCAAGGTCGGCGACCCCGGCCTGCTCTCGACCGACGTCGGTCCGGTGATCGACGAAGACGCGCTGAAGATGCTGGTCGATCACGCCGCGCGCATGGACAAGGAAGCGACCAAGATCGGCGAGGTCGCGCTCGACGCCGACAGCGCCCACGGCAGCTTCTTCGCCCCGCGCGCCTACGCGCTGAAGTCGCTGGACCAGTTGCACAAGGAAGTCTTCGGCCCGGTGCTGCACGTGATCCGCTGGAAGGGCGATCAGCTCGACGCGGTCATCGACGCGATCAACGCCACCGGCTACGGCCTGACCCTGGGCATCCACTCGCGCATCGACGAAACCATCGAGCGCATCAGCGCGCGGGTGCGGGTCGGCAACTGCTACGTCAACCGCAACCAGATCGGCGCGGTCGTCGGTGTGCAGCCCTTCGGCGGCCAGAACCTGTCCGGCACCGGCCCCAAGGCCGGTGGCCCGCACTACCTGCCGCGCTTCACCACCGAGAAGACGATCACCGTCAACACCACGGCCGCGGGCGGCAACGCCTCGCTGCTGACCTTGGGCGACTGATCCGACGCCGCATCGCTCAGTAACGAGAGCCCTGCCGAGTGCGGGGCTTTTCGTTTGCGCGCTCAGGAGGGTGCCGCGGCTTACGCGCGTAAGGCATGCTCGCGCCGCCATCGGTCAGTTGCATGCGCGAGCGGGCTGAACGCGGCGGCGAGCAAGGTCGATAGCACACCGCAGCGATGCATCGGCGTATGGCCCCTGTTGCGCGGGAGCCGGTCGCAAAGAGAGCCCCGCTGCATGCGGGGCTCCCGGAAAACGCACTGCGATCTTTCCGATCGCCGCAGCGCATGGCCGCGACAGGGCTTACGGAATCGGATTGCCGCCGCCACCTCCGCCGCAGCCGGTCCAGCCGGCCGTGTTGCGGACGGTTCGGGTCGCGCTCTGTCCGTCGGCGCTGCCGACGACGACGGTCGCCAGGACGCCGACGTCGATTTCGGCCGAGGCCCCGGATTGCCACAGCACGTTGCTCCAACTGTAGGAGTACGGCGGCAAGCCGCCGGAGACCAGCACCGTCGCCGTCACCGTTTCGCCGCAGCCCCGGATCGACGCCGGCAGGCTCACGGCCAGGGGCGCGACCGGCTCGTAGGCGACGCGGTCGTCGAACAGCTGCGCCCAGCGGCCGTCGAAGCCGCCGTTCTGCGGCAGGTTCCAGCCGTTGCCCAGCCACACGCCGGCTTCGTAGTGCTCGCGGGTGTCGATGGCGCCGGAGTGGACCAGGAAGTCGTGCTGACGCCAATAGTTGCCCAGCGACGCGTAGTCGCCGCTGGCATCGGCGCGGTTGCGGTTGTAGCTGTCGCGCCCGGCGCCGCTGTAGCCGTCGAGCTTGTCGGAGCCGGAGATGGTGTCGGCATTGGTTTCCGCCGAATAGCCGCCCCAGAACCAGGCCTTGGCGAGCACGCCTTCGCGGCCGTCGGTGAGGCTGGAACTCATGATGTCGCGCGATCCCAGATAGAAGCGCTGCAGGCCGGCCGGCACTTCGACCTGCCCGGCTTCGTTCGCGATCGGCTCGTCCAGCAGCACATCGACGATGACGTTGGTGGTCCAGTTCGTCGACCAGGCCGAACCCGACCACTGGGTGACGTGGATGTCGGCGAGGTCCTGCAGCTCGTAGGTGATGCGCTTGACCAGCGACCACGACACCGTGTCGTCGCGCCCGGCCGCCAGGCTGGCGGCGTTGCCGTAATTGATCGCACTCGCGCCCCAGGCCGACACCGCCGCGGACGAGGTTTCCGGCACCCACACGTAGTGCACCGATTTGTCGTCGTCGTTGGTCACCTCGACTTCGGCCGAGTTGTTGGCGGCCCTGCGCGCGGCGATCGTGCTGTAGGCGTCCTGCACGAAATGCAGCTCGTGGCCGTGCGTGCCGAGCTCGGTGTTGTCCTCGTCGGCCTGCCAGATCATCACGTGCTTGCCGCCGGCGACCTGCATGAAGTTCAGGTCGGCGCTGCCGTTGCTGCGCATCACGTGGTCCTTGTGGCTGGTGATGGTGACGTGGCCCACGTACTCGCCCGCGCCGCCGGGTATGCCGGTCGCCGCGCGCACCACGATCTCGATGCGCTCCCAGTCGTGGATCTCGTTGGCCTTCTTATCGACCGGATGATAGACGTGGTACAGCAGCACCAATCCCTTGTTGTTGCCGTCCATGTACTCGATCGCCGACGCGTACAGCGTGGGCCGGATGCGCCAGTTCTGATAGGCGCCGGAGCCGGCCGCGGACGCGGCGATGTACTGCGGCAGCAGGTTCGGCCAGCTGTAGCGGTTGTTGGAGAAATTGCCGTCGCGGTCGAAGTCGTAGTTCGAGATCCAATCGCGGCCCTTCTTGCTGCTGCTCTCTTCGGCGCGCTGCATGATCACCGGCGCGTAGTACTCCAGATAGGCCTTGCGTTCGGCCTGGGTCAGCAGCCACGCCTGCGCGGCGGCCTCGCGACTGGGCAAGGCGGCGACGACGAAAGCCAAAACGATCAATAACCAGCGCAAGCACACACGCATAGCGTTGCCGCCACCGTCGTTCGCGACGAATGGCGCGGAGCGAGAAACGAAGTCCATGAGCGTCTCCTTAGTCCATCAAGGCGCCTGCGTTGCAGGCGTGTCCACGATGCGGCGCGCCCGGCCTCCTTCGATCCGTGGAGGCCGGACGTCCCGCGGCCTCCCCATGAGTCGCCGCGCGCATCGCGACCATCTGTCCACCCGTGCGCGGGCGCTGTCAAGAAATGCGTGCGCTCCGGCGCATCCGCGCCACATTCGGGCACAAAAAAAGCCCCGCCGAAGCGGGGCTTTTCGAGTCGCGATGCCGCGTCGGATCAGAAGTGGTACTGAGCCGAAACGCCGAACAGGTTCACGTTGCTGTCGTAGGAACCGAACAGACGCTGGCCGCCCTGCGCCGGCGGGGTGACGATGCCGATCTCCGGGGTGTCCGGCTCGATGCGCACGTAGGAGAAGTTCAGCTCGAGGTTCTCGCTGAAGTTCCAGGTGGCGCCGATCGAGTACCAGCGACGGTCTTCGTCCGGCAGGCGCGGGGTGCGCGCGGCGTACGTGGTCGGGGTTTCGTCGTAGGCGTAGCCGGCACGCAGGGTCCAGGTGTCGTTGAGCTTGTACTCGCCGCCCAGAGCCATGAAGCGCGTGGTATCCCAGCCGAAGTGCTCGACCGAATCCGGATCCGGGTTGGCGAAGTCGATGCGGATTTCCTGCAGCGACGACCAATCGGTCTCGGAGTAGTCGGCCATCAGCGAGAACTGGTCGTTGAACTTGTACTCGACGCTGACGGTGGTGACCGCCGGCGTGGTCAGCTTGGCCAGAACCTTGCCGTCCTGGAACAGCGGACGGGTGGTCGGGCTCGCGGCGAACACGGCGGCGACGTTGCCCGGCACGGTCCAGTCGACCGAGCCTTCCAGCTCGTGGTCGATTTCCGAACGGTGCGACAGGCCGATGGCCAGCTTGTCGTTCGGACGGAAGTTGACGCCGATGATCCAGCCCAGGCCGGTGTCGTCGCCTTCGACCTTGGCGAAGCCGTCGGACGCCTGCGGACGCGCGAACGGCAGCGGACGGGTTGCCGGGTTACCGAACAGCAGGGTGCCGAAGTCGACCGACTTCGAGAGCTCGGCCTCGGCCTTTTCCCAGACGATGCCGGCGCCGACCGACAGGTGGTCGGGCACCAGCTCGAACGCGGCCGACAGGGTCAGGTCGACGGTCTTGAGCTCGGACTTGGCGGCGTAGTAGCGGCCGACCCAGCCGTTGTCGTATTCGGTCTTCAGGCCGAACGGCGCGCTGACCATGGCGCCCACGGACAGGCCGTTATCGAACTTGTGGATGATCGACATCGCCGGAACCGGGGTCATGTCGCCGGCTTCGCCGCCGTCGCCGCCGGTGAGCGGACGGCCGAGCACGTCGTAACCGCCGCCGCTGAACTTGGCGTTGAGGTCGATGACGGTGACGTCGGCCTGGAAGGTGGTGCCTTCGAACTGGGTCATCGCCGCCGGGTTGTTGGCAACGACGGAGCTATCGCCCGCGGCCACGCCGGAGCCGGCGAACGCGCGACCCATGGCCTTGACGCTGTTTTCCTTGAGCTGGAAGCCCGAAGCGTGGACTTGGCCAAAGGCCAAGGCGCCAGTGATGCCCAGCGCGAGGGCGGTCAGGCGCGTATAGCGGTGTGCGTGTTGCATGCGTGTAGTCTCCATTGGAGTATTTTTGGTGTTCCGCGGCTGTCCTTGCGGTCCCGGCTGTGCCGGAGCCGCGCCCGCCGGAATGCCCCTCCCGACGTACGACGCCGTATGCACTATAGCGCGGCCGTTAACTGAAAGCTAACAATAGGACGCCCGTCTCGCCGCTACCGTTTTTGCCTTTCTGCCGTGCCGGTTTCCCCCTGTTCGTACCGGCCGGACTGGAATACGCGACGCCCCGACCGATGTTCATCGCCATCCCCTCCCGCGAAAAGGCACCCCTGCGCTGGGCCACCCCCCTGCTGTTCGCAGCGCTGTGGCTGTGTTTCATCGGTTCGGCCTTGCTGCCGGACACGGAGGAGCGCCGGCTGATGCTGGAATGGGGGGCGCTCTCGGGCGGCCTGTCCAGCCCGTCGGCCTGGTGGGACGCGATCCGCGACGGCAGCGGCCTGCGCCTGTTCAGCGCCCTGTTCCTGCATGCCGACTGGGCGCATCTGCTCGGCAACCTGGTGTTCCTGCTGATTTTCGGCCTGCCGGCGGAGCGGACCATGGGGCCCTGGCGGTTCCTGGCCCTGTTCCTGTGCGGCGGCGCGGTCGCCAATCTGGCCGCGGTGATCGCGATCGGCACCCCGGACCGGCTGATCATCGGCGCCAGCGGCGCGGTCTCGGCCCTGATCGGCGCCTACCTGGCCCTGTTCCCGGGGGCCAAGCTCGGAGTGGTGGTGCCGCTGGGGTTGTTCCTGCAGTTCGTGAAGGTGCCGGCGCCGCTGCTGATCGGGGTGTGGGCGCTGCTGCAAGTGGTGTTCACCTTCATCGGCCCGGCCTTCGGCGCGGTGGCATGGTCGGCGCATCTGGCCGGCTTCGCCTTCGGCGGCGCGTTCGCGCTGATCGCGCGCGCGGGCATCGCCCGGCGGATGCGGCGGCGGCGCGGCTTCTGAGCGCGGCGCAGCCTTGCAAGTCACGGCCGCGACCCTACTTTCGTTATACCCAGCGAGATCGCCGCGAACGCGGCCCGCCCGCCCCTCTCCATCGACACCCGCCATGGCCAAGACGCTCTACAAAGTCACCTTCCTCAACGCCGGCAAGGTTTACGAGCTGTATGCGCGGCACGTGGCCTCCGGCGCGCTTTGGGGGTTCACCGAAGTCGGCGAGCTGGTGTTCGACGTGCACGAAGGCCTGGTCGTCGATCCGACCGAAGAGCGCCTGCGCGACGAGTTCGGCAACACCCGCATGCTGCATCTGCCGATGCACAGCATCGTGCGCATCGAGGAGGTCGAGCGCAAAGGCCAGTCGGCGATCCGCGATGCGGCGACCGGCGAGAAGGTGGTCACGCCGTTCCCGCTGCCGGCGAAACCGCGCTGACGCCGACGCGCCGTACAGCGCCCATGCGATGAGCGAGGCGCCACCGCCGCAACGCCTGGACCTCGCCGTGACGGGCGCCGCGATCGCCGGTTGACCGACCGCTCGCAGTCGAGAACGACGACGCATCCGAATACGAAAACGCCCGGCTTGAGCCGGGCGTTTTCGCATGCGTCGAAGCGGGTGCGCGCGATCTGGCGGCGTCGCGATCTGGCCGCGTCTGGATGCTTAGCGCTTGGTCGCGCCGTCTTCCGCCTTCGCCACCGCCGGCTTCTTCAGTTCCGCCAATGCGGCGGTGATCGGCGCGTCGCCCTCCAGCACTTCGCCGGCATTGGTGCCCGGCGCGTCGTCGACGTCGCCGCGCAGGTGACCGGGCAGGTTGGCTTCGCTGTAGCTGACGCGGCCGCCGTTGGGGGCTTCCTTGGCCGGATGCAGGGCGACGTCGGGGACGATGCCCAGGGCCTGGATCGATTTGCCGCTGGGCGTGAAGTAACGCGCCGTGGTCAGCTTGACCGAATCGCCGTTGTCCAGCGGCAGCACGGTCTGCACCGAGCCCTTGCCGAAGGTGCGGCTGCCGACCACGCGCGCGCGGCCGTTGTCGCGCAGCGCGCCGGCCAGCACTTCCGACGCGCTGGCCGAACCGGCGTCGACCAGCACCACCACCGGCGCGCCGTCGAGGCGGTCGCCCGGGGTCGCGCCGAATTCGGCGTCGCTGATCGCGATGCGGCCGCGCGTGCTGACGATCTTGCCCTTCTCCAGCAAGTCGTCGGCGATCTGCACCGCCGAGGTCAGCAGGCCGCCGGGGTTGCTGCGCAGGTCGATCACCAGTCCGCGCAGCTTGCCGCCGGCCTGGGTCTTGAGCTTCTCGATCTGGGTTTCGAAATCGGCGGCGGTGTCGGCCTGGAACGCGCTGATGCGCAGGTAGCCGTAACCGGGTTCGAGCATGCGGCTGCGCACGCTGGCGATGCGGATGGTCTCGCGCGCCACGGTCACGTCGAAGGGCTTGTCCTTGCCCTCGCGCACGATGCTCAGCACCACCTTGCTGCCGGGCGCGCCGCGCAGCGGACCGGAGCTGTCGCCTTCATCGGGCTTGAACGGCTTGCCGTCGATGGCGACGATCAGGTCGCCGGCCTTGATCCCGGCGCGTGCGGCCGGGGTGTCGTCGATCGGCGCAATCACCCGCAGCGTGCCGTCGGCCTGGCGCTGCAGTTCGACGCCGATGCCGTCGTAGGCGCCGCGCGCCTGTTCGTCGAAATCGTCGGCGGCGACCTTGTCGAGGTAGACGCTGTGCGGGTCGAGGTCGAACAGCAGGCCGCGGATCGCCGAGTGCATCAGTTTGCGATCGTCGACCGGCTCGACGTAGGCCTGCTTGACCGCGTTGTAGACCGCGACATAACGCCGGATCTCATCGATCGGCACCTTGGACTCGTCCTTGGCGTCTTTAGCGTCCTTGGCGTCGGGCTTGGCGTCGGGCTTAGTGGGCTTGGCCGGCTTGGCGGGCTCGGGAGCGGTGGCCGGCGGCTGCTTGTCCTGGGCCGCGGCGGGCAGGACCACGCCGGCCAGCGCCAGCGGCGCCAGGCCCAGCAGCAGGGCTCGCGCCAAGGTCGGACGGAAAGAGGGCGGATGACGCAGGCGCATGCATGGAACTCCGAAACGGATATCGGTTGGACCGCGCGGCGCGATCGGGGTTCGCTCGGTGCGCGTGGTCGAATAGGAACACGTTAGGCAGGCCGCGGGAAGCTTTCGTTAACCGCTGCGCGAAGCATTCAGGCTAGGTCCGGGGAGGGGCTGGAAGCCGATCCCCGCCCCTCAGCGCCGCAGCCAGGTCCCTGGGTTCACCGGCTGTCCGTTGCGCCGCAGCTCGAAGTACAGCGCCGGGCGGCCGTTGCCGCCCGAGCTGCCGACGGTGGCGACCGGGTCGCCGCGTTTGACGCGGTCGCCGACGTTGCGCAGCAGGGCGTCGTTGTGCGCGTACAGGCTCATGTAGCCGTTGCCGTGGTCGACGATCAGCAGCAGTCCGTAACCGGTCATCCATTCCGCGTAGACCACCTGGCCGTCGCCGACCGCCTTGACCGTGGCGCCGGCGCTGGCGCCGATCAGCAGGCCTTCGCTGCCGCGGCCGTCGGGCATGGTGCCGCCGTAGCCGGCCAGCAGCGCGCCCGACACCGGCCAGCCCAGGCCGCCGACCTGCAACGGCGGCGCGCTGGCGACCACGACCGGCTTGCGTGTCGGTGCCGCGCTGCCCTGCTTGGAACCGGTCTGCGCGGCGGCGCGCGCCTCGCGTGCGGCCGCGGCCTTGCGCCGCGCTTCGGCGCGCGCGGCGGCCTGGCGCAGCTTCTTGAGCAGGCTTTCCAGCCCCTGGGCGTCGCGGCCCAGGGCGCGTTCGCGGCTGCTGCGGTCCTGGTACTTCTGGTTGATCTGGCTGACCAGGGCGGCGCGCGATTCGCGATCGCTCTGCAGCTGCCCCAGCAGCGCACGCTGTTGTTTACGCGAGCTGTCCAGCTCGGTGCGGCGGGTGACGATGTCGCGTTCGACCGCGTCGAGTTCGCTCAGCTCGGCGCGCAGCTGCGCGATCCGATGGGCGCGGTCGCGCTGCAGATAGCCGTGGTAGGCGAGCAGGCGGTTGGCGTCGGCGACCTTGTCCTGCGCCAGCATCACCTTCAGCGGCGCATCGGCGCCTTGGGTATAGGCCGCACGCAGCAAGCGATTGAGTTCTTCGCGCCTCGCGCCCAGCGTGCCCTGCAGGGTTTCGCGGCGCTGTTGCAGCTGCGTCAGCGAGGATTGCTCGCGCGCCAGACGCTGCTCGGTGTCGCGCAGGCTGCGGTTGGACTGGCCGACCTTCTCATCGGCCTCGCGCAGCTGGCGGGAGGCCGCGCCGCGCTGGCCTTCGAGCTTGCGGCGCTCGTCCGCGACCGACTTGAGTTCGCTCTTGATGCGCTCGAGCTTGCGTTCGGCATCGCGGCTGGTGTTCTGCGCCGCCGCCGGCGCAAGCGCCAGCAGCGACAGCAGCAGCGCCACGGCGAACGCGCGCAGGGTCGGCATCAGGCGACCAGCCCGCCTTCGGTCGCGGCATCCGGCACCAGCAGCGTGCGGCCGGTCATCTCCGCCGGCTGCGGCAAGCCGAGCAGGTCGAGGATGGTCGGCGCGACATCGCGCAAGGCTCCGCCATCGCGCAAGGCGGCGCGGCGCGGGCCGAGGTAGACCAACGGCACCGGGCCGACCGTATGCGCCGTATGCGGCTGGCCGGTGTCCGGGTCGCGCATCATTTCCAGGTTGCCGTGGTCGGCGGTGATCAGCAGCGCGCCGCCGCTGTCGCGCACGGCCCGGGCGACCGCGCCGATCGCCACGTCCACCGCCTGCGCGGCCTGGATCGCCGCGCCGAGATCGCCGGTGTGGCCGACCATGTCGGGGTTGGCGATGTTGCAGATGGCGACGTCGATCGCGCCGGAGCGGATCGCCTCGACCAGTTTCGCGGTGACTTCCGGGCAGCTCATCTCCGGCTGCAGGTCGTAGGTCGCGACCTTGGGGCTGGGCACCAGGATGCGGGTCTCGCCTTCGTAGGGATCTTCGCGGCCGCCGCTGAAGAAGAAGGTCACGTGCGCGTACTTCTCGGTCTCGGCGATGCGCAGCTGCTTGAGGCCGTGCTCGGCCAGCAGTTCGCCCAGGGTGTGGCGCAGGTCATCGGGCGCGTACGCGACCGGCGCCGGCAGCTTGGCGTCGTACTCGGTCAGGCAGACGAAGCGCGACAGCTTGGGTCGGCGCAGTTCGTAGCCGGAGAAGTCGGGGTCGACGAAGGCCGCGGTCAGCTGACGGGCGCGGTCGGCGCGGAAGTTCATGTACACGACCGCGTCGCCGTCGTTCATCGGCCGCGCGCCGTCGATCACGGTCGGGGCCACGAACTCATCGTTTTCGCCGCGCTCGTAGGCCTGCGCCAGCGCGGTCTGGGCATCGGCGGCGCGATGCTCGCTGGCCGCTTCGACGATCGCATCCCAGGCGCGGCGCTGCCGGTCCCAGCGCTGGTCGCGATCCATGGCGTAGTAGCGGCCGCTGACCGAGGCGATGTGGGCGTTGCCGAGACGGTCGCAGACCGCCTGCAGGCGCGCCAGGCTGGGCGCGGCCGATCGGGGCGGCATGTCGCGGCCGTCGAGGAAGGCATGCACGGCGACCCGCGGCACGCCTTCGCGGTGCGCGAGTTCCAGCATCGCGAAGATGTGCTGCTCGTGGCTGTGCACGCCGCCGGGCGAAAGCAGGCCCATCACGTGCAGGCTGCCGCCGGAGGCCTTGGCCGCGGCGCAGGCGGCGCGCAGCTCGTCGTTGGCGTAGAAGCTGCCGTCCTGGATCGCGGCATCGATCCGGGTCAGGTCCTGGTAGACGATGCGGCCGGCGCCGAGGTTCATGTGGCCGACCTCGGAATTGCCCATCTGCCCGTCCGGCAGGCCGACGTGGCGGCCTTCGGTGTGGATCAGGGTATGCGCCTCAGTGGCCAGCAGCGCCCGCCAGTTCGGCAGCTCGGCCTGGGCCAGGGCGTTGTCGGCCGGGTCGTCGCGATGGCCCCAGCCGTCCAGGATCAGCAGGACCACGGGGTGGGGGCGCGCGGAGGGGGATGGCACGTCGCGTTTCCTAATGAAGGGGCCGGAGCCGGCGTTGCGGTTGCCCGATTGTAGCGGAGCGGCCCGCAACGGCATTACGAAGGACACGCGCCGAGCGCATCGACGATGGCTTAAACCTGTACCGTGCCCATCGCATCTATTGTTACGAGCCCGCCCAACGGGAACTTCCAAGGACCCCGCCCATGATCCGCAACCGCTTCGCCCTCGCCCTAACGCTGGCCCTGTCCGTCGCCGCCGCCCCGGCTTTCGCCTCCGACCAGGATGTCGAAAAGGTCAACGGCAGCATCAACGCCGAAGCCGGCCAGAAGTACGGCGACCTGACCACCGTCAACGGCAGCATCCGCGTCGGTGCCGGCGCCCGCCTTGGCGATGCCGAAACCGTCAACGGCAGCGTTACCGTCGCCGAGAACGTCCAGGCCGGTGGCCTGCAGACGGTCAACGGCGGCATCCGCGTCGCCCGCAATGTGCTGATGAACGACGGCGTCAGCACCGTCAACGGCAGCATCTTCGTCGATCGCGGCGGTACGATCCGCGGCGGCGTCGAGACCGTGAACGGCTCGATCGGCCTGGTCGACACCGACGTGTCGCAGGGCATCAAGACCGTCAACGGCGACCTCACCGTCGGCGCCGGCTCGCACGTCAAGGGCGGCATCACCTACGACAAGCCCAATTTCCAGCTGTTCTCCAGCAACCGCCGCAATCCGCGCGTGATCATCGGACCGAACGCGCAGGTCGACGGCGCCCTGGTGTTCAAGCGCGAGGTGGACCTGTACGTGCATTCGACGGCGAAGATCGGTGCGGTCACCGGCGCCACCGCGGTGCGCTATTCCGGCGACACGCCGCCGAGCCGGTGATCGCCGCGTAGCAATCGCCGCGCTAGCTGAACGGCCCGGACCCGACCGCGTATTCACGATAGCGGTCAGGTCCCGGGCCCGCATCGGGACATAGAATGGGGATTCCGCCGATGCCGGCCGTCCCGGAGTTCCCATGTCCCGCACGCCGTACCACGCCACTCCCTGGCTGACCGCCACCTCGGTGCTCGCCGCCGCGCTCGCCGCGACCGCCTGCAGCAAACCCCCGGCCGAAGCGCCGACCGCCGCCGCACCGCAGGCCGCCGCACCGGCGGCTCCCGGCCATGCCTTCGATGCGGTGATCAACGCCGCCGACTTCGCAGAACACGTCAAAGTGCTGGCCTCCGACGAGTTCGAAGGCCGCGCGCCGGGCAGCGCCGGCGAAGAGAAGACCGTCCAGTACCTGGAAGCGCAGTTCAAGCGCCTGGGCCTGAAGCCGGGCAACGGCGACAGCTACTTCCAGACCGTGCCGATGGTCGAAACCACGGCCGACGAATCCGCTGTGCTCAAGCTCGACGTCAAGGGACAGGCGCGCGAGCTCAAGTTCGGCAGCGACATGGTCGTGGGCACGCGCACCGGCAAGCCGGAAGTGAAGATCGACGCCAGCGACCTGGTGTTCGTCGGCTACGGCGTCAACGCGCCGGAACAGAAGTGGAACGACTACGCCGGCATCGACGTCAAGGGCAAGACCGTCGTCATGTTCGTCAACGACCCGGGTTTCCACAGCCAGGACGCCAAGCTCTTCGAAGGCAAGCGGATGACCTACTACGGCCGCTGGACCTACAAGTTCGAAGAGGCCGCACGCCAGGGCGCCGCCGCGGCGCTGATCATCCACGACAGCGAGGGCGCATCCTACGGTTGGGACGTGGTCCAGAACTCGTGGTCGGGTGCGCAGTTCGATCTGCCGGCCAAGGACGATCCGGAACCGCGCCTGCCGGTGCAGGGCTGGATCACCGGCGACGCCGCGCGCAAGCTGCTCGCCGACCTGGGCCAGGATCTGGACGCGCTCTACCAGGCCGCGGGCAAGCCCGGCTTCAAGGCGATTCCGCTGCAGGCCAAGGCCTCGATCGATCTCAAGAGCACGATCAGCGAGAAGTCCTCGCGCAACGTGATCGCGCGCCTGGACGGCGCCAAGCGTCCGGACGAAGCGATCGTCTACATGGCGCATTGGGATCATCTGGGCAACCACGCCGACAAGGGCGGTCACGAAGGCCACGGCGCCGACGCGAAGGCCCAGGCCGCCGCGCAGGACACGATCTACAACGGCGCGATCGACAACGCCACCGGCGTGGCCGGCATCCTCGAAATCGCCGAAGCCTTCACCAAGCAGACCCCGCCGCCGGACCGCTCGCTGCTGTTCGTCGCGGTGACGCTGGAGGAATCCGGCCTGCTCGGTTCGAAGTATTACGTCGCCCATCCGACCGTGCCGCTCAACAAGACCGTCGCGGTGATCAACCTCGATGCGATGCCGGTGATCGGCAAGGCGCGCGATATGACGGTGATCGGCTACGGCAGTTCCGAGCTCGAGGACATCCTCAAAGCCACCGTCGGCACGCAGGGCCGCACCCTGCACGCCGAGGCCACGCCCGAAGACGGCTTCTATTTCCGCTCCGACCATTTCAACTTCGCCAAAGCCGGCGTGCCGGCGCTGTACGCCAAGGGCGGCGACGACCTGATCGACGGCGGTACCGTGGCCGGACAGAAGGCCAACACCGACTACCGCGACCAGCGTTACCACAAGCCCGCCGACCAGTTCGATCCAGGCTGGAAGATGGACGGCGTGATCCAGGACCTGGACGCGCTGTACGGCGTCGGCAAGACCCTGGCCGGCAACGAGCAATGGCCGAACTGGTACGAAGGCAACGCCTTCCGCGCCGCGCACGAGAAGCTGATGCAGCCTGCGGGCAAATAAGCCACAACCTTGGATCCGCCCCCTCTCCCGCTAGCGGGAGAGGGTTGGGGTGAGGGCCGGTATCAACGGCGACCGTGCTCCACGAACGCCACCGAACCGGCCCGTTCGCCGCCTCCAACAGCCGCAGCGCCCCGCATCCCCTCGCCCGCGCGGCTTTTCCGCTAGGCTTCGCTACATCTTCCTGGACGGACCCTGCCCATGACCCTGGCCCTGGCCTACTGGTGCGTGTTGATCGCCGCCTTGTTGCCGTACCTGTGGGTGTCGATCGCCAAAGGCAGCGGGCAGCGCTACAACAATCGCGATCCGCGCGGCTGGCAGGCGCGTCAGGACAACCCGCGTTGTATCCGCGCCAACGCCGCCCAGCTCAACGCCTACGAGGCCTTCGCACCGTTCGCCGCCGGCGTGGTCTTGGCCCAGCTCGCAGGCGTCGCCCACGCGCACATCGCCGCGCTGGCGCTGACGTTCGTGGTCATGCGCGTGCTGCACGGCGTGCTGTATCTGGCCGACAAGCACGGTCTGCGCAGCCTGGTGTGGGTCGTCGGCTATGGTTGCGTGATCGCCTTGCTGGTACTGGCCGCGCTGAAGGCCGCGGCCATCGCGCAGGTGTGATCTCCCGTTGCGGCGGACAGGATCCGTCGCAGCTTCCGCTGCGGCCCAGCCGAGCGCCCAGCTAGCTACGTCAAGGCTTCCGCAATGACTTCCGGCGTCACCGATACCATCCGCGATCTCGAATCCGGACTGCAACACGACGGCTTCCGCTTCGTCGAAGCGCAGACCATGCGCGGCCTGCTCGAAAGCGGCGGCGCCTGGAAGGACTGGACCGCGTTCGCCGACAGCTGGAACGACCTCGGCCCCGACGTCTACCTGGCACGCCACGGCCGCGACCGTCGCCGCCGTTATGCCGTGTACTCCGCCGATACCGAGGGCGCACTGCGCCGCGAAGCGCACCAGCCGCACTACCAGAGCCTGGACTACAACACGCTGCAGGGCGACATCGAACGCTGGTTCGAGCCGATCCTGCCCGCGATCGGCGACGGCGACAGCCTGCGCCGGATCATCGGGTTCTGCCGCGACTTCTTCGGCGCCTTGGCGCCGGCGGTCAGCGGCTGGCATATCGAGGTGCATCAATTCCGGATCGAGGCGCGCAGCGACCAGGCCGGCCAGCCGACCCCGGAAGGCGTGCATCGCGATGGCGTGGACTACGTGCTGGTGCTGCTGATCGATCGTCAGAACATCCTCAGCGGCACGACCTCGATCCATGCCGAGGACGGCACCGAGCTGGGCAGCTTCACTCTGACCGCGCCCTTGGACGCAGCCCTGGTCGACGACAGCCGCGTGTTCCACGGCGTGACCGCGGTAACCCCGCTGGACCCGGAGCTGCCCGCGCACCGGGATGTGCTGGTGGTGACCTTGCGAGCCAAGGACTCCTCGGCTCCGCGGTAACCACGATGCCTGGTCCCGAAACGAGAAATGCCGGCGCAAGCCGGCATTTTTGTTAAGTGCCCCACTGTGCGCCTNAAGGACTCCTCGGCTCCGCGGTAACCACGATGCCTGGTCCCGAAACGAGAAATGCCGGCGCAAGCCGGCATTTTTGTTAAGTGCCCCACTGTGCGCCTTCCGCTTTGGGGTAGGAGCGGCGTAAGCCGCGACCGCGATCTCCACGCGGCGCCTTCCGCTTTGGGATAGGAACGACATGGGCCACGGCCGTGCTCCCCCCGCCGCGCCGCTTCCTGTGGGAGCGGCGTAAGCCGCGATCGCCATCACCGAACGACGTCGTCGCTTCATTGCCATCGCGGCTCACGCCGCTCCCACAGCAGGCGGTTCGGCCCGCCATCCGGCAGGGACGAAGGACGCCGGTATGTTTTCCGGTCCCGCAAACACAAACGCCGGCATTAGCCGGCGTGGGTGGGTGGTTCACGATCACCGCAGCGATTATCTCGCCCCCGGCTCGCGCGGATGCGTGTGGATTCACGCGGATTATCTCCGCCCACCGGCAGGGCATATCGGCCAACGCCGATTCTCGTTCGCCCAAAAGGTGAAGGCCGGCCCCCTTGCGGGAACCGGCCTTCGGATAAAGCCCCTGGCGATGACCTACTCTTGCATGGCTTAGGCCACACTACCATCGGCGCATGTGCGTTTCACTTCCGAGTTCGGAATGGGATCGGGTGGTTCCACACAGCTATTATCACCAGGGAGAGGGTGGAGGGTCGCGGGTCTCGATGAACTGAGTCGCGCACACGCTCTCGTTGGGTTGCTTCAGACGGAGTATTGCCCGTCATCGGCGAATAAGTTGGGACGTAGCGAAGTTTACTTCAAAGAAGCGTACGAATGTCGTCAAACATATCGTGGAGACCAAAGCAACTTGAGGTTATATGGTCAAGCCACACGGATCATTAGTACAGGTTAGCTCAATGCATTGCTGCACTTACACACCCTGCCTATCAACCACCTAGTCTTGATGGTTCCTTTAGGGGACTTAAAGTCCCGGGAGATCTCATCTTGAGGCGCGCTTCCCGCTTAGATGCTTTCAGCGGTTATCGCTTCCGAACATAGCTACCCGGCAATGCCACTGGCGTGACAACCGGAACACCAGAGGTTCGTCCACTCCGGTCCTCTCGTACTAGGAGCAGCCCCTCTCAAATCTCCAACGCCCACGACAGATAGGGACCGAACTGTCTCACGACGTTCTGAACCCAGCTCGCGTACCACTTTAAATGGCGAACAGCCATACCCTTGGGACCGACTACAGCCCCAGGATGTGATGAGCCGACATCGAGGTGCCAAACACCGCCGTCGATATGAACTCTTGGGCGGTATCAGCCTGTTATCCCCGGAGTACCTTTTATCCGTTGAGCGATGGCCCTTCCATACAGAACCACCGGGTCACTAAGACCTACTTTCGTACCTGCTTGATCCGTCGATCTTGCAGTCAAGCACGCTTATGCCTTTGCACACAGTGCGCGATGTCCGACCGCGCTGAGCGTACCTTCGTGCTCCTCCGTT
Organism: Lysobacter sp. Root667; assembly: GCF_001427715.1. Lineage (NCBI taxonomy): Bacteria > Pseudomonadati > Pseudomonadota > Gammaproteobacteria > Lysobacterales > Lysobacteraceae > Lysobacter > Lysobacter sp. Root667. The sequence continues at coordinate 521,772 of NZ_LMHF01000010.1, forward strand.
ACACTTTGGGAGGAGACCGCCCCAGTCAAACTACCCACCATACATGGTCCCCGACCCGGATTACGGGCCTAGGTTAGAACGTCAAGCACGACAGGGTGGTATTTCAAGGATGGCTCCACCACAGCTAGCGCCATGGTTTCATAGCCTCCCACCTATCCTACACAGACGAACTCAACGTTCAATGTAAAGCTATAGTAAAGGTTCACGGGGTCTTTCCGTCTTGCCGCGGGAACGCTGCATCTTCACAGCGATTTCAATTTCACTGAGTCTCGGGTGGAGACAGCGCCGCTGTCGTTACGCCATTCGTGCAGGTCGGAACTTACCCGACAAGGAATTTCGCTACCTTAGGACCGTTATAGTTACGGCCGCCGTTTACTGGGGCTTCGATCAAGAGCTTCGCCTTGCGGCTGACCCCATCAATTAACCTTCCAGCACCGGGCAGGCGTCACACCCTATACGTCCACTTTCGTGTTTGCAGAGTGCTGTGTTTTTGATAAACAGTCGCAGCGGCCTGGTCACTGCGACCCCTCTCAGCTGTAGCTCGCATGAGCCACCAAGAGGGGTGCACCTTCTCCCGAAGTTACGGTGCCATGTTGCCTAGTTCCTTCACCCGAGTTCTCTCAAGCGCCTTAGAATTCTCATCCTGCCCACCTGTGTCGGTTTACGGTACGGTCTGCGTAAGCTGAAGCTTAGGAGCTTTTCCTGGAAGCGTGGTATCAGTCACTTCGCTCTAATGAGCTCGTCTCGCTGCTCGGTGTTAAAGGGTCCCGGATTTGCCTAAGACCCACACCTACCTGCTTTCTCCCGGACAACCAACGCCGGGTAGACCTAACCTTCTCCGTCCCTCCATCGCACTTACGCGAGGTGCTGGAATATTAACCAGCTTCCCATCGACTACGCATTTCTGCCTCGCCTTAGGGGCCGACTCACCCTGCGTCGATTAACGTTGCGCAAGGAAACCTTGGGCTTTCGGCGTGCGGGCTTTTCACCCGCATTATCGTTACTCATGTCAGCATTCGCACTTCCGATACCTCCAGCAGACTTCTCAATCCACCTTCATCGGCTTACGGAACGCTCCTCTACCGCGCACAAACAAGTTGTGCACCCCAAGCTTCGGTTCATCGCTTAGCCCCGTTAAATCTTCCGCGCAGACCGACTCGACCAGTGAGCTATTACGCTTTCTTTAAAGGGTGGCTGCTTCTAAGCCAACCTCCTGGCTGTCTGTGCCTTTCCACATCGTTCACCACTTAGCGATGAATTTGGGACCTTAGCTGTGGGTCTGGGTTGTTTCCCTTTTCACGACGGACGTTAGCACCCGCCGTGTGTCTCCCGGATAGTACGTACTGGTATTCGGAGTTTGCCATGGTTTGGTAAGTCGCAATGACCCCCTAGCCATAACAGTGCTCTACCCCCAGTAGTATTCGTCCGAGGCGCTACCTAAATAGCTTTCGAGGAGAACCAGCTATCTCCGGGTTCGATTAGCTTTTCACTCCTAATCACACCTCATCCCCTACCTTTGCAACGGGAGTGGGTTCGGGCCTCCAGTTGATGTTACTCAACCTTCACCCTGGGCATGACTAGATCACCCGGTTTCGGGTCTACTGCCCGCGACTATGCGCCCTTATCAGACTCGGTTTCCCTTCGCCTCCCCTATACGGTTAAGCTCGCCACGAACAGTAAGTCGCTGACCCATTATACAAAAGGTACGCAGTCACCCTTGCGGGCTCCTACTGCTTGTACGCACACGGTTTCAGGGTCTATTTCACTCCCTTCACCAGGGTTCTTTTCGCCTTTCCCTCACGGTACTGGTTCACTATCGGTCGGTCAGGAGTATTTAGCCTTGGAGGATGGTCCCCCCATATTCAGACAGGGTTTCTCGTGCCCCGCCTTACTCGATTTCATTGAATGAGGTCTTTCGCATACCGGGCTGTCACCGTCTATGGCCGAGCTTTCCAGCTCGTTTTGCTAAACCTTACTCAACTTAAGGGCTGCTCCCCGTTCGCTCGTCACTACTTAGGGAATCTCGGTTGATTTCTTTTCCTCCGGTTACTTAGATATTTCAGTTCACCGGGTTCGCTTCGTACAGCTATGTATTCACTGCACGATACTCCTTGCGGAGTGGGTTTCCCCATTCGGACATCGCGGGATCAATGCTTATTGCCAGCTCCCCCACGCTTTTCGCAGGCTGTCACGTCCTTCATCGCCTCTGACCGCCAAGGCATCCACCGTGTGCGCTTATTCGCTTGACCATATAACCCCAAGTTGCCTTGGAACTATACGGGTCCAGGGGTACAAAGCCCGGACTCGAATATAACGACTCAATTAATAAAGTGCCTCTCGGCACTCGCCTTAGCCTCTACGACACGTCATGGACATTCGTCTCAAAACGCTCGCTACGTCCCAGTTTTCAAAGAACACGATGCGGGCTTCAGCGCCCGATCGCTTCAAATCTTGGTGTGTGCGCAGATCATTCAGAGTGTCCGGAAGCAACTTCCACTTGGTGGTGGGTCTGGGAGGACTCGAACCACCGGCCTCACCCTTATCAGGGGTGCGCTCTAACCACCTGAGCTACAGACCCATAAGTGTTGCGCTGGCTGGTTTTGGTGGAGCTTGTCGGGATCGAACCGACGACCCCCTGCTTGCAAAGCAGGTGCTCTCCCAGCTGAGCTAAAGCCCCATAAAACATGGGACGCTCCCGCGGCACGCCACCCTTTCGGACGGGGCCGGGAACTCTGAATGCAGGTCACTTGTGCGGACGTCTGACAGGCAATCGCCCATCTTAGTTACATCTCTAAAGGAGGTGATCCAGCCGCACCTTCCGATACGGCTACCTTGTTACGACTTCACCCCAGTCATCGGCCACACCGTGGCAAGCGCCCTCCCGAAGGTTAAGCTACCTGCTTCTGGTGCAACAAACTCCCATGGTGTGACGGGCGGTGTGTACAAGGCCCGGGAACGTATTCACCGCAGCAATGCTGATCTGCGATTACTAGCGATTCCGACTTCATGGAGTCGAGTTGCAGACTCCAATCCGGACTGAGATAGGGTTTCTGGGATTGGCTTGCCCTCGCGGGTTTGCAGCCCTCTGTCCCTACCATTGTAGTACGTGTGTAGCCCTGGCCGTAAGGGCCATGATGACTTGACGTCATCCCCACCTTCCTCCGGTTTGTCACCGGCGGTCTCCTTAGAGTTCCCACCATTACGTGCTGGCAACTAAGGACAAGGGTTGCGCTCGTTGCGGGACTTAACCCAACATCTCACGACACGAGCTGACGACAGCCATGCAGCACCTGTCTCACGGTTCCCGAAGGCACCAATCCATCTCTGGAAAGTTCCGTGGATGTCAAGGCCAGGTAAGGTTCTTCGCGTTGCATCGAATTAAACCACATACTCCACCGCTTGTGCGGGCCCCCGTCAATTCCTTTGAGTTTCAGTCTTGCGACCGTACTTCCCAGGCGGCGAACTTAACGCGTTAGCTTCGATACTGAGAGCCAAGTTGCTCCCAACATCCAGTTCGCATCGTTTAGGGCGTGGACTACCAGGGTATCTAATCCTGTTTGCTCCCCACGCTTTCGTGCCTCAGTGTCAGTGCTGGTCCAGGTAGTCGCCTTCGCCACAGATGTTCCTCCCGATATCTACGCATTTCACTGCTACACCGGGAATTCCACTACCCTCTACCGCACTCTAGTAAGCCAGTTTCCAATGCAGTTCCCAGGTTGAGCCCAGGGCTTTCACATCAGACTTAACAAACCACCTACGCACGCTTTACGCCCAGTAATTCCGAGTAACGCTTGCACCCTTCGTATTACCGCGGCTGCTGGCACGAAGTTAGCCGGTGCTTATTCTTCCGGTACCGTCATTCCCTCCGAGTATTAATCGAAAGGTTTTCTTTCCGGACAAAAGTGCTTTACAACCCGAAGGCCTTCTTCACACACGCGGCATGGCTGGATCAGGCTTGCGCCCATTGTCCAATATTCCCCACTGCTGCCTCCCGTAGGAGTCTGGACCGTGTCTCAGTTCCAGTGTGGCTGATCATCCTCTCAGACCAGCTACGGATCGTCGCCTTGGTGGGCCTTTACCCCGCCAACTAGCTAATCCGGCGTCGGCTCATCTATCTGCGTGAGGCCTTGCGGTCCCCCACTTTCACCCGTAGGTCGTATGCGGTATTAGCGTAAGTTTCCCTACGTTATCCCCCACAAATAGGCAGATTCCGACGCATTCCTCACCCGTCCGCCACTCGCCACCCAGAGAGCAAGCTCTCCTGTGCTGCCGTTCGACTTGCATGTGTTAGGCCTGCCGCCAGCGTTCACTCTGAGCCAGGATCAAACTCTTCACTTAAGTATTGCGACTCGGACAAAAGTCCTCGTCAATGCTTTGAGTGCAGTCGTCGTTTCCTGAGCCCGAATTACACGTTTACTCGCATTTGCATGCTTTCTTGCTTCATTTGGACTCTGTCACGAACGTCTGCGGATGGACTAATCCACCGGCCAGACGCCCGCACAAGTCACCTGCGCACACTGTCAAAGATCGTCGGAACCGGCCTCAGCGCCTCGTTCCGTCCCCGTCACCAAAGTGCCCGAGGGAGCCGCGCATCTTACAGCAGATTTCGCGACCGTCAACACCCTGCGAAACCTTTTTTCTTACCGCTTCCCGACTTCCGTTCAGGCCGTTCGGCCGTCCCGGTGAGCGGGGCGCGCATTGTGCACAGCCAAATCTGAATTGGGAAGGGGGGCGGCGAAAATTTTTTCGACT
>NZ_LMHF01000011.1:0-298348 GCF_001427715.1 Lysobacter sp. Root667
AGCCGCGCATCTTACAGCAGATTTCGCGACCGTCAACACCCTGCGAAACCTTTTTTCTTACCGCTTCCCGACTTCCGTTCAGGCCGTTCGGCCGTCCCGTCTAGTGGGCCGCGCATCTTACAGCAGGCTTCGAATTCGTCAACCGATTTCGTCACCGCTTTCGCTGCGCCCCGCGTCGATCAGTAAAGCGTCTCAGCGGGGCGCGCATTGTGCACATGCACAACGGATTTGGGAAGAGCGTTTTCGCGATTTCCTTAAAGTTTTTCGCGAAATCTTTTGCGCAAGCGTCAGCCGGCGAGCAAACGCACGCGCACGACGCGCTTGCCCACCGCGAGCAGGCCGTCGAAACCGGCGATGAAGGAGCGCTGCGGGTCTTCGATCAACTCGTTGTCGACGCGCACGGCGCGCTCCTTGAGCTTGCGGTTCGCCTCGGAGTTGCTGGGCGTGAGTCCGGCCGCGGTAAGCAGGGCGGCGATGCGCAGCCCTTCGACGGAAACAGCTATTTCCCGCGCTTCCAGCAGGTCCCGATCGACGCCGGCGCCGCGCGAGGCATTGATGTTCTGCCACGCCAGTACGGCGCGCCGGGCCGCGTCGCTGCCGTCGAAACGCGCGGCGAGCTCTTCGGCCAGGCGCAGCTTGATGCCGGTCGCGAACGCGCCCTGGCGGTCGTCGCCCTCCATCGCGTCGTACTCCGCCCGCAGCGCGCGCGCGTCGGCCGGACCGATGTCGAAGCTGAGCAGTTCGATCCAGCGCCACATCAGGGCGTTGTCGATGCGCATGGTCTTCTGGACGATATCGATCGCCGGTTCGTTGATGCCGATGTAGTTGCCCAGCGATTTGGACATCTTGGCCACGCCGTCAAGGCCTTCCAGCAGGGGCATGGTCAACACGACCTGGGCCGGCTGGCCGTGGTGCTCCTGCAGGCCGCGGCCCATCAGCAGATTGAACTTCTGATCGGTGCCGCCGAGCTCGACGTCGCACTCCAGCGCGACCGAGTCGTAGCCCTGCACCAGGGGATACAGGAATTCGTGGATCGCGATCGACTGCTGGGCGGCGTAGCGCTTGGCGAAATCGTCGCGTTCGAGCATGCGCGCGACCGTGTGCTGGCCGGCCAGCTTGATCATGTCGGCCGCGCTCATCCTGCCGAACCACTCGGAGTTGAAGCGGACCTCGGTCTTGTCGCGGTCCAGGACCTTGAACACCTGGTCGGAGTAGGTCTGGGCGTTGGCCAGCACGTCCTCGCGGGTCAGCGGCTTGCGGGTGACGTTCTTGCCGGTCGGGTCGCCGATCATTCCGGTGAAGTCGCCGATCAGGAAGATCACCTGATGCCCCAGGTCCTGGAACTGCCGCATCTTGTTGAGCAGGACGGTATGGCCCAGGTGCAGGTCGGGGGCGGTCGGGTCGAAGCCGGCCTTGATCCGCAGGGGGCGGCCGAGCTTGAGACGGGCCTCGAGCTCGTCGAGCTTGAGGATCTCGTCGGTGCCGCGGCGGATCAGGTCTAGGGCGTCTTGGACGGAGGCGGGGCTGGAAGCGGACAAAGGGAGGGCTCGCGTGGCGGACGCGGACGCCGAATTGCGACCGCGGTCTATGAATGGAGTTAACAGGGAGTTAAAACTTACCGCAATGACCTGCGGACAAAAACCCTATTCAGGTCAAGGGTTTGACGCACGTTGCTCGCATGTCTATGGTAACGCCGCTACGCAGCCTTCACACCTTTTGCAGGGGATTCCATCGATGACCGCACCCGATTCCGGTTCGGACCGGCGCGAACGCCTGAAGGCACTGCGTGAGGCCGCTCTGCACCGACCGGTGCTGGCACGTCATCTTTCCGATGGATTCACCGGCCGCTGGTCGCGCCGCCAATGGGTGCAGGCCAGCCTGTTCGCGACCATGGGCATGCTGGTGCTGGCGATCGTGCCGGGCTTCAGCCCGGGCAACGCCAAGCCGCTGCACGCCGCGCGCCAGTCGCTGGCCTTGGCGCTGCCGCCGCTTCCGCTGGCGCGCGCCAAGGGCCAGACCGGCGACAGCTGGCAGCTGGTGCGGGTCGACCGCGGCCAGACCCTGGGCTCGGTGTTCAAGCAATTGGACATCCCGACCGCGACCATGCAGCAGATCCTCGAGCAGCCGGGCGCCAAGCAGGCGCTGACCCGGATGAAGCCGGGCACCGAACTGGCCTTCGACATGCCGGTCAACGGCACGCTGCGCAGCTTCCGCTACGACCGCGACGACAGCCATCAGATCGAACTGAGCCTGGACGGCGGCAAGATCTACCAGAAGGTGATCGCGCGCCCGAGCGAAACCCGCACCGTGGTGCTCAGCGGCAAGGTCGGTTCTTCGTTGTTCCGCTCGGCGCGCAAGGTCGGCCTGAGCCCCAACAACATCCGCACGCTGACCGACGACATCTTCAAGTACGACATCGACTTCAACGAAGACGTCGGCGCCAACGACCGCTTCAGCGTGGTGGTCGAGCAGACCTGGCGCGAAGGCGAGCTGGTCAGCACCGGCCCGGTGCTGGCGGCGACCTTCACCAGCGACGGCAAGCTGCACACCGGCTTCCGTTTCGAGCGCAACGGCAAATCCGAGTACTTCACCGGCGACGGCCGTCCGCTGAAGAAGAGCTTCATCCGCATGCCGATCCCGTACGCGCGCCTGAGCTCGGGCTTCGGCGCACGCCGCCACCCGGTGCTGGGCCGCATGCGCATGCACAAGGGCGTGGACTACGCGGCCGGCAGCGGCACCCCGATCATGGCCGCCGGCGACGCGCGGGTGCAGACGGCCGGCTGGATGGGCGGCTACGGCAACGCGGTGGTCCTGGACCACGGCCGCGGCTACACCACGCTGTACGGGCACATGTCGCGGATCGGCAAGATCCGTCCGGGCCAGCGCATCGCCCAGGGCACGGTGATCGGCTACGTCGGCAGCACCGGCATGTCGACCGGCCCGCACCTGCATTACGAATTCCGGGTCAACGGCGTGCACCGCAATCCGCTGTCGATCACCATGCCGCCGCCGGAGCCGCTGAGCGGTGCGGCGCTGGCGCAGTTCCGCTCGCAGACCGGTGTCGCGCTGGCGCGCATCCGTCAGGTCGAGAACATCATCTACGCCGACGCCACGCCGACCCCGAACCCGATGTCGCGCGCGCTGGCCACCAAGAAGAAGACCAAGGCCTGAGGCCTGACCTGAGGCCTGAAGTGCCCGCAAACACGCAGGCCCCCGCCGCGGGGCTGTTCGTCGGCCTGATTTCCGGCACCAGCGCAGACGGCATCGACGCCGCGCTGGTGCGTTTCGACTCCGCGCAGCATTGCGAACTGGTCCTGGGCCGCACCTACCCGTGGCAGGACGCGCTGCGCGCGCGCCTGGTCGCGCTGGGCCAGGGCGGCGACGCGCAGTCGCTGGAAGAACTGGGCACGCTCGACGTGCAGATCGCCGACGCCTTCGCCGAGGCCGCGCTGGCCTTGCTGGACGAAGCCGGGGCCGGCGCCGCCGACGTCAATGCGATCGGCTCCCACGGCCAGACCGTGCGCCACCGCCCCGAGGGCGCGTTCTACGACGGCCGCCATCCCTTCACCTGGCAGCTTGGCGACGGTCACCGCATCGCCGAGCGCTGCGGCATCGCCACGGTCGCCGACTTCCGCCGCCGCGACGTCGCCGCCGGCGGTCACGGCGCGCCGCTGGTGCCTGCCTTCCACGCCGCCCAGCTGCACGCGGCCGACGAGGACCGCGCGGTGCTGAACCTGGGCGGGATCGCCAACTACACCCTGCTGCCGACCAGCGGCGCGGTGCGCGGCTTCGACACCGGCCCGGCCAACTGCCTGATGGACGCCTGGCACCTGCTGCACCGCGGCGGCGCCTACGATGCCGACGGCGAGTTCGCTGCACAGGGCGAGTCCGATCCGGAGCTGCTGGCGCGCCTGCTCGACGAGCCCTGGTTCGCGCTGCCGCCGCCCAAGAGCACCGGCCGCGAGCACTTCCACCTCGACTGGGTGCGCTCGCGCCTGAGCGGCGACGAGCGCGTCGAGGACGTGCAGGCGACCCTGCTGGAGCTGAGCGCGATCACCATCGCCGACGCCCTGCGCGCGCAGCAGCCCGGCACGCGCCGGGTGCTGGCCTGCGGCGGCGGCGTGCGCAATGCGCAGCTGCTGGGGGCGATCGCCGCGCAATTGCCGGACGTCGTATTGGAGTCCACCGCGGCCTACGGCCTGGATCCGGATTTCGTCGAAGCCATGGCCTTCGCCTGGCTGGCGCGGCAGACCCTGGCCGGCTTGCCCGGCAACCTGCCCAGCGTGACCGGCGCGCGCGGTCCGCGCGTGCTCGGCGTGGTTTATCCGGCCTGATTCTTACCGGAAGGCACTTCGTCGATCAGTTTTTGCAGGTCGGCGTCGATCTGGCTCACGCCCGCATGGCCCCACTCGCCCTCGTCGACCGGACGCGGCGCGCGCCCGATCAGGGAATAGCCCGGATCGCTGGGCACGCTTTCCAGGGCCATGATCGCGGCCTTCAGGGCACTGGCATCGGTATCGCTGAAGCGTGCGGCCATTTCGGTCTCGCAGGCGAACAGGCCGTGCTCCAGCAGGTGCATCAGCGCTTCGTCCGGGGACCAGTTGCGGGCCTCGGCGACCCGGCGGATGCGTTCGGCCAGCACCGGGTCGATGTCGTGCAGGACAATATCGGTCATCGCCGCACTTTACCTCAGCAAACCGTGGGTTTTGTGCATGAACGTCGGTGAATCGTGAGCGCGGTCGCGGGCGTTCAGGCGACGGTGGCCGGCGCCGCCACCGGACGCCGCATCACCAGCAGCAGGCATAGCAACAGCGCCGGAATGCCGATCAAGGCGGTGCCGATGAAGAACAGCGAATACGCCTCCAGCAAGGTGCGGCCGGTTTCCAGGTGCTCCACCGCGACCCCCGACAAGCCCTTGAGGAACTTGCCGGGCATGGCATAGAACGAACTCAGCAGGGCGTACTGGGTGGCGGTATAGCCCACGCTGGTCAGGCTGGACATGTAGCCGACCAGGGCCACGCCGGCGTAGCCGTTGCTGAAGTTGTCGATCGCCATGACGATCGCGAACACGGTCGGGTCGCCGCCGTGCAGGGCCAGGTAAGCGAAGGCCAGGTTGGAGCCCGGGCCCAGCACCGCGCCCACCAGCAGGGTCGGGACGAAGCCGAAGCGGATCGCGCTCAGGCCGGCCGCGGCGATGCCGACGATGGTCGCGATGGTACCGATCGAGCCGCGCACCGCGCCCACGGTCTCCTTGCCCACCCCCAGGTCGGCGTAGAACGGGTTGGCCATCGGCCCGAGCACGAAGTCGGGCAGCCGGTACAGGCTGATCGCCAGCAGCATCAGCAGCGCCCATTGGCCGTGGGTGCGCAGGAACATCAGCAGCGGGCCGAGCACCGCGTCGAAGAAGCGCAGCAGCGGCCGCACCAGCGGCCGCGACCAGGTCGCCTCGGGCACCGGCTGGCCGCTCTGGGGTCGGCGCATCAGCAGCCACAGCACCAGCGCCACGCCCCCGGCGAACACGGCGTCGAGGTAGCTCCAGTCGGCGTCCCAGAAATTGTGCTTGGCGACCTGGTAGGCCACCGCGAGCACGCCGATCGCCAGGGCCGCGAGCCAGCGCACCACCATCGCGTCGGACACGCCGAGCTTTTCGTCGGCCGCATCGACGATCTCGATCACCGGTTCGGCCGCCGCCACGCGCGCCTCGCGCGCCAGAAACACCGCCGCCATGCCCACGCCCAGCAGCAGCGCCATGACCTCGTAGGACACCGCCCAGCCCACGCGCGCGGCCATGATCAGGATCAGCGAATCGGTGACCAGCAGCGCGCTGCGGTAGCCCAGCGCGCCGCTCGCGGTCAGCAGGCCCTGCTGCTCGTTGCTGTCGGCGCTTTCGATGCGCCAGGCGTCGATCACGATGTCCTGGGTCGCCGAGGCGAACGCGACCACCAACGCCAGCGCGCCGAATACCAGCAGGTGGTTCAGCGCCACCCCGCCCAGCACCAGCTCGCCCTTGTGCGGTTCGACCAGGGCCATGCCCAGCAGCGCGGCGCTGGCGACGATCTGCGACAGCAGCATCCAGCCGCGGCGGCGCCCGAGCCAGCGCCCGAACAGCGGCGCATAGGCCTTGTCGACCAGCGGCGCCCACAGGAATTTCAGCGAGTACGCCAGCCCGACCCAGGACAGGAAGCCGATCGTCGACAGCTCGATCGCGTTCTCGCGCATCCAGAAGCCGAGCGTGTTGCCGACCAGGTAGATCGGGATGCCCGAGCTGAAGCCCAGCAGCAGCATCGCCAGCACCTTGGGCTCGCGCAGGCTCTTGAGCACCTGCCGCCAGCCCGGGCGCGGCTTCGCCGCGGCGGCGTCAGAGCTCATAGTCGACGATGAACGGGGCGTGGTCGGAGAAACGCGGTTCCTTCTGGATCGCCCAGCCGCGCAGGCGATCGCGCAGGCCCGGGGTCACCAGCTGGTAGTCGATGCGCCAACCCACGTCGTTGCCGCGCGAGCCGCCGCGGTTGCTCCACCAGGTGTAGTCCTGGCCTTCGGTATTGAGCGCGCGGTAGGCATCGACCCAGCACTCGTCGCCGTCGCACAGGCCGTTCAACCACTCGCGCTCGGGCGGCAGGCAGCCGGAATTCTTCTGGTTGCTGGTCCAGTTCTTGATGTCCAGGCGGCTACGCACGATGTTCCAGTCGCCGCACAGCACGTACTCGCGGCCGCTGCGCAGCCACTCGTCCAGCTTGGGCTTGAGCCAGTCCATGACCTCGAACTTGAAACCCTGGCGCAGCTCGCCCGAGGAACCGGACGGGATGTAGAACGAAACGACGCTGAGATTGCCGAAACGTGCCTCGATGTAGCGGCCTTCGTCGTCGAACGGCGCCCAACCCATCGCGGTGCGGACCTCGTCCGGTTCGCGCTTGCTGTAGATCGCGACGCCGCTGTAGCCCTTCTTGGTGATCGCGTCGCGGAAGTAGGCGCGGTAGCCCTCGGGCAGAAACGCCGGGCCGGTGAGCTGGTGTTCCTGGGCCTTGGTTTCCTGGATGCACAGCACGTCGGCGTTCTGGGTGCGGAACCAGTCGAAGAAGCCCTTGGTGGCCGCCGAACGCAGGCCGTTGGCATTGAAGCTGATGATGCGCATGCGCACTCCGGAGCGTAATGCGGCCGATCATAGCAATGGCCCGGGCGCCGGTGGCCTATCATGCCGGGCATGTCAGTAGTCCCCGCCGCGACCGCGACCGTCCGCGTCGTCCCCGTCGACGACGCGCTCGCCGACGCGGTGCGCGCGCTGCGGGTCGCGCCCGAGCAGCTGCAGTTCGTCGGCGAGACCGCGTTCAACCTCGACGACACCCGCCGCGATCCGTCCAGCGAGGCGATGGCGGTGTTGGCCGGCGACCAGGTGATCGGTTTCTACCGGCTCGACTTCCATCCCGAGGCGGTCGGCGGCCGCGCCTTCGATGAGCTCAGCGTGGGCCTGCGCGCGGTGGTGATCGACCGCGAGCGCCAGGGCCGCGGCTACGGCGCCCAGGCCATGGACGCCTGTTGCGACGACCTGCGCCGGCGCCACCCGCAGCTTCGGCTGCTGGCATTGACGGTCAACTGCCGCAATCTCGCCGCGATCGCCGCCTATCGGCGCTCCGGTTTCGTCGACACCGGCGAACTGTTCCTGGGCGGCGCCGCCGGCCCGCAGCACCTGATGCTGCGCCGACTGCAGCCGCCCGCCACCGATCGATCAACCGCCCCCAGCACGCCCCCATGACCGACCACCGCACCCGCTTCCTCCAGCTCGCCCTGCGCGCCGACGCCTTGCGCTTCGGCGAGTTCACCCTCAAGTCCGGCCGCAGCAGCCCGTATTTCTTCAACGCCGGCCGCTTCGACACCGGCGCCGCGCTGGCCGAACTGGCCGGCTGCTACGCCGACGCCATCGACGCCCACGGCCTGGGCTTCGATCTGCTGTTCGGGCCGGCCTACAAGGGCATTCCGTTGGCGACCGCGCTGGCCTGCGAGTACGCGCGCCGCGGCCGCGACCTGCCGCTGGCGTTCAACCGCAAGGAAGCCAAGACCCACGGCGAGGGCGGCAGCCTGATCGGCGCGCCGCTGGCCGGCCGCCGCGTGCTGATCGTCGACGACGTGATCACCGCCGGCACCGCGATCCGCGAAGCGCTGGCGATCATCGCCGATGCCGGCGGTAGCGCGGCCGGCATCGTGATCGCGCTGGACCGTCAGGAAGCCGTCGACCCGGCCACATCGCGACGCTCGGCGGCAGAAACTGTCGCAATCGAACAAGGCCTGCCGGTGATCGCCGTCGCCAGCCTCGCCGACCTGCTCGCCTTCACCGGCGAAAGCGCCGAGTTCGGCGCCCAGCGCGAGCGCCTGCTCGACTACCGGGAGCGCTACGGCAGCCGCGCCGAGGCTTGAATCCTGCCGCCGCGCGTCCGGCAGATCGGCTCAGCCGGGCGCGTGGATGGAATCGTGACGGCGGTTGCACGCGCGAGGTGCTTGTATGGCCCGACTCTTGCGTCAGTTCTGTCCCATGACCCATGCATCGCGATGGCAGGGAGCCGACATGAACCCGAAGCCCCAGACGTTTAAGACCCGGACCCTGCTGACGGGCGCCGTGCTGCTGGCCCTGGCCGCGACCGCCGCGGTCGCGCAGGACGCCCCGAAGAAGAAGCTCTACTGCTGGAACGAGAACGGCCGCAAGGTCTGCGGCGACGCCCTGCCGGCCAGCGCGGTCGACAGCGCGCGCACCGAGTTCAGCGCCAAGAGCGGCCTGGCCACCGCCCAGGTCGCCCGCGCGCTGACCGCCGAGGAGCGCGCCGCCGCCGCCGCCCAGGCCGAAGTCGTGCGCATCGCCGCCATGGCCGAAGAAGCCAAAGTCCGTCGCGACATCGCCATGGCCCAGTCCTACGCCACCGAGGCCGATCTGCGGCGCGCGTTCCAGGAACGCATCGCGGTGATGGACGAAACCGTGAAGGCCTCGCAGCTGGGCGTCCAGGGCCGCCGCCAGAGCCTGCTCAGCCTGCTGCGCAAGGCCGGCGAAGAAGAACTCAACGGCAAGCCGGTGCGCGGCAGCCTGTCCGACAACATCCGCAACCAGCACGCCGAACTGTTGCGCCAGCAGAGCATCCTGGCCCAGCAGAAAGCCGAACGCGCCACCATCGACGAAGACCTGACCGCGGCGCTGCAGCGCTACACCACGATGAAGGCCGCCGAGGCGGCGCGCGCGGGCGGTTGATGCGGCCCGCATCGCGTGAGCGGATGCGGATGCGGCTTGAGTAAGTCGACCGACCGAAGGCGCCCGCGGATTCCTCGGCGCCGAAAGCAAAACGCCCGGCCTAGGCCGGGCGTTTGCGTTTTTAGCGGTGCCGGCGCGGCCGGCCCCACGATCAGAAGGGCAGGTTGAGCGTCGGGTCCACCGCCAGCAGCTGGCTGCGGAACGCGGCCTGGATGCGGCCCAGCGATTCGCGCGAGTCGGCGTCGAAGCGCAGCACCAGGATCGGCGTGGTGTTGGACGCGCGCACCAGGCCCCAGCCGTCGGCGTAATCCACGCGCAGGCCGTCGATGGTCGACAGGCGCGCGCCCTCGAACTGGGCCTGCTTGAGGAAGCGCTCGACGAAGGCATGCGGGTCGCCGTCCGGCGCTTCGACCTTGATCTCGGCCGTGGACACGCCGTCGGGCAGCGCGTTCAGGGTTTCGCTGGCGTTCTGCGGGCGGGCGGCGAGGATTTCGAGCAGGCGCGCGGCGGCATAGATGCCGTCGTCGAAGCCGTACCAGCGCTCCTTGAAGAAGAAGTGGCCGCTCATCTCGCCGGCCAGTTCGGCGTCGGTCTCGCGCATCTTGGCCTTGATCAGCGAGTGGCCGGTCTTCCACATCAGCGGGCTGCCGCCATGGCGCAGGATGTGGCCGGGCAGACGGCCGGCGCACTTCACGTCGTAGATGATCATCGCGCCGGGGTTGCGTTCGAGCACGTCGGCGGCGAACAGCATCAGCAGGCGGTCGGGGAAGATGTTCTGGCCGTCGCGGGTCACCACGCCCAGGCGGTCGCCGTCGCCGTCGAAGGCCACGCCCAGGTCGGCGTCCAGTCGCTGCACCATCTTGATCAGGTCGGCGAGGTTGTGCGGCTCGCTCGGGTCCGGATGGTGATTGGGGAAGTGGCCGTCGATGTCGCAGTACAGCGGCGTGACTTCGGCGCCGATCGCGCTCAGCACGCGCGGGCCGATGTCGCCGGCGACGCCGTTGCCGGCGTCGACCACGACCTTGAGCGGGCGGTCGATCTGGACGTCGGACGCGATGCGCTGGACGTAGTCCTCGCCGATCTCGCGCTCCGACAGCGAGCCCAGGTCGCCCAGGTGCAGGCGGTCGTCGGCGATGCGGGCGTAGAGGTCGGTGATGGCGTCGCCGGACAGGGTCTCGCCGCCGATCACGATCTTGAAGCCGTTGTAGTCGGGCGGATTGTGGCTGCCGGTGACCGAGACGCAGGACCCGGCACGCAGGTGGTAGGCGCCGAAGTAGATCACCGGCGTCGGCGCCATGCCGATGTCGATGACGTTGCGCCCGGCCTTGCGCAGGCCGGCGATCAGGCCTTCGACCATGGCCGGACCGGACAGGCGGCCGTCGCGGCCGACGACGATGTCGCTCAGGCCCTGGTCGTGCATCAGCGAACCGATGGCATGGCCGATCAGCTCGGCGACGCCGGTGTCGAGGGTCTTACCGACCACGCCGCGGATGTCGTAAGCGCGGAAGATGCTGCGGTCGATCGCGACCGCCTTGACCGGCAGCGGCGCCTTGACGTCGATCGGCAGCTCGATCGGCGGCGGTACCGGCTGCTGCTCCATCGCCTCGGTCAGGGTCTGGTCGGGGCCTTCCTCTTCCACCACGACCGCCGCGCCGCGCCGCATCTTGGGCGCGCGCCAGGCCAGCAGGCCCAGCAGCGCCAGGATGCCGGCGGCGCCGAAGCAGCCGACCGCGCCCAGGCCCAGCGGGCCGCCGGCGACGTCGGGGATGGCGGCGGCGATGCGCAGATCGCTGTCGGGAATCTTGGCCGCGAGCGCTTCGGCGCCGTCGGCGAGCGCGGCGTCGCCGCGTTCGACCACGCTGTAGCCGCCCTGGCGCAGCGCCAGATAGGTATCGCCGGACACCGAGGCGCCCTCGATGCCCTGGCTCACGCGCTGCAGCGGCAGGCGCAGGAAGGCCACGCCCACCGTCTGCTGGCCGGCGCGCGCCGGCGCGGCCAAGGCCAGCGAGGGCTGGGCGCCGTCGCGGGCGATCCAGGCCACCGGCTTGTCGTTGGCGATCGCCGCTTCCATCGCGGCGAGGCGGCCGTAACCGCCCTTGGGCAGGGCGGCGTATTCGGCGGCCAGGTCGCTGCTCAGGACCGCCGCGTCGCTGGCGCCGGGCCAGTCCTTACCGAGTTCGCGTGCCGCCGCGGCCAGATCGCCCGCGCCCAGCGCGGTCTGCACCGGCGCCGAAGCCAGGCGTTCGTCGAGGCGCTTGAGTTCGCCGGCCAGGCCGGTCTTGGCGGCCTCGACAGCGGCGTCGCGCGCGCGCTCGATGCTGGTGCGGCGCGCATTGTCGCGATGCTGTTGCCAGCCGCTCCAGGCGAACCATGCCGCCAACAGCACGCACAAGGCGATCGCAACCGGTCGTAGCGGTTTGAGTTGCTCGGCCGACAGCTGCGGCCGCTCGATCTTCAGATCCACCATCGTTCCGTTCCTTTGATCAGCGCACGCCGGTGTGGCCGAAGCCGCCGGCCCCGCGCGCGCTGGATTCGAATTCTTCGACCACCTGCAGCGTAGCCCGTACGATCGGCAGTACGACCAGCTGCGCGATGCGATCCCCCGGCTGCATCGTAAAAGCCTCGCGTCCGCGATTCCACACGCTGATCAGCAAGGGGCCCTGATAGTCAGCGTCGATCAGGCCGGTGCCGTTGCCGAGCACGATGCCGTTTTTGTGACCCAGGCCCGATCGCGGCAGGATCACCGCGCACAGCGTGGGGTCGCCGAGGTGGATCGCCAGCCCCGACGGCACCAGCGCGGTGTCGCCCGGGTGCAGGACCAGCGACTGGTCGAGCGCTGCGCGCAGGTCGAGGCCGGCGCTGGCGGCGGTCGCGTACTGCGGCAGCGGCCATTCGTCGCCGAAGCGCGGGTCGAGGATTTTCAGTTCGAGAGTGTGGTTCATGCGTTGCGCAGGCGTTCGGCGATCAGGTCGAGCAGCTCGTCGGCGAGCCGGGTCTTGGGCGCGGGCCCGAGCGCGCGCTCACCGCCGGCCCAGTACACGGTCAGGGCGTTGTCGTCGCTCTCGAAGCCGCTGCCGGGCACGCCGACGCGGTTGGCGGCGATCAGGTCGAGCTTCTTCTTCTCCAGCTTGTCGCGCGCGTAGCGTTCGACGTCGTTGGTTTCCGCGGCGAAGCCGACCACCAGGCGCGGGCGCGCGGCATGCACGGCGACCTCGGCCAGGATGTCGGGCGTGCGCACCAGTTCCAGGGCGAAGCGCGCTTCGTTCTTCTTGATCTTGCCCGGCGCAACCTGGACCGGAGTGTAATCGGCGACCGCGGCGGCGCCGATGTAGGCGTCGGCCGGCAGCCCCGCCAGCACCGCCTCGCGCATCTGCGCGGCCGAGCGCACATCCGTGCGAACGACTCCGGCCGGGGTCGGCAGCGACACCGGGCCGGCGACCAGCCGCACTTGCGCACCGCGCCGGGCGGCGGCTTCGGCGATCGCGAACCCCATCTTGCCGCTGCTGCGGTTGCCGATGAAACGCACCGGATCGATGTCCTCGTAGGTCGGCCCGGCGCTGATCAGCAGGCGCAGGCCCTGCAGGCTGGCCACGCTCATGGCGCGACCTGGGCCAGCGCGGCGACGATGTCGTTGGGTTCCATCAGCCGCCCGGGGCCGGATTCGGGTTCGGCCATCGGCCCGTCCATCGGCCCCAGCAAGCGCACCCCGCGCGCGCGCAGCGTGGCGACGTTGGCCTGGGTGGCCGGATGCGCCCACATGCGGTGGTTCATCGCCGGCGCGATGGTCAGCGGAGCCTCGGTGGCCAGGCACAGGGTCGTGATCAGGTCGTCGGCGAAACCGTGCGCGAGCTTGGCGATCATGTCGGCGGTGGCCGGCGCGATCAGCACCCGTTGTGCCCAGCGCGCCAGTTCGATGTGGCCCATCGAGGCTTCGGCCTCGGCATCCCAGAGCGAAGTCCGCACCGGCTGGCCGGACAGGGCCTGGAAGGTCGCGGTGCCGACGAAGCGGGTCGCGTTCTCGGTCATGGCCACGCGCACGTCGGCGCCGGCATCGCGCAGGCGGCGCACCAGCTCGGCGGCCTTGTAGGCGGCGATGCCGCCGCAGACGCAAAGCAGCAGGTGCTGGCCTTGCAGGGAGGGTGGCGCGTCTAGTGCCATGTTCGGCTTCGGGTCCAGGTGCGGCGGTGCGGCTCCGGCGTTCGCAGGCTGCCCGTAAGGGAATTCCTACGCCGGAACGAGGCCCTAGCTTACCCGATGCACCCGCAACGCCCGATCGCCGCGCCCCGTACGCGGCGTCAAGCTGCGGCCATGCGTATCCAAGAATGGCCCAGCGCGGAACGGCCCCGCGAAAAACTCCTGGCGCGCGGCGCCGGCGCCCTCTCAGACGCCGAGTTGCTGGCGATCTTCCTGGGCTCCGGCCTGCGCGGGCACGATGCGGTCGCCACCGCGCGCAACTTGCTGAACGCGCACGGCCCGCTGCGCGCCCTGCTCGAATGCAGCCCGGCCCAGTTGCTGCGCCTGCCCAGCCTGGGCCCGGCCCGCGCCTGCATCCTGGCCGCCGCTTTGGAACTGGCCAGCCGGCACCTGTCGGCCCAGCTCGAGCGCGGCGAGGTCCTGACCGATCCCGGCGCCGCCGGGCGCTATTTCGCCCAGCGCCTGCGCGGGCGGCCGCACGAGGTGTTCGCGGCCCTGTTCCTGGACACCAGCCACCGCGCGATCGCGTTCGAGGAGCTGTTCCGCGGCACCATCGATGGTGCCGAAGTGCACCCGCGCGAAGTAGTCCGGCGTGCGCTGATGCACAACGCCGCCGCGGTGATCGTCGGCCACAACCACCCCAGCGGCAATCCCGAGCCCAGCGCCGCCGACCGCGCCGTGACCCTGCGCCTGCGGAATGCCCTGAACCTGGTCGATACCCGTCTGCTGGACCACTTCGTGATCGCCGACGGCCCGCCGGTATCGATGGCGGCGCGCGGCATGGTCTGAGGTCGGCAGGTCCGGGGTCGGCGGCGCATGCCCGCGGCTTCGAGGCGTCGCGCCGCTCCGACCCGGGGCGGACCTCGTCGCGACGCTACGGGCGAGGCGTCGCGGCGGCGTCCGCCGCCCGCCTGCGGGGCCGCCCTCGCGTACAATGGCCGATCCGCAGCACCCCGCAGAATCCCCGTGAAAACCCATCTCCGCGCGCTGGTCGCGCAGGCCATCGATGCGTTGCGCGCCGCCGGCACTCTGCCGGCCGAGCTGGCGACGCCCGATTTCGTGATCGAACGCCCCAAGACCCATGCCCAGGGCGACTTCTCGACCAACGCCGCGATGCTGCTGGCGAAACCGGCGCGCGCCAATCCGCGCGAGATCGCGCAGAAGCTGGTCGAGGCCCTGCCGGCCAACGACGACATCGCGCGCGTCGAGATCGCCGGCCCCGGCTTCATCAACTTCCATGTCGACGAGTCGGCCTGGCGCCGCCTGCTGCGCGACGCGCTCGCCGCCGGCGCCGGCTACGGCCGCAACGACAGCGGCAAGGGCCACCGCGCCGGCGTCGAATACGTCTCGGCCAACCCGACCGGTCCGCTCCATGTCGGCCACGGCCGCGCCGCGGTGATCGGCGACTGCATCGCGCGCGTGCTCGCCGCCAACGGCTGGAACGTGGCGCGCGAGTTCTACTACAACGACGCCGGCGTGCAGATCAACAACCTGGCGATCTCGACCCAGGCGCGCGCGCGCGGCATCGCCCCCGGCGATGAAGGCTGGCCGGAAGACGGCTACCGTGGCGACTACATCGCCGACGTCGCCCGCGCCTACCTCGAAGGCGCCTCGGTCGAGGTCGACGGCCATATCGTGGTCGGCGCCGGCGACATCGAAGACCTCGATGCGATCCGCCGCTTCGCCGTGGCCTACCTGCGCCGCGAGCAGAACGGCGACCTCGCCGCCTACGGCGTCGACTTCGACGTGTACTTCCTGGAAAGCTCGCTGTACGCCGACGACAAGGTCGAGGAGACCGTGCGCGAACTGATCGCGCACGGCCATACCTACGAGGAAGGTGGCGCGCTGTGGCTGCGCAGCACCGACTTCGGCGACGACAAGGACCGCGTGATGCGCAAGTCCGACGGCACCTACACCTACTTCGTGCCGGACGTCGCCTATCACTTGAGCAAATGGCAGCGCGGCTACGAGCGCGCGATCACTGAACTGGGCGCCGATCACCACGGCTCGCTCGCGCGCGTGCGCGCGGGCCTGCAGGCGCTCGACGCCGGCATTCCGCAGGGCTGGCCGGAGTACGTGCTGCACCAGATGGTCACGGTGATGCGCGGCGGCGAGGAAGTGAAGCTGTCCAAGCGCGCCGGCAGTTACCTGACCCTGCGCGATCTGATCGAAGAAGCGGGAAGCGACGCCGTGCGCTGGTTCCTGATCGCGCGCAAGCCCGACTCGCAACTGACCTTCGACATCGATCTGGCGCGTTCGCAGTCGATGGACAACCCGGTCTACTACGTGCAGGTTTCGCACGCGCGCATGTGCGGCCTGATGCGCCAGCTCAAGGAGCGCGGCCTGTCGTTCGACCTCGAACAGGGCCTGGCGCAACCGCTGGACCTCGACGACGAGGCCGCGCGCGAACTCGTGGTCACCTTGCTGCGCTATCCGGACGTGGTCGCCGCCGCCGGCCGCGACCTCGAACCGCACCAGATCGCGGTCTATCTGCTGGAGTTGGCGCAGACCTTCCAGACGTATTACAACGACCACCAGTTCCTGGTCGACGACGCGGCCGTGCGCAACGCGCGTCTGACCCTGGCGACGGCGACGCGCCAGGTGCTGGCGAACGGTCTGGACCTGCTGGGCGTCAGCGCCCCCGAGGTGATGTAAGTGGCAGCACGACGTGGCAAATCGCAAGCGAAGCGCAACCAGGGCAACGGCGGCGGCCTGCCGGGCTGGGCCTGGGGCGTCATGGGCGTCCTGCTGGGCGTGGTGCTGATCCTGTCGGCGCCGAAGCTGCTCAAGTCCGACGGCGACGGCTTCTTCCGTCCCAAGCCCAACCCCGACGCCCAGCCGGCGCCGGTCGCGGTGGCCGAGGACGAGACCGTCGCTCCCGACAACGACGACGGCCCCAGCAAGCCCAAGCCCGCCGCCGACCCGGACAAGCAGGCCACCGCCTACGCGTTCTACGACCTGCTGCCGGGCAAGGAAGTGCCGCTGACGGACGCCGAACTGGCCGCGACCGAGCGCGCCGAAGCCCAGCGTCTGGCGCAGCAGCAGAAACAGCAGGCGGCGCAGGCCGCCGCCGCCCAGAACGGCGCCGTCCAGACGACGACCGCGCCCGCCGACGCGACCGCCGCCAACAACGCAGGCACCGCGCTGCCCAAGCCGGTCGACGCCGGCCCCAGCACGCCCGTCGCCACGACGCCGGCGACGGTCACGGCCAACAACGCCGGCACGACTACGCCGGCCACGGCCAACGTCGCCGCCAACACCGCGCCGAAGCCGGTCGCGATCGACGACGGCACCCGTTACCTGCTTCAAGCTGGCGCGTTCCAGGCTTCCGGCCAGGCCGAGGAAATGAAGGCCAAGATCGCCCTGCTGGGCCTGGGCGCCCGGGTCGAGCCGGCGCAGATCAGCGGCAAGACCGTCTACCGCGTGCGCATGGGCCCCTACGGCACCGCCAGCGACCTCGCCGAAGCCAAGCGCAAGCTCGCCAGCGGCGGCCTGCCGGGGCTGGCGATCAAGGTCAAGTAAGCGCACCTTCTGAACCCCTCTCCCGCCTGCGGGAGAGGGGTTGGGATGAGGGCAGCCGCCGGGCTTGAGGTGCTACCACCTCGCCCCGCCCCTCATCCGGCCCTGCCGGGCCACCTTCTCCCGCGAGCGGGAGAAGGGAAAGCATCCGCGCCTGGGCGGGCACCGAAGACCAAAGCACGCACGTCTTGAGCCCCTCTCCCGCCTGCGGGAGAGGGGTTGGGGTGAGGGCAGCCGCTGAGCTTGCGGTGCTACCACCTCGCCTCGCCCCTCATCCGGCCCTGCGGGCCACCTTCTCCCGCGAGCGGGAGAAGGGAATAGCGTCCGCGCCTGGGCAGGCACCGAAGACCAAAGCACGCACGTCTTGAGCCCCTCTCCCGCTTGCGGGAGAGGGGTTGGGGTGAGTGCCGTCGCAGCGATTGCGGTGCTATCACCTCGCCACGCCCTCATCCGGCCCTCCGCGCCCCCTTCTCCCGCGAGAGGGAGAAGGGAAAGCGCCACGGGCACTCAAGTCCATTCCGAGCGCGGGCTCAGCCTCCTCCCTGCTCCCACACACCGCCGCGGCGCAAGCGCGAGCGCGGTCACAGCCCGCGCCGCCGGCGCTTGGCGATACGCGTCGCCGCGGTAGACTCGCCCGGTTCGCAGCAGGGTGAAGCATGGACAAACGCGTACTACTGGGCTGCATCGCCGCACTGTCCGTACTGTTGCTGGGCGGCATGGCCGCGCAGCTGGCCGGCAGCGACGGCGGCGGCAGTCAGATCCTTTCTTCGCCGCTGGGCCGGGTGCCGATCGGCGATGTACTGATGGTGCTGCTGGCGATGGCGGTCGGCGGCGCGATAGCGCGACGCAAGTTCCGCGCGATCGCGGTGCTGATGGTGTTGATCGTGTGGTTGGCGATCCTGACCGTGCTGGTGGCGATGATCGCCCCCGACAGTCCGCCGCCGATGGCCTCGCTGCCGGCAATGCTCAAGTACAACGGCGCGGCGATCGTGTTGACCTTGTTCGCGGCCTGGTTGGGCGCGACCCTCGGCGAAACCCTGGCCAACCGCCGCAACAAGACGGCCGCCTCCTGAGGGGAGGCGCCGTGTCGGCGCCTTCCTTTCGCTTTCTGTGGGAGCGGCGTGAGCCGCGATCGCGCCGCTCGACATTCGACGCAAGCCGCGGCTCTTCCTCATCCCGCCTAAAAGCATCGCGGCTCACGCCGCTCCCATAGAAAGCAGGGCAGCGTTCGCGCGATTCCAGCGCGAACGCCCGTCACGGCCCGCTGCGTTCCTGCAAGAACATCGCGGCTTACGCCGCTCCCACAGACTGCCAGGCGCGGCGCGCGCGCAGCCGAATCAGCCGCGCTTGAGCGCAATCAGCGCCGAGGTGTCGGATTCGCCCATGCCGCGCTCGATCAGCTCGGCGTAGTCGGCGATGGCCTGGTCGATGGTCGCGGTGCGGATGCCGGCATCGCGTGCGATCGCCTGGACGATGCGCAGGTCCTTGAGCATGTGCGCGCACTTGAAGCCCGGCGCGAACTCGTCGCGCAGCATGGTCGCGCCGCGCTTGTCGAGGAACCAGTTGTTGGCCGCGCCGGCCATCAGCGTCGGCAGCAGGCGCTGCGGGTCCAGGCCGAGCTTCTCGCCCAGCGCCAAACCTTCGCAGACCGCTTCGTTGATGCCCGCGACCAGCACCTGGTTGACCGCCTTGGTCGCCTGGCCGGCGCCGGTGTCGCCCATGTGGCTGATGCGCGCGGCGTAGGCTTCGATCGCCGGGCGCGCACGCTCCAGCACCGCGGCATCGCCGCCGACCATCACCGACAGCTTGCCGTTGCGTGCGCCTTCGACGCCGCCGGACACCGGCGCATCGAGGAAACCGATGTTGTGCGTGGCCAGCATCGCCGCGCAGCGGCGCGCGGTCTCGACCGCGACCGTGGAATGGTCGACCACCACCGCACCGGCCTTGAGCACTTCCGCCAACGCGGCGACGTTCTCCAGCACGTCCGCGTCCAGCGACACGCACAGCGTCACCACGTCGCAGTCGGCGAAGTTGGCCGCCGAGCGCGCCGCACGCACGTCCAGCTCCGCCGCCATCGCGTCGGCCTTGGCCTGAGTGCGGTTGCCGACCGCGGTCAGCAGCCCCTTGCTGTGCACGTAGCGCGCCATCGGCGCGCCCATCGCGCCCAGGCCTATGAATCCGACTTTCATTTCAACCTTCCGTCCCGTAGGGGTGTTCAGACCAGCCATTCGTAAATCGTGAGCCGCGACGCGCCGGCCAGGTGCAGAGGATCGGTGTGGGCGAGCGCCGTCGCCGCGGCCAGGTCAGGCGCCAGCAGCACGTAGGCGCCGCCGCTCTTGTCGGAAAACGCGCCCGAGCGTTCCAGGCGGCCCTGCGCGCGCAGCGCGGCAACGAACTCCCTATGCGGCTCGATCACAGCCGCATCGAACGCCGGCTCGCGCATCGCCAGCACCAGGTACTGCTTCATGCCCGAACTCCCGCTCACGCCAGCGGCGCGTCGCTGAGATAGGTGTAACCGGTCAGGCCGGCTTCCAGGTCCGCGTTCAGGCGATCGGATTCCTCGTCCGGCAAGCGCGCGGCGGCGACCTTGTCGCGGTAGGCCTGGCGCAGGTCGGCCAATCGGTAGCCGACGTAGTCCAGCATCACATCGGTGGTGTCGCCGCGGCGCTGCTGCACGATCCGGTAGCCGTCGCCGTCGACGCGCACTTCGATCGCATCGGTGTCGCCGAACAGGTTGTGGATGTCGCCCAGGATCTCCTGGTACGCGCCGACCAGGAAGAACGCCAGCCGATAGCTTTCGCCGTGCTTCAGGCGGTGCAGCGGCATCGAGCTGTCCAGCCCCTCGTTCTCGACGTAGGTCTTGACCGTGCCGTCGGAGTCGCAGGTCATGTCGGCGAGGATGCCGCGACGCTGCGGCGCCTCGTCCAGGCGCTCGATCGGCACGATCGGGAACACCTGGTCGATCGCCCACACGTCCGGGATCGACTCGAACACGCTGAAATTGACGAAGTACTTGTCGACCAGACGGTCGTTGAGCTCGTCCAGCAGTTCGCGATGGCTCTTCTCGTCGTAGTTCAGACGCTGACGCACCGCATGGGCGATGGCGTAGAACAGGTCGTCGATGCGCGCGCGATGGGTCAGGTCGATCTGGCCCAGCGCGTACGAGGACAGGCCCTCGCTGTGGTGGTGCTGGGCCTCGTGGAACAGCTCCACCGCCGGGCGCTGGTCGAGTTCGCCGTGGATCTCGCGCAGGTGGCGCACCACCGCCGGCTCGTCGTCGTGCTCATCGGGGATGCGGCCTTCCGGCGCTTCCTCGACTTCCGACACGTTGGCGACCAGCACCGCGTGGTGCGCGGTCATCGCGCGGCCGCATTCGGTGACCACGCGCGGCGGGGTCAGGCCGTGCTCGGCGCAGGCTTCGGCCAGCGGCTGGACGATGCTGTTGGCGTACTGGCCGAGGCCGTAGTTGATCGAGCAGTAGCCGCGCGAACGCGTGCCTTCATAATCGATACCCAGGCCGCCGCCGACGTCCATGTAGCGCACCTTGGCGCCGAGCTTGGACAGTTCGACGAAGTAACGCGTGGCCTCGCGCATGCCGTTGGCGATGTCGCGCACGTTGGAGATCTGCGAACCCATGTGGAAGTGCAGCAGCTGCAGGCAGTCGGTCATGCCGGCGTCGCGCAGCTTCTTCCACAGGTCCAGGACCTGGCGCGGCGACAGCCCGAACTTGGCTTTGTCGCCGCCGCTGTTCTGCCACTTGCCGGCGCCCAGCGAGGCCAGGCGCATGCGCACGCCCAGGCCGGGCTGTACGCCCAGGGCCTGCGCCTCTTCGATCACCAGCGCCAGCTCGGACGGCTTTTCGACCACGATGTAGGTCTCCAGCCCGAGCTTGCGGCCGATCAGGGCCAGGCGGATGTACTCGCGGTCCTTGTAGCCGTTGCAGACGATCAGGCCGCCGGGCCGGCTCAGGGCCAGCACCGCCATCAGTTCGGGCTTGCTGCCCGCTTCCAGGCCGAAGCCCTCGCCGTGGTGCGAGGCCAGGGTGCCGGCCACGCCCTGATGCTGGTTGACCTTGATCGGGTAGACCGCGGTGTAGCCGCCGGCGTAGTCCCACTCGGCCTGGGCCTGGGCGAACGCGGCCTGGAGCTTGCCCAGGCGGTCGCCGAGGATGTCCGGGAAGCGCACCAGCACCGGCAGCTTGGCGCCGTTGGCGCGCGCGGCGTCGACCACTTCGGGCAGCGGAATCGCCGGCCCGCGCTCGCCGTGCGGCCGCACCGCGATCCGCCCGGCCGTATCGACGTCGAAGTAGCCTTCGGACCAATGCGGAATCGAGTAGGTCTTGCGGGCCTGATCGAGCGACCAGTCGGACATCGGCGTGACACCACGGATACGGAGGGGACGCGCATTCTACCGTCCCCGTTCGCTCAAGCCGTCGACATCGCCTGAACGGCGTCAGGCCGGCCCGTAGACCGGCGCCCCGGCCACCGCCTTGATCCGCTTGGCCAGCTTGCGCTGGCTGGAGGCGTGCACGGCGACGAAGCTGCCGGGCAGCTCGAGCGCGTCGACCACCTTCTGCAGCATGCCGTCCTCGGTCCAGGCCATCCCGCGCAGGGTCACCACCACCACGTAATGCGGCACCCCGGTGTCGTCGCCGTCGATGTGCTTGCGCGCGATCCAGGCCTGCTTGACGTGGCCGGCGCGCTGCAAGCCGTCCGCCGCGACGCGCAGCGCCTCGGCGTCGAGGCCGTGTTCGAGGTAGCGGTCCTTCTTGGCGTCGACTCGCTCGCGCGCCTGCATGGCGACGTCGCGGCGCTGGTGCAGGGCGCGCAGGCGCGAGATCGTCGCGCCGAAGCCGGCCTCGTCGTCGGCCTGGCGGTAGAACTGCGCGAGCAGCTGCAGTGCCTGTTCCAGCAGGTTTTCGTCGAGCTCGATCGCGCGCTCCAGGTAGGCCACGCCTTCGGCGTCCTGGCGATCCAGCAGCAGCGCGCCCAGGCGGGCCTGGGCAAGGGCGTCGTCGGGCCGCGCGGCCACGGCCGCACGGTACAGCGGGGCCGCGTCGGCGTCCGGGCGCAGCACCTCGACCAGACGCGCGTACTCGCCCAGTTCGGTGTCGGCGAGCGCGTCGGCGCGCGTCTCCAGCTCGGCCAGGCGCTCGACATCCTGAGTGTGGCGATCATGGCGCTCGCGCCAGTTCTCGGCGACGTGCTCGCGCCATTCCTGGCTGAAACGCTCCTGCAAGCTGTCCAGCAGCGGGCCGAGCAGATCCTCGGCGGCCGAACGCACCGGCGCGGGCACCGCCACCGGCGCCTGCCCCAGGGCCTGCAGGCGCTGGGCCAGGGTGGGATGGGTGTCGTCCAGGCCGGGCGCCTCGTCCAGCAGTTCCTGCAGGCGCACCGGCTCGTCGTGGCTGGCGGCGGCGAAGCTGCCGGCCATATCGCGGAACAGCTGCTGCGGCGGCTGCGGCCGGGTCTGCACGCTGCGCTCGACGTCGGGCCAGAAATCCCGCTGCAAGCGCGCGCTGCCCAGGCCGACCCGCTGCAGCGCCTGCGCCATGGCCGGCGCACCGGTCACGCGCGCGGCGGTGGCGTCGGCGTCGTACTCCTGCGCGCGCGCCAGCACGAAGCTGTAGGCGTCGAAGTACGGCGCGTACCAATCGAAGAAGCGCCGGAACAGCGCGGTCGTCCACGAACGCCGCATCGCCAGCTCCTCCAGGAACCGGTACCAGCTCACCCGGACCCGGTAGATCCAGCCGGAAAAACGCCCGTGGCCGCCGCCGAAATGACCGAACTCGTGCGCGATCACCGCCGCGAACTGCTCGCGGCTGAGCAACTGCATCAGCGGCAGGCCGATCACCAGGTAATGGGTGTGCCCGAGCAGGCCCAGCGCGCGCGGCACGCTGGCCGCGCCGGCGTTGAGCTGTGGATCGATGATGATGTCGTGCAACGGCGGCGCCTGGGTCTGGGCGCGCAGACGCTCGATCTCGGCGCGCAGCTCCGGGGCCTCGTCCGGCGCCAGCACGTGGCCGGTCGGCGGTTCGAACTTCACCCAGATCGCCTTGATCACGAACCAGCCGAACGCGACGGGTATCCAGACGACCTTGATCAGCTTCACCAGCAGGATCGGACTGATCGCCAGCAGCGCCAGCACCAGCCCCGCCGACATTCCCAGCGCCAGCAGCACCGTGCCGCCCAGCACCGCGAAGCCCAGGCCCGCCAACAAAGCCAGTTTGAACTTGTAACGCCCCGGCGCGCGCTGCGCCTCCTGCTCCAGGCGCTCGACGAGCCCCCGGTACCGTGCGACCGATGCCATCCCTGCCACCTCCCCCTGACTGGGGCCATTTTAGGACAGGCCGGGCACCTAACGTGCGGTCCGTTACAATGCCGCCCCCCGCCTTATCGCAGCGCCCGCACGTCACGGCGCATCGCAGCCGTCATCCGCGGCCGCTACCCTGGAAGGCGCGACCAACTTCCCTCTGGAACCACCCGCATGAGCAGCACCGACAGCACCTGGAAGTACGAGAATTTCGAGCCCGCCGGTTCGGCCATCGGCTACCGCATCACCCGCAAGCTCGACGAGGTCCAGTCGCCGTTCCAGAAGATCGAGATCTTCGAGAGCACCGACTGGGGCAACGTCATGCTGATCGACGGCGCGATGATGCTGACCACGCGCGACAACTTCCTCTACCACGAGATGATGTCGCACCCGGCGCTGTTCACCCATGCCGCGCCCAAGAACGTCGTCATCATCGGCGGCGGCGACTGCGGCACCCTGCGCGAAGTGCTCAAGCACCCCGGCGTCGAAGAAGCCGTGCAGTGCGACATCGACGAGCAGGTCACGCGCATGGCCGAGAAGTGGTTCCCGGAACTGTGCGAACGCAACAGCGACCCGCGCGCCCAGCTGCTGTTCGACGACGGCATCGCCTACATGGCCAACCGCGCGCCGGGCAGCGTCGACATCATCATCGTCGACTCCACCGACCCGGTCGGCCCGGCCGAAGGCCTGTTCAACAAGGCCTTCTACGAAAGCTGCTTCCGTGCGCTCAAGGACGACGGCATCCTGGTCCAGCAGTCGGAATCGCCGCTGGTCCTGCTCGAACTGATCAAGGAAATGCGCGGCGAGATGGGCAAAGCCGGCTTCGCCGGCTTCCAGACCCTGCCGTTCCCGCAGCCGTGCTACCCGACCGGTTGGTGGAGCTGCACCCTGGCTCGCAAGTCCAAGTCCGATGGCTTCGGCTTCCGCGACACCGACGCGCGCGGCAAGGGCTTCGACACCTTGTATTACAGCGCCGACATCCACCGCGGCGCGCAGACCCTGCCGCCGTTCGTGGCCGCGGCCCTGGGCGAGGGCTGATCCAGTATCGGGCGCAGGTTAGGCGAACGCCTGGCCCCGCGCCCGATACGCGACCTCGCGGCGGCCGTTGCGGCCGCCGCCGCTTCGGGTCCGCCTGCCCTCAGCGGAATGCCGCCATCGTCGGCGCACGCGCTCGATAGCGCGAGCGCGAGCCACTTTGCCGCGGTCCGCGTACAGGCACTTCGTGGCTTCGACATCGCACTATCCCTCGAACTGCGCCAGATCTTGCGGCGAACGCGCGGCCCGCTCGGCACCACGGCACTACGAGCGGCCTTATCCGCCGCCAGCGACCCAGCGCATCGCCAGGCAATTGAGTACGTAGCCGCCCACCGTCAACAGCGCGAACAGCAGCGCGGCGAGCAATAAAGGTCTGGCGCCGGCCTGGCGGATCGCACTGAGCTGGGTGCGCAGGCCGAGCGCGGCCATCGCCATCGCCAGCAGTGCGGTGTCCAACTGGACGATGGCCGCGGTCCAGGCCGGCGGCAGCGGCAGCAGCGAGTGCAGGCCGCTGATCGCGATGAAGGCGAGCGCGAACCACGGCATCGCCAGTTTGGGGCGCGTGCCGTCGGCGCCGCGGGTGCCGCGCGCCGACAACAGCAGCAGGAAAGGCGCCAGCAGCATCACCCGCAGCATCTTCTCGATCACCGCCGTCGAGGCGGCGGTTGCGCCGATTGCCTGACCCGCCACGACCACCTGCGCGACCTCGTGCACGGTCGAGCCGACGTACAGCCCGTAGGCGTGCTCGCTCATGCCCAGGTGCGGATACAGCCAGGGGTAGACGAACATGCCGATGGTGCCGAACACGACCACCGTCGCGACGGCGACCGACACCTGATGCGCGCGGGCGCGCAGCACCGGCTCGGTCGCCATCACCGCGGCCGCGCCGCAGATCGCGCTGCCGGCGCCGATCAGCATCGCGGTCTCGCGGTCCAGCTTCAGCCAGCGCGTGCCCAGCCAGACCGCCAGACCGAACACCGAGGCCACGACCACGACATCCACCACCAGCCCGGCGATGCCGACCGCAGCTAGGTCCTGGAACCCGACCCGGAATCCGTACAGCACGATCCCCAAGCGCAGCAATCGGCTGCGGCACAGGTCCACGCCGGGGCCGGCCGCGGCGGCGATGCGGGCGAAAGCGGTATTGCCGACGGCGATGCCGAGCACGATCGCCAGGGTCAGCGCGCTCAGTCCCAGACCGCGCAGCGGCGCCCACTCGCCCAAGGTCCAGGCCAGCGCGGCGATCGCCGCCGCCAAAGCCAGGCCGGGCGTCCACACCGCCAGACGTCGCAACGCGGTGCGGGGCGTGGTGGACAGCTGGGTGGTTTCGTAGGCGACGGACACGGGGCGCTCCATGGCGAAGGGCGCCACGGTAGGCCGCCGCGGTACCGGCGTCCAATGCATATAATTCCATGATCCATGAATCTGGCTCATGCCGATGAACCTGCATCTGCTGCGCACCTTCCTGACCGTGGTCGAGGCCCAGAACTTCTCGCGCGCGGCGGAGTTGCTGTTCGTGAGCCAGTCGGCGGTGTCCAAGGCGGTGCGCGAACTCGAGCACCAGCTCGACCTGCCGCTGCTGGAGCGCGGCGGTGCCGAAGGCAAGGCCCTGCGCGGCGTGGCCCTGACCGAGCACGGCCGCGCGGTGTTCGAACATGCGCGTGCGATCTTCGCCCTGGAACGCGCCGCCAGCGAAGACGTGCGCGACCGGGCCGAGCTGCGCCAGGGCAGGCTGCGCATCGGCGCCAGCACCACCGTCGCCGCGTACTGGCTGCCGCAGGCGATCGCCGCGTTCGCGCGTCGCCACCCCACGCTGGAACTGGAGCTGGTGGTCGGCAACACCGACGAGATCAGCCGCGCGCTGATCGATTGCCGGGTCGATGTCGGCTACGTCGAAGGCGAAGTCGCCGATGCGCGGATCGCGGCCTCGCTGTGGCGCACCGAAGCGCTACGCCTGATCTCCGCCGGCGATGGCGTCGCGGCCCGCAGCAAACGCATGGCCGCCAGCGCCTTGGCCGAGCAGACCTGGTTGTTGCGCGAACCCGGCTCCGGCACGCGCCAGGCCGCGCAGGCCTGGTTCGACGCCCAGGGCATCGTGCCCGCACGCGCCATCGAGATCGGCAGCAACGAGGCCATCGCGCGCGCGGCAGCCGCGGGCGCGGGTATCGCCCTGTTGCCGGAAACCGTGGTCGCCGATCTGGTGGCGATCGGACGGTTGCGCACGATCGCGCTCTTGGGCGACGCCAATGCCGCCACGCGGCCCTTGTATCGATTGGAGTTGGTCAATCGCCCGCAGGCGCCGGCATTGCGCGCGTTCCTGGCGCTGGACGCGGATTCGACCGCGCCGCGCGCGCGTCAGTCCAAGCCGGGTACGTGACGCGCACGATTGCGCCGCCGCAACGCCCTTACAACGCGTCGCCGTCCATTTCGCCGGTGCGGATGCGCACCGCGCGCTCCAGATCCCAGACGAAGATCTTGCCGTCGCCGATCTTGCCGGTGCCGGCCGCCTTCATGATCGCCTCGACCACGGCCTCGACCTGCTCGTCGACCACGGCCACTTCGAGTTTGATCTTGGGCAGGAAATCGACCACGTACTCGGCTCCGCGGTAAAGCTCGGTATGGCCCTTCTGGCGACCGAAGCCCTTGACCTCGGTGGCGGTGATGCCGGCCACGCCCGCTTCGGCCAGCGCCTCGCGCACGTCGTCCAGCTTGAACGGCTTGATCACCGCCATGACCATCTTCATCGTCGCTCTCCGGTTCCCTACCCGCGCGCAGCGCGCCTCGTCTTGGCGGCAGCATAGCCGAGCGACGCGCTCCAGCCGCGTTCCGGACGGCATTCACGCGGTCTTCGCCCGGCCGCGTTCGAGCATGGCTTGCCTCGCGTCCGCGACCGCGCCCGTGGTGTAATGGCTTACCGCAGTGTCAGATTTTTCTGACAGTGCGATGCGGCCCACACCTACGGCGCCGTCCCGGCCACGAGGCCAAGCTGGCCACGTCCCCCGGATAGAGTCCCGACCCGATGATCGACCTGAACCATATCGACGACCTCGCCCGCCGCCTGGGCTCGCTGTTGCCGCCCGGCGTGCGCGAAGGCCGCGAGGAAATGCAGCAGAACTTCAAGGCCGTGCTGCAGAGCGGGCTGGCCAAGCTGGACCTGGTCACGCGCGAGGAATTCGAAGTGCAGCGCGCGGTCCTGCTGCGCACGCGCGAGAAGCTGGACGAACTGCAACGCACCGTGGCCGAGCTGGAAGCGCAGCTAGGCCAGTCCGCACCGCCCCAACACTGAGCCTGCCGCCATGAATCTGGCGATCGTGCACAGCCGTGCACGTACGGGCGTCCATGCGCCCGCGGTCCGGGTCGAGGTCCACCTCGCCGGCGGCCTGCCCTCGATGTCCATCGTCGGCCTGCCCGAAGCCGCGGTGCGCGAGGCCAAGGACCGGGTGCGCGCAGCGATCCAGTGCGCCCAGTTCGAGTTCCCGGCCCGCCGCATCACCGTCAACCTGGCGCCGGCCGACCTGCCCAAGGACGGCGGGCGCTACGACCTGGCGATCGCGCTGGGCATCCTCGCCGCCAGCGGCCAGGTGCCGCTGGACGCGCTGGGCGACTACGAATTCCTGGGCGAACTGGCCCTGACCGGCGAACTGCGCGCGATCGACGGCGTGCTGCCGGCCGCGCTGGCCACGGCCGAGGCCGGACGCAAGCTGGTGGTGCCGGCCGGCAACGGCGCCGAAGCCGCGCTGGCCAGCCGGGTCGAGGCCATGACCGCGCGCACCCTGCTCGAAGTCTGCGCCCTGCTGTCGGCGCGCAAACCGCTGCCGGCCGCGATCGCCGTGCCGACCCGCCGCGTTCCAGGACCGGACCTGGAAGATGTGCGCGGCCAGAGCCAGGCGCGGCGCGCGCTGGAGATCGCCGCCGCCGGCGGCCACCATCTGCTGCTGATCGGCCCGCCCGGCTGCGGCAAGACCCTGCTGGCCGCGCGCCTGCCCGGCCTGCTGCCGGACGCCGACGAGGACGAAGCCCTGGAAGCGGCCGCCATCGCCTCAATCAGCGGCCGCGGCCTGGACCCGGCGCGCTGGCGCGAGCGCCCGTTCCGTTCGCCCCATCACACCGCCAGCGCGGTCGCCCTGGTCGGTGGCGGCGCCGAACCGCGCCCGGGAGAGATTTCGCTCGCGCACCACGGCGTGCTGTTTCTCGACGAACTGCCCGAGTGGGACCGGCGCGCGTTGGAAGTGCTGCGCGAACCTTTGGAGTCGGGCGTGGTGACGGTGTCGCGCGCCGCGCGCAGCTCCGAATTCCCGGCCCGCTTCCAACTGGTCGCGGCCATGAACCCCTGCCCCTGCGGCTGGGCCGGCGACCGCAGCGGCCGCTGCCACTGCGGCATCGACGCGATCCGCCGCTACCGCGCCCGCGTGTCCGGGCCGATGCTGGACCGGATTGATCTGCACGTGGAAGTGCCGCGGCTGGCGCCGACCGAACTGCGCGCGGACGCGCCGCCAGGCGAATCCAGCGCCGAGGTCCGCGTGCGCGTGGCCCAGGCACGCGAACTGCAGCGCAGCCGCGCCGGCAAGGTCAACGCGCAGATGACCCAGGCCGAAACCTCGGCGACCTGCCGCCTCGACGACCGCGACTACGGCCTGCTCGAACGCGCGGTGGAAACCCTGCAGCTGTCGGCGCGTTCGACCCACCGCATCCTGCGCGTCGCGCGCACCATCGCCGACCTGGCCGGAAGCCCGCGCATCCACAGCGCGCACCTGACCGAGGCGATCGGCTATCGGCGCGCGGATCGCGGCCAGTTCAACCAGGCGGCTTGAGCCTGCCGCCCGCCCGGCTTACAAGCCCGAGCAATTCTCGCCGCAGACCTTGGGTCTCTCGAGGAAACCGCGCGCGCCTTCGCGAGCCTCGCGCATCTCGGCCTGGGTGCCGCAGCGGGTTTTCTTCATGCCGGTGCCGCTCACGCGTTCGCGCCAGCACACGTCCTGATCGTCGCGCGCGCTGCGGGTGTCGACGATTTCGGCGTTGATGCGCTCCAGGGCGTTCTCCAGCCGGATCTTCTCGTCCATCGACAGCTGGTCCAGGGACTGCTTGCCCTCGGCGACCGCGAACACTTCCTTCTGCGCCTTTCGGACCGCATTGGCCTGGCGCGGGCTGAGGCCTTCGAAGCGGTTGCCGTCGAGATCGGCCTTAATCTCGCGCTGTTGCTCCAGCACGATCTGCAAGCGGTCGCGGCCGTCGGCCGACGCGTTCTCGGCTGCTGCTGGCCCTGCGGCCAGGGCCAGCAGCAGACACAGCACTAGACGTTTCATGGCGATGACTCCGTGTGTGGAGCGTGGGCGCTGCCGCGATCGCTGAAGAAGCAGGCGGTGTCGCGGGCCTGGCTCGTTTGGTCTTTCCCCGAGCCGGACATTACCCCGCCCCGCCACCGGCTTCAACGGCCGCAGGCACCGCACGTCGGAAACGCGGAACGGCGCCTGGCGTGCCGATCGGAGCCGGCCGCCTTCGTCGCGCCGCGGCGGTGCGGATTCGCATTCGCGGCTGGCCGGCCAAGGCCATGAACTTGCCGGCGATAGCTACGCGCAGATAGGTGCGCGCCGAAACGAAACAGGCGGCCCGAAGGCCGCCTGTCCGGGCATCGCGTCGCGACACCACCGCTTGCGCGCGTGGAGCGCGGCGATCAGTTGCTCTTGCAGTCGGCGCAGCCGCCGCGGCTGTCCATTTGGTTGCGCGCGGCGTCGCGCTCTTCGCGCATCTGCGCGACGGTCTTGCACACGCGCTCGCGGCGCGTGCTGCCCAGGATCTGACGACGCTCGCAAACCAGGCGCTCGTCTTCGGTCTTGTTGATCGCAGCTTCGATCCACTCCAGCGCATTGAAGACTTCGGTCTTCTGCTCTTCGTTGAGATCGTCGGTCGATTGCTTGCCTTCGAGCGTACGCAGCACTTCGCCCTGCTTGGCCAGCAGCTGCGAACGGGTGTCGGCGTTGAGGTTCTTGTAACGGCCGGTGCGCGACTCGACGCCGGCGCGGATCTCCGCCTGCTGGCTGCGGATCGACTCGACCTGCAACGCGTTGCGGTCCACCGAAGCGAACGCGGCCGGCGCCGCCAGCAGGCCGCCGAGCACGAGGGCCATCACTACCTTCTTCATCGACATTGGAACGATCCGTGGTTTTTGGAGCACCCGAACATACTTTGCCGAATCGGCCGTGTCGACTGCCTCCCACCCTCTTTTTCGCAGCTTTGCGCCAAGCCGAATGCAGCGGGCGGGGGCGCCGTCCAAGCACGGCGATCGCCCAACCTGGCAGGCGTAGTCAAGGCCCACCCAGGGGCCGGCCGTATTCAGGTCAGCGATGTTCATGGAACACGCCGCGATCCAGGCGCTTGCCGGCCGCTTTGCGGGCCCCGCGCTCCGCGGCGACGGTATCGCCGTAAATCGCTGGTGAATGCAGATTGCGCGGGTGTCGCCAGCGGTGCGTCAGAGCTCGGAAGTACCGAGCTGGCGCGGGCGATGATCGAGCTTCTGACGCGCGCGTTCGCGCTCGGCGCGCTGCTCGGCGACGGTATGGCAGACCCGGGTCACGCGCTGGCTGCCCAGGATCCGTTCGCGATGGCAGATCGTGCGCTCGTCCTCGGTGCCGTTGATCTTGGCCTCGATCCATTCCAGGCGGTTGAAGACCTCAACCTGCTCGTGCGCGTTCAGGTCCTCGGAGGTCGCCTTGTCCTCGATCAGGCTCAGCAGTTCCAGCTGCTTGGTCAGCAGTTCGACGCGCTCGCCGGTCGGCAACTCGCGGTAACGGCCGCGCTGGGCCTGGTCGTCGGCGCGGATCTGCTTCTGCTGCTCGATGATCGCCACCATCGGCACCGGCGGTGCCGGCGGCACCTCCGGCTTCGGGCCGGCCGCTGCCAGGGCGGGCGCCAGCAGCAGTACGGACAGGACGAGGATGCGCATCGCCGGAACTCCCTGGCTGGGCGACGGAAACACCGTCGCGATCGGCAGCCAGAGATACACGCGGCGACGGCGCAAGGCAACGCCTCGCGTCGAAATACGCGCTTGGGACTAAGCCGTCCGGGTGAATTCAGGAGGGCCGGGCCGGCGGCGGCGATGCCGCCGGACAGGTTTCAGGGTCGCTGCACGCCGCCGGAAAGGGGGCCCGACTGCGGCACGCAGAGGGCCGAGTCGCCCTTCCATTCGTGCGCGTACCGGATCAGGTTTTCGCGCTCGGCGATGGTCGCAAAGCGGGTTTCGCGCAGGTCGGTGCTTTCGCCTTACTGGCGCACTTCGCCGTTCTGCAGCCGCTCACGGGCGGATTCGCGCTCGGCGCGGATCTGGGCGGCGGTGCGGCACACGCGCTCTTTGCGGTTGCTGCCCAGGACCTGGCGACGCTCGCACACCATGCGCTCGTCGTCGGCCGAGTTGATCGCCGCTTCGATCCACTCCAAAGCGTTGAACACTTCGGTTTTCTGGTCCTCGTTGAGGTCCTGGGTCGACTGCTTGCCTTCCATCAGATGGAACAGTTGCTGCTGCTTGGCCAGCAGTTCGCCGCGCGTGTGGGTGGGCATGTCCTTGTAGCGGCCGTTGGCGGCCTGGACCGCGGCGCGGATTTCGCTCTGCTGGGAACGGATCGATTCGAACTGCAGCACGCCACGGTCGACCGAGGCGAACGAGAGGGGGGCCACCAGCAACAACGACAGGGCCCAGGCTCGGAACTTCATGGGGCGAACTCCTGGATGGCGAACGACGATTGCGAGCGATCGACGTTACGCCGGCAAAATGCGGCCTTCAACCGCCGGGCGTCGCCCGCCGCAGGCGCGCCTCGCCGGACTTGGCCCTAGCAAGGTCAATGACTTAGGCTCGACTGGGCCGGCCCCGGCCCCCGCGCCGGCGATGCCGGAACAGCGCCGCTCTGCGGCCAACCGTGCCTGCGCTGCGCCGGACCGTGGCCGGGCGGATCTCTCCGGCCGAATGAATGGGTGCCGCTGTGGGACGGCGCTGACGGCGGGGTCGGGGCGACGCGGCGACGTCTATCAAAAGGAGCGTTCGTACTAGAAACAACGAGCGCAGCCGGCCTGTCATCGTCCACGGCGGGCGGCCGGCTCGGGCCCTTGGCCCCGGACCGAACGGCCCGGCCCATTCGAGGTCCCTCAGCCCTCTGGCCGGTCCGGCGCCCGCTCGAAGCCAGCCTCGGGCGCCCATACCGCACCACCGGGATCGAACTCTGCCGTGCTGCGCTCCGCCGAGCGCCAGCCGAAGCCGCACACCGCCAAGGGACCTTCGATCAGAGGATCCAGGCCGAACGCACGTTCGATATCGACCTCGTTGACCGCGCAGGTCACGAACGCGCCCAGCCCCAACTCGGTCGCGCTCAGGTACAGGGTTTGCGACAGGTGGCCGCTGTCCAGCACCAGGGCGCGGTAGGCCTTGGCGTGGTGGCGGTACTTCCAGAAACAGCGCGCGTAACGCGGCGCCAGCACCGCCAGCACCGGCGCGCCGGCGAACCAGTGCTGGCCGGCCAGCGCGCGCAGCGCGAACGCGGCCAGGGCTTCGTTCGGCGGCGGCAGCGGTTCCAGCGCGTGCGCGACCGGGTGGTAGTGGTACAGCCCGGGCGCCACGCCTTCGACGTTTTGCACCACCAGGTAGGCTTCGGTCGGATGCAGGCCGCCGGCCGAGGGCGTGTGCTTTTTCAGGAACACCGCGTCGTCGTGGGTCCGCAACTGGGCCTGGGCGGCGAACGTGCGCTGCAGCATGTGCGCGAACAAGTGCTGCGGCAGCGGCCGTTCGCGGTCGAAGTTGCGGCAGGTGGCGCGGCGCGCGAGCAGCGCATCGAATTCGCCCGGCGCGATCTCCGGCAAGGCGATGCGCTGCGCGGCCGGGACCCGCTCGTGCACCGGCGGCGGCGGCGCACCGAGTTTGTCGAGCAGACCGGACACGGTGGTCATGTCCTTGGCCTCCATGTCGGCCACGCCATCCACGCCCTCCCAACGCGCCAGCCGGTGCAGCATCGCCGACGCCGGCCACCAATGGCCGTCGCGCAGCCGTTGGTCGCGTTCGCGGTGGCCGGCGTGGGCCGGGTCTTCGCCGATCAGCAGGCCGAGCGCGAGCAGGCGCTTGAGTGCGGCGGGCGGCGCATCGGCCAGCGTCTCGGTGGAACTCCATTCGCCGGGGCTGAGCCGGCCGAGCAGTTCGCGCTCGTCGGCGTCGATCTCGATTTCGCCGTCCAGATGCGCGGCCAGGGCCAGCCAGCGCCGTTGGCGCCGCAGTCCGGCGCCGCCGCTGAGCAGGGACGACAGATCGAAGCCGATCTCCTCGCGCGGTTCCAGAAACACCACCGCGCATCGCCGCACCCGCATATTCCGCTCCCGCGCTGCATTTTTACGGAGTTTGAGGTTGTCCCGTACGTGGGACAAGGATAGATTCCTCGGCTATCGGGGCCGCAACAGGCTCTGCTAGGGGGAGTACCGATGGGCAACGACAACAGCAGGGGGCATCCGCCCCTGGATCCGAAGATCGCCGACAAGCTGCTCGACAAGCTCGGCAACGACGATCATTTCCGCGAGCTATTCGTTCAGGACCCGGCCGCCGCGCTGGGAAGGGTCGGCCTGGCGCCGGCGCAGACCAAGGCCGCACTGTCCGATACGAGCTGCATGATGGTGGCGAACATCGCCCCGAAAGAAGAAATCCAGGCCTCGCGCGATGAGCTGCGCAGCTACCTGACCTCGGAAGACACCCACACGGTGGTTCACTGCTTCGAAGCGGGCAGCGTCGCGTCCAGCCTGCGCATCAAGTAAGGCGGCAGGGTCTCGCTCGCCCAGGCGCGGCGGAAGGCTTCGGCTTCCCGCCGCGCTTCGTCCGGGCGACCGAGACCCGCCAGACGTTCGGCCGCATCCAGCGGCGCCAGGCTGGCGTCGGCCACGCTCATCGATTGCAGGGCCTGGCCGCCGAGCGGCTCGATGTAGGCCAGGCCGCGGTGCGCGGCCAGCCAGCGGTCCTGCTTCAGCGCCTCTTCGGCCTTGCCGGCATCGCGCAGCGCGTCGCGCAAGGCGACGTGCAGCTGGAACGGCTCGCTGCCGTCGATCTCGCGCGCCAGCAGCACCGCCGCTTCGGCCGGCTTGCCGCTCAGGCGCAGCTGTTCGGCCCTGGCCACGGTCAGCAGCTTGATCGCGCCGATGTGGCCCGAGTCCTCGGTCATCGCGCCCAGCTTCGGCAGCAGGCGCTCGCCGATGCCGCGGTCGCCGGTGCGCTGGCCCAGCCGCACCGCGGCCAGGGCCATCACCAGCAGGTCGTCGCGATCGGCTTCGCCGGCCGGCTTGTCGGCGTCGGCGACGATGGCCTCGGCCAGCGCGGCGATCCTGGCCGGCGCCACCGAGTCCGGGTCGCGCAGCAGGTCGGTCCAGTAGTCGGCGATGGCGAACGGGTAACGCAATAGCGGATTGGCGTTGCCCGCGGCGGCGGCGGCGCGGTCGGCGCGGTGCTGGGCCTCGCTCAGCCGGCCCTGGTCGAGCGGAATCGAGATGCGTTCGAACTCATTGACCAGCACGCCCAGGCTGCGGTCGTTGGCGGGCAGCCCGGCCAGCACTTTTTCCGCCTCGGGGTAGCGGCGCAGCGTCGCCAGCGCGGCTGCATGACGGCGCGTGGGCGGGTACTGACCGGCGGTTTCGGCCTGCTTGAAGCTTTCCAGCGCCTGCGCCGGACGCTCCTGGGCCAAGTAGACGCGGCCCTTGAGCTCCATCGCGATGTCGCGCAGCGCGTTCTGCGGGGCGGCGAACGCCTGCGCGCCGCGCAGCGCGGCGTCGTAGCGGCCGGAGGTGAAGTCGAACCAGGCCAGGCGGCTCTGGCCGGCGTAGTAGTCCGGATACAGGCCGGCCAGCAGCTTCCACTTCGGCGCCGCGCGCCGCGAAGGCTGCGGGCCGAACTCGGCGGCCCAGGCGTCCAGGTACAGGGCGTCGCGCGCCGGCAGGTGCTCGCGCAACGCGATCGCGCGGGTCAGCGAGGGCCGTGCGGCGGCGTTGTCGGCGTTGCTCACGTACACGCGCATCACGCCCATGTGGGCGAGCGCGAAGTTCGGGTCCAGTTCCAGCGCGCGCTGGAAATACTGCAGCGCTTCCGGGAACTGGCGCTTGGCGTAGGCCTTGGTGCCCAGGGCGTAGGCGCGCAGCGCGTCGAGGTTCTTGGTGGTGACCTGCGGCAGCGGCGCGGAATCGTTGTCGATCGACTTCAGCGCCTCGCCCAGCTTGTTGCGCAGGCTGGCAGTGACCTGGTCGATCGAGGCCAGCGCCGAACCGGCGCCGACGCCGTCGACCGACTCGGCGTAGACGGTGGTCTGGGTGTGCGGGTCGATCACCTCGGCGCTGACGCGCACGCGCCCGCCGACTTCGGCCACGGTCGGCAGGATCACCGCGCGCGCGCCGTCGCGCAGGGCGATCTCGGACGCGACCGAACGGTCGAGGAAGGTATCGGACTTGCGCTGCATCCGCGCCAGCGTGTCGCGCGCCTTGAGGTCGGACAGCACGTTGACGTAGCGCGACTGCTCCAGGCTGATCCGGAACGCCTGCTCCAGCGAATCGTCGAGCACGCTCTGACCGGTGAGGTTGCGCAGGTCGCCGACCACTACCCAGTCGCGCTCGTTGAAGGCGATCGCCGGCTGCGGCTTGGTCACGAACCACACGCCCACGCCGACCACCGCCAGCAGCGCGACTTCCGCCGCGAGCGCGGCCGGGCGCCGCC
The DNA here is from genome assembly GCF_001427715.1 of Lysobacter sp. Root667. Lineage (NCBI taxonomy): Bacteria > Pseudomonadati > Pseudomonadota > Gammaproteobacteria > Lysobacterales > Lysobacteraceae > Lysobacter > Lysobacter sp. Root667. The sequence continues at coordinate 36,003 of NZ_LMHF01000011.1, forward strand.
ACAGCGGCACGTCGCGCCAGGCCTTGGGCGAATTCGGCGGCGCGCGCAGCGGTGCGATGCCGGGCTCGCCGACCTCGTAGATTTCCTGGGGATCGGGCACGCCCTTGAAGCGCCAGCGGCCGTAGGACTTCCACAGCAGTTGCTGGCCGCGCTCGCCGAGTTCGCGCGCGGCGCGATGGGCGAGCGGCTCGGCCACCGCCGACAGCAGGATCTGGCCGGGACGCGCCATCGCCATCAGGCGTCCGGCCATGGGTTTGGCCAGGCCTTCGACTTCCAGCGGCTTGGCGCCGACCTTGACCGCCTCGTCGCTGTTGCGCCAGGTCAGCACTTCGCCGACGTGCAGGCCTGCACGCGCGAGCAGGGGCTGTTTGCGTTCGCGCCCGATCTCGCGCAGGCCGCGCTCGTAGTCCAGGGCGAAGCCGAGGCCGTCGATCGGGCGTTCGAACAACAGCAGCAGGCCGTCGGAACGGTCGATCAGGCGGCCGCGCCATTGTTGCTGCAGCTGCAGGACCAGGCGGTCGTGTTCGCGGAACAACTCCGCCGCCGGGCCGTCACCCAGGCGTTCGACCAGGGTGGTCGAATCGCACAGGTCGGTCAGCAGCAGCGTCCGCAGTTGCGGCGCTTCCGGATGGGGGCGGTGGGCATCGTTCATCGCGACGGCATCCTTGTTCGTTCGCGGGTGCCGGTCAGACCGGTTCCAGTGTCGCGTCTTGCCAGTGCACGCGGTTGCCGCCCTTGCGTTTGGCCTGGTACAGCGCTTCGTCGGCGCGCGCGTACCAGTCGTTCCAGTCCGCGCGCGGGTCGACCATGCAGGCGCCAACGCTGACCGGACAGATGGTCGGCGGCGCTTGCGGCATCAGCAGCAGGTTCTGCGCCGTGGCGACGATGAACTCGGCGAAGCGCATCACCTCATGGGCATGCCCGGCCGAAACCAGCAGGCAGAATTCGTCGCCGCCCAGGCGGCAGGCGATGTCGTCGGGGCCGGCCACCGAGCGCAGGATGCTGGCCACGCTCTGCAGCACGCGATCGCCGGCGAGGTGGCCGTGGTCGTCGTTGACCTGCTTGAAGCGGTCGCAGTCCACCAGCACCAGGCCCAGGGTCTGCGGCATGCCCAGGGCGCGGGACTCCTGCAGATGCAGGGTCAGGCCGCGGCGGTTGTACAGGCCGGTGAGTTCGTCGGTGCGGATCAGCTCTTCGGTCTGGTTGAGCTGATGCGTGGTCGCGTACAGGCTGTCGAGCGCGGCTTCGAGGTCCTGGTTGCGACGGCGCAGGCGCCGGATCAGGCCCTGCTCGTTGAGCACCACGCGCATGATCGCGCGGCGCAGGAAATGGCAGACCAGGCCGGCGTTGCGATCGACCAGGCGCTGGAATTCCTCGTGGCGCAGTTCGATCAGCAGACCGGAACCGGCGACGATGGCGTCGGCGCTGCGCGCGTGGTCGCCGATCAGCAGGCCGAGTTCGCCGAAGAATTCGCGTGGGCCCAGGCGCTTGGTGACCAGGTCGTCGCCGAAGTCGAGATCGATCGCGCCGCGCGCGACCACGAACATGGTCGTGCCCAGTTCGCCGCGACGGAACAGCACCTGGCCGGCTTCGACGTGGCGGGGACGGCCGAGTTCGGCGAACAGTTCGAATTCCGCTTGGCTAAGCGCCGCCGTCGCCGCTTCATTAGGCGCCGCGACTGGATCCGAATTGAACTGACCGCCCGTCATGGTCGGCGCAGCACCATCGCGATTCATCCCCACGACCCCCGGATCCCCGGTTCCTTCAGAGGCTGGAGAGGCAGGATAGCACCTCACTTGCAGGGCAAACGGCCTATCCGGGGGAAGTCGGTCAGGCCACTACCGCCCCACCGGGAGGGCGGGGGCGGCTGCGATCGAGCCGTTTCGATCTGGACCCACGATCCAGGCCCATCGATCCCACCGGCTTCGATCGAGGCGCGCCGGTCCGCTCCCTGCACCGCGGCTGGCCGCGGTCCGAGCGATCGCCGCAGCCCACCCGGTCCCCCAACCGGGTGCGCCGCGCGATCGGCCACGCATCCGTTCATCGCATTCAGGCAGCGACCTTGGCCTGCTGGAACTGCTCTTCCTCGGTCGAGCCCTTGAGCGCGACGGTCGAGGACTGCCCGCCCTGAATGGTCTGGGTGACCGCATCGAAGTAGCCGGTGCCGACCTCGCGCTGGTGCTTGACCGCGGTGAAGCCCTTCTCGGCGGCCGCGAACTCGGCTTCCTGCAGCTCCACGAACGCGCTCATCTGGCGGCGCGCATAACCATGGGCGAGGTTGAACATGCCGTAGTTCAGGCTGTGGAAGCCGGCCAGGGTGATGAACTGGAACTTGTAGCCGTAGCCGGCGATTTCCTTCTGGAACTTGGCGATGGTCGCGTCGTCCAGGTTCTTCTTCCAGTTGAAGCTGGGCGAGCAGTTGTAGGCCAGCAGCTTGCCCGGGAACTTGGCATGGATCGCTTCGGCGAACTTGCGCGCGAACTCCAGGTCCGGCTTGCCGGTCTCGCACCACACCAGGTCGGCGTAGGGCGCGTAGGCCAGGCCGCGGCTGATCGCCTGGTCCAGGCCGTTGCGGGTCTTGTAGAAACCCTCGTTGGTGCGCTCGCCGGTGGTGAAAGGCTGATCGTTCGGGTCGATGTCGGCGGTCAGCAGGTCGGCGGCTTCGGCGTCGGTGCGCGCGACGATCAGGGTCGGCACGCCCATCACGTCCGCGGCCAGGCGCGCGGCGACCAGCTTCTCGACCGCTTCGCGGGTCGGCACCAGGACCTTGCCGCCCATGTGGCCGCACTTCTTGACCGAGGCCAGCTGGTCTTCGAAATGCACGCCCGAGGCGCCGGCCTCGATCATGCCCTTCATCAGTTCGAAGGCGTTGAGCACGCCGCCGAAGCCGGCTTCGGCGTCGGCCACGATCGGCTGCAGGAAGTCGATGTCGCCCGTGCCTTCAACACACTGGATCTGATCGGCGCGCAGCAGCGTGTTGTTGATGCGACGCACGACCTGCGGCACCGAGTTGGCCGGGTACAGTGACTGGTCGGGGTACATCTCGCCGGCGATGTTGGCGTCGGCGGCGACCTGCCAGCCCGACAGGTAGATCGCCTTGAGGCCAGCCTTGACCTGCTGCATGGCCTGGTTGCCGGTCAGCGCGCCCAGCGCGTTGACGAAGTCCTCGGTGTTGAGCGAGTTCCACAGCTTGGCCGCGCCCAGCTTGGCGATGCTGTGCTCGACCGGCACCGTGCCGCGCAGCCGCACCACGTCTTCGGCCGAATACGGGCGCGTGATGCCGGCCCAGCGCGGATTGCTGGCCCAGTCGTTGCGGAGTTGCTCGGCGGTCGGCAGGTGGCTCATGACTTCGGTTCCTTGCGTGTGGGTCGTAGCGACGTGGGGTGGCGAATGTGCTTTGGGGTAGGAGCGGCGTAAGCCGCGACCGCGATATCGGATTGCGTCGGATGCCTGGAGATCGGGTCGCGGCTTACGCCGCTCCTACCCCAAGGCGGTCGCGCGGATCAGTCGATGCGCTCGTACGCCGGCAGGGTCAAAAACTCTTCCAGGGTGGCGGCGTGGGTGAGCTGGTCGAGCATCGCGATGGCCTCGCCCAGGCGCGCTGCGCCGGGCAGCTGCATGCGCTCGGCGAGCTTGCTCGGCAGGCCGATCAGGGCGCGTTCGAGCAGGGCGAAATCGACAGGCGTGCCGTCGTCCAGATGCAGGCCGGAGGCGTGCAGCCACTGCCACAGCTGGGTGCGCGCGATCTCGGCGGTGGCCGCGTCCTCCATCAGCCAATGGATCGGCACGCAGCCGTTGCCGTCCAGCCAGGCCGCGAGGTAGCGCACGCAGACCTCGACGTTGCCCTCGAAACCGGCGCGGGTGATGGTGCCCAGCGAGGGCTTGATCAGGTCGTCGCGGATCACCAGCACGTCGTCGCGCAGCACGTGCTGCTGGTGCGGGCCGGGCATGCGCTCGTCGAAGATGCGCATCGCCAGCGGGATCAGCGCCGGGTGCGCGACCCAGGTGCCGTCATGGCCGGCGGTGACTTCGCGCAACTTGTCGGCGCGGACCTTGGCCAGCGCGGCTTCGTTGGCGGCCTCGTCGCCGCTGATCGGGATCTGCGCGGCCATGCCGCCCATCGCGTGGGCGCCGCGCTTGTGGCAGGTCTGGATCAGCAGTTCCGAGTACGCGCGCAGGAACGGCTGCAGCATCGTCACCTGGCCGCGCTCGGGCAGGACCTTGTCGCGGTGCGCGCGGAAGGTCTTGAGGTAGGAGAACACGTAGTCCCAGCGGCCGCAGTTGAGGCCGGCGATGCGCGTGCGCAGCGCATGCAGGATCTCGTCCATCTCGAACACCGCCGGCAGGGTCTCGATCAGCACCGTGACCTTGATCTGACCCGGGCTCAGGCCCAGCGCCTGTTCGACCCGGTCGAGCACGTCGTTCCACAGCTGCGCCTCTTCCATCGACTGCAGCTTGGGCAGGTAGAAATAGGGTCCGCGATCCTTCGCGGCGAGCACGTCCGAGTTGTGGAAGGCGAACAGGCCCAGGTCGAACAGGCTGGCGGAGATCGGCGCGCCGTCGATCAGCAGGTGCTTCTCGTCCAGGTGCCAGCCGCGCGGCCGCACCATCAGCACCGCCTGCTGCTCGAAGGGCTTGAGGGTGTAGTGCTTGCTGCCGTCCGGGGCCATCCAGTCCAGGGTCCCGGCCACGGCCTTCTTCAGCGCGCGCTGGCCGGTGATCAGGTTGTTCCAGGTCGGCGCGGTGCTGTCCTCGAAGTCGGCCATGAAGACCTTGGCGCCCGAGTTCAGGGCGTTGATGACCATCTTCGGGTCGACCGGGCCGGTGATCTCGACCCGGCGGTCCAGCAGCGCGGCCGGCAGCGCGGCGACGCGCCAGTGGCCGTTGCGGATCGCGGCGGTGTCGGCGCGGAAGTCCGGCAGACCGCCGGCGTCGAAATAGGCCTGGCGCTCGCGGCGCGCGGCCAGGCGGGCCTGGCGAACCGGTTCGTAGCGGCGGTGCAGGTCGGCCAGGAACGCCAACGCGGCCGGCGTCAGCAACTGCTCCTGCCCGGCCAGACTGGCCGTCAATTCGATCCCGTTCGACTCCTGCCGTTGCGCCATCACTGCCGACATGCCGGTACTCCCTACGCATCACGCGTTTTTCGTTAGGGCTCGACCATGCGCCGGCGTCTTGTATTTGACAATCAAGTTTTTTCAATGCATATCATTTGGAAAACTTATATATGTCTTTCATGTGACCACCAAGCACACCGGCAGCCCCCGCTTCGCCTACAAGGGCGATCGCCTGAAGCCGCTGCGGGCGTTCTGCCAGACCGCCCGCCTGGGCTCCGTCTCACGTGCCGCTGAGGCGCTGTACCTGAGCCAGCCGGCCGTGACCCTGCAGTTGCAGGCGCTGGAGCGCGATCTGGGGGTGCGCCTGCTCGAGCGCAGCGGCCGCCGCCTGAGCCTGACCCGCGAGGGCCAGGAGCTGTACGAACTGGCCCGACCCCTGGTCGAGGGCCTGGACGGACTGGACGGCGCCTTCCGCGAGCGCGTGCGCGGCCTGGACGGGGGCGAGCTCAACGTCGCCGCCGGCAGTTCGACCATCCTCTACCTGCTGCCCAAGATCGTCGAAGCCTTCCGCGCCGCGCACCCGGACGTGCGCCTGAGCCTGCACAACGTCACCGGCGCCGGCGGCCTGGACCTGCTGCGCTCCGACGGCGTCGACCTGGCGGTGGGCTCGATGCTGGATGTGCCCGGCGACCTCAGCTACGCCCCGGTCTACCGCTTCGAACCGATGCTGATCACGCCGCGCGATCATCCGCTGGCGCTGAAGCCCGACCTCAGCCTGCAGGACCTCTCGCCCTACGGCCTGATCCTGCCGCCGCAACGCCTGACCACCTACCGCATGGTCGACCTGGTGTTCCAGCAGAACCGGGTGCCGTACACGGTCGCGCTGGAGGTCGGGGGCTGGGAGGTGATCAAGCAGTACGTGGCGATGGGTCTGGGCATCAGCATCGTCACCGCGATCTGCCTGACCGACGCCGACCGCTCGCGCTTGTCGGCCCGCTCGCTGGCGGCGTACTTCCCCTCGCGCAGCTATGGGGTGGTGGTGCGCAAGGGCAAATACCTGTCGCCGCAAGCGCGGGCGTTTACCGAGTTGATCCAGCCGGATTTGTTTTTCCGCGGGGACTATTACGCGACGGGGCAGTCGGATCGCTGAAGGCGAGCGAAGCCTGCGGTTGCTGTTGCTGTTGCTGTTGCTGTTGCCGTTGCCGTTGCCGTTGCTGTTGCCGTTGCCGTTGCCGTTGCTGTTGCTGTTGCTGTTGCTGTTGCTGTTGCTGTTGCTGTTGCCCCGGCATTGAAATCCAATGCCCCGCACTCACCCAACCCCACTCAGACCCGAAGGGCGGCGCGCAGGACGCGCGCCGTTTTTCGAGGAACAGGATGTTCCCACGCTCCGAACTCGCAAGGGAGGTTTGGTCACGCTAGCCCTTCTCTTTGGTTACTTTCTCTTGGGCTAGCAAGAGAAAGTGACCCGCATGCGCAGCAGGCGGAAGCCGTTGACTTAAGAATCGAAACCTCCGCCGAACTTCGGAGTTCGCAATCGCGGCTTACGCCGCTCCCACAGAAAGCAGAAGCCAGAAAGCGGAGCCGTAGCGAAACCTCCGTCGGCAGCCGGAGGTCGTGGTCGCGGCTCACGCCGCTCCTACCCCAAGGCGAGCGGCAAGAGAAAACGAATCCATCGCCGACCCTCGGAGTTCGCGATCGCGGCTCACGCCGCTCCCACAGAAAGCAGAAAGCGAAGCCGATCCGCATCGAAACTCACACAGCAGCCGGAGGTCGCGGTCGCGGCTCACGCCGCTCCTACCCCAAGGCGAGTGGCAAGAGAAAACGAATCCATCGCCCACCCTCGGAGTTCGCGATCGCGGCTCACGCCGCTCCCACAGAAAGCAGAAAGCGAAGCCGATTCGCATCGAAACTCACGCAGCAGTCGGAGGTCGCGGTCGCGGCTCACGCCGCTCCTACCCCAAGGCCAGAGCGGCCGGAAAGACGCTAGCGGCCCCTACGCAGCCGCGGGCGCTGCGCCCGATCCGCCACGAACGCCACCGCCGCCACCAAATCCACGAACACCATCGCAAAGCGCAAAGGCGCGACCAGCAGCGCCTTGCCCACGATCGTCGCGCGCGCACCGCCCGAGATCGCCGCGCGCGCCTCACCCGAAATCGCCGCCAGCACCGCCGCGGTCGCGACGATCTCCGCCAGCACGATGGCGCCCAGCCACAACCAGGCGCCGCTGATGAGCAACCACAGCAGCAGCAAGGGATAGCCCAGGCGCTCGAACGCCATCAGGAACAGCGCCCAACCGATCGGCCGGCCGTGCTCGTGGGTCAGGCGTTCGCCGAACGGCTGCCGATAGGCCTCGCGCACCCGGCGTTGCTCGGCGCCGATCCGCGGCCGCGGCCGCAGCCAGCGCCGCCAGGCCTTGAACGGAGTCATCAGCAGCGGATTGAACTCGCGGCAACCGCGCAGGAACGCGCGCGCCTGGCGGTAGCTCTGGCGCGGCAGGCGATCCAGCGGCGGTTGTTCGGCATGCGCCAGCGCCGTGGACAGTTGCACGTTGCGATAGCCCTCCTGAGCCAGCGCCAGGGCGATGAACACGTCCTCGCCTTCGTCGAGCTGGTCGCCGTGGATCGGCTCGTAACGGTCGAACAGGTCCTTGACGTAACGCCGGCGATACGCGATCGCGTTGCCGCGCGGCACCACCACGCCGCCGAATAGGGCCATCTGGCCGCGGTTGATGAAGCGCTGCTGCAGCAGGTAGCTGGTCTCGCGGTAGACGTCGCCCAGCCACTGCAGCGCGCGCCGGCCGAAGCCGCGGCGCGTGCGCGGGTCGCGGTAGGCCTCGCCGTGCAGCCAGCGCTGGAACGCGGACGAACGTTCCAGCGCGCGCCGGTGCTCGCCGCGCATCGGCTGGACCATGCCGCAGACGCTGGCGATGCCGACGCCCTCGTACAGCTCGCGCACGCAGCGCTCGATGTAGTCGGCCGAATGCAGCAGGGTGTCGCCGTCGAGCACGAACTCGACATCGGCGTCGGACTCGCGCGCCTGGCGCTTGATCGTCGGGCCCCGCCCGATCGACCACATGCGCTCGACCACCCGCAGGGACAGGCCGTTGGCGGCGGCGAACTCGCGCGCGATCGCGGCGGTGCCGTCGCGCTCGGTACCGCCGTCGTCGACCAGGATCACGCCGCGCGGCTGCAGGGTCTGCGCCAGCAGGGCCGCCAGGCAATGGGCGATGTCGTGCTGCTGCAGGCGTGCCGGGATGACCACGTCGACCACCGCCTGGCGCCAGTCCTCGACCGGCGTGGGCACGGTTTCCTGCGCGCCGCGCCACAGCCCGACGGCGCTGAGCAGGCCGTTGGGGCTAAGCGCGAACCAGGGTAACGCGGGCACCACGCACCTCCCGCAAAGCTGGGCGGATCGTATCCGCGACTGCCGCACACACGACGACCGTGGCCTCCGCCACTCCCCCCGACGAGATCCTGCCCGGCACGATCGACCTCCTGGTCCGAACCGGGAACCTGCGTCACCCCCCGCGACGCATCGCCCCCGTGATGAAGCGATACGCAAAGCGCGGCCGGAAGCGGTCGTCGGAGCGAACCTCCCGGACGCCGGCAAAGCCGGGCGGCCGAAGCGCTTGCCGGCGATGGGATTTTCGACGGCAGGCGCGGCCGCCGCGAACGCTATCGGGCCATTGCGGCCCGAGACGGCAACTCACGAACCCGCATGCGGCGCGCCGCGATCCGGCTCAGGTCGTGCCGTGATGCTTGCCCTGCCAGGGCCGATACCAGGCGCGGATCCGGGCCAGATCGGCGTTCATGTCGTCGCCGAGCTGGAACGGCTCGCCGATGCCGATGATCTTGTCCGGGTAATGGAAATAGGCCGGCAGTACCGGCACCTCGGCCGCCTTGGCGATCTTCCAAAAGCCGGTCTTCCAGCGCTCCACCGGCTTGCGCGTGCCCTCCGGCGCCAGCCCGAACCAGAACCGGTCGGCGCTGCGGATCATCGCCGCGGCCTGTTCGACCACGCCGTGGGCCGCGCTGCGGTTGACCGGGATCACGCCCAGGTAGCGCAGCACCGCGCCCAGCACCGGCACCTTGAACAGCGAATCCTTGCCCAGGACCTTGATGTCCAGGCCCATCGCCGCCTTGGCCGCGAAGCCCCAGACGCCGTCCCAGTTGGACGAATGCGGCGCGCCGATCAGGACCAGCTTGGGGATGTCCGGGAAGCGCCCGACCATGCGCCAGCCGCCCATGCGCAGGATGCTGCGGCCGATCCAGCGCGTCAGGCGGTTGCGCCGCACCTGCGGCGCGTTCGGCGGCAGCGCCAGTACCACGTTGTCGTCTGTCGTCGACATGCGCGCTCCGTCAATCCCAGTCGGGCTGGCCACGGCCACGCTTGACCGTGCTGCGTTCGCGCTTGGCGCCCAGCCGGCGCTCCTTGGAGGCACGGCTGGGGCGGGTGGCGATGCGCGGCTTGGGCGCGTGCAGGCCGCTTTCGATGAACGCCGCCAGGCGCACGCGGGCGTCGTCGCGGTTGCGTTCCTGGGTACGGAAACGCTGGGCGCTGATCACCAGCACGCCGTCGCCGGTCACGCGCCGGTCGCGCTTGGCCAGCAGCCGCTCGCGCACGGGCTCGGGCAACGACGGCGACTGCGCCACGTCGAAGCGCAGCTCGACCGCGGTCGCGACCTTGTTGACGTTCTGCCCGCCAGGACCGGTCGAACGCACGAAGCGCTCGATCAGTTCCTGCTCGGGTATGGTGATTTCAGGATCGGCCATCGCTTTCCCTCCGGCCACGATTGTAGTCCGGGCCGGCGTCCCGGCGTTGACGGCAAGGGGGATGCCGACGACCATGCCCGCCAATCAAGGAGGATCCGCCCATGAAACGCTATGCCCTCGCCGTCGCGCTGATGCTGGCCGCACCGTTGGCCGCCCTCGCCGGCCCACCCAGCGACGCCCAGGTCGACCGCCTGCTCGAAGTCATGCGCGCGCGCCAGACCGTGGAGGCCGTGCTGCCGCAGATCGAAACCTCGCAGAAGCAGATGGTCGACCAGATGATGGACGGCCGCGACCTCGATCCCGAGGAGCGCAAGCGCCTGGACAGCATTCTGGCCCGCTCCAGCGCGCAGATGCGCAAGACCCTGACCTGGGACAAGCTGGAGCCGGTCTACCGCGATATCTACCGCGAGACCTTCAGCGCCGAAGACACCGAAAGCCTGATCGCCTTCTACGCCAGCCCGACCGGGCAGCGCCTGCTCGACAAAATGCCGGCGCTGATGCAGAACACCATGACCGCGATGCAGAAGCTGGTCGTGCCGATGATGCAGGGCCTGCAGCGCGACATCGAAGCCGACGCGCGCGAAGCCGAAACCCGCGAAAACAAGGTCAAGGCCAAGAGCGCCGGCGCCGAAACCAAGTAAGCGCGCGGGGACGCGGGGATCGGCCCCGCGTTCGCCCAACCCGCAGGCTCAGCGCGCGGAGTCCTCCGCCTCGAACAAGGCCAGGGCCTTGGCCAACTCCCGATCCGCCGGCGCGGTCGCCGTCACCCGCTCGCCGGTGACCGGATGCAGGAACGCCAGGCGCTGCGCATGCAGCAGCATGCGATGGATGCCCAGCATGCGGAACGCGCGATTGTGGCGACCGTCGCCATGGCTGGTATCGCCGATCAGATGGTGCGAGACGTGCTTGAGGTGACGCCGGATCTGGCGGAAACGCCCAGTCTCCGGCTGCGCCAGCAACAAGGCATAGCGCGAGGTCTCGAAGCCGCCGGACGGGTGTGCCAATTCGCAGCGCCCCAGGCGCCGGAAGCGTGTGATCGCAGGCTTCTTCAAGGGTTTGCCCGGGCCGCCGTCGAGCGGGTAGTCGATGGTGAACGCATCCTCGGGCCAGCCGCGGCACACCGCCAGATAGTCCTTCTCGAACTCGCGCGACATCAGCACCTTGCCCAGCGCCGAGGCTACCTCGCGCTCGAACGCCAGCAGCAGGCAGCCGCTGGTGGCGCGATCCAGGCGGTGGACCAGGAACACCGGCCGGCCGAACTGGGCGCGCAGGCGGTCGGCGACGAAGTCGGTCTCGCCGCGCGCCAGCGCGCTATCGTGAACCATCAGCCCCGCCGGCTTGTCGATAACCGCAAGCCAGGCGTCGGCGTACAGCACCGGCAGTTCGGCGGGCTCGTCGGCAAGGCTGAATGTCTCGTTCATGCTCAATGGCGCAGGCGGTAGGTAGGCCAACGGGTATTTTCGTCTATTGCCCCGGTAGTCACACGCACCTTTTTTCTGGACCCTACATGCGATCGTCGTCCCTGCTGTCGTTCCGTCCGTCGTCGTCCCGTCCGCTGCTGTCCACCCTCGCCCTGGCCTTGTTTCTAGCCCTGCCCGTGCAGGCCGCCGAACCCGCAATCGCGCTGACCAAGGGCGTCGCCGCCGGGCCCTGCGTCGAAGGCATCTGCGAGTACAGCTTGCGCAACGGCCTGCGCGTGCTGCTGTTCCCGGACGCCAGCAAACCCACGGTGACGGTCAATCTGACCTACCAGGTCGGCTCGATGCACGAGAACTACGGCGAGACCGGCATGGCGCACCTGCTCGAACACCTGCTGTTCAAGGGCACGCCGACCCACTCCGACATCACCGCCGAGATGAAGAAGCGCGGCGTCGGCTTCAACGGCACCACCTCGTCCGACCGCACCAACTACTACGCCGCCTTCCCGGCTGACGACGACACCCTGCGCTGGCTGATCGGCCTGGAAGCCGACCGCATGGTCAACTCCAACATCGCCAGGAAAGACCTCGACAGCGAGATGACGGTCGTCCGCAACGAGATGGAGGAGAACGAGAACAGCCCCATCGCCGTGCTCTCGCAACGCGTACGCTCCACCGCCTATCTCTGGCACAACTACGGCCACAACACGATCGGCGCGCGCAGCGACGTCGAAGGCGTGCCGATCGATCGCCTGCAGGCCTTCTACAAGTCCTGGTACCGTCCCGACAACGCGACTCTGATCGTCGCCGGCCGCATCGATCCGGCCAAGACCCTGGCGGCGATCGACGCCGCGTTCTCACCCATCGCGCGGCCCAAGACCGCGATGCGCCCGCTCTACACCGTCGACCCGACCCAGGACGGCGAACGCAGCGTGATCGTGCGCCGCAGCGGCGACATCCAACTGCTGCTGGCGGCCTATCACGTGCCGGCCGAAACCCATCCCGACAGCGCCGCGCTCGGCCTGCTCGCCGACATCCTCGGTTACGTGCCCAGCGGCCGCCTGCACAAGGCCCTGGTCGAAACCAAACTCGCCGCCGGCATCGACAGCGGCGCCGACAGCCTGCGCGACCCCGGCCTGATGACCGCAGTGGCCGGCCTGCCGCGCGACGGCGACGCCGCCAAGGCCGAAGCCGTCCTGCTGGCGCAGTTGGAGAACATCGCCGCCACACCCATTACCCAGACCGAACTCGACGCCGCCAAGCAGCGCATCCGCAACGGCTACGAAATGGGCTACACCAACGTCAACGCGGTCGCACTGGGCCTGTCGGAAGCGATCGCGGCCGGCGACTGGCGCCTGTACTTCCTGCGTCGCGATGCGTTCGAGCGGGTCGGCTTGGACGACGTCAACCGCGTCGCCCGCGCCTACCTCAAACCCAGCAACCGCACCCTCGGCCGCTTCGTCCCCACCGACGCCGCCGACCGCACCGAGATCGGCACCGCGCCGACCGCCGCCAGCCTGGTCCAGGGCTACACCGGCAAGGCCGCGATCGCCGCCGGCGAACAGTTCGACGCCAGCCCGGCCAACATCCAGGCGCGCACCGAGACGTTCACCCTCGGCGACGGCCTCAAGGTCTCGCTGCTGCCGAAGAAGACCCGCGGCGGCACCGTCGTGGTCAATGCGCGCTTCCACTTCGGCGACCTGGCCTCGCTGCAAGGACGCACCGCCGCCGGCAGCGTCGCCGGCGCGCTGCTGATGCGCGGCGCCGCCGGACTCAGCCGCGAGCAGATCGACCAGCGCTTCGAAGCGCTGAAGACCGAGGTCGGCGTCGGCGGCGGACTGCAGGCGGCGGGCATCGGCATGACCACGCGCCGCGAACAGCTCGCCGAGGCGCTCACCCTGGCCGCGCAGGTGCTGCGCAAGCCCGACTATCCGCAAAGCGAGTTCGAGCAGCTGCGCCTGCAATCGATCACCGGCCTGGAAGCCGCACGCAAGGAGCCCGACACCGTCGCCGACATGGCCCTGGCGCAGTACTTCGATCCCTGGCCCGAAGGCCATCCGCTGCGCTGGCGCAGCATCGACCAGTCGATCGCCGACCTCAAGGCGCTCAAGGTCGAGGACCTGCGCGCGTTCCACCGCGATTTCTACGGCAGCGCCGACGGCGAGATCAGCGTGGTCGGCGATTTCGACCCGGTCGCGCTGAAAGCCCAGCTCAAGACCCTGTTCGCCGAGTGGCGCACCCCGCACCCGTTCGTCGCGATCGACACCCACTACCGGCCGGTCGCCGCGCGCCGCGAGCGCTTCGAGACGCCGGACAAGGCCAATGGCGTGCTGCTGGCGCGCACCAATCTCTCGCTCAACGACCGCGACCCCGACTACCCGGCGCTGCTGGTCGCGAACTACATCCTCGGCGGCGGCGGTCAGTCGCGCTTGACCGACCGCATCCGCCAGAAGGACGGCCTGAGCTACGGCGTCTCCAGCAGCCTCGACAGCGATTCCAGCCGCGAAGGCCGCGACGACGCCGGCAGCCTGCTGATCCAGGCCATCGCCGCACCGCAGAACCTGGACAAGACCGAAGCCGCGATGCGGGAGGAATACGCGCGTTGGATCAGCGACGGCGTCGGCGCCGACGAACTGCGCGATGCGGTCTCCGGCCTGCTGACCCAACGCGAACAGAGCCGCGCCTCGGACGGCGCGGTGGCGGGCCTGCTGTCGAGCAACCTGTTCCTGGGCCGCACCATGCAGTATTCGGCCGATGTCGACGCGAAGATCAAGGCGCTGACGGTCGAGGAGGTCAACGCCGCGATCCGCAAGCATTTCAAGCCCGAGGATCTGAGCGTGTACCTGGCCGGCGATTTCGCCAAGACCGTGCCCGCAGCAGCCAAGCCGAGCGCGGCACCCGCGGGAGGCGCGGCAGGCAAACCCTGAAGCCGGCCGCGTCTCGGTCGCAGTCTCTCGCGATCGTGGGGCTGCGATCGCGGCTTACGCCGCTCCCACAGAAGGCAAGGGGCCATGCGTGCGGTGGAGCGCGATCGTTGCCGTTGCCGTTGCCGTTGCATTGAAATCCAATACCCCGCACTCGCCCAATCCCACTCAGACCCGAAGGGCGGCGCGCAGGACGCGCGCCGTTTTTCGAGGAACAGGATGTTCCTTCGAAAAATCCCCGCGCACGCTCCGCACTCGCACGGGAGGTTTGGTCACGCTAGCCCTTCTCTTTGGTTACTTTCTCTTGGGCTAGCAAGAGAAAGTGACCCGCACGCGCAGCGGGCGGAAGCTGTTGCTTAAGAACGAAACCAGCAAAGCAGCCGGAATTCACAATCGCGGCTCACGCCGCTCCCACAGAAAGCAGAAAGCGAAGCCGGTCCGCATCGAAACTCACGCAGCAGCCGGAGGTCTCGGTCGCGGCTTACGCCGCTCCTACCCCAGAGCGAGTGGCAAGAGAAAGTGACCCGCATGCGCAGCAGGCGGAAGCTGTTGCTTAAGAACGAAACCAGCAAAGCAGCCGGAATTCGCGATCGCGGCTTACGCCGCTCCCACAGAAAGCGAAGCCAATCCGAATCGAAGCCAGCGCGGTAGCCGAAAGTCGCGGTCGCGGCTCACGCCGCTCCTACCCCAAGGCGAGTGGCAGGAGAAAGTGACCTGCACGCGCAGCAGGCGGAAGCCTTTGATCTAAGGAACCGAAACCTTCGCCGAACCCCGGAATTCGCGATCGCGGCTCACGCCGCTCCCACAGAAAGCAGAAAGCGAAGCCGGTCCGCACCGAAACTCACGCAGCAGCCGAGGTCTCGGTCGCGGCTTACGCCGCTCCTACCCCAAAGCGAAAGCGGAGCGGGCACGGCAGTAGGAAGTCCGCGATGAGGGGCTTAACAGCCCACCCCACGTCGGAAGCGAGCGGGCTCGATTACTTGTTGCGTCGCGGCCAAGCCGCGAGCAAGGCCCACAGCCCACCCAACCCGGCGATCCACGACGAAGCCGGCACCGACCAGAAGCGCGGCCCACCGGCCTCAAGGCCGTACAGCACCGCTGCCACGATCAACAACCCGGTCCCCAGAATCGCCGCGACCGTGCGCCGCTGGGCATCCTTGACCGTGCGCGTGAGCTCGGCCAGATCCTGCGAACGCATGCGCAGCTCGTGTTCCCCGCTCACCTGCTGCGTCAGCCAGGCGTGCAGCAGGCGCGGCATTTCGGGCGCGTGCGTGACCAGTTCGGGCAGACGCTTGCGGAATTCCGAGGCCAGGCGTTGCGGGCTGTAGCGCTCGACCAGGATGCGTTGCAGCACTGGACGCGCCACCGCCCAGATGTCGAGCTTGGGGTCGAGCAGGCGGCCGACGCCTTCGATGTTCAGCAGGGTCTTCTGCAGCAGGATCAGCTGCGGCTGCAGGGTGAGCTCGTAGCGCTGCGCGGTGCGGAACAGCTTGACCAGCACTTCGGCCAGCGAGATCTCGCTCAACGGGCGGGTGAAATACGGCTCGCAAACCGCGCGCGTGGCCGCTTCGAGTTCGTCGATGCGGATGTGCGCGGGCATCCAGCCGGCCTGCACGTGCAGCTCGGCGATGCGGCGGTAGTCGCGGTTGAAGATGGCCATGAAGTTCTCGGCGAGGTAGTACTGATCCTCGTCCGAGAGCTGGCCCATGATGCCGAAGTCCAGGGCGATGAAGCGCGGGTTGCTCTTGCGCTCCGGCGCGCTGTCGACCCAGATGTTGCCGGCGTGCGCATCGGCGTGGAAGAAGTTGTCGCGGAACACCTGGGTGTAGAACACGCGCACGCCCTTGGCCGACAGCGCGCTGCGGTCGATGCCGGCGGCGTCGAGCGCGGCGATGTCGTCGGACGGAATGCCGTACACGCGCTCCAGCGTCAGCGCGCGCTCGGCGGTGTGCGACCAGATCACTTCGGGCACGTAGAGATCGTCGCTGTCCTTCCAGAACCGGCGCAGCACGCTGGCGTTGGCGCCCTCGCGCTGCAGGTCCAGCTCGGCGGCCAGGGTGCTTTCGATCTCGGCCACGATCTCGCGCGGACGGATCTTGTCGGCGCTGGGATGGGCACGGTCGACCACGCTGGCGATGGTCTTGAGCAGGGCGATGTCGCCGGCGATCTGCTTCTCGATGTTCGGCCGCAGCACCTTGACCACGACCTCGCGTCCGCCCGGCAGGATCGCCGCATGCACCTGCGCGATCGAGGCCGAGGCCAAGGGGACGGTGTCGAAGGCTTCGAAGGCCTCGCCGATGCTGCGCTCCAGCGCGGTCTCTACGATCGCGCGCGCGGCTTCGCCGTCGAAGGGTTTAACCCGGTCCTGCAGCAACGCCAGTTCGATCGCCACGTCCGGCGGCACGAGGTCGCGGCGGGTCGACAGGATCTGGCCGAACTTGACGAAGATCGGACCCAGCTCCTGCAGCACCAGGCGCAGGCGCGCGCCGCGCGGCATCGCCGCGATCTCGGCCGAGGCGCGCGGCACGAACGGACGCGCGAGCTTGAGCCAGCGCTCGGCCGGCGTGCCGTCGAGCAGGTCGTCGAGCCGGTAACGCAGCAGAACCCGGCCGATGCGCCAGGCGCGCAGCGCCGACTTCATGCGCCGCCCCGCGCGGCGATGCGCTCGCGCAGGCGCGCGACGCGCGCTGCCGCACGCTCGACGTCGTCGCGCACCGCGTCGACGTCGTCGTGGAAGGCGTTGAGTTCGTCGCGCGCGACCACGTCGCGCGATTCCTCGGTGACGAACTCGGCCGCGTTCTGGGCGAAGGCGCCGGCCGCGTCGCGGGCATGGCGCAGGCCGCCGGCGATGCCGTTGGCGATCTGCACGCCCAACACGGGACCGAACAGGCCGGAGATCGAGTTCTGCCAGTCCGGATCGAAACGCTCCGCCAGCCGCTGCAGGCGACGCGCGAGGTCGGCGTCGCCCTCGATGCGCAACTTGCCGACCGGCGGCGCGTCGTCGTTGCGCAGGAACGGCAGCTGCGAGACCAATCCGGCGAGGGTGCTGCGCACCGACAGATCGGGTTCCGCTGCGGCGTCGACCGGCCCGACCCGCAGGCAGTCGCCGTCGACGCGTATCTGCAGCGCCAGCGGCGGCGCCGCCAGATGCAGGGCGAGGCGGCGGCCGTCCAGCGCGCGCAGGGCGTCGCGGGTGTCCGGATCGAGCGCGAGCGCGCGGTTGAGCGCGGCTTCGAGCGCGCCCCCGGCCATGAACTTGAGCGAGGACGGGAACAGGGCGTCGGCGGATGTGGTCATGCCGCTATTGTAGCCCTCCGTTCTGGCGGCCCCGGCGCCGCGCCGCCCCGGCCGGCGTAGCGGCCGCAACGGCGGTCGCGCCCGGCCTCAGCCGACTCAGACCTTGCGGCCGCGCAGCAGCGAGACGATCGCCAGGATCACGAAGACGACGAACAGGATCCAGGCGATGTTGGTGGCGGCGCCGGCGATGCCGCTGAAGCCCAGTACCGCGGCGATGATGGCGACTATGAAGAAGATGACGGCGTAACGGAGCATGCGAACCTCCTGATTTGGCCCGCGGCGGCGGATGCCGCGGAACGAACCCGATCCTCCACGGACGCGGGTGCTCAGGCGGTGACGGCGTGGGCTCAGGTGCAGGCGGCCTTCAGCCGGGTGAGCCCTTCGTGAAAGCTGACCCGCGGCACGTAGCCGAAATCGCGGGTCGCCGGCGCCATGTCGTACCAATGCGAAGTCGCCAGCTGCTCGGCGAGGAAGCGTGTCATCGGCGGCTCGCCCTTCAGCGGCAGCGCGTGCCACAGGCCTTCGCAGACCGCGCCGATCGCATAGGCCGCGCCGAACGGCAGGGTCTTGTCGACCTGGGGCGCGCCGACCGCGGCGAGCAGACTGTTGAGGGTCTCGCGCATGGTCTTGGGCTCGCCGTTGCTGATGAAGTAGGCACGGCCGGCACAGGCCGCAGCCGGAGCGAGGTGGTCGAAGGCGTCGAAGTGCGCCTGCGCGGCGTTGTCGATATAGGTGGTGTCGACCTTGTTGTAACCGTCGCCGACGAAACGCAGGCGCCCGGCCTTGGCGCGCGCGACCAGGCGCGGCAGCAACTGGTTGTCGCCCACGCCCCAGATCAGGCGCGGACGCAAGGCCACGGTCGCCAGCGAAGGGGCGTTGGCGGCCAGCACGGCCTTTTCGGCGATGGCCTTGGTGGTCGCGTACGGCGCCTTGAAGCCTTCGCCGTAAGGCACGGTGTCGGCGGTGCCGCCTTCGACCGGATGAGTGGCGCGGTGGGTGACGCTGGGCGTGGAGGTGTAGACCAGGCGCCCGATCCCATGGGCACGGCAGGCCGCGAGCACATTGTCGGTGCCGACCACATTGGCCTGGTGATAGCTGTCGTAGCTGCCCCAGGCACCGGCTTTGGCGGCGTTGTGAAACACCGCCTCGCAGCCGCGCGCAGCCGCGATCACCGCCTCGCGATCGGCCAGGTCGCCCTGGGCCTGGATCACGCCCAGTGCGTCCAGCGCCGGATACAGGCCGCGGTTGTAGCTGACTACCTCGTAGCCGCGCTCGACCAGGCCGCGGCACAGGGCCTGGCCCAGGAAACCGCCGCCGCCGGTGACCAGCACTTTCATCGCCAGGCTCCTTCCTTGGTCGCCCAGACCGCGAGCTTCTCGCGGCCGATCTTGGCGTTGTGGCGGATATCGACGGGGAAGCGCTTATGGCGCAGGAAATCGCCGATCGCCGCGGTATGCGCGTGGGCGGCGCCGATCGCGCGCAGTTCGCGCTCGATCGCGGGCCAGTCGTGCGGGTTCGCGCCCTCGGCCAGTTCCACGCACAGCACCGGTCGTTGCGCGCCGGCGGCGCCGACGCCGACCAGCGCGGTACGCCGCACCCGTGCATGCGTGTTGAACACCGGTTCGACCTGCTCGGTGTACAGCGGCCCCTGCGCGGTTTCGACGCGGTGGCTCTTGCGGCCGCAGAACCACAACCGGCCCTGCGCGTCGAAATAGCCCAGATCGCCCATGCGGTGGACCACGCGTTCGCTGCCGTCCGCCAGCGGTTCGCGGATCTTGGCGGCGAGGGTCGCGGCTTCGCGATTGAAATAGCTGTCGGTGGCGGTCGGGCCGGCGACGGTGATCTCGCCGACCTCGCCCACGGCCAGCACGCGCGCGTCCGCCCACTGCGCGATCGGCGCGTCGTCGATGGCGATGATGCGGATCTCGTTCGGCGCCACCGCGCGGCCGACGCAGGTGCCGGCGCCGGCCTCGGTGACCGCGCGCGTGGATTGCAGTTCGCGGCCCTCGATCACCGCCACCGGCAGGCATTCGGTGGCGCCGTACGGGGTCCAGAGCTGGGCGTCGTCGGGCAGCAAGGCGCGCAGCGCCGCGACCGTGTCCGGCGGCACCGGCGCGCCGGCCGAGGTCACGCGCTTGAGGCCGCTCAGCTTGGCGCCGTGCTTGACCAGCACCGCCATCAGCGCCGGCGAACCGAACAACTGGTCGACACCGAAGCGCGCGATCACGTCGTGCAGCTTGTTCGGATCGGCCTGGCCCGGGCGGGTCGGGTCCATGTCCGGGACGACCGAACTCAGGCCCAGGGCCGGATCGAACAGCGCGAACGGCGGGAAGGTCGGCAGATCGACGCCGCCGGGGACGATGCCGAAGGCCCGGCCCATCATTTCGATCTGGGCGACGAAATGGCGATGCCGGTAGACCACGCCCTTGGGCACCCCGGTCGAGCCGCTGGTGAACACGATTGCGGCGACTTCGTCGGGGCGGGTGTCGGCGAGCTGGCTGCCGGCGCCGCTGCCGTCGCGCTCGACTTCGGCCAGGGTCGCATCGGCGAGCCAGGCGCGGCCGCCGGTGGTGATGCGGATGCGCGCCGACTTCGCCCAGCCCAGCACCACCCGCGCGATGTGCGCCAGCGGGATGCCGATGAAGGCCTCGGGCAGCGCTTCGTCCAGGCATTGGCGCAGCGCGCGCTTGTCGATGCCCGGATCGACCAGCACCGGCACTGCGCCGGCCTTGAACAGGGCGAACATCAGCAGGAAGAACTCCGGCGACGGCCGCACCATCACCACGGTGCGGGTGCCGCGCACGATCCCGCGCTTGGCCAGTCCGGCCGCGATCGCATCGCTGCGCGCGTCGAGTTCGGCGTAGCTCAGGACCTGGTCGTAGCGCGCCAGGCCGTCGGCGCCGCGCGTGCCGGGGCAGCGCATCGCCACCCGCTCGGGCGCCTCGGCGGCGCGCCGCGGCAGGGAAGCGGCGATATTGCAGGGCGTGCTGGGCGCTCGCTCGGGCGCGACGGAAGATTCGTTGTTCATGCGTGGATTGTAGGGGGTCCGGGCGAATCGCAGCCTCGGCGCCGCGTCCACGGTGGCGGCGACACGAGTCGCGATGTTTGGACCGCGGCCGGATCGCGGCTTACGCCGCTCCCACAGAAGGCGGCGATCGCACGCACGCCGCCCAAGACTCAGGCCATCGGATGGCTGTCGAGGAAGGCGCGGATCTCCGGCACCAGCACCGCGGCCTTGTCTTCCAGCACGTAGTGACCGGCGTCCTCGAAAGCGTGCACCTGCGCCTGCGGCAGGGCGTCGGTGAAGCCCTTGAGGAAGTGGTGATCGAACACGAAGTCGCGCAGGCCCCAGCCGATGAAGGCCGGACGGTCGGCGTACTCGGGCAGCTTGCGGCCCATGGCCTGGACCAGCGGCCAGGCGGCGTCGCCCTCGCCCAGCGGAATGTCCTGGACGAAACGCGAGGTGGCGATGCGGTTGGCCCAGGAGTCGTATGGCGCCAGGTACGCGCGGCGCACCGCGCGCGGCATCGGCGTGACCACGCCGACGCGGGCCGCGCTGCCGGCGAAGGCGTTGAGGCCGCGGATCAGGCCGGTGCCGATCGCCGAGTCGCGGCCCAGGCGCAGGCGCTTGGGCAGAGGCTTGGCCGCCGGCAGCGGGAACGCGCCGGTGTTGGTGATCACCAGGCGCTTGATCTGGTCGGAATGCTTGAGGCCCCAGCCGAAGCCGATGCCGCCGCCCCAATCGTGCACCGCCAGGGTGATCGGGCCGTCGATGCGCAGGTACTGCAGCAGGCGTTCGACGTCGTCGATGCGCGACTGCAGGGTGTAGGTGTAGCGGTCCTCGCCGGGCTTGTCCGACAGGCCCATGCCGACGTGGTCGGGGACGATGCAGCGGTAACGGTCGCGCAGGCCCAGCGTCAGCTTGCGCCAGTAATAGCTCCACGACGGATTGCCGTGCAGCATCACCACCACCTCGCCGTCCTTCGGCCCCTGGTCGAGGTAACTCATCGCGATGCCCGGACGGACTTCGAAACGCTGCGGCTGGAACGGGTAGTCGGGGAGATCGCGGATCGACGTCATCGGTGGCTCGTGCGGCGCCCGCGCAGGAGCGCGGGCCGGGCGGACAGGGGCGCCATTATCGGCCGCAACGCGGCGACGCGGGGGGTTTTGGCGGCGAAATCGGCTCGCCATGGGCCTTGGGGTAGGAGCGGCGTAAGCCGCGACCATCTTACCCATGCGGCGCCCGGGTCGCGGCTTACGCCGCCCCTCCCCCAAAGCGGGTACTGCGGGCGCGGTCAGTAGGCGGCCCCGAACTTGCCCCACATCGCCTCGAACTGGCCGGCGAAGCAGCGCGCGAGGTTCGGATCGTCGGTGACGACCAGGTTCTCCTCGTTGCTGGTGCTGGCGCTGCGGGTCCAGTTGAAGCTGCCGTTGGCCAGAACGCGGCCGTCGAACAGGGCGAACTTGTGGTGCATGTGGAAGGGGCTGTCGTCGATCCGCACCGGCACACCGTGCTCGCGCAGGCGCGCGATGTCGCTGCCGTCGTCGTGGCGTTTGTCGTTGTCGGTCAGCAGGCGCACCGCGACACCGCGGCGGTGGCTGTCGAGGATGGCCTCGCTGAGGCGGTCGTCGGACACGGTGTAGACGCAGATGTCGAGGCTGCGCTTGGCGCCTGCGCAGAGTTCGCGCAGCTTGCGCAGGCAGCTGTCGC
Organism: Lysobacter sp. Root667; assembly: GCF_001427715.1. Taxonomy (NCBI): domain Bacteria; kingdom Pseudomonadati; phylum Pseudomonadota; class Gammaproteobacteria; order Lysobacterales; family Lysobacteraceae; genus Lysobacter; species Lysobacter sp. Root667. Next base: position 58,179 of record NZ_LMHF01000011.1, read on the forward strand.
CGGGGGTGAAATGGGCGCTGGAGTCGATCGCCGGCGCGGCGCCGACCACGTCCAGGGTCTTCACCACCTGCTCCAGCCAGCGCAAGGCGTCCAAGGCCTGCGCCGGTTGCGCCAGGATCAGCTCGCGCGCCATGTCGAAGGCACGGTTGCGCAGGTAGCGCACCCGGTCGGGGTCCAGGCGCGAGCCGAGTTCGCGCAGCTCGAACTTCTCGTCGTTGTCCAGGCGCCGGTCGGCCGCGCTTTCGCGCAGGTGGCGGTCGAGTTCGGCGTAGTCGACGGTCGTCATCAGCGCGGCGTGCGTTCGTTGAGGCGGTCGGCGAAATCGGCCAAGGCGCGCTGCAGCTGCAACTGCTGCTCGGTCGCGGTCTGGACGTGGGCGGTGGCGACGGCGCCGCGTTCGCCCATGTGCTGGATCGCCTCGACCAGGCGCGCCTGCCACTGCGCCTGTTGTTCGGCGCCGTCCTGCAGGCGGCCGACCAAGGGCTCCAGCGCGGCTTGCAGCGCCGCGCGCAGTCCGGCCAGCATCGCTTCGGGATCGCGTTCCGGCGTCGGCGCCGGCGATTTGCTGCGCGGCTGGCTGGCGACGCGTTCGAGCAGCGCCAGGACCTGCGGCCACGGCGCTTCCGCTGGCGGCGGCGCGACCGCGACCGGCGCGGCGTCCGCCGCATCCAGCGCGCGCACGCCCTCGACCAGATCGGCCAGCTGCGCGACCACGCGCCCGCCGACATCGCTGTCGGAGGCGCCCATCGCCTTGTGGCGCAGGAAGTCGCGCTTGATCTGCGCCCAGCGTTCGGCCTGCGCCGCGTCCAGGGTGCCGCGCAGCTCGCCGAGCTTGAGCAGGTTTTCCTCGGCGCCCGCGGTCAGCAGCTGCGCCTCGCCCAGGTAGTGATCGGCGATCAGCTGTTGCAGCTCGGCCTCGTTCATCACCGGCGAGACCTTCTCGGCCAGCTTGTTCATGTTGCGGTAGCTGCCCTGCAGCTTGAACGGCGGCTCGACCCGGTACTGCGCGGCCTGCGCCGCGCTGGCGATGTACTGCTGGTTGACCCGGTAGACCACGTCGCGCACCCGCATCAGGCGCTCCAGGGTGGCGGCGATCTCGTTGATCTCGGCGCCGCCGTAGGCATGGCTGAGTTCGTTGGCCGAGAACGCGCGCCCGGCCGCCTTGTCGACGAAGCGGTACAGGTCGGCCAGCTCGCGCGTGGCCAGCGGCGCCAGCACCGGGTTCGAGGTCAGGCTGTTTTCGAGGTAGCTGAGCTTGAACGCGTCCTCCATGCCGCCGAGCACGTCGCCGAGGTTGTAGATGTCGGCGCGGTTGGCGAGCATGTCCGGAATCTTGAAGACCTCGCCGGACTCGGTATACGGGTTGCCGGCCATGACCACGCAGAACTTCTTGCCGCGCAAGTCGTAGGTGCGGGTGCGGCCTTTCCACACGCCCTCGATCCGGCGCGTGCCGTCGCACAGCGAGATGAACTTCTGCAGGAACTCGGGATGGGTGTGCTGTATGTCGTCGACATACAGCATCACGTTGTTGCCCATCTCCAGGGCCAGGTTGAGCTTTTCCAGCTCCTGGCGCGAGGTCGCATCCGGCGCGCGCGCTGGGTCCAGCGAACGCACCTCGTGGCCCAGCGCGGGGCCGTTGATCTTCATGAAGATCAGGCCCAACCGGTGCGCCACGTATTCCATCAGCGTGGTTTTGCCGTAGCCGGGCGGCGAGATCATCATCAGCAGGCCCATCAGGTCGCTGCGCTTGCCCTCGCCGACCGTGCCCATCTGCTTGGCCAGATTGTCGCCGATCACCGCCAGGTAGACGTCGTTGATGAGCTTGTTGCGCACGAACGAGCTCAGCGGACGCGCCTTGAACTCGGACAGGCGCAGCGCCTCGCGTTCGCGCGCGACGGTGTCCTGGCGCAGCGCCTGGTATTTGCGCACGCCGGGCAGGAAGCGCTCGCGGTGCGCGCGCAAGCGGGCGTGGAAGTCGTCCACGCCCAGGTCCATGCGCTGCGCCGCGACGCGCGGATGCTCACCGAGCAGGCCTTCGACCGCGGCGCGCAGTTCGACTTCGCTGACCCGGCGCGGCACGCGCTCGTCCAGCAGCAGCAAGGCCACCGCTTCGCGCGCGTAACCCGACAGGGCCGCATGCGCGGGCTCGCGGCACAAGGCATCGAACCAGTTCGCCGCCAGCGTCCAGCGCGCGGGCAGGCGGTCGCCGAGACGACGCAGGGTCTGTACGAAACCGTCCCACATGCGCGCGGCGGTCAGGCGCTCCTGCAAGGTCTTGAGCAGTTGCTGTGCGTACTTGCTGAAGACGAACTGCGGGTGCTCGACCGACAGCTCGGTCATCAGATAATCGGCCGCGTGCGCGCACAGCGCCGGGTCGACCTCCAGCGGCTGCGCCTGCAGGAAGGCGCGCATCGCCGCCTCGACTTCGCAGCGCAGGGACAGCAGACCGGCGTCGCTGCCGAACAGGCGCTGGATGTCGCGTGCGGTGCGCGCGCGTTCCGGCCACTGCGCGGCATCCTCGCCGGTCAAGACCTGGGCCCAGAACACGCTCGCGAACGCACGCGCGTCGGCCGAGTAGGCGAGGTTTCCGGCGCTGTCGGCGAGCGGGATCAGCGCCTGCAGGATCGCCGTCGCGTCGTGATCGTGGATGCCTTTCTCGTAGCCCTCGCGGTAGCGCGGTGCGGCGAAGTCGCGCACGGTCCGCGCCAACGTCTCCGGTTGCGCCAGCTGCTGGCGCAGCGCGTCCATGCTCAGACCCTCGCGTTCCGCAGCGGCGGCCTCCAGCACCAGACCGGCCAGATATTCGGCGCGGTAGAGCGCGGGCGATTCGGAATCCAGCGCGACCTGCCAGAACTCGCGCAGCGCATCGAAGGCCTCGTCGCGCAGCGGTTCGAGGAAATCGGTGCCGGTCAGGTGCAGGCTGAGCCCGTCCTCTCTCGGCAGCAGGGTCAGGTCGAGTTCCTGGGTGTTGACGCTGAAGCGGTGGCGTGGGCCGAGCTTGATGACCTCGCCGCCGGCCTCGAACAGATCGCTGCGGTCGCGCAGCGCGCGCACCGCCTGGTCGCGCGCGCCCTTTAGGCGGGCCTCGACGTCGTCGGCCTTGACGCTGTCCTTGAGGCTGCGCAGGCGCTCGGCCAGTTCGCGCAGCTTGAGGATCAGCGGATCGCCGGCGAAGAAAGCGTTGAGCTCGTCCGGGTTTTCGAAGCGCGCGGTGCGCCGGCCCAGACCTTCCAGGATGCGCGCCGCAGCGTCCATGACCGACTGCGCCTTGCGCTGGCGGTCGTCGAGCAGCGCCTGCTTGTGGGTCTCGAAGGTTTCGAGCAGTTCCTCGCGCTTGCTGAGGATGTCGTTGAGGAAGTTCTCGTGCTCGCCGAACTGGCTCTCCAGTTCCTCCAGCTGCACCATCAGGCGCGAGAGCTGTTCGTCGCAGCGCTCCGGGTCGCGCGCAAGCGCCAAGGCGCTGGCCACGCTCTGCCCGAACAAGGTGAACTGGGCGCCGAACTGGGCCACGGTCTCGGCCGAACCCAAGCCCTTGCGGCGCTGTTCCGCGCGCGCCTTGGCCTGGTTGAGGCGGGCGTAGATGCCGGAGATGGCTTCGACGATACGGGTGCGCTGCGTCGCGTCGTCCACGCGCAGGGTCGCCATCAGCTGCGAAAGCATGTCCAGGTCGCCGGACATGGCTTGCATCTGCTTCAGCGGTTCTTCCAGCTGGGCCACGCTGACGGCCTGCTGCGCCTGCGCGTCCAGGGCCTGCAGACGCTCGGCGTAGGGCTGCAGGGCCTTGTCGCCGGACAGGAAGGCGCCGGTGGCGGTGGCGATGCGCTCGTGCGCCGCCAACAGCTCGGCGCCCATCGCGTCGATCGCGTCGACGTCGATGTAGCGGTACTCGCGTATGGTCAGCAGCTGGCCGCGCTGGGCGGCGATGCCGTTGAGCGCGTCGACGTGCTCCTGCACGGTCTGCCAGCCGTCGGGCAACAGCGAATCCAGCAGCGCCTTGTGGCGGGTCTGGGCCTCGCGCATCGCCCGCTCGGACTGGCTGCGGATGCCCTCGACCTTTTCGTACTCGTCGATCACCGACTCGCTGGTCGCGGCGATCTCGCGCAGCACCGAGGCGGCGTCGCCGCCCTTGGCGTCGCCCAGCCAATGGTGGATGTCGAACAGGCGGTGGGTGGCCTGGCTCAGCTGCGCGTAGCGCTGCGCCGAGACTTCGCTGGCGTCGATCTCGCGGCACAGGCTGAGCAGGTCGGAAATGCCGCGCACCAGCTCGGCGTTGCCGATCCGGCCCATGAAGCTGTTGCCCGCGGGCTGGCGCGCGGCGTGCTCGTCGCTGGAGAACGGGGTCTGCCAGACCTGCATCGGATGGACGCGGGTCGGCTCCTCGCTCTCGGCGGTGAACACCACCATGCGCCCGTCTTCGTAGCGGGCATGGCCGTGCGCGTACACCGGCGTCTGCAGCCGGCGCTCGATCATGTTGTAGGTGAACAGCGCCGAGCGGCCCGACTGCGGTTCGTAGAAGACGTAGAGCACGTCCTCGCCGTTGGGCGAACGGACCGCGCGCTGGAAGCGCATCCCGTCCATGGCCGAGTCGAAGGTCTTGTACTCGCCGTTCTGCAGATAGTAACCGCCCGGGAACACGATGCCGTGGTCTTCGGGCAGCTGCACGCAGGCCAGGCCGATCGCGTCGATGCGCTGGACCTTGCGGGTCAGGGTGTTGAACACCAGATGCCGCCACTGCTCCTCGCGGTACGGCAGCACGCGCAGCAGGATCAGGCTGCCGACGCGCGCGAACTCGACCTGGGCGTCGTCCAGGGACTGGGTGCGGTCGGCGACCGGCTCGCGGTAGATGCCCAGGCCGTCCTGGGTGTTGTTCTCGACCTTGATCGTGAGGTCGCCGCCGACCGTCTCCACGAACACGCTGTCGAGGATGTTCAGGTGCGGATGACGGCCTTCGACCGCCATCTCGCGGGTCGCGCGGGTCCACTCGAAATCGAACGGCGCCGGCAGCGCGATGTCGCGCTCGCCGCGGTTGTCGATGTAGCGGACCTGGCCGTCGCCCTCGACCGACCAACGGAACACGCGCACGTCGTCCAGGCGCTCGCCGATCTGGAACGCGGCCAGCAGCTTGCCGTCGCGCGCCTCCAGCTGCAGCAGGCGGGTGTTCTTGTAGTAGGCGTAGAGCTCGCGGAAATCCTGCGGAAAGCTGCCCGCGGCCAGGAAGCTGCCGGCCAGGTCGACCGACTCGACATCGTAGCCCTCGGCGCCCTCGACCAGCCGGTGCAGCGAGAACACGTCCTCGACCCGGGTTTCCTTCTTCAGGCCGATGAAGACGTTGTAGCCGAACAACAGACAGTCGCCGACCTGGACGATGTCGCGGGCGACGCAGTTGTTTTCGGTGCGAATGCGCAGACGCCCGGCCACGTCCATGCGACTGCTGCCGAACTCGGCCAGCCGCTGGGTGTTGAGCGTGTCGGCGATCGCGCGCAGGCGCGCGCCCTGTTCGCTCAGACGCTTGCGCAGCACCTCGTAGGCGCCGCCCTGGGCGACGGCCTGGTCGAGGATGGCATCGGCGGCCGTTGCGTCCGGCGCCTGCGGCTTGGTTTCCGACATCTTCGCTTCACCTTGATTGCCGCGGACGGGGTCCGGAACCGCGGTTCCGGGCTGCACCCGCCTGCGTGCCTGTGCTTGTGGCGATAGCGGCCGCTGCGGCCGCTGTCGCACCTGCTATTGCACCTGCTGTCGCGCGCGCCGGTTCAGGACGCGAGCGAGGCGCCGTCGCCGGACTTGGCGGGCTTGTCGCCCTGCAGCGACAACAGCTTCTGCAGCACGTCCTGCACGATCGGGCTCTTGCCGGCCACGCCTTCGATGGCTTTGCCCACCGACAGCGCCTTGGCGAAGGAATTGAAGAACTCGCCTTCGCCGCCGACGATGTCGATGTTGGCCTTGCTGAGCGCGGCGGCCAGCACGTCGGCCTGCTCCTTGGCGACTTCCTTGTTGGCCTCGATCGACGCGATCGCCTGCTCGAAGCTCTTTTCCAGCTGCATGCGGAACTCTTCGTGGGCGCGCGCGTTGTCGCTGAGCGCATCCAGGGCGTTGAACTTCTGCGCCAGGCCCTCGGCCTCGGACTTGAACTTCTGCAACAGCACTTCGGCTTCCGACAGGCCCAGGTCCTTGGTCGCCTTAGCCTTGGACACGCCCAATTGCTCCTCGCCGCGGGCCTGCGCGAACAGGTTCTCTTCCAGGATCTTGGCGTCGGCCAGGCCCTGCTTCTGCTTGGCGTCGGCCTGCGCTTCGGTCACGCGCGCCTGGGCCAGGCCTTCCTTCTCGAATGCGCCGGCGGTGACTTCACGCACGCGCGCGTCGGCCAGGCCGGGCGCCGCGCGCTCGGCCTCGATGCCTTCGGCCAGGCGCTTCTTGGCTTCGGCCTGCTTGCCGGCGGCGTCCAGCTCGGCCTGGGCCAGCGTGGTCATCTCCACCGCCTTGTGCTTGGACGCGGCCTCGTCGGCCTCGGCCTGCTTGACCAGACGCACCAGCTCTTCCTCGGCCTGCGCCTGCGCGGCCAGCACCACCACCTGCTTGGCGCGGTCGGCTTCGGACACGGCGCGCACTTCCTTGATGCGCTCCTCTTCCTGGGCCACGGTCTTCTCGACCGCGATGCGGTCGCGGATCACGTTGGCGATGTCCTTGCGCTGCTCTTCCAGGGCCTTTTCCTTGTCGATCTTCTGCAGCTCGACTTCGCGCTCGCGCGAGACGATCTCCAGGTCCTTGGCGCGGGTGACCTTCTCGACCTCGATCACCACCGCACGCTGGCGGTTCTGCTGCGCGACTTCGACTTCGCGCATGCGGTTCTCTTCGCGGATGTCGAGCTGTTCCTGCACGGCGATGCGGGCCTGCTCGGCCTTGAGGCGCTCTTCCTCGCGCACCTTGGCGGTCTCGGCTTCCTCGCGCGCCTTGATGGTCTCGATCTCGCGCTTCTGGCGCGCCTCGGCGTCGGCCTGCTGGCGTTCCAGCGCCAGCATCGCCTCGCGGGTCTCGACGTTCTTCTTGGTCATCGCCAGCTGCTCGTTGCGCTCGAGCTCGTTGGTGATCACGTTCTGGGCCGCGGTCAGTTCGGTGATCTTGCGGATGCCTTCGGCGTCGAGGATGTTGTTGGGATCCAGCGAGGCCTTCGGGGTCTGCTCCAGATAGTCGATCGCCACGTCCTCCAGCAGGTAGCCGTTGAGGTCGTTGCCGATCGTCTCCAGCACGCGGTCGCGGAAGTCCTGGCGGTTCTCGAACAGATCGGTGAACTCGAACTTCTTGCCCACCGTTTTCAGCGACTCGGAGAACTTGGCGTTGAACAGCTCGTTGACCGCCCCGCGGTCGGAGGCGCGCTCGGTGCCGACGGCCTTGGCCACCTTGAGCACGTCCTGCTGGGTCTCGTTGACACGCAGGTAGAAGGCGACGGTAATGTCCGCGCGCATGTTGTCCTTGCAGATCAGGCCGTCCTTGCCGCGGCGATCGACCTCCAGGGTGATCAAGGAGATCTGCATCAGCTCCTTCTTGTAGATCACCGGATACACCAGCGCGCCGGTGAAATGCACCTTCGGGGTCGCCGACAGGTCGTTCACGATCAAGGCCGTGCCCTGCGGCACCTTGATGTAGAAGGCCTTGAACAGGCCGAAGAAGCCGAAGATCGCGACCATGACCGCACCCGCGATCACCAGCCCCGGCAGGATGATTTCAAGATTCATTGCAGACTCTCCCCTTTGACCCAATTCGAAAATAGACGGCGGCCGAACGCGCGACGGATCGCGGACGCGGCGGCTACGGCCCGTTGAACTCGTCCTCGCCGATCACGCGGTAGGCGTTGCGTTCGGCGAAGTATTCGATCAGCACGACGCGGTCGCCGCGCTTGAAGCGCTCGGGCGCGTCATCGCGCACCTGCAGGATCAGTCCGGCGCCGCCGTCTTCGACGCTGGCGCTGCCCATGGTCGCAGTGACCGTGGGGCTGCGCACGATGGCCAGCTGACCCAGCAGCGGACGCGCCGTCGGCGGCTTGAGCTGGGCGAACAAGCGCCGCACGGGGCGCAGGGCCACGCTGCTCAGGAAGATCGAGGCGATCAGCGCGCCGGCCATGGTCGCCACGCCGAGCACGGTGTGCATCCAGTTGCCGGGCAGGTGGCGCAGCACCAGGTACTCGGCGAAATAGGTCAGGAACCAGCTGAAGAAGATCAGCGCGGTGAACACCACGGTCAGCGGAATGCCGCCCAGGCCCACGCGCATCAGGGGACCGGTGACGCCGCTGAGCCCGCCGCCGTCGGCTCCGGCGGCATCGGCCCCGTCGGCGCCGATGCCGAACGCGCCGTCGAGCAGGTCCAGGTCGATCAGGCCGGTAGCGGCGATCAGCCAGTACAGCACCACCATGATCATCAGCAGGCTGAAGATTACGGTCGGGAACGACCATACGATCTGCAGGAACACGAACACGCCCTTCTCCCCGACTATTCCGTCATCCCCGTGCGCTCCATCGCGGCCCGCACCGTGTTTGCCTTGTCCCGCTCGCGGAGTCGCTCAGCCCGCGCTTTTCTGCTTCAAACGTTCGAGCACCGAATCCGCGCTGGCCGCATCGGAGATGATGCCGGCCTGGCGCAGTTTCACATCGAGCGCGTCCTGGCCTTCGTCTTTGGCCAGTTCGGCCGCCGCGTCCATGCGCGCGCCGCGTTCGGCCTGCTTGAGCTTGATCCGCTCCAGCGATTCCACCGCGGTCTGCATGCGGCTTTGCGAGCCGCTGTAGCGGTGGGCGACGGCGGCCTGCGCGCGCTGCACGCTCTCGGTCGCCTTGACCGTATCGAGCTGCTGCTTGAGCCGGCGGATGTTGCCTTCGGCCTGGGTGATCGCCTTGCGCAGGTCGACGATGCTGGCGGCGAACTGGCGCGCTTGGTGCTCGTCGCCGTCGCGGCTGCTTTCGAGCAGGGCGATCTTGGCCGCGACTTCGCGCGCCAGCGGCTCGTCGCCGCCTTCCAGGGCCTTCATCGCATAGGCTTCGTATTCGGCGACCTTGTCGCGCGAGCCGGCCAGGCGGTCTTCGGCCAGCTTGTGCTTGGCCATGATCTCGGCGAGCGCTTCCTTGGAGCGGCGCAGCTCCAGGTCGGCGTCGCGGATTTCCTGGTCGAGGATGCGCAGCGCCTGCCCGTCGACCAGCGATTCGCCGACTTCGTTGGCGCCGCCGCGCAGGGCGGTCAACAGCTTGCTCCAGATGTTCATGCGTGCGTCTCCTGGGTCGGCCGCATCACGCGGCCTCGCGCAGCTGGGGTTCGTAGGCTTCGGTGGCCTTGATCACGTTGTCGGCCAGGGTCTCGATCTCGAACAGCACGTTCGACAGCGAGGACCCAGCGCTGAGCGCGCCGAACATGATGTAGACCCGCTCGCCGTCGGCGAGGGTCTCGATGCCGACCGTGGACAGAGGAAACATCTTGTGGGTGCGCAGCACTTCGTCGTTGAACGATGCAGGATCGCGCACCTGGGTCACCGGCCACAGCAGCGCCTCGACCACGATCTGTTCGCCGACCACGGCCATGAACAGCGGCAGGTCGCCGTACTCGGACATCACCACGTGCAGGCCCGGCTCGGCGCCGTCGATCAGTTCGATCCGGGACTCGCCGCTGCGGAATTCCTCGGTCGCCGACAGCGCCTCGTACAGGGCCGTCGCCGTCCAGTTCTTCGACTCGCTCACTCCACTCTCCTTATCGGGTCGCGCCGTCGGGACGCCGATCGCCCCCCGCGGCTGACGCATGCGCTTTTCGACCGCCATCAGTTCGTCGCCGAACTCGGGCAGGATCCACACCTCCTTCTTGACCAGCCCCTTCTGCCGCAGGCGTTCGCGGTGCAGGCGCTGGTAGTGGGCGGAGGTTTTGCGTTCCATGGAGCGCACGTTATCGCATCACATGTAACGACTACAAGTGCTTACATGTGATATCCCGACGAACGGCGATTGGGGCCGAGTCCGCGCCACAGTTCAATAAAAACAACAAGTTGCCTGGCCCGACGCCGAGACCGTCCTAGCCGGTCTCGGCATGCTCGTTACTGAGTCGATGCGATGTGCCGGCACGCCAGGCGTGCCGGCCGCCTCTCAAGCCAGGCGCCGCGGCCCTAGCGCCTGCTGTTCCTGGGCCTGGGCGCGCTGCGCGTCCTGGGCGAGCTGCTGCTGGCCGACCTGGTCGAGCTGGCGCTGCGAATCGGCCACCGGAGTGCGTGCGGCCTCCTGCACCGGCGTGGCGCTGACCCGGTGCGCGGGGTCGTCGAGCCGCCCCTGCACCGCGATCAGGTTGCCGTTGAGGTCGGGGCCGCCAGTGTGCGCATCGCGACTGAAGACCAGATGGTCGATGCCGGTCATGCGCGCGCGGCTCGCATCCACGGCCACGCCCATCGCGGTGCGCTGCAGTTCCTCGTTGCTGGCCTGCTTGCCGTGGCGCTCGTACAGCGACTGCACCTGGCCGAGGGCGTCGCGGTACAGCGGGTTGTCGGACGCGGCATCGCTGCGCTGGCCGGTGGCGCGCTCGCGTTCGCCCGGCGCGGTCACCGGCGCGTCGTTGCCGGGCACGCCGTCGGCCGGCACCTCGACCGGACCGCGCGTACCGCCGCCGGGCGCGGCGTTGCCCAGGGTGATGCCGAGGTTGCCGCTTTCGAATTCCTTGACCGTGACCGTCGCGCCGGCCTGGTCGGTGATGCGCAGGTCGGCGCCCTGCACCAGGTAGGTGTAGCGGCCGTCTGCGCTGCGGTAGGTGTTCTCGGGATCGCCTTCGTTGCGCACGCCGCCGGTCAGCGCCTGCCCGCCCCAGCGCACTTCGCCGAGCTTGTCGCTGTCGAGCACGGTGTCGCCGTCGCCGACCACGTAAGTGTCGTTGCCCTGCCCGCCCTCGAGGCGGTCGCGGCCGGCGCCGCCGATCAGGATGTCGTCGCCGCGCGCGCCGCGCAGCGTGTCGTCGCCGCCTTCGCCGATCAGCAGGTCGTTGCTGGACACTTCGACGTTGTTGCGCCGGCGAGTGGCGTCGAGGGTGGCAGCGTGTTCGGCGTCGACCGCGACCGTGGCCGCGTCGCGGCCCGGATCCAGGTAGATCGCACCGGCCTCGAAGGCTTCGTTGGTGAGGCGATCGGCCAGATCGGGGTGCTCGCGGCGCAAGTCGGTGAGCAGTGCGTTGCGCGCCGGCGCCAGGGCCTCGCGGATGGTCTGCACTTCGCCGTAATCGGCGGTGATGTTGCTGTAGTCGCGGTTGGCCAGGTCGATCATGTTGCGGCCCTCGACGCGGCCGTCGATGGACTCGCCCCAGTTGCGTTCGTCGCGGACGATGCGGTCGCGGTGCATCTGGAAGCTGCGATAGACGTCGCGCGCTTCGTCGGCGCCGACGTTGGCCGGGTCGTCGTACAGACCGAACAACTGGCCTTCCATGTAGCGGCGCTTGCGCAGGCCGCCCTCGGAAGGCGCGTGCGAGCCCCAGGAGTTGTAGCGCAGCTCGAACCAGGCTTCGGCGCGGTCGCCCGCTTCGACCGCGTCGCGGAACGGTTCCATGTTGCGGTTATAGGAACCGACGCCGCGGTTATAGACCACCGACACCGCCGCGGCTTTTTCGCGCGACATCGGCATGTTCAGCGCATTGACCGGCGCTTCGTATTCGGGGATCGAGGCTTCCAGCAGCCGATCGGCCTGGGCGGCGTCGAGCGCGCGCGGGAAGGTCAGGCCGAGTCGGGTGCGGTCGGCGGCGGGGGCTTCGTCGATGCGCTGTAACAGCGCGCGCTCGTCGCGGGTCAGCTCGATCCCCGAGCGATCCCATATCTCGACGTTGTTGGAGCGGTTGAAGGTGTAGCCGTAGCCGATCGTGGCGCGGGCGTCGCCGACGTCCTGCGAACGCTCGTGCAGCGACTCGGTGATCTTGACCAGCCGTTTGATCAGCTCGTTGTACTGCTCTTGGGTGAGTTCGTTGTAGTCCATGACGCTTGTCGCTCCTGGTGATCCGCCCCTCCTGGGGCGCGGGTATTGCGGTTGTTCACATCAGATCGGCGTAGTCCCCGATCTGGTCGCACACGGGCTTGGGCGGATCGGCCAGTTCGACCACGCGTTTGGCATCGGGGTCCTTGCCTTTGCTGGCGCCGACGATGCCGTAGACCAGGTAGTAGCGGCCGTCGCGCTCGATCAGGCCGAAGCGCGACATCTCGCTGAAGTTGTAGCGGCCGCCATCGGCGCGCTCGACCGCGAACTCGCATTCGGAATAGCTGCCGGCGCCGCATTCGGCCGACAGGCTCTTGAGGCCGTGGCGGCCGCCGAGATCGAAACGGTAGCCGAGGCCGCCTTCGTCGGAGCCGCCGGGCGTGAGCTGGTAGCGCTCGTATTGGCCGGAGGCTTTCCATTCGCGCACCTGGGTGCACAGGTCCGGGGACGGGGACGTGCCGGTCGGCGCGGCGGTGGCGCAGGCCGAGGCCAGCAAGGGCAGGACCAGGGTGTAGGCGAGTTTGCCCATGCATCGCTCCGTGATGACGTGATCGCTTGCGTAGCGCAAAGCATGCCGCGCGCCCGTTGCGGCTACAAGCCGGGACGCGGGCGCGCTGCGCTGTTCAGTTTTTGCGATGCGGCGAACCGGGCCGGCGGCCCGGCCGGCTCAGGCGGAAATACCGTGCAGTCGACGCGCTTCGTCGATCCGCGACTTCACCATCGGATCGATCTCGCTCAGTTCGGCCTGCTTGAAGATGTTGCTCAGCACGCGACGCTCGTCCTCGTCGACGATCCGGTCGCGCAGGGCCAGCGCGAGCAGCTTTTCCAGCTCGGCGACATCAAGCTCGCCGTCGTTGGTGAAGGCCGGAATCGAGGCCAGGGCGATTTCGAGGTGGCTCTTGGGGGCGGCCATGGGCGGCTCCTTGCGTTGCGTGCGGGGCTTCGATCCTAACGCGGCGGGTGTGCGGATCGTGACGAACGCGATCGCTGCGCGGTGGTACGCGCCGCTGCGCATCCGAACCTGCGCGCAAACAAAAAGCCCGCGCTTGCGGCGCGGGCTTTCGGGTACGGCGGCCGGACGCGCCGGCGGCGTCGCTTACCAGACCACTTCGGCCATCGAGCAGTTCAGGCCCGAACCGATGCCGAGCAGGGCGACGCGGTCGCCCTTCTTCAGGCGGCCCATCTCGCGCAGCTTGCTCAGCACGATCGGCACCGAGGCCGGGCCGATGTTGCCGTGCTCGTTGAAGATGGTCAGGACCTTCTTCGGGTCGATGCCGAAGGCCTTGATGAAGGCCTGGGTGTGGACCTGGCTGACCTGGTGGATGACGAATTCGTCGAGTTCGTCGGCGACCCAGCCCAGCGCGCCCATCGCCGCCAGCCAGGTGCGCTGGGCGAGCTTGAGGCCCTCGGTCAGCAGCATCTTGGTGTCGGTGACCATGCGGTCGAGGTTGCCGCGGCACAGGCCGTTCCACTGCGTCGCGGCGCGGGTGACGCCGCCGCGGTAACGCGGCGCGCCCGGCGCGAGTTCGGAACGCGCCATCACCATGGCCGCGGCGCCGCAGCCCAGGGTCAGGGTCGCCAGTTCGTTGCGGAACTGTTCGGCGGTGGCGTCGGGCGCGGTCAGGCGCTCGAGGGTCTTCTCGTAGGCCAGGCCGGCGGTCTCGCCGTCCACGACCAGGGCGTAGTCGATCTCGCCGCGCTCGATCATGCGCGCGGCGATGTCCATGCCGTTGATGAAGGCCAGGCAGGCGTTGGCGACGTCGAAGTTCTGGCAGTGCTCGGACAGGCCGAGGTTGCCGCTGACGATGCTGGCGGTGGACGGCTCGAGGTAGTCGCGGCTGACCGAGGTGTTGACCAGCAGGCCGACGCGGTCGGGCTCGATGCCGGCATCGGCCAGCGCCTTGACGCCGGCCAGGGTGGCCGCGTCGGAAGCGAGCATGTCGCCGTCCCACAGGCGACGCGCGTGGATGCCGGCGATGTCCTTGAGCACGTCGGCCTTGATGCCGAGCCGGTCGAGGGTCGGCTTGAGGCGTTCGTTGATCTCGTCCGAGCTCAGGCGACGCGGGGCGTCGATGTGGGCGAGACCGGCGATGGCGACATGTTGGAACAGCATGGGCGGCAAACCGTGGGCGGAAACACGAAAGATTAACGGGTTCCACGCCGCCCTGCATTAAATGGTGTCACCCGGGCCACTGAAAGGGCGTCAGCGGCTGAAGCATTCAGCCGGTGCCGGCCGGCACCCGAACGGTGCCGGGACCCGCAAAAGCGGGCTGCGGGCCCTGGATCGGGCCCTAAGGCGGGTCGGACGGGCTTTCAGCCGCCGACCGGGTAGGTCTTGGCGCCTTCGGCCGGGGCGGCGGCGGGCCGACCGACGGTCGGAGCCTGAGCGCCGCAACGGTAGGCGGCATAGCGCTGTTCGCCGTTGGCCGGCGGCGCCAGCGGCTGGATGGTGTCGGCCTGCAGGCCCGGGGCCTCGTTGCGGGCCAGGGTTTCCAGCTCCTCGCTGACGCGCAGGGCGTTGCGTTCGTAGAAGGCGACGCTGTCCTTGACCGAGACCGCGACTTCACCGCGCTTCTCGCAGGCCGGCGCGGCGCCGCCGCTGAGCACGCGCACCGCGGACGCGCCGGGAGCCATCTGTACCCAGGTGCAACCGCCGAGGACCAGGGCGGCGAACAGGGAAGCGGCGAGCGGACGATTCATGCGGAGCTCCGGCGGGGGCGTCGTGGGTGACGCGCATTCTGGCTGGGTGTGCGTGAATTTGGGAGGACTGGGTGGGGGCGGCCCTCACCCCAACCCCTCTCCCGCTAGCGGGAGAGGGGCTTCAGAGCGTTGAGGACCTTGATGTCTGCGCTGCTGCCTGCGAAAGGAACCAGAGCGCGGACGCTCGCTGTCCCTTCTCCCGCCTGCGGGAGAAGGTGCCCGTAGGGCGGATGAGGGCGGCGGCGGAGGTTGGAGTTGCATGCGTGCGGCGGCCCTCACCCCAACCCCTCTCCCGCGAGCGGGAGAGGGGCTAAGAGCGTTGAGGACTTTGATGCCTGCGCGGCTGCGGTGAGGCTTTGATGTCTGCGCTGCCGCGAGCAAAAGGAACCAGAGCGCTGACACCCGCCATCCCTTCTCCCGCCTGCGGGAGAAGGTGCCCGCAGGGCGGATGAGGGCGCCCCGCTACGCCCTTACTTCTTGACCGGCTTGCCGTCGGCGTCGACCGACTGCACCTCGCCCAGCTTCAGATCGCGGATCGGCTGCTCGATCTTGGACAGATCGCCGACCACCACCCAGGTGACCGCGGCCGGATCGATGGTCTTGGCCGCGGCCTGCGCCAGCGCCGGGGTCATGGCGTCGTTGCGGGCCTTGTACTGGACGATGTAATCGTCCGGGCGGCCGTAGCGCAGATTGCCGGCGACCTGGCCCAGCACCGCGCTCGCGGTCTCGTAGGCGCCGGGCAGGCTGAGCGTGTTGCTGGCGCGGATCTTCACCACTTCGGCGTCGGTGATCGGCTCCTGGCCCGAGGTGAAGGCGTCGATCTCGCGCTTGAGCTCCTTGATCGACTCCACGGTCTTGTCGCTCTGCACCGCCGCCGAGGCGATCCACGGGCGCTGGCCCTTGGTGTTGCTGGCGCCGCTGTAGGAACCGTAGGCCCAGTGCTTGTCCTCGCGCAGGTTCATGTTGAGGCGCGAGCTGAACTCGCCGCCGAGCACGCCGTTGGCGAAGTCGAAGTCGATCGAGCCGGCGTCGGCGGTCGGCGGCACTACTTCGCCGACGTAGATGTTGGACTGGATCGCGCCGGGCTGATCGACCAGGAACACGCGCGGCGCCTGCGGGCGCGGCACCGTCGCGACCTCGGGCAGCGCCGGAGCGTTCGGCGCCGGCTTCCAGTCGCCGAAGCGCTTTTCCAACTCCGGCACGATGGCCTTGAGCGTGGTGTCGCCGACCACGACGATGCGGACCTTGTCGGGCTGCAGCCAATCGCGGTGGAAAGCGACCAGATCGTCGCGGGTCAGCGAAGCGATCGAGGCCTCGGTGCCACTGCCGGTGAACGGGATCGCGTAGGCGTGGCCGGCGCCGTACAGCAGCGGCGGCAGCACGCGCAGCGCGGCGGTCTGCGGACGCGCCTTCTCCTGCTTGATGCCGGCCAGCCAGGTCGCGCGCACGCGCTCGATCTCGGCGGCGTCGAAGCGCGGACGGCGGACCACGTCGGCGAACAGGTCCAGCGAGGGATCGAGCTTGTCCTTGAGCGCCGACAGGCTGATCGAGGCACTGTCCAGGCTGGCGCCGGCGCTGAGCTCGGCGCCCAGCGCCTCCTTGCGCGCGGCCAGCTGCAGCGCGCCGTAGTCGCCGGCGCCCTCGTCCAGCATCGACATCGCGAAGCTGGCGGTGCCCAGCTTGCGGCCCTGGTCGGCGGTGTAGCCGCCCGGGAATTCCATCAGCAGCTGCACCACCGGGATCTCGTGGCGCTCGACCAGCACCACCTCCATGCCGTTGGACAGCTTGCCGCGCTGCGGGGTCGGGAAGCTCAGCGCCGGGAAGGTCTTGGTGACCGGCACGCCCAGGCTGCGGTCGACGTCGGACTTGACCGTCTTGAACCTGGGATCCGGCGCCGGCACCGCGGCCGGTGCGCCGGCCGGTGCGGCCTGCGCGGTTTCCGGCAGCGACGAGGCCGGCTTGTCGCTGGGCTGCACGACCAGGGTGTGCGAGCCCACGCCCAGCCACTTCTGGCCGGCCGCGCGCACGCTTTCCGGCGTCGCCGCCATC
This sequence comes from Lysobacter sp. Root667, assembly GCF_001427715.1. Lineage (NCBI taxonomy): Bacteria > Pseudomonadati > Pseudomonadota > Gammaproteobacteria > Lysobacterales > Lysobacteraceae > Lysobacter > Lysobacter sp. Root667. The sequence goes on from NZ_LMHF01000011.1 coordinate 74,890, forward strand.
AGGGTTTCCAGTTCCTCGCGGTAGCAGTCGGGCTTGCCGCTGTAGACCGCGCACTCGGCCAGCACGTCGGACTTGCCGCCGAAGCCGCCGATGCGCTCGATGCCGCGCACGAAGTCGGCGCGGATCGCGGTCTTGGCCTGATCGAGTTCCTCGGCGGTCGGGCCCTGGGTCAGCAGGCGCTGCAGTTCCTCGTCGACGATCTTCTCGACCTTGGCCGAATCCACGCCTTCCTTGACCGTGGTGGTGATGAAGAAGGTGCCGCTGATCTCGCTGTTCCAGACCGAGGTGCCGACGTTGTCGGCGAGCTTGTCCTGGTGGACCAGGCGCGTGTCCAGGCGCGAGGACGCGCTGCCGCCGAGCACCTGGCTGAGCAGGGTCAGCAGGGTCGAATCCTTGCTGCCGTTCTCGGCGACCGGCCAGGCGCGGTAGACGCGCACCTGCGGCACGCGGTCGGGCACGGTCTCGCGGGTGTCCTGGGCGCGCTTGGGGATGTTGGCCGGCATGTCCTTGAGCGTGGCGCTGGCGGGGATGTCGCCGAAGTAGCGCAGGGCTTTTTCCTTCGCCGTCTTCAGGTCGATGTCGCCGGCCAGCACCAGCACCGCGTTGTTGGGGCCGTACCAGCTGCGGAACCAAGTCTTGACGTCGTCCAGCGAGGCCGCGTCGAGGTCGGCCATCGAGCCGATGGTCTGCCAGCGGTAGGGATGGCCGGCCGGATACAGCGCCTCGAACATCTTGGCGTTGATGCGGCGGCCGTAGGGCTGGTTCTCGCCCTGGCGCTTCTCGTTCTGGACCACGCCGCGCTGCTCGTCCAGGGTCTTCTGGTCGATCGCGCCGAGCAGGTGGCCCATGCGGTCGGATTCCATCCACAGCGCGGTGTCGAGCGCGGTGGTGGGCACGTTCTGGAAGTAGTTGGTGCGGTCCTGATTGGTGGTGCCGTTCTGGTCGGTCACGCCGACCAGTTCGAACGGCGCGAAGAACTCGCCCTTGTGGTTCTCCGAGCCCTGGAACATCAGGTGTTCGAACAGATGGGCGAAGCCGGTGCGGCCGGGCTGCTCGTTCTTGCTGCCGACGTGGTACCACAGGTTGACCGCGACGATCGGCGCCTTGCGGTCGGTGTGCACGATCACGCGCAGACCGTTGGGCAGGGTGAACTCTTCGTACGGGATCGCGACCGAGGCCTTGGGCGCGGCGGCGAACGCGGGCGCCGGCGCGGCGGCCCCAGCGCCGATTGCGGCGGCCAGGGCGAGAGCGAGGGCGGCGGCGCGCGGGCGGGCGCGGGACGTCGGCGAGATCGGGGACATGGTGGCTCCTGAGACGGTCGGATTGGTGCGAAACGAATGGGAGCGCACGGGGACGGATCCCGCGCGCGACCCTGCATCCTAGTCGCGGCGGCCGCTCCGGGGCACTAGGCCACAAGTTAGGTAGGGGGGTACGGCCGGTCTGCGTTGCGCACTTTACGTGCCTAGGGCGCCGGGGCCGGGCCCCGCATAATGACCGCATGTTCGACGTCATCCTCTACCAGCCCGAGATCCCGCCCAACACCGGCAACGTGATCCGGCTGTGCGCCAACACCGGCGCGCGCCTGCACCTGATCGCGCCGCTGGGCTTCGAGCTGGAAGACAAACAGCTCAAGCGCGCCGGCCTGGACTATCACGAGTACGCCCGCCTGCGCGTCCACGACGGCCTGGACGCGGCGCTGGCCGCGATCGCCCAGGACCAGGGCGCGCCGCCACGGCTGTACGCCTTGAGCACGCGCGGGCGCACCCGCCACGACCGCCCGGCCTACCGCGCCGGCGACGCCTTCCTGTTCGGCCCGGAAACCCGCGGCCTGCCGGGCGAGGTGCTGGATGCGGTGCCCGAGGCGCAGCGCCTGCGCCTGCCGATGCGCCCCGACAACCGCAGCCTCAACCTGTCCAATGCGGTCGCGGTGGTGGTGTTCGAGGCCTGGCGTCAGCTGGGGTTCGACGGCGGCGAGTGAGAGGCGGCCGCCATGCCGCCGCCCCTGCCGTGACCCGCGCTCAACCGACCAAGGCCACCCAGGCGCCGAGCGCGACCACCGCCAGCGCGCCGGCGGCGGCGCCCACCAGGATCCGCTCCTGCCGTTGCGAACGCGCCAGCGCGTCGCCGTAAGGCATCGTGGTGTGCGCGATCATCGTGTACAGCGGCAGCCAGGTGCGCGGCAGCAGGCGGTTCAAGGCCACGTCCAGGCGCTTGCGCGCGAGGAACCACGGCGACTGCACCTTCTGCCGCAGCTCGACGAAGTTGGCCTTCGACAATTCCGCCAGCGTATCGGTGTGCGGGCGGCGCGAGCGCTCGTAGTCGGCGAACGCGGCCGCACGGTCGCCGTGCTGGCGCGCCAGGGCCGCCATCAGCGCCGAGCAATCCTCGAACGCCGAATTCATGCCCTGGCCGTAGAACGGATACACCGCGTGGCAGGCATCGCCGACCAGCACCATCCAGTCCTCGCGGCTCCACGGCGCGGTGCGCGTGGTCACCAGACTGCCGACCGGATGCGCCATCCATTCCTCGACCAGCTGCGGCAGCAGCGGCACCAGATCGGGGAAATAGGTCGCGAACAGCGCGCGCACCTCGTCCTCGTTGCGGGTGGTGGCGAAACTGTCCGGGCCTTCGAACGGCAGGAACAGAGTCAGCGTGTGCGAGCCGTCGCGGTTGGGATGGGAGACGAACAGGCCGTGCGTGCGCGGCCATACGTGCAGCGCTTCGAGCTCGATCGCCGAGCTGCCGTCGGCGCGCGGCTTCAGGGTCAGTTCCTTGTAGCCCCACTCCAGGTATTCCTGGTGGTAGTCGGCGCGTTCGCCGCGCTGCATTTCCTGCCGCGCTCGCGAGAACGCGCCGTCGGCCCCGACCACCCAGTCCGGGCGTACCTTCAACGAGGCGCCGCCGGCTTCGAACTCCAGCTCGCGCGCCGCCTTGTCGATCGCGACCAGGCGATGGCCGAAATGCAGACGCAGCTGCGGATAGCGCTCGGCGCGATCCAGCAACAGGCGGTTGAGTTCGTTGCGGTCGATCGAGTGCAGCACTTCGCCGCGATCCTTGCCGTAGGGCTGGAAGCGGGTACTGCCGTCGGGCGCGTGGATCACTCGGCCGCGCATGGTCACCGACATCGGCATCACCGCGTCGATCAGGCCGGCCTCGGTCAGGGCCTGGATGCCACGCTTGGACAGGCCCAGGTTGATCGAACGGCCGCCCTCGGCGCCGCCCAGGCGAGGATCGGGCCGGCGCTCGTAGACGTCGACGCCGTGACCGAGTTCGGCCAGGCGCAGGGCCAGCAGCGAGCCGGCCAGGCCGCCGCCGACGATGGCCACGCGCGAGCCCGCAGGCGGTGCGGTTTGCGGTGCGGCTCGCGTCGCGGGTTGCGTATTCGCGGCCATGTCAGCTGGCGTCATCGGCGACGGTTCCGGCGGTGCGGGCACGGCGCGCGCCCGCGGACGCGCGCGCGGCGGTGCGCGGCATCGCGCTCAGGCGCGGCGATTCGATCAGGCTGGCATCCAGGCGCTGCTCCAGTTCGGCCTCGACCAGGGCCTCGATCGCCTGTTCGAAGTTGTTGCGGCGCAGGTTGGGGCCGAGCCGGCGCAGGTAGGAACGCAGGTAAGCCGCACGCACTTCCGGCGGATCGATATCGCGGCGCAGGAACGGCAGGTCGGATTCGACCATGTGCCGGATCGCCAGCATCGGGATCGGACTGCGCAGCGGGAAGAACTCGGGATTGCGCAGGCCCGGGCTGCTGTTGTGGGCATGGAACTCGCCCAGCATCAGGCCCAGCTCGACGAAGCCGCCCTTGTTCGCGGCCTGGATGCGGTCGATCATCGCCGCGCCGTCGCCGCCCAGGTTCGGAAACACGATCAGGATCGACTTGTTGACCGCGGCCGCGCCGCTGCGCGGTTCGATCTCCAGGAACAGATCGCGGTAATGGCCGATCAGTTCGCCCAGGCGTTCCGGGTCGGGGTCGCGGTCGTCGATCTGGGTCAGCCAGATCGTGTCCAGGCCCAGCGCCAGCGGCGTGAACGGACACACCGGTCCGGTGCGCCCCAGGTCGGGATGCGGACGCGCGAGGAACTCGCGCACCCAGCTCACCGTGGTCGCCAGCGGCGAGTCCGGATGCTGGTTGCGCTCGACATCGGACGCGCGCAGCAGTTGCCCGCGCGCCGCCGCTCCTGCGCTTTCGACGTGGGTGCGCGCCGCCATCAGCGCCGCATCCGGGTCGGGCATTTGGAAGGAATCGTTATCTGGGCTCATCGCCTCGCTCCTTGTCCCCAGCCTATCCGCCACGGATCGCATTGCGCACGCTGAGCGGGCGCATGTCGGTCCACAGCTCGCGGATGCGGGCCAGGCAATCGTCCTTCGGTCCCTCGAAGCCGGCATCGCGCCAACCCTCGGGGACCGCATACGCCGCCGGCAGGATCGAGTACTGGTCTTCGTGATTGACCAACACGCGATACATGCCGAGATCCATCTCTTCTCCTTGCATAACTCCTCCTTCGCAACTCAAGCCGCGGCACTGATCTCCGCCGGCACGCCCGCGGCCAGGATCGGCGCGTCGGGTATTTCGTCCTCGATCCGCCGGATCGCGCGCACCGCATAGGCGCTCGCCGCGACCAGCGTCATCAGGACGCCAAGAACAATGAACATCAGGCCCAGGCCGCGGCCGGGGCCGACCCCGATCCACGCTCCGACCGAACCGGCCAGGGCGCCGCCGGGCGCCATCAGCGGTTCGAACACGCGCTCGGCCAGCGGACCGGCCAGGCAATAGCCCAGCGGCATCGCCGCTTCCGACAGCACGCGCTGGATCGCGAAGCAGCGGCCCTGCAGATCGGCCGGCACCTTGCTCTGCCACAGCGCGGCATTCGAGGCGTTGAGCACGGGTAACGTCAAAAAGAAACCGAAACCGGCCACCAGCACCAGCGCGAACGACGGCGCCAGGCCGTGCACGGCCAGCAGCACGCCCGCGGCCAGCGAGAAACCGAGCACGCCATGGATACGCCGGCGCGGCCCGCCCCAGGTGCTCATCGCCAGCCCGCCCAGCAACAGGCCGCAGCCGCCGACCGCCATCTGCACGCCGAGCAGGGTCGCGTCGGCGAACGACAGCACCAGCGGCGTGATCGCGATGCTGGCGATGCCGAACAGGAAATTGGTTGCGCCGAACACCAGCAGCAGGCCGAGCAGGCCGCCGCGGTCGCGCACGTAGCGGAAACCGGTGGCCGCTTCCTGCCACAGGCCCTGCTCGGCGTCCTCGCTGCGCGCCGGGCGCGGCACCCGCGCGAACAGCAGCGCGACCACGCCGATCGCGAAGGTCAGCGCATCCACGATCAGCACGCCCTGCATCGAGATCGTGCTGACCAGGACACCGGCCAGCAGCGGCCCGCCGACCTGGGCGACCGCGAAACCGGTCTGGACCAGGCCGTTGACGCGGGTCAGCTGCTCCTGGCTGGCGAGCAGCGGAATGCTGGCCGCGTAGGCCGGCTGCAGGAAGGCGTTGGCCATCGCCGAAATGCCGACGCCGGCGTAGACGTGCCACAGCGCCAGCGTGTCGGTCGCGTACAGCAGCGCCAGCGCGAGCATGGTCAGCGCCGATACCGCATCGCAGACGATCATGGTCCGGCGCCGGTCCCAGCGATCGACCAGGGCGCCGGCGATCGGCGAGATCAGCAGCGCCGGCACCGCCATCGCGACGAAGATCAAGGCGAAGCGCGTGGTCGAACCGGTGGTCTGGTAGACCCAGATGCCGAGCGCGAACGAGGTCAGGCGCGAACCCACGCCCGACACCAACTGGCCGACCCAGATCAGCAGGAAGTCGCGCAGGCCGGCGTAGCGGTTCACGCCTCCTCCTCGACCGCGGCCGGCAGCGCACCGCGGCTGCGCAGGAAATCCAGGTAGGTCGCGAACAGCACGCGGTCGGCCGGCGGACAGACGATGCCCAGCGTCGCCACCGCGGCCGCGGTCGCGCTACAGTCGAAACGCGGCTCGCGCGGATCCGGCTGCTCGGGGAACAGGCCGGCGAACGGCGCCAGCGCGTTCTCGCGCGACACCGCCGCTTCGGCCAGCAGGGCGCGGCGCCAGGACGGGTAGTCGATCTCCTCCACCGCCAGCCCCGCGTCGCGCAAGGTCGCGACCGCTTCGGTGATCGGCAGCCGGCGCGGATTGAAGAAGTGGAACTGGCCGTTGGCATCGCCCGCGCCCAAGGCCAGGCGCACGATCGCGCGTCCGACGTAGTCCACCGGCGCCATGTCGAAGGACTCGTCGGGCAGGTGCGGCGCATAGCCCAGTTGCACGCAGCCCTTGATCCAGGCGTTGAAGTAGTCGCCCAGGTTGCTGGTGCCCAGGCGGCTGTCGCCGGTGATCCGGGCCGGGCGGTAGATCGCCACCGGCAGGCCGCGCGCGCGCGCCGCCAGCGCCAGTTGCTCGCCGACCCACTTGCTCTGGTTGTAGCCGCCGTACTGGCCTTCGGCGTCCGGCGGCGGATCGGATTCGCGCACCACGCGGTCGAGATGGCGCTCGGTGAGGTAAACGCCCAGCGTCGAGACCAGATGCACCGGCTTGATCCGCACCCGCGTCGCCAGACGCAGCACTTCCACAGTGCCGCCGACGTTGGCCGCTTCCAGGTGTTCGTAGGGCGCGAGGAAGTTGACCTGCCCGCCGTTATGGAAGATCGCCTCGGCGCGGCGCGCGAGCGCGTCGAACGCGTCCTCGCCCAGGCCCAGGCGCGGCGCGGCCAGATCGCCGAGTACCGGATGCAGCCGATGCTCGTCCTCGCCTCGCCACAGACCGTAGGTTTCCAGGTTGCTACGCACGCGGCGCAGGCCGTCGGCGTCGCTGTCGGCGCGGACCAGGCACAACAGTTCGGCATCGGTGCTGTCGAGCAGCTCGCGGACCAGGTAGGCGCCGAGGAAACCGGTCGCGCCGGTCACCAGTACCGAGTTCGGATGGGTACGCGCGACCGCCGGCAAGGCGCCGCGCGGATCGATGTCGTCCGGCAGCACGGCGCGCGCGTGCAGGTCGGGGCCGACCTGGCTCTCGCCGGCGCGTTGCGCGTCGATCGCGCGCGCCAGACCGGCCACGGTCGGCGTCGCGAACACCGCCGCCAGCGCCAGCTCGACCCCGAACGCGGCCTGCAGCTTGAACACCAGCGGCAGGGTCGACAAGGAATCGCCGCCGAGGGCGAAGAAATCCTCGTCGGCGCCGATGTCCTCGCGTCCCAGCACTTCGCGCCAGACCGCGAGCACGCCGTGTTCGGTCGCGCCCTCGGGCGCACGCATGCGGCGCGTGGCGGCGACCGAGGCGGGCGGCAGCGGCAGCGCATGCCGGTCGACCTTGCCGTTGCGGTTGAGCGGCAGCGCCGGCAACGGCACGTACAGCGAAGGCAGCATCGCGTCGGGCAGGCGCTGGGCCAGGAATTCGCGCAGCGACTGCGGCTCCAAGCCGGCATCGGCGACCACGTAGGCGACCAGGCGCTTGTCGCCGGGCCGGTCCTCGCGCAGCGCGGCCGCGGCGGCCTGCACCTGCGGGTGCGCGGCCAGCGCGGTCTCGATCTCGCCCAGCTCGATGCGCACGCCGCGCAGCTTGACCTGCTGGTCGCGGCGGCCGAGGAACTGCAGGCTGCCGTCGGTATTCCAGCGCGCGAGGTCGCCGGTGCGGTACAGCCGCGCGCCCGCCACGTCGCTGTGCGGATCGGGCAGGAATGCGGCCTCGGTCAGGCCGGGCTGGCCCAAGTATTCGCGTGCGATGCCCGCGCCGCCGATGCACAGCTCGCCGACCACGCCGCGCGGCGCCAGCCCGAGGTCGGCGTCGAGCACGTACACGCGCACGCCCGGCAGCGGCGTACCGATCGGCAGCTCGGCACCGGCGTACTCGCCGCCGTCGCGCGTGGACAGCATGGTCGCGCAGACCGACGCCTCGGTCGGGCCGTAGTGATTGCACAGCGCGACCCGGCCGGCGGTGATGCCGGCGAAGCGCCGCACCTGCTCCAGCGGCACGCTCTCGCCGCCGATCATCATCAGGCGCAGCGCCGGCAGCAGCGGACGCGTGCGCTGGGCCGCGAACCAGCCCTCGCTCCAGCGCCGCCACAACGCGGCCGGCGCGTCGATCGCGGTCACGCCGTAGTCGCGGCAGAAGGTTTCCAGTTCGTACGGGCCGAGCTCGGCCGGCGCCGGATGCAGCACCAGCGCCGAACCGCTGGCCAGGGCCGGGAAGATGTCGCCGACCGAGGCGTCGAACACCAGCGGCGGAATCATCAGCAGCCGTTGCGCGGTGAAATCATGGCGCGCCATGAAGCCCAGGGTCAGGTTGACCGCGCCGCGGTGCTCGACCAGCACGCCCTTGGGCGCGCCGGTGGATCCGGAGGTGTAGATCACGTAGGCCGCGCTGTCGGCGCAGGCCGCATCGGCGGGCGCCTGCTCGGACGGCGGCACGCCGTCGGTGATCACGCAGGGCACGCTGCCGGCGACCGCGTCGGCGCGCGCGACCAGCGCCGCGGGCGCGACCAAGGCCAGCGCGCCGGCGTCGGCGAGCAGGAAGGCGATGCGTTCGTCCGGATGCGCGGGATCGATCGGCACGTAGGCGCCGCCCGCGGCGAGCACGCCGAGCACGCCGATCAGGGCCTCGGCGGAGCGATCCGCGAGCACCGCGACCCGCGTTTCCGCGGTCGTGCCCAGCGCGCGCAGGCGCTGGGCGATGCCGTTGGCGCGGCGCCGCACTTCGCGATAGCTCAGTTCGCGGCCCGGCTCGACGATCGCGATCGCCTCCGGCGTGCGCTGCGCCTGTTGCTCGAACAACGCGTACAGGGTCGGGGCCGGCGGCGACGGCGCGGCGCCGCCGTCGCCCAGCGCCAGCACTTCATGGCGCGCATCCAGATCCAGTACGGACAGCCGCGACAGCGGCAGGTCGGGATCGGCGAGCACGCGGTGCAGCAGCACCCCGTACTGGTCGGCCAGACGCGCGATGGTGGACGCGTCGAACAGGTCGCTGTCGTAGTCGAGCACGCCGTCCAGGCCGGCTTCGGACGCGCCCAGCGACAACGTGAGCTCGAAACGCGAGGTGTGCACGTCGGGCTCGCGCCATTCCAGGGCGACGCCGCGCAGCGCCAGCGGCGCCACGGTGGCGTTCTGCAGCACGAACATGCTCTGGAACAGCGGCGTGCGCCCGGGCACACGCTCCAGCAGCAATTGGTCGATCACCCGCTCCAGCGGCGCCTGCGCGTGTTCGAACGCGTCCAGGCAATGGGCGCGGGTGCGCGCCAGCAGCACGCGGAAGCTGGGATCGCCGGACAGGTCGCCGCGCAGGGCCAGGGTGTTCACGAACAGGCCGATCATCGGCGCGGCGCCGTCGTCGCCGCGATTGGCGACCGGCGTACCGATCACGATGTCGTCCTGGCCGGAGTGCCGCGCCAGCAGGGTCTGGAACACCGCCAGCAGGGCCATGAACAGGGTCGCGTGCTCGCGCCGGGCCAGATCGGCCAGGCCGGCGGCGACGCTGAGCGGAATGCGCAGGTGATGACGCGCGCCGCGTCCGGTCGGCGACGGCGAGCGCGGACGGTCGGTGGGCAGATCGAGCAGGCCGCCGACGCCGTCCAGGGCGCGCTTCCAGTAATCCAGTTGCGCGAGCGCGCGCTGCTCCTGCGCCGGTTCGCGCTGCCACAGCACCGCATCGCCGAACTGCAGGCGCAGTTCCGGCAGGTTCGGCTCGGCGCCGTCCAGGCGCGCCTCGTAGCAGCGCGCGACCTCGTCGAACAGGATCCCGCAGGACCAGGCGTCGGAGACGATGTGGTGCATCACCACCAGCAGCAGGTGTTCCTCGTCGTCCAGCCGCAGCAGGGTCGCGCGCAGCAGCGGCGCGCGCGCCAGGTCGAAGGCGCGCTCGGTTTCCTCGTCGGCGTAGCGGCGCGCTTCGGCCTCGCGCGCGACCAGGTCCAGGCCGCGCAGATCGATCACCGGCAGGGCGAACTCGACCCGCTCGGCGACGGTCTGGCGCGGCTGGCCCTCGATCTCGCCGAACGAAGTGCGCAGCGCGTCGTGACGCTGAACCACGTCGGCGAACGCGCGCTCCAGCGCGGCGGCGTCGAGTGCGCCCCTGACGCTGTAATGGCCGTAGACGTGATAAGCGCCGGTGCCGGGTTGCAGGCGTTCGAAGAACCAGATCCGCTGCTGCGCCGGCGACAGCGGCAAGGCCTCGCCGGGCCGGCTGCAGCGCACGATGCCGGCCTCGGCCGGCGCCTGCGCGTCGCGCGTGGCGAGCCGGCGCCGCAGCAGTTCGCGCTGCTGCGGGGTCAGCCGGGCCAGGCGCTCGGCCATCGCGCCGGGCGCGTTGTCGTCGGTCGCGCTCATCGCTCGGCGCCCTCGCCGGCCAACAACAGTTGGATGTCCTCGTCGGACAGGCCTTCGAGCTGGTCGAGCATGCCCGCCAAGGCGTCGGCGTCGACGCTGTCCATGCGCTGGCGCAGCAGCAGCTCAGCGAAGCCGGCCACGGTCGGCGCCTCGAACAGGCTGCGCAAGGCGATCTCGCCGCCGAAGGCCTTCTGCACGCGCGAGACCAGTTGCGTGGCGAGCAGCGAATGCCCGCCGAGGTCGAAGAAATCGTCGTGGATGCCGACCCGCTCGAGTCCGAGCACGTCCGCCCACAGCCGCGCCAGGGTTTCCTCCTCGCCGTTGCGCGGACTCACGTAGGTCGCCGCGGTCTCGACCGCGCCCGCGTCCGGCGCCGGCAGCGCCTTGCGATCGACCTTGCCGTTGGGCGTCAGCGGATACTCGGACAGACGCACGAACGCCGAGGGCAGCATGTATTCGGGCAGGCGCTGGCGCGCGAATGCGCGCAGTTCGGCGGCATCGCTGTCGCCGATCAGATACGCGACCAGACGCTTGTCGCCGGGCCGGTCCTCACGGCAGATCACCACCGCCTGGCGTACGTCGGGATGCTCGGCGAGCACGGCCTCGATCTCGCCCAGCTCGATGCGGAAACCGCGCAGCTTGACCTGGTGGTCGATGCGGCCCAGCACTTCGATGCGCCCGTCGCGACGCCGGCGAGCGAGGTCGCCGGTGCGATACAGGCGAGCGCCGGCACGCGGGCCGTAGCGGTCGGGCACGAACTTCTCGGCGGTGAGTTCGGGCCGCGCCAGATAGCCGCGCGCCACGCCCAGGCCGCCGATCAGCAGTTCGCCGGGCACGCCGGCGGGCAGGACCTGGCCGCGTGCGTCGACGATGTGGATGTCGGTATTGGCCAGCGGCCGGCCGATGCTGATGGCCTCGTCGCCGGCGGACACGCACTCGACCGCCGACCACACCGTGGTTTCGGTCGGGCCGTACAGGTTCCATAGCTGCGCGCCACAGTCGAGCAGACGGTCGGCGAGTTCGCGCGGCAGCGCTTCGCCGCCGCAGAGGATGCGCAGCTGCGCGCGACCGCGCCAACCCGCGTCCAGCAGCATGCGCCAGGTCGCCGGCGTGGCCTGCATCACGCTGGCGCCGGCGCTGTCGATCAGGCGCGCCAGGGCCGCGCCGTCGGCGACGGTGGCGCGATCGGCCAGGGCGATGCGCGCGCCGACCGTCAGCGGCAGCAGCAGCTCCAGCACGGCGATGTCGAACGACAGCGTGGTCACCGCGCAGACCGTGTCGGTCTCGCTCAGGCCCGGCTCGCGCGCGACCGCGGCCAGGAAGTTGACCGCGGCGCGATGCGGAATCTGCACGCCTTTGGGCCGGCCGGTGGAGCCGGAGGTGAAGATCACGTAGGCCAGGTCTTCCGGGCCGACATCGCGGTCGACGCGCGCGCCGGGCGCCGTGTCGATCTCGTCGAGCAGCACCACCTCGCAGTCCGACGCCGGCAGCTGCGCCAGCAAACCGCGCTCGCTGACGATCAACCGCGCTTGCGCGTCTTCGAGCATGTAGCCCAGGCGCTCGGCCGGATAGCTCGGGTCCATCGGCACATAGGCCGCGCCGGCCTTGAGCACGCCGAGCAGAGCGACCAGCATCCGCGGCGAACGCTCGACGAACAGGCCGACCAGCTGGCCCGGCCCGGCGCCGCGCGCGACCAGCGCGCGCGCCAGGGCATCGGAGCGCGCGTCGAGCTCGCCATAGCTGAGCCGCTGCGCGCCGCATTCGACCGCTACCGCGTCCGGCCGGCGTTCGGCCTGGCGTTGGAACAGCACGTGCAACGGCGTGTCCACCGGCGCGTCCAGCGCGGTGTCGTTGCAATCGCGCAGCAGCCAGCGCCGCTCTTCCGGCGGCAGGATCTCAAGCTCGCCCAGGCGCCGGTTCGGGTCTTCGGCGATCGAACGCAGCAGCTGCTGGAAGTGACGCGAGAAAGCTTCGATGGTGGGCGCGTCGAACAGGTCGGTCGCATATTCGAAGAACAGCGCCAGCGCGCCGTCGTCTTCGCTGGCGAACAGCGCCAGGTCCGAACGCGCGGTGCCGGGATTGATCGCGTCGAAATCCACCGGCGCCAGGGTCAGACCGGCCAGATGGCTTTCGCCGGACGGGAAGTTCTGGAAGAACAGCATCGCCTGGAACAGCGGCGAATGGCTCAGCGAGCGGGTCGGCGCGAGTTCCTCGATCAGGCGCTCCATCGGCAGGTCCTGGTGCGAGTACGCGCCCAGGGTGCTGTCTTTGACCTGCGCCAGCAGTTCGCAGAAGGTCGGATCGCCGGACAGGTCGTTGCGCAGCGCCAGGGTGTTGACGAAGAAGCCGGCCAGCGATTCGAGTTCCTCGCGGCGGCGATTGGCGACGCCGACGCCGACCACCAGATCTTCCTGACCGGAGTAACGCATCAGCAGGGTCTGGTACGCGGCCAACACGGTCATGAACGGGGTCGCGCCTTCCTGCCGGCTCAGACGCTTGATCGCGTCCCAGGTCTCGGCCGCGAGCGTGCTGCGCAGCACTTCGCCGCGGTAGCTCTGCACCGGCGGCCGCGGACGATCGCCGGGCAGTTCCAGCACCGGCAGCGGACCCGCCAACCGCTGCTGCCAGTAATCGAGCTGGGTGCGCAGGGTCGGGCCTTCGAGCAGTTCGCGCTGCCACAGCGCGTAGTCGACGTACTGCACCGGCAGTTCCGGCAGCGGCGACGGCGCTCCGTCCTGGTAAGCGCCGTAGAGCTGGCGCAGCTCGTCGTTGAGCAGACCCAGCGACCAGCCGTCCACCGCGATGTGGTGGGCGTTGAGGGTGAACAGGTAACGCTCGTCGTCCACGCGCACCAGCAGGGCGCGCAGCAGCGGGCCGCGGGCGAGTTCGAACGGGCGCGCGGCCTCGGCGCGGGCGAACGCGAACGCGGCGGCATCGCGCTGCCCGGCCGGAAGATGGCGCAGGTCCCGGCGTTCGACCGGCACCGCCGACGGCGGCTGCACGACCTGGTGCGGGCCCTGCTCGTCGGCTGCGATCGTCGTGCGCAGGCTTTCGTGGCGGCGCACGATTTCGTCCAGCGCGCGCGCGAATACGGCCTCGTCCAGCCGGCCCTGCATCCACATCGAGGTCGGCACGTTGTAGGCGGCCGAGCCGGGGTCGAGCTGGTCGAGGATCCACAGCCGCTGCTGCGCGAACGACAGCGGAATCCGCGCCGGGCGCGGGCGCCTGCCGATCTCGCTGCGCGGCGCGGCCGGCGATTGCTTGGCCAGTTGCTGCAGCAGCAGCGCACGTTTTTCCGGCGACAGCCCCGCCAGGCGCTCGTTGATTTCAGCCATGACCGTCTCCGGGCAGCGCCGCGGCCAGGCGCGCGCTGGCCTCCTCGTCGCTGAGGTGTTCCAGACTCGCCAGCAGCGCTTCGAGGTCGTCCGGCGGCTGTTGCGCGCAGGCGTCGGCGACGCGCGCGGCCAGTTGCTCCAGGGTCGCGGCCTCGAACAGCGTACGCAGCGGCAGTTCGACGCCGTACTGCTGCTCGATCCGCGCCAGCAAGCGCGTGGCCAGCAACGAATGCCCGCCGAGGTCGAAGAAATTGTCGTCGCGGCCGATCCGGCGCGCACCCAGCAACTGCTGCCAGATCGCGGCCAGGGCCTGTTCCTCGTCCGTGACCGGGGCGAGGTAGGCCTCGTCGCCGTCGTCGCCGTTGACCGCTTCCGGCGTCGGCAAGGCGCGTCGGTCGACCTTGCCGTTGGGCGTGAGCGGGAAGCGCTCCAGCACCACGAATGCGCTCGGCACCATGTAGTCGGGCAAGGCGGCCTTGAGGTGATCGCGCAGCGCCGCCGTGGCCGGCGCGTCGCCGGCCGCGGTCACGTAGGCGACCAGGCGCTTGTCGCCGGGCCGGTCTTCGCGGCAATGCACCACGGCCTGGGTCACCGCCGGGTGTTGGGCGAGCACGGATTCGATTTCGCCCAGTTCGATACGGAAACCGCGCAGCTTGATCTGGTGGTCGATGCGGCCGATCACCTCGATGGTGCCGTCGCGCCGCCACAGGGCGAGGTCGCCGCTGCGGTACAGACGGCCGCCGGGCGCCGCGCCGAACGGATCGGGGATGAATTTCTCCGCGGTCAGGTCGGCGCGGCCGCGGTAGCCGCTGGCCAGGCCGTCGCCGCCGATCAGCAGCTCGCCCGGCACGCCGGCCGGCAGCCGCTTCATGTGGCGGTCGACGATATGGATCTGGGTGTTGTCGACCGGCTTGCCGACCAGGATGGGACCGGCGCCGGCCTGCACCCGGCACAGCGCCGAGTACACCGTGGTTTCGGTCGGGCCGTACAGGTTCCACAGTTCGCGCCCGCAGGGCAGCAGACGGTCGGCGAGTTCGCGCGGCAAGGCTTCGCCGGTGGAAATGATCTTCATCCCGGCCTTGCCGGTCCAGCCCACCTCCAGCAGCATGCGCCAGGTCGCCGGCGTGGCCTGCATCACGTCGATGCGCGCTTCGTCGACCAGCCGGCGCAGGCGCAGGCCGTCGCGCGCGGTATCGCGGTCGACCAGCAGCACGGTCGCGCCCACGGTCAGCGGCAGCACCAGTTCGAGCAGGGCGATGTCGAACGAGAGCGTGCTGATCGCGCACAGGATTTCGCCGCCGGCCAGGCCGGGCGCGCGCGCGACCGAGCGCAGCAGGTTGACCGCCGAGCGCTGCTGGATCTCCACGCCCTTGGGCTTGCCGGTGGAACCGGAGGTGAAGATCACATAGGCCGGATCGCGCGGCGCCGCGCCGCCGGCCGGCGCGCGTTCGGCGCGCTCGTCCAGCACCGCATCGGCGTCGGCATGGATCACCGTGGCCACGGCGCCGGGCAGTTGATCGGCCAGGGCGCGCTGGCTCACCAGCACGCGCGCGGCCGAGGCTTCGAGCATGTAGGCCAGACGATCGGCGGGATAGGTCGGATCCAGCGGCACATAGGCGCCGCCGGCCTTGAGGATGCCGATCAGGCCGATCAGCATTTCCGGAGTGCGCTCGACGTACAGCCCGACCAGCTCGCCGGCGCCGACGCCGGCCGCGCGCAGTTCGTGCGCGAGCGCGTTGGCGCGGCGGTCGAGCTCGCGGTAGCTCAGTTCGCGCGCGCCGAAGCGCAGCGCGATCGTATCGGGCGTGCGTTCGACCTGGGCCTGCAGCTGCGCGGCCAGGGTCGCGTCGGCGGGCAGTTCGCGCGTGGTGTCGTTCCAATGCGCGAGTTCCGCGTATTCGTCGGCGGTCAGCAGTTCCAGCGCGCTCACCGGCGCGTCCGGCGCATCGGCGGCGGATTCGAGCAGGCGCAACAGGTGTCCGCACAGGCGTTCGATGCGGGCGCGGTCGAACAGGTCGGTGCTGTATTCCAGCATCAGCTCGCGTTCGCCGTGCTGGTTCACGAACAGGCTCAGGTCGCCCTGGGCGCTGCCCGGGGCCAGATCGATCAGATGCGCCTGGCGCAGCTGCAGGCCGCTCATCGCCAGGCTGTGTTCGGGGTAGTTCTGGAAGAAGAACAGTGCCTGCGCGAACGGCGTGTGGCTGGCCGAACGCGGCAAACGCAGGGTTTCCAGGACACGGTCCAGCGGCGCGTCGGCGTGCTCCATAGCGCCCAGCACGCCGTCGCGCACGCGCTCCAGCAATTGCGCGAAGCTCGGTTCGCCGTCGATGCGGGTGCGCAGCGGCAAAGTGTTGACGAAGAAGCCGACCACCGGCTCCAGCTCCACGCGTGCGCGGCCGGCCACACCGATGCCGACGGTGATGTCGTCCTGGCCGGTATAGCGCGACAGCAGCGCCTGATACGCGGCCAGAAACAGCATCGACAGCGTGACCTGGCGCGCGCGCGCGAGACGCTCGAGTTTTTCGTACAGGGCGACCGGGACTTCGCTGCGGTACAGCGCGCCCTGGAAGCTCTGCGTGGCCGGGCGCGGACGGTCGGCGGGCAGGTCCAGGGTGGTGATCGCGCCGTCCAGGCGTTCGCGCCAGTAGTCCAGCTGCGGTTGCAGACCTTCGCCGCCGAGGGTTTCCTGCTGCCACAGCGCGATGTCGGCGATCTGCAGCGGCGGCGCTGCGGTCGCCGGCGCGCCGCCGGCGCGCAAGGCGTCGTAGGCGCGCTGCAACTCTTCCAGCAGCGCGGTGGTGGACCAGCCGTCGATCGCGATGTGGTGGAACACCAGCAGCAGCAGGTGCTGCTGCGGCGCGGTTTCGATGAGCGTCGCGCGCAGCATCGCGTCGCGGCTCAGGTCGAACGCGCGCGCGGTTTCCTCGCGCGCGATGCGCAGGGCATCGGCGCCGCATTCTTCCGCGTCGTCGCCCGCGGCGGCGATTTCGCGCCACGGCGCCTCGACGCGTTCGAGGATGTGCTGGAAAGGTTCGCCGTCGTGCGCGCGGAACACCGTGCGCAGGGTTTCGTGGCGGTCGGCCAGCGATTGCACCGCGGCGCGCAGCGCGGCGCGGTCCAGCTCGCCGTCCAGCCACAGCCCGACCGGCAGGTTATAGGCGGTCATGCCGGGCATGAAACGGTCCAGCCACCACAGGCGCCGCTGGCCGAAGGTCAGCGGTATGCGCTCGGGGCGCGGGCGGGCCTGAATACGGTTCTGTCCGCCGCGTTGACGCGCGGCCAACTGACGCAGCAATTCACGTTTCGCAGGCGAAAGCTCGGCCATGCGCTGATCGATGTCACTCATCCATGACTTCCTTGACTTACAAGCATCCCCTGCCGACCTGATCCTGTCGGCACCTCATTGGCATCCTGCACGCGTCGCTTCGGAGATGCTCTTGCACGCGAACCGTGTTCGCGATCATCCTTGGCGTTCCATCCGTGGTGCCCCCTGTACGTATCCTATCCACATAACGGGTTCGGGGTGCGAAAGCGGACCACATCGGTGGCCGGGCCGTCCAGTGCCTAGCCGGGGAAGCCGGGGTGGGGGGGTGCGTTATCCGGCCGTGGGACGGCCGGTTGGAAGCCCAAAACGAGTATTAGGGGTTTCAGGAGCAGCAGTCAGCAGGGAGGGGACACATGGATCGACCGTTCTCGCAGCATCGCAAAACCCCCATGGGCGCAGCGCCGGTGGGGCCGTGACGAGCCGCGCAACCGCCGCTCTCGACGCGCTGAATGCGCTGTCGGCGCGCATCGGCGCCGACCCGCTATTGGTGCAGGGCGGGGGCGGTAACACGTCCGTCAAATTCGACGGAACCCTATGGGTCAAGGCCTCCGGCACCTGGCTCGCGCAGGCGCGCGAGCGCGACATCTTCGTGCCGCTGCCCTTGGACGAAGTGCGCGCCGCGCTGCGTCACGCCGACGGCGAAACGCGATTGGCGCGGCTGGGCGACCCGCAAGCGCTGCGGCCCTCGATCGAAACCTCGCTGCATGCGCTGCTGCCGCACCCGGTGGTCGCGCACGTGCATTCGGTGAACACCATCGCCTGGGCGGTGCGCGCGGACGCACGCGAGCGCCTGTCGGCCCTGTTGAAAGACCTGAACTGGGCCTGGGTGCCGTACCGGCGCCCCGGCTATCCGCTCACGCAAGCGGTGCGGGACGTGCTGGCCGAACGCGAAGCCGACGTTCTGGTGCTGGCCAACCACGGTCTGGTCGTCGGCGCCGACGATTGCGCCGCCGCCGATGCCTTGTTGGGCGAAGTCGAGCGTCGCCTGGGCCTGCCCGCGCGCGCGCCGACGGCCGGCGATCCGGCGCGGCTGCACGCAGTCAACGACCTGAATTGGGAGCTGCCCAGCGACGCCGGCGTACACGCCCTGGCCACCGATGCGATCGCGATGGCGATCGCGCGCGACGGCGCGCTGTATCCGGATCACGCGGTGTTCCTGGGCGCGCGGGCGGCGGTACTGCAGGACAACGACGCCTTGTCCGACGCGGTCGCGCGCGCCACCGCGGCCGGCGGCGTCGCGCCCGCGTTCGCGCTGCTGCCGGGCGCCGGCGTGCTGGTCGCGCCAGGCCTGTCGCCCGGCGCGCAGGCGATGCTGCTGTGCCTGGCTCTGGTCGCGCTGCGCCTGAGCGGCGACGAAACCCTGGTCTACCTCGGCGATGAGGATGTCGCCGCCTTGGTGGATTGGGAAGCCGAAGCCTATCGCCGCGCCTTGTCGCGGCCTGGGCACTGAACCCCTCACGACCCGCACGACGCCACGGAAGGAAGCCATGCAGATCGTCGTACCCATGTCAGGTTTCGGAGAGCGCTTCCGCCGCGCGGGTTACCGCGTGCCCAAGCCGCTGATCGAAGTCGACGGCAAGCCGATCATCGCCCACGTGGTCGACCTGTTCCCGGGCGAGACCGACTTCGTGTTCGTATGCAATCGCGATCACCTCGATCGCGCCGAATACCGAATGGCCGAGCAGTTGGCGCAGATCTGCCCGACCGGGCGCGTGCTCGGGATCGCGCCGCACAAGCTCGGACCGGTGCATGCGGTGCTGCAGGCGATGGAACTGCTGGATCCGGACGCGCCGACCATCGTCAACTACTGCGACTTCGCCTGCGGCTGGGACTACCGCGACTTCCGCGCGTTCGCGCTGGACAGCGGCTGCGACGGCGCGATCCCCTGCTACACCGGTTTCCATCCGCACATGATGGGCTCGACCAACTACGCCTACGTCCGCAGCGACGGCGCGCGCGTGCTCGACATCCAGGAAAAGCAGCCCTACACCGACCAGCCCACGCGCGAATACGCGTCCAGCGGCACCTACTACTTCAAGTCCGGCGCGCTGCTGCGCGATGCGTTCGAACGCACCATGGCGCGCCCGGACCTCAGCCTCGGCGGCGAGCACTACGTCAGCCTGGCCTACAAGCCGCTGCTGGAAGACGGCCGCTGCGTCGCGGTGTACGAGCTCAACCACTTCATGCAATGGGGCACGCCGCAGGATCTGGCCGAGTATCGCTACTGGTCCGATGCGTTCCGGCGCCTGGCCGAACCCGCGCGCACCCAGCCGCCACCGCGCCAGCGCGGTGCGGTGATGGTGCCGATGGCCGGCCTGGGCTCGCGTTTCGCCAACGAGGGCTACAGCGAGCCGAAACCGCTGATTCCGGTGTCGGGCGAACCGATGGTGGTGCAGGCCGCGCGCGACCTGCCCGAGCCTTCGCGCCGCGTGTTCGTGCAACGCCGCGACCTGCCCGGCGGCGCGCACATCGCCGAGGCGCTGCGCCAGCGCTTCCCCGGCTGCGCCCTGGTCGATCTGGAACAGGTCACCGACGGCCAGGCGCGCACCTGCCTGCTCGGGCTGGACGGCCTCGACCCGACCCAGCCGCTGACCATCGGCGCCTGCGACAACGGCGCGGTGTTCGATGCGCAGGCGTTGTCGGCCCTGCTCGACGACGAAGAGGTCGACGTGATCGTCTGGGTCGCGCGCGGCTATCCCGGTGCGGCGCGCCGGCCCACCCACTACGGCTGGGTCGACGAGGTCGACGGGCGGGTGCTCTCGGTCTCGGTCAAGCAGCCCCTGTCCGACCCGGCCCACGATCCGATCGTGCTGGGCAGCTTCACCTTCCGCCGCGCCGCCGACTTCGCCGCCGCTGCGGACGCGATGATCGCGCGCGACGGCCGCGTCAACGGCGAGTTCTACGTCGACAGCTGCATCAACGACGCCGTCGCCGCCGGCCTGAACTGCCGCATCTTCGAGGTCGCGCACTACCTGTGCTGGGGCACGCCCGACGACCTGCGCACCTTCGAGTACTGGCAGTCGTGCTTCCACAAGTGGGACGCGCACCCGTACCGGATCGAACACGACCCGCGCGTGCCCGCACCCGCGCGCCCGGCCCTGGTCGAGCGCTACCGCATGCGCGAGCCGGAGCGTTTCCGATGCTGAGCCACACCCGCCGTCCGCAACCGTCAGAGAGCCGTCCCATGGTCCTGCCTAGCACCTACTTCCCCACGCACGAGGAAAACCGTTTCACACGCGAGGGTGAAGTCGGGATGGCGCGCGAGTTCTTCCTCCAGCACCGCCCGCGCAACCTCGAATTTCTGCTGCACAAGCGCTACGACTGGATGAACGCTTACCTCAAGCCGGGCCAGCGCGTGGTCGAGTTCGGCGCCGGCTCCGGCTTCAGCAAGGAATTCATCCGCCACGACAACTTCCGCATCACCGACGTCGAAGCGCGGCCCTGGATCGACGACGTCGCCGACGCGATGGACCCGCCTTACCCGGACGGCTCGATCGACGTGGCGGTGTTCAGCCACATGATCCACCACCTGCCCAACCCGGTGCGCTTCTTCGAGGTCATGCAGCGCAAGCTCGCGCCTGGCGGCCTGATCCTGATCCAGGACCTCAACACCTGCTTCCTGCTGCGCCTGGCGCTGCGCGCGATGCGCCACGAGGGCTGGTCCTACGACATCGACGTGTTCGACGACACCGTGGTCGCCAATGATCCGCGCGACCCCTGGTCGGCCAACTGCGCGATTCCGCTGTTGCTGTTCCGCGACGAGGCGGCCTTCCAGCGCCGCCTGCCGGGCCTGGCGATCGAGCGCAACGAACTCAACGAATGCTTCGTGTTCCTGGTGTCCGGCGGCGTGGTGGTGCAGGCCAAGACGGTCGAACTGCCGCGCTTCCTGCTCAAGCTGATCGACGCCACCGACCGCGCCCTGGTCAAGCTGCTGCCCTCGGTGTTCGCGATGGGACGCTCGGTGGTGCTGAGGAAGATCGAAACGCCGTGAGCACGTCCCTGCGCCTGTCCCTGGTGATCCCCTGCTACAACGAAGCCCGCAACCTGCCGTTGCTGGTGGCGCGCCTGCGCGAGACCTTCGTGCGCGAGGACGTGGAAGCGATCCTGGTCGACAACGGCTCGACCGACGACAGCCCGGCCGTGCTGGCTGGCTTGCTGGACGGCGTGGCCGGCATCCGCAGCCTGCGCGTGGAGCGCAATCAGGGCTACGGCCACGGCATCCTCGCCGGCCTGCGCGCGGCGCGCGGCCTGATCGTAGGCTGGACCCACGCCGACATGCAGACCGATCCGGCCGATGCCCTGACCGGGCTGGAACTGTTCGACGGCGTCGATCCGCAGACCGTATTCGTCAAAGGCCGCCGCCACGGCCGGCCGGCGGCCGATGTCGCCTTCACCGTCGGCATGTCGCTGTTCGAAACCGTGCTGCTGCGGCGCGCGCTGTGGGACATCAATGCCCAACCGACGCTGTTCCCACGCGCCTTCTTCGAGCGATGGCAGGCGCCGCCGCAGGATTTTTCGCTGGACCTGTACGCCTACTACCAGGCGCGCCGCAGCGGACTGCGGGTGCTGCGCTTCCCGGTGCGCTTCGGCGAACGCGCCCACGGCAGCTCGCACTGGAACGTGAACTGGCGGGCCAAGGCCCGCTTCATCCGCCGCACCGTGGGTTTCAGCCTGCGCCTGCGCAAGGACCTCTCGCACCCCGCATGATCATCGTCCGCCACCGCCGCAACACCCGCGAACAGCTGCGCGAGACCTCGCCCGAGTACGGGATCGAGCTCGATCTGCGCAGCCGCGGCGACGTCATCATCGTCCACCACGACGCCTTCGCCGACGGCGAGGACTTCGAGGACTGGCTGCGCGACTACCGCCATCGTCTGCTGATCCTCAACGTCAAGGAGGAAGGCCTGGAGGATCGGCTGATCGCGCTGATGCGGGCGCGCGGCATCGAGGACTGGTTCTTCCTCGACCAGTCGTTCCCCTTCCTGGTGCGCACCGCCGCGCGCGGCGAATCGCGCTGCGCGGTGCGGGTATCCGAGTACGAATCGATCGATACCGCATTGGCCCTGGCCGGCAAGGTCGACTGGGTCTGGGTCGACTGCTTCACCCGCTTCCCGCTCGACCGCGCCCAGGCCCAGCGCCTGCGCGAGGCCGGTTTCCGCCTGTGCCTGGTTTCGCCCGAACTGCAGGGCCGCGATGCCGCCGAGGGCATCGCCGCGATGCGCGCCCTGCTCGACCGCGAAGGCATCGCGGTCGATGCGGTCTGCACCAAGGAGACCGCGCTTTGGCGATGAGGATCGCGCGACTGTGGCAGGACCCGATGCTGCGGACTTTCGAATTCCGCGCCGGATTGCTGCTGCGCCTGCTGCTGATCGCGCTGCTGGTGCCGACGATCCAGCAGCGCTGGTTCGTGCCCTTCCTCGATCACGCCATCGCCCATCCCAGCCTGGACCCGTGGTCGAGTTTCCTCGCCGCCGGCGGCAGTCCGCTGGCGTATCCCTACGGGCCGGTGATGCTGCTCGCGCACCTGCCCGGCACCGTGCTGGGCTGGCTCGCCGACGCCGCCAGCGGCAGCGCCTATTTCACCGGGGTGGGTTTCCGGCTGGGCCTGCTCGGCGCCGATCTGGCCAGCCTGCTGCTGTTGCGGCGCCTGCTGCCCAGCGACCGTCCGCGCCTGCTGCTGTGGCTGTACTGGTGGTCGCCGATCGTGTTGTTCGTGACCTATTGGAACGGGCAGACCGACATCGTCCCGATCGCCTTGCTGCTGCTGTCGCTGCTGCTGATCCGGCGCTACCGCCCGGCCGCCAGCGGCGCCGCGCTGGGGCTGGCCCTGGCGGCCAAGCTCAGCATGGCGCTGGCCGTGCCCTTCATCGGCATCTACCTGTGGCGCAACAAGCGGCTGCGCGCGATGCTGCCGCCGTTCGCGCTGGCCTGCGCGGCGCTGGCGACGCTGCTGACCCTGCCCTGGCTGGCTTCGTCGGGTTTCGTCGCGATGGTGTTCGGCTCGCGCGAATTCGGCCGCGTGTTCGACCTTGCCCTGCCGGTGGGCGAGGAGCTCAAGCTCTATCTCACTCCGACGCTGTATCTGCTCGCCGCCTACGCCGCCTGGCGCTTCCGCCGGATCAGCTTCGAACTGCTGATCGCCTGCACCGGGCTTTCGTTCTTCCTGGTCGTGCTGGGCACGCCGGCGCCGCCGGGCTGGTATCTGTGGCTGGTGCCGTTCCTGGTCGCGCACCAGTTGCAGGGCGACCGCAGCGCGCACGTGCTCGCCGGCGGTTTCTCGCTGCTGCTGATCGCGATGCACGTGTTCATTTCCGCCGGCCCGACCGCGCCGCTGCTGGACTGGAACCCGGGGCCTGCGATCGGCGCCGTCGCGACGCGCATCACGCCGCACGTGCACTCGCTGTGGATGACCCTGGTGGTCGCGTCCGGCCTGGTGCTGATCGTGCAGATGCTGCGCGAACGCGTCGGCCGCAACGACTACTACCGCATCGCCCAGAAGCCGTTGGCCGTGGGCATCGCCGGCGATTCCGGCTCCGGCAAGGACACCCTCAGCCGTGCCCTGGCCGGCGTGTTCGGCGATCACTCGGTGGTGCACGTGTCCGGCGACGATTACCACATCTGGGACCGCTACGCGCCGATGTGGCAGGGCCTGACCCACCTCAACCCGCGCGCCAACGACCTGCAGCGCTTCAACAACGACGTGCTCGCCCTGATCGACGGCAAGGCCATCGTCTGCCGTCGCTACGACCACGCCGCCGGCCGCTTCGAAAGCCCGACCCTGCTGGCCAAGAACGACGTCGTCATCGCCTCCGGCCTGCACGCGCTGCACTTTCCGCGCCTGCGCCGGCGCTACGACGTCAGCGT
This sequence comes from Lysobacter sp. Root667, assembly GCF_001427715.1. NCBI lineage: Bacteria > Pseudomonadati > Pseudomonadota > Gammaproteobacteria > Lysobacterales > Lysobacteraceae > Lysobacter > Lysobacter sp. Root667. The sequence goes on from NZ_LMHF01000011.1 coordinate 98,751, forward strand.
GTTCCTGGACGTCGACGAGAACCTGCGCCGGGCCTGGAAGATCCACCGCGATGTGCACCAGCGCGGCCACGACCTCAAGGCCGTGAACGGTTCGCTGGAGCGGCGCGCGCCGGACTCGCAGCGCTACATCCATCCGCAGAAGGCGGTCGCGAGCCTGGTGCTGCGCCTGCAGCCGGTGAACCCGCAGCAACTCGACAACGGCGTGGCGCCCGACCAGGTGCGGCTGAAGCTGGTCGCGCTGATCCGCAACGGCACCTACCACGAGCGCGTGGCGCGGATCCTGATCGGCATCTGCGGCCTGCACCTGGACGTGCAGCTGTCGGAGGATTCCGGCGAAGTGGAAATGAGCATCGAAGGCGACGTCGCCGCCGAAGACATCGCCCTGGCCGCGCGCACCCTGGTGCCGGGCCTGCAGGAAATGCTGGACGTCCGTCCTCAGTGGGAGGACGGCATGAGCGGGATCATGCAGTTGCTGATCCTGGTGCAAACCGAAGAAGCCTTGAAGAACCGCATCCAATGAGCCTGAACTTCCACAGCACGGACACGGCCCTGCGCGCGCCGCAGGCGATCATCTTCGACACCGACAACACGCTCTACGCCTACGGTCATCCGCATGCCTGCGCGACCGCGGCGGCGGAGGAGAAGGCGGTGCGACTGCTCGGCTGCGAGGTCGGCGACGTACGCCAGGCCTTTTCGCAGGCGCGCCAGGAGGTCAAGCGACGCCTGGGCCGCACCGCCAGTTCGCACAGCCGCTTGCTGTATTTCCAGCGCGGGATCGAGCTGCTGGGACGCAAGACCCAGCTGGTCATTACCCTGGACCTGGAACAGACCTACTGGCGCACCTTCCTCGCGCACTGCGAACTGTTCCCCGGCGTACGCGAGTTCTTGATGGCGCTGCGCAGCCGCGGCATCGGCACGGCGATCATCACCGACCTCACCTCGCAGATCCAGTTCCGCAAGATCATCTACTTCGGCCTGGACGACTGCTTCGACTACGTCGTCACCTCCGAAGAGGCCGGTGCCGACAAGCCGCAGGAAGCGCCGTTCCAGTTGGCGATCGACAAGCTCGGGATCGAACCAGAGCGGATCTGGATGATCGGCGACGACCCGGCCAGCGACATCGCCGGCGCGCGCCGCTTCGGCATCACCACCTTGTTGCGGGTCGATCGCGCGCACAACGGCAACGGCCGCGAAGCGGCGCCGGACCTGGTGTTCGACGACTTCCAGGAACTCAGCCGCTATCTGTTCTCGGGCAAGGTCGAAGGCTGGGGGCCGCAATGAGCACGCTGCCCCGCCGTTCGATCCGCGCCCTCACACGGAGTTGCATGCCATGACCCTAGACGCGGATCGGATCTCGGTCGAACGCTGGACCATCGCCGCCCTGTTGTCCCTGCTGCTGGCGATGCTGCCGGCGGTGGCCGCGGCCGCGTTCGTACCGGTGGCCTATGCGCCGCCGGTCGCGCTGGCGATCGCGCTGGTGCTGGCCGCGATCGCGGCGCCCGGCTTCGCCCGGCGCCTGCCGCGCGAATGGGACGGCCTGCGTTATACCCATCCATGGCTGAGCGCGTTGTGGCTGCTGGTCGCGCTGCTTGCGATCGCGCGCACCGCGGGCGTGGCCTTGTTCATGGTCGACCCCGCTCAGGCCCAGGCGTCGGCGTACTGGTTCGACGAGTTCTATGTGCGCCACAACTGCTTCTCCGGCGTGTGGAAGGCGGCCGGGCTCGCCGGCCAGGGCGTGGCGAATCTCTACGACCCCGAGCACTACACCGGCATGGAAGGCCGCTTCAAGCTCGACGACTTCCTGTACCTGCCGCAGTTCCTGATTCTGCCGCGCGCGGGCATCGCGCTCGGCGGCGGCTTCCTGGAATTGCGCGCGCTGTGGTTCGCGGCCGAAGGCGCGCTGCTGGCGGCGACGGTGTTCGCGCTGGGGCGCTGGATCGGCGGCGACGCCGGCCGTCGCATCGCGCTGCTGATGCCGGCGCTGTGGCTGAGCACGCCGGTGCTGCTGACCCTGCAGCTGGGCAACTTCCAGATCGCCGCGATCGCGATGTCGCTGCTGGCGATGATGCTGTTCTGGCGCGAGCGCCCGGTGCTGGGCGGCGCGCTGCTCGGCTTCGCGGTGTTCAAGCTGTTCCCAGGCCTGCTCGGGCTGTATCTGCTGGCGGCGCGGCGCTGGCGCGAGGCCGCATGGACGATCGGCTTCGCCGCGCTGTACAGCGTGATCGCGTTGCTGTGGATGGGCACCCAGCCCTACGAAGCCTTCTTCCAGTTCCAGGCCCCGCGCATCCTCAGCGGCGAGGCCTGGTCGTTCCTGTGGCTGGATGGGCTGGAGCCGGTGGTCGCGATCAACGACTCGGTGCCGGGGCTGGCGCTGAAGCTGGACGTGCTCGGCGTGGCCGGCATGACCCCGATGGTGGAGAAGGCGATCTCCTGGGTGTGGACGCTGGCGGTGTTCGCGCTGGCGATCCTGGCCGCACGCCGCGCCCAGGCCATGTCGCGGCTGGAACTGGTCTCGACCTGGCTGGCCCTGCTCGCCCTGGCCGCCTACCGCAGCCCCTTCGTGCCCGACCACAACGGCCTGTTCGCGCCGATCTGGCTGTGGCTGCTGATCGCCGCGGGCACCCGCCTCACTCCGCCGCGCATCGCCTTGCTCGCCCTCGCCTATCTGGCGCTGAGCGCGGTGCTGCCCTTCGGCGGCATCGACCTGCCCGGACTCGGCGGCCGCCTGGCCCTGTCCACCGCCAGCCAGTTCGTCGCCATCGGCCTGTGCCTGTGGGTGGTGCTGCGGCGGCCGCAAGCGATGACGGTGCCGCGCGCGGCGCCGATGCCGACGGCGACGATGTCGATGGGGTGAGGCGACGCCTCGGCGCTGTCGACTTTGGATGACCAGGCCCGGCGGCTCGAATGCCGTCGGGCCGAGGCAGGCGCGCACCTCGTCGACGAGGCGGCGCGCCGAACACCCGCATGCTTTCAGCGCATTCCGGGCACATGAACGCGTGTACTGAAAACGTTGCCAGTGCACATTCATCCGCCGTTTTGGTCGGCCTACGGGACGCAAATCCTTTGTTTACAAGCATTTAACGAGCATGACTTTCGGCGCGACCGTGCTCGAACCCCAGAGTTCCTAAACTTCCAAGTTCAAAATTCAGCTTCGATTGAATCGGCGCTTGGATACTGCGCCCCATCCGGATCACAGAGCCGCCCCACCCCGAGGCGCCACGGTCCGGACTGACAAAACCAATAAGAGGCTGAGACCTTATGAAGCGCACTTTGCTTGCCCTGACCCTGCTGGCCGCCCTGCCGTTCGCCGCCTCCGCGGCCGAGGGCGTGTCCTACACCTACGTCGAAGGCGGTTACGCCAAGACCAATACCGATGGCGGCGACGCCGACGGCTGGGCCCTGAACGGCTCGGGCGCGATCGCCGACAACTTCCACATCTTCGGCGGCTACAGCAAGCAGGAGATCGACAACACCAACGTCGACTTCGACCAGTGGCGCGTCGGCCTGGGCTACAACCACGAGCTGAACTCGCGCGTCGACCTGCTCACCCGCGTCGCCTACGAGAAGTTCGACGCCGGCCAGGGCCTGGACTTCAACGGCTACAGCGTCGAAGCCGGCGTCAACGGCGTGCTGACCCCGAACATCCAGGGCTATGCGCTGGCCGGCTACGAGGACTACGAGAAGTCCGACGGCGAGTTCTACGGCCGCGTCGGCGCTCTGGTGAAGTTCAACGATACCTGGGGCGTGAACGGCGACGTCAAGTTCGTCGATGGCGACACCCAGTTCTTCGTCGGCCCGCGCGTCAGCTTCTAAGCCGAGCAACCCCGCACCAATCGCGAACTTTCTCTCTCTCCCCCGAACGTCGCGATCGAGCCCGGCCCCGGCCGGGCTCTTTTTTTGCGCCGAACCGGTGGATTCGGCTCCTGGGCGGGGTTTTCGAAAACTGTGTTGCCTTTGGCAGTTGTGGCCATGTGAATTTTTCGTTACCTTGCGCGCCGCCGCATCGCGGCATGGACGCAAACCAAACATCAGGATCGAGAATTCATGAAGAAGCAATTCGTGCTGGCCGCTCTGCTGGCCGCCGCCCCGTTCGCCGCCTCGGCCGAAGGCCTGAGCTACTCCTACATCGAAGGCGGCTACACCCGCGTCAACGTCGACACCGGCGTGTCGGGTTTCGACCCGGAGCTCGACGGCGCCTACATCCGCGGTTCGGCTGAGCTGGGCGAGAACTTCACCGTGTTCGGCGGCTACAGCAAGACCCAGGACGACGTCCGCGTCAGCGGTTTCGTCAACAGCTTCGACACCGACTTCGAAACCGCCGAAATCGGTTTCGGCTACCACGCCGACATCAGCGACCGCGCCGACTTCACCGCCGAGCTGTCGTACCTGCGTCAGGAAATCAGCATCGATAACGCCAGCGGCGAAGGCAAGGGCGGCAAGCTGAACCTGGGTATCCGCGGCGAAATGACCGACAACCTGGAAGGCTGGGTCAAGGCCGGCTACATCGACGGCGGCGACTTCGAAGGCGACTTCGTCGGCACCCTCGGCGGCCAGTACAAGTTCAACCAGACCTGGGGCATCGTGGGCGAAGTCGAGTTCATCGACGAGACCACCCAGTTCATGCTCGGCGCTCGCGCCAGCTTCTGATTCTCGGAAGCGGTCGAACGACAGGAGAAAGCCCGGCTTGCCGGGCTTTTTCTTGTCTGGGGTTTGGGGGGGCGTTGGCGATCGGGCCGCGGGCCGGGGCGAAGGGGCGTATCTGCATGCGTGGCGGGCGGGAGGCGTTGACCTGAGAATCGAAACCTTCGCAGGACGACGGAGTTCGCGATCGCGGCTTACGTCGCTCCCACAGGGGCCAGGAAGCAGGAAGCAAAAGGCGGAGGGTGGAGCCGGAGCGGAATTACGCCGGCAGGCGTTGTTCGCGGTCGCGGCTTATGCCGCCCCTACCCCAAAGCAACCACAACAACCGAGGCAGGGGCGGCTGGTGGTTCGCGACCGCGTGCGACCTACTCTTCGGAGGGCGCCTCGCCTGCTTCTTCGGTCGGCAGGCGTTCCAGCAGTTCGCGCAGGGATTGCTCGACTTCGCGCTCCAGCTGCTTCTGGTTGACCGCGGCGGCGTTGGCCAGTTCGAGTTCCTCGCAGGCGACCGAGCGCGGTTCGTCGTGGCAGACCTTGCGGATGCCGGCCAGCAGTTTTTCGTCGCCGGTGTTGTGGTACGCAGCGACGACGTTGCCGCAGCCTTCGCGCACGTGCATCGCGCAGACCCGGTCGTAGTAGCCGGCCGCGCCCGCCCAGTCGTTTTTCATGGCGGCGATGTGGCCGGCGCCCATGCAGGCCGAAGCCGAGCCGCGCCGGCAGCAGGCGTCGGCGCCGCCCGGATCGGTCAGCGCGCAATGGTCGACGCGGTAGGGCGTCTCGATCATGCGGTCGCTCGCGATCGGCATCTTCACCGGCGCGCATTGCGCGGCGACGCCGCGGCGAAAGACGGTGTAGCGGGTCCAGTCGTCCATGCCGAGCAGGGTGTCGTCGTCCAGCCAGCGCAGCACGAAGTCGTCGCCCTTGTCGTGGCGCACCAGCACCTGGTCGTCGCGCAGCCGGTAGCGCAGGCCGAGTTCGCCCTCGTTGCCGATCGCGGCGCCGTGCTCGTCGCCGAAACGGAACACATCGAACAGGCCGCCCTTGGCGCTGGCGTAGGTGCCGCAGGGTTGCCGCGGCGCGCGCCGCGCGGCGGTGTCGGTCAGGGCGACGTCGTTGAGCTCGGCCAGCGGCTTGCACATCTCGGACGAGAGCTTCCACTGGCAGGCGTAGCGCAGGGTCTCGCGCGCGGCGGCGAAGCGGCCGGCGATCCAATCCTGTTCGGCCAGGCCTTCGCAGGCGTTGGGCGCGCGCGCATCGCGACAAGCCACGCGCAAGGCGTCCAGCACCGCCGGCGCGGCCGGTTGGGTGCGGAACAGGTACAGCGGCGCGCCGGGATCCTCGGGCTTCAGCGCCTTGGCCCATTCGTCGCAGGCGTAGGGGCTGGCATCGCGGCGGCAATAGGTTTCCAACTGCGCCGCACGTTGCGCCTGCGGGGTGTCGCGATCCATCGCAAGCTCGGACACGCAGGACTGCACGTCGCCGGCCTTGCAGGCGAGCTTGCTCTGCTGGTTGTCGGGCGTGCCCGCGGGCGCGAGAGCGACGCCCGCGCCACCGGTCGGCACGCATACCGCGGGCTCGCGCAGGCGATAGGTCACCGGCTCGCTGCGCATGCGGTCGGCCTGCAGCACCAGGCGGCCGTCGGCTTCGATGCGATAGGTTTCGAGCAGGTCGCTGTCGGCGCGGCGCATCGACAGGGTGTCGCCATCGATGCGGTAGCGCCAGGCGGCGGGGTCGCGATAGCCCTCGCGGTCGTGCGCGATCACCGTATTGCCGGCGAAGCTCAGCAAGGGCGCGTATTCGTCCTCGGGCACGTATTCGCCGCAGGGAGCGGGCGCAGCAGCGGCGGCCGGGAGCGGAGACCACAGGGAACACAGCAACAGCGGCCAGGCCGCGAGGAACGCGCGCATCGGAAGTCCGTTTCGACGGGAAGACGCGCTAGTGTCGCCGCGTCGCGGCGCGCCGCCAAGGCGCGCGTGGCTTCAGCCGAACAGTTCGTGCGGATATTCGGGCTTCTGCTCGCGTGCGAGCAGCTGGCGCAGGCCGTCGGCGGGGGTGATCGTGCCGTGCAGCACGGCCTGGACCGCGCTGGAGATCGGCAGCTCGATGCCATGGCGCTGGGCCTGACGCATGACTTCGTCGGCGGTCTGCACCGACTCGACCACCTGGCCGATCTCGCGCACCGCCGCTTCGATGCTCTGGCCGCGGCCCAGGGCCAGGCCCAGGCGGCGATTGCGCGACAGGTCGCCGGTGCAGGTCAGCACCAGGTCGCCGAGGCCGGCCAGGCCCATCAGGGTTTCGGGTTGGCCGCCGATGGCGTGGTTGAGGCGCAGCATCTCGTTGAGGCCGCGGGTGATCAGGCCGGCGCGCGCATTCAGGCCGAGCTGCATGCCGTCGGCGACGCCGGTGGCGACCGCGAGCACGTTCTTCATCGCGCCACCGAGTTCGGCACCGAGCATGTCGTCGCCGGTGTAGGCGCGGAAGGTCGGGCCGTGCAGCACACCGGCGACGGTGCGCGCGAAAGCGGCATCGTCGGAATGCACGGTTAGCGCGGTCGGCAGGCCCTGCGCGACTTCCTTGGCGAACGAGGGGCCGGTGACCACCGCCAACGGCACCGCGTCGCCGAGCACTTCGGCGGCGACTTCGTGCAGGAAACGGCCGCTGCCGGGCTCGAAGCCCTTGGTGGCCCAGGCCACGCCCGCTTGCGCGGGACGGTGCGGCGCCAGCGCGCGCAGGGTTTCGGCGAAAGCGTGCGAAGGCACGACGACCAGCACCAGATCGGCGCCGGCCAGCGCGGCCGCCATGTCGGCGGTCGCGTGCAGCGATTCCGGCAGGGCGATGCCCGGCAGGTAACGCGGGTTTTCGTGTTGCGACTGGATCGCCGCGACGCCGTCGGCGTCGCGGCCCCACAGCACGGTCGGATGACCGTGCCGCGCGATCAGGGCAGCGAGCGCGGTGCCCCAGGAGCCCGCGCCCAACACCGCAACGCGCAGCGCGGCCTCACCGGAATTCGCGTCCGTGCCCATGCCGTGGTCCGATCGCGGGCGGCCCTCAGGCGTTGCCCGCGGTCTCCGCGTCGGCCAGGCCGCCCTGCTGCGAGGCGCGCTGACGCAGGCCTTCGGCGTACAGGGCGTCGAAATTGATCGGCTGCAGGAAGAACGGCGGGAAGCCGCCGGACTGGATCAGGTCGCTGACCAGCTGGCGCGCGTACGGGTACAGCACGTTCGGGCAATGGGTGCCGAGCATGCCGTCCAGGGTGGCCTCGTCGAAACCGGCCAGGCCGAACACGCCGGCCTGCTTCACTTCGACCAGGTACATCGGCTTKTCGCCGGCGTTGCAGGTCAGGGTGATGCCCAGCACGACTTCGAACGCGGCGTCGTTGAGGCGCTGCACGCTCTGGTTGAGGTTCATCTGCAGCTGCGGCTGCGCGGTCTCGTTGAACACCGCCGGCGCGCCGGGGACTTCGAAGGAGACGTCCTTCACGTAGATCTTTTCGACCGTGAACGCCGGACCGGCGGCTTCGACCGGCGCGACGGCGCCGTTGACGTTTTCTTCGGACATCGGATGACTCCAGCGGTGTAAGTGTTTGGTGGTGCGGTCGAAACCGCGGAAAGAGGCCGATTATGGCATGCGGGTATTGCGCGTCCCGCGTTCAGGCGTGGGGGCGTTTCCGGCCCGGCGCAAGGGCCGCCGCTTACGGCGGCGGCGCTCGGCCGTGGTCAGCCGAAGCAATCGGCTGGCGGATCAGGCGCGGCCCTTGATCAGCGGCAGATCGGCCGCCTGCCAGGCCTGGACGCCGCCGTCGAGCCAATAGACCTGTTCGAAACCGGCCTTCTTCAGGCGCTTGGCGGCATCGGCCGAAGCCTGTCCGTTGCGGCAGACCATGACCACCGGCAGCGACTTGGCGCTGGCCAGCAGCTTGTTTTCGGGATCGAACTGGCTGGGCGCGACCGAACGGCTGCCGGCGATGTGGCCCTTCTCGAAATCGTTGGTCGCCGACAAGTCGACCACCAGCGCGTTCTCGCGGTTGATCAGCCCGGTCAGCTCGGCCGGGCGCAGGGCCTTGTAGCCGCGGAACAGGCGCGCGCTTTCGGTGTAGACCAGCGCAACGGTGAGGCCGACCAGACCCATCGACAGGAACATGTGGCGGCTGCCGAAGGCAAGCAGTTCTTCTAGGGTCACAGGATCACGGGGACGACGGATGGGGGCGCGATTGTCGCCCAGGGCGGCGGGCGGCGCAAAAAAGCTCGGTCGGGCCGGTCGCGGCGGGCGCCGGACTGGGTCGGAGCTGGGCCGGGTTCACCCGCCGTGGCGGGCCCTGGGCGATTTACATGCCGTCCCAGAGGTCCGGCAGGCCCGAGGTCAGCCACCAGGTCTTGGCGATGTCGTCCCAGCGCCATTCCTCGCGGTAGCGGATGGTGCGCTCGGCCTGGGTGTGGCGGTTGATCACGCCGATCTCGATATCGCGCACCGCCAGGCCGCGCTCCTTGTCCAGGCTGGAGCCGACGTCGCGGTAGGAGGAGATCTGGACCTGCTTGTAGCGTTCCAGTTGCAGCGCGCTGACCGGCTGGTCCTTGCGGACCCGGGGGTCGATCAGGTTCTGGGCCTGCTCGAACTCGCCCCAGCGGATCGCGCCGGACCAGGCGTACTGGTTCTTGTCGAGCTCGTTGGTCTTCTTGCTGGCGAGGGCGCCGCCGGCGACCGCGCACAGGCACAGCAGCAGCAGGACTTTGAACAGGCGCATCGGGTGTCTCCGGCAAGGGACCGCGTCGGCCGACATGCTAGCCGGTTCCGCGGCCCGAGTTGGTGTCGGCCGCCTCAGCCGCGGGCGATGGCCACATACCGGGCGGTGAAGTCGGTCGCGACCCCGCCTTCGGGCAGGCGCACCCGCGCCACCAGACCGGTGCGGGCCCGTCCGCGCTCGCGCAGCGTGCTCAGGAAGGTGTTCCAGTCGGCGTCGGTGGCCAGCTCGGCGTCGACGTCGATGTCGGCGAACAGGGGGGCGAGGTAGCGGATCTGGCTGTCGGCCACATAAACGTCGGCGTCGATGCCGGCCTGCTCCAGGCCCAGCGACACCAGTCCCCAGGAGGCCAGGGTCATCATCGAGGCCAGGCTGCCGCCGAACGCGCAACCCTTGTCGTTGACGTGCTGGCTCAGCGGCGCGTGCAGGCGCAGACGCCGGCCGTCGTAGTCGGCGACGCTGATTTGCATCGCCGCCACCGGCGGCATCGATTGGTAGTGATGACGCAGGCGTTGCAGGGCTTCTTCGAGGCTCATGGGGGATCGCGCAGGGGGAGGGAAGACGGCTGCCGCGCGTTGCGCGGCTGTGCCAAGCTGCCGGCATGCGTCCGCACACACCGCCACAACCGCCGCGATGGTACGTGATCTCGTTGCGTCCCAGCGGTGCGCATTCGGCCTTACGCCAAGCTGCGAAAAGATACGGTGGCGCATTGATTGCGCTGTCGCCGTGGCGTTTGCGCAAGCTCGACGATGAAGCGTCGCGCGCCGCATTGGAGGCCGCGCTGGCCGCGCCGTACGCAGTGTTCACCAGTCCGGCCGCGGTGCGCGCGGCGCACGCCCTGCGGCCGCTGCGCGACAACGGCCGGCGCATCTGGTTCGCGGTCGGCGCCGGCAGCGCGGCGGCGTTGCGCCGGGCCGGCATCGCGCAAGTGCGCTCGCCGCAACGGATGGACAGCGAAGGCCTGCTCGCACTGCTGTACGAGTGCGAACTCGACGGCCGCAGCGTCGGCCTGATCACCGCGCCCGGCGGCCGCGGCGCGCTGACCCCGGCGCTGCAGGCGCGCGGCGCGCGCGTGCTGCGCGCCGACGTGTACGAACGCGAACCGATCGCGCCCGCGCCGCGCGCGATCGCGCGACTGCGCGCATTGGATGCGCCCGCGCTGCTGGCGCTGTCCAGCGGCGAGGCGCTGCAACGCACGCTCGAAGTGCTGCCCGACGACGCCGCGCGTGCCCTGCGCGGCGCCACCGCGCTCGCCGCCAGCGAGCGCCTGGCCGCGTTGGCGCGCGAACTCGGCTTCGCCCAGGTCCGGGTCGCGGCCGGACCGCGCCCGCACCAGCTGCTGGCGGCCGCACCGGAGCGGCTGCTCCGACCGGGAAACTGACTTGCGGCGACGGGCCTTCCGGTAGCATGGCGGTGTCATGAGCGCCTCCCCCGAACCTTCCGCCCCGGCCTCGCCCACTACCCGGCCCGACCCCGACGTGTCCTCGCCCGCCCCCGCCCCCCGCCGTTCCTCCTCCGCCTGGCTCTGGTTGTTGTTGCTGGCGCTGCTCGCCGGCGGCGGCTGGTACGCCTGGAAACAATGGCAGTTGGTCGAAGCGCGCGACCGTGCCGCGGTCGCCGACGCCGACCTGCGCCTGGACGCGCTGGACGAGCGCATCAACGCCTTGCGCAACGACCAGCGCTCGCAGAACCGCCGCCTGCAGCAGGCCGATACGACCAACCGCGTGCTGCGCGACGAACTGCACGGCATCGGCACCCGCGCGAGCCTGATCGAAGACAGCGTCTCCAAGCTCGCCGATCCCGACCGCCACGGCGCCCAGGCCCTGCGCCTGGACGAAACCGAACTGCTGCTGACCCTGGGCCAGCAACGCCTGCAGATCGGCGGCGACCTGGCCGGCGCGCGCCGCGCCTACGCGCTGGCCGGCGGCGTGCTCGACGGCATCGACGACCCGGCCTATCTCAGCCTGCGCCAGACCCTGATGCAGGAACGCGCCGCGCTCGACGCGCTCGGCATCGACCCGCGGGTGCGGGCGATGGCGCAGCTGGACGCGTTCGCGCGCGGCCTGAGCCTGGCGCCGGTGCGCGATCCGCTGGAAACCGCGCCGCGCGCGCCGTGGTGGCAACGCGCGTTCGGCAACATCGTCGACGTGCAGCCCAGCGACGGCGCGGTCGCGCTGCGTCCGGCCGATCGCGCTGCGGCGCTGGCCGGGCTGCAGCTGGAAATCTCGCTCGCGCGCGCCGCCGCCGAGCGTCGAGACGACGCCGGCTACCGCTCTGCGCTGACCCGCGCCGACGGCTGGCTGCAGCGCCTGGCGCCGGCCTCGGCCGCGCAGGCGCGTCAGCGCGAGGCCTTGAAATCGCTGGCCGCGCAGCCGCTTTCACTGTCGGTTCCGACCCTGGGCAGCACACTGCAGCAACTGCGCCAGTTGCGCACCACGCGCTGAGGAGGCCGGATGAATCTGTTCCGCAACCTGCTGTTCTGGATCGTCCTGGCCCTGGCCGGCGCGCTGGTCGCGCAACTGCTGGTGCAGGACCCGGGCTATGTCCTGGTGCGCTACGGCGGCAACGACTACACCACCAATGTCCCTAAAGCGATCCTGATGACGGTCGCGCTGCTGGCCGGTCTGTGGCTGGCGTGGAAGGTGCTGTCGCTGCCGTTCGCGGCGGTGCGCCGGCACCGCAAGAAGCAGGCGCGCGCACGTCTGATCGACGGTCTGGATGCGCTGCATCAGGGCCACTGGTCGCGTGCCGAGAAATCCCTGGCGCTGGCCGCCCGCAGCGACGATGTCGCCGCGATCGCGCACGTCGGCGCCGCCCAGGCCGCGGCCGCGCGCGGCGATGGCGGCGCGAGCGCGCAGCACCTGGATGCGCTCGGCAACACGTACCCGACCACGCGCGCACTGGCGGCGGCCGAACTGGCGCTGGCCGAAGACCGCGCCGACGACGCATTGAGCGCGCTCGACGCGCCCGCCGCGCAGCCGCTGCCGCCGCGTGGGCTGATCCTGCGCGCACGCGCGCTGGCCGCGCTGGGCCGCGCCGGCGAGGCCTACGGCCTGCTCGGCGCGCTGCGTCAGCAACAGGCTTATCCGGCCGAGCGCCTGGGCCGGTTCGAAGCGCAGTGGGCCGAAGCCGCGCTGCGCGAAGCCGCCGATGCCAACGTCCTGGCCGACCGCTGGGAAGCGCTGCCCAAGCCGCTCAAGAGCGAGCCCGCCGCGGTCGCCGCCTATGCCGAACGCGCCGCCGCGCTGCGTTGGGAAGAAGCCGCGGCCAAGAGCCTGGAGCAGGCCCTGGACACGCGTTGGGACGAATCCCTGGCCGCGCTCTACGGGCGTCTGCCGATCGGCCGCCTCGACGTGCGCCGCGGCAATGCCGAGCGCTGGCTGTCCGCGCATCCGGCCAGCCCGGCGCTGCTGGTCACCCTGGCGCAGCTGGCCCGCGCCCAGGGCCAATGGCCGCAGGCCGAAGCCTATCTGCACCGCGCCCTGGCCCAGGGCGCCAACAGCGACGCCTGGGAGGAACTCGGCCACGGCTTCGCCGAGGCCGGCGACGACGCGCGCGCGCGCCTGAGCTACGCCAACGCCCTGCGCGCCGCGCGCGGCGAAGCCGCCAGCGAACTGCCGGGCCGCGATCTGCGGCAGAAGATTTTCGACGAGGCCGTGGTCGAGGAACGCGACGAACACGGCATGCCGCGCCTACGCGGCTGACGACGATCGCGCCGCGCGGACGCGGCGCGATCGCCCGACCTCAGTCGCGCCAGTACTCGGCGACCGCGGTGAAGGTACGGCTGATGCCGGTGCTGCTGTTGGTCACCACCACGCTGACGGTCTTGTCGCGGTTCGCGCGAACCTGGGCGATGCAGAACTTGTTGCTGGCCGAGCAGCCGGTCACCGACCACTGATAGGTGTAGCTCACCCCTGCATCCTGGCCGAACACTTCGAACACCGCGCTGGTCGTGGCCGGCCCGTTGAACCAGTACGAGGCGCAAGCGTCCTCGGTGTACTGATCGAACGCGGGCGTGTCGACGTAGCAGGCGATCTTGAGGTCCTCCGCCTGCGCCCGCGCCGCCCATCCGGACATCGCCAGGAAGCCGAGCAGCGCGAGCGCTTTGGTTGCGTTTGCCATCGAAAACTCCTTTTCAGTGACGTTGCGGGTATGCCCATCCGGGCAAGCGCAGCCTAAGGCCGCGCGCGCGACGCAAACGCTGGCGGCAGTCGCAGTTCGTCGCAGGGCTTGGTCCGCCGCGCGGGCGCGGCGTAGGTTTCGATGCGGACCGGATCGCGGCGCAGCGGCCGCGTCGGGCTTCAGCGGCCGCCGATGTATGTCGGCAGGGTCGCCAGGAACTCGCTGCCGCAACCCTTGAAGCGGGTGTAGACCGGGCCGATGTGGCTGGGCACCAGGATCCGCGCCATCGCCACGCCACCAATCAAGGCACCCAAGAGTGCGATCACGCCCACGCCGATCAGCCAGCCTTGCTCGCTGCCGGCACCGTAGAACATCAGGCCCAGGCCCGCGAACACGCCGCCCCAGGCCACGCCCAGACCGAGCCGGCGGCGCTGGATATGGCGCTCGCACAAGCCGGCGCTGACGCGCGTGTTCTTGCGCACCGCCACCGCCACCAGCAGATAGATCAGCAGGTTCAACAGGATCAGCAGGTACCACGCCGGGTTGTGCCAGTAATAGCGGCGGTGCTTGATCGGCGTCGCCGCCGGCGCATTGCACTTGATGCAGCGCTCCGGCAGCCTGCACTCCGCACGCACCACCAGCATCGCGCCGTCGCGCCAGCAATCGCCCTCCAGCTCGACCCGGGTCGGCGCGACATACAGCGGCGCCTTGGGCGCCTGATACGGATTGAACGCGGTCATCGGATCCCCTGTGCCTGTCGATGCGCGGCGGCGCCCCTGCAGGCCCTCGCCGGCGGACGCTGCTTCCGCGCCCGCCGTCCCCACGGCGGCGCGCGGCGCCCATGGGCAGGATACGGGCCCGCGCCTCGCGTTGACTAGCGCGATGCGAGGGTTCGGCGATACACCGCCAGGTCGGCGGCGGAATAGCAGCAGAAGATCACCCGCGGCGCCTGCGCCATCGTCGCCAGCGTCTCGCGCACGGTCGCCATCGCGAGCTCGCTCGCAGCCTCGATCGGATAACCGTAGATGCCGGTGCTGATCGCCGGGAACGCGATCGACGCCAGCGCATGCTGCCCGGCCAGTGCCAGGGCGTTGCGGTAGCAGGCCGCCAGGATGTCGGCCTCGCCGTGGCCGCCGCCGCGCCAGACCGGGCCGACGGTGTGGATCACGTAGCGCGCCGGCAGTCGGTAGCCGCGGGTGAGCTTGGCCTCGCCCGGGCGGCAACCGCCGAGTAGGCGGCATTCGGCAACCAGCTCGGGGCCGGCGGCGCGGTGGATCGCACCGTCGACACCGCCGCCGCCGAGCAGCGAGCTGTTGGCGGCGTTGACGATGGCGTCGACCTCGAGGGTGACGATGTTGGCCTGGACGGCGTCGAGGTTCATGCCGATGCGGACATGTTGGGTCTGCGCGTCAGCTTGCCGGATAGCACTGTGGGAGCGGCGTGAGTCGCGATGGCGGCGGGCGCCGATCGCGGCTTACGCCGCTCCCACAGGAGGTTGGATACGTGGTCGGGAAGCTCAGCGCTACCAGTCAGCGTTCCAGGATCGCCACCACGCCCATGCCGCCGGCGGTGCAGATCGAGATCAGGCAGCGGCCGCCGCCGCGTTGCTTCAGTTCCTTGGCGGCGGTGGCGACGATGCGCGCACCGGTCGCGGCGAACGGGTGACCGGCCGCCAGGGAAGAACCGTTGGGATTGATCTTGGCCGGATCGATCCGGCCCAGCGGCGCGTCCAGGCCGAGACGGTTCTTGCAGTATTCCTCGCTCTCCCAGGCCCGCAGCGTGCACAGCACCTGCGCGGCGAAGGCTTCGTGGATCTCGTAGAAATCGAAATCCTGCAGCGTCAGACCGTTGCGCTTGAGCATCTCCGGCACCGCCACGGTCGGCGCCATCAGCAGGCCCTCGCCGTGGACGAAATCGACCGCCGCCACCTGCGCGTCGCGCAGGTAGCACAGCACCTCGTGGTTATGCGCTTGCGCCCATTCTTCCGAGGCCAGCAGGCAGGCCGCGGCGCCGTCGGTGAGCGGCGTGGAGTTGGCCGCGGTCAGGGTGCCGCGGCCGGAGGTCTTGTCGAACGCCGGCTTCAGCGTCGCCAGCTTTTCCAGGGTGCTGTCGGCGCGCAGGACGTTGTCGCGCGAGACGCCGCGGAAGCTGACCACCAGGTCCTCGAAGAAACCGCGCTCGTAGGCCGCGGCCAGCTTCTGGTGCGAGGACAGCGCCCACTCGTCCTGCGAGTCGCGCGAGATGTTCCACTCCTTGGCCATGTCTTCGCAGTGGTCGCCCATGCTCTTGCCGGTGCGCGGCTCGGCCACGCCGGGGAACTCGGGCTTGAGTTCGCGGAAATGGAAGCCCTTGAACGCGGCCAGCTTGTCCTTGGTGGTCTTGGCGCGCGCGGCCTCCAGCAGACGGCGGCGCAGGCGCTTGCCATACACGATCGGCACGTCGGAGGTGGTGTCCGAGCCGCCGCCGATGCCGACCTCGATCTGGCCGGCGGCGATCTTGTTGCCGATCGCGACGATCGAATCCAGCGAGGTGCCGCAGGCGCGCTGCAGGGTGATGCCCGGAGTCAGCGGCGACAGACCCGAGGACAGCGCGGCTTCGCGGCCCAGGTTCCAGTCGCTGCTGTGCTTGATCACCGCACCCATCGCGACCTCGCCCAGCTGCTGTCCGTGCAGGCCGAACTTCTCGACCAGGGCGCCGAGGGTCCGTACCGACATGCCGAGGTTGCCGACGTCCGCGTAGGCGGTGTTCTGGCGGCAGAACGGAATGCGAACGCCACCGAGCACGGCGACGGGACGGGCAGGACGCATCGGATTACCTCGGCTGGACGGGACGGCAGGGAAGGGCGGACGGAGCGGGTGAAACGGCCCGCAACATCATCGCGGGCATAATGGCGCAGTGTAGCGCCGCCTCCGCGCGCAACCAAACGCCAGCGTATCCAAGCCCGACCATGACCTCAGACGCCAGCCACCGCCAAGCGCCTCCCGCCCCGCTGCACGTGCTCGGCGCCCTGGCGCTGGAGCTGCGGGGCGACGCCGCCGTGGCCCGCAACGCCCTGCCCCAGGCCCAGATCGGGCCGCTGGCCGACCTGATCGCGCGCGATCTGGCCGGGTTCGCGCCCGAGGCCGCGGCGCTGGAACTGGTCGTGGTGGGCGCCCATTACGACCCGGTCGAAGTCCTGCGCCCGGGCTGGCCCCTGCACCACGAACTCGACCAGCTGGCCGCGCGCGCGCCCGGCCGACGCGAATCCGAAGGCCGCATCGTCGCCTTCGGCGCCCACGAAGACCGCCTGCCGGGCACCCTGCCGCCCTCGCCCGACTTCGTCGGCGGCCCGCTGCGGCTGGTGCCGTTCCTGCTCGGCGGCGACCCGGACATCGCCGCGCGCGTAGGCGACGCCTTCGAAAGCACCCTGCTCGAACGCGGCATGGCCGGCGCCGACACCGCCCTGGCCGCGCAGGAGGCGTTCGGCCTGCAGGTCGAGCATGCGCGCTACCTGACCGTGCACGACCTGGCCGCGATGATGGCCATGCAGTACGAGCATGCCGGCCTGGCGCCGCTGTGGCCGATCCTGGAAACCGCGCTGCTGCAGCCCGACGGCGAGGAATGGCTGGACGCGCCGCCCGAGCCGCTGGTCCATTACGCCGACGGCGAAGCCCGCATCGCCCTGTTCTCGCCGCCGGCCTGGCATGCGCGCTACGCGCCCGAAGCGCCCTGCGACAGCGACGACGGCCGCGCCCAGCTCAATCGCCGCTACCAGCACTTCGAAGCGCGCCTGCGCCAGTTCGCCGCGGTGCTGGGCGCGCATGGCGTGCCGGCGACCTTCGTGCATTGCGACGACGGCGCGAACGCGCGCGAGCAACTCTGACCGCAGCCCCCGCTGTGGGGTAGGAGCGGCGTAAGCCGCGACCGGGATGTCTTCGAGACCGGGTTGCGCGCCGCCGCGCCGTTGCCGATCGCGGCTTACGCCGCTCCTACACGAGAGTGGTTGCTGCGCTGCATTGCGTGGAAACGCGCAAGCCGGGATTCCCCACGCTCGCTCGCCGCTTCAGCCCTTGGCGAACTCGGTCTCGAAGATCGCATAGCCCGCGTCGTCCATATCCAAGGCGCGATAGGTGCTTTGCGCAGTGGTGTTGGCACGTTCCACGTACAACCGCAGCCCGATCACGCCCGGCGTGGCCTGCGCCAACGCGGCGACGTGGCCGTGCATGGCCTGATAAACGCCTTGGCGGCGGTGCTCGGGCGCGACGTACACGCTCTGGATCCACCACCAGTCGCCGTTGCGCCAGTCGCTCCACTCGTGGGTGAACATCAGCGTGCCGGCGGCGACCGCGATGGTTTCGCGGCCGGCGACCTCGACCTCGCGCATCGCCACGAAGTAACGCGCCTTGGCCGCATCGGCCAGGCCGGCCGCGACGCCGGCGCGCACGGTGTCGGGATCGAGCCGCTTTTGCTCGGTTTCCCAGGCCATCGCGATCATCCAGTCGGCGATCAGGTCGCGGTCGGTGGGCTCGGCATCGCGGATACGCAGGCGGGTCATGGCGGCAAGTCGGCTCGTGGGTGACGCACAGGATAGCCGCGGCCGGCGCTGTGGCGCGGCCATCGCAGCCTGCGTTCGCAGCGCGATCCACGCTGGGATGCGCCGTACATCGTGCAGCGGCGCGCAAGCCATGCGCGCCGCCGCGGCGTCGGCCGGGAACTCAGTGCGAAACCGAAATCACGCCGCAGGCCACGCGCGCACCGGCATTGCCGGCCGGCTGGCTGACGTAGTCGTCGGGCGCGGCGTGCACCACCACCGCGCGTCCGGCGACGTCGTTGCCGGCGCCGCCGCCCAGGGTCACCGCACGCGCATGCACGTCGACCTTGGCCACGCCGTCGGCGTCGGCGACCAGGTTGTTCATGTCGCCGCCGTGGTGGGCGCCGCTGTCGACCTTGCCGTGCGGGCTCATGCCAGGATTGAAATGGCCGCCGGCGCTGCTGGCGTCGACCGCGCTGCAATCGCCTTTCTCGTGGATATGGATCGCGTGCACGCTGTTGGGCGCGAAGCCGCCGATCACGCCGGTCAGGCGCACGCCGTCGGCGGTCGGCACGATCGTGACCTTGCCGCTGACCAGACTGCCCGAGGCCGAGGCCAGGATCGCCTGGCCGGACTGCGCGGTGGACACCGGCTTGGGCGCCGGCGGCGCCGCGGTCTTCTTCGGCGCCGAGCCGCAGGCGGTCAGGACCACGGCGGTCATGGCGATCAGGACGGTGCGGGCGGCGATGTTCATGGCGGCTCCAGGTGCTGGCGGCGAGAGGGAAAGAGAAGGGGAAGCGGAGGCGCCACGCTAGCGCGGCAGCGGTTCAGTGCTGGTGAAACTAGCTGCGCTTGCGGCCGGAGCCGAGCTTGCGGGTCAGCGTGTTGCGGCCCAGGCCCAGGCGCGCGGCGGCTTCGCTGCGGCGGCCGCCGGTGTGTTCCAGCGCGGCCTCCAGCAAGGCGCGGTCGAAGCGTTCGCGCGCATGAGCGTGGATGTCCTGCGCGCCCTCCGACAGTCGCACCCGCGCCCACGCGGCCAGGCGCGCGTCCCAGTCGTCGTCGGTGCGCGCGGCGGCGCTGGCGCTCAGGACTTCGTCCAGGTCGGCGCGGGCGATGCTGTCGCCGGGCGCGAGCGCGGCCAGGCGCCAGCACACGTTCTCCAGTTCGCGCACGTTGCCGGGCCAGTCGTGCGCCTGCAGACGCTCCAGGGCCGCCTTCGACAAGCGCTTCGGTGCGGCCGCGAACTTGGCCGCAGCGGCGGCGAGGAATCGCTCGGCGAGCTGGCCGATATCGGCGCGGCGCTCGCGCAACGGCGGCAGGCGCAGCCGCACCACGTCGAGCCGGTGCAGCAGGTCGGCGCGGAAGCGGCCTTCGCCGACCAGCGTTTCCAGGTCCTGGTGGGTGGCCGCCACCACGCGCACATCGACCCGGATCAACTCGCGGCCGCCGACGCGGAAGAATTCGCCCTCGGCCAGCACGCGCAGCAGCCGCGTCTGCAGCGGCAGCGGCATGTCGCCGATTTCGTCCAGGAACAAGGTACCGCCGTCGGCCTGTTCGAAG
This sequence comes from Lysobacter sp. Root667, assembly GCF_001427715.1. Lineage (NCBI taxonomy): Bacteria > Pseudomonadati > Pseudomonadota > Gammaproteobacteria > Lysobacterales > Lysobacteraceae > Lysobacter > Lysobacter sp. Root667. Next base: position 118,319 of record NZ_LMHF01000011.1, read on the forward strand.
CGGCCGATGTGACGGCGCTGCGCGCCGGTGAAGGCGCCGGCTTCGTGGCCGAACAGTTCGCTTTCCAGCAGCTCGGCCGGAATCGCGGCGGTGTTGAGCGCGACGAAGGGCCGCAGCGCGCGCGGCGACTCGCGGTGCAGCGCACGCGCGACCAGCTCCTTGCCGGTGCCGGTCTCGCCGGTGATCAGCACCGACAACGGCGCCTGCGCCAGCCGGCCGATGGCGCGGAACAAGGTGCGCATGGCCGGGGTGTCGCCGATCAGCGCATCGGCCGCGGCCGCATCGGCGGCTGCGGCGACCGGCTCGGGCGCGCCGCGTTCGGCGCCGAGCGCGCGCGCGGCCAGGGCGACCGCATCGTCGAGATCGAAGGGTTTGGACAGGAATTCGTGGGCGCCGCCGCGGAACGCGCCGGCGGTGCTGGCGACATCGGTGTAGGCGCTCATCACGATCACCGGCAGGCGCGGCGCCGCGGCCTTGAGCTTGTCGAGCAGGACCAGACCGTCGTCGCCGGGCATGCGCACGTCGGTGAACAACAGCTCGGGCGCACCGCGCTGGGCCAGCGCGTCGAGCACGTCGTGCGCGTTCTCGAAACCATCGACGGCGTAGCCGGCCTCGCGCAGCGCGGTGGCCAGCACGAAGCGCACGCTGCGATCGTCGTCGACCACCCAGACCCGTGCGGGCGCGGACGTGGCGTTCATGCGGACGGCGTCTCCTCTTCGATCGGCATCGGCAACAGCAAAGTGAACACGGTGTGGCCCGGACGCGAGCGGTAGGCCAGCGAGCCGCGGTGTTCGCGCGCGACCTGCTGCGCCAACGCAAGCCCGAGGCCGCTGCCCTCGGCACGGCCGGACACCAGCGGCAGGAACAACTGCTCGGTGAGTTCTTCCGGCACGCCGCGGCCGTCGTCGGCGATGTCCAGGCGCAACGCGATCGCATGCGCGGCGTCGGCAATGCGCACGCCATGCTCGGCGCGGGTGCGCAGGGTGACCTGGGTCGCGCCGGCTTCGATCGCGTTGCGCACCAGATTCCACACCGCCTGCATCAGGCGGTCGGCGTCGCCGGCGAACTCCGGCAGGCTGGGGTCGTAGTCGCGCACCAGGCGCACCGCCCAGCCGGCCTCGCTTTCGGCTAGGCGCAGCACGCGTTCGAGCACGGCGTGAATGTTCAGGGCCGCATGCGCGCGCGGCGGCGCCGGGGTCAGCAGTTGATCGAGCAGCGCGGTGAGGCGGTCGACTTCGCTGCCGATCAGGCCGACCAGCTCGCGCGAATCGCCGTTGCCGTTGTTGCCGTGGTCGAGCCGGCGCGCCAGCAACTGGGCCGCACCCTTGACCCCGGCCAGCGGGTTACGCAGCTCGTGCGCCAGCCCCTTGAGCGAAGCCGACAGCGCCGACGGCAGCAGCAGCGCCGGATCGTCGCCGGGGAACTCATCGACCGGATGCACTTCCAGCAACCAGCCGCCGTCGTCGAGCCGGCTCAGCCACAGATCGGCGAAGCGCTCCTCGCCGTCGGCGTAACGCAAGCGGGCCCGGCGCAGGCGCAGCGACTCGTCCATCGTGGTGCGGGCCAGGGCCGCGGCCAGGCGCCCGTCGCCCGCATCCAGACCGGCCAAGGGCCAGCCCGGCAAGCGCCGCACGCTGACTCCGAGCCAGCGCGAGAACGCCGCATTGCAGCCCAGGATCGCCCCGCCGGCATCGCTCCAGGCGAGCGGCGTGGTCAGGCTGTCCAGGGCCGGCGGCGGGATGGAGTCAGGGGGCATTGCACCATCTTAGTGCAAATTTGAGGCGGCTCGGCGGGGCGTGGCGAGCCCGGCGACGGTGGGCAGAATCGTAATGTTCGTACGTTTTGTACCAACCATGCGAATTCTGGATTTGCCGGCCTGACCCTATCGATTATCCGACATTGGCATCATCTGGACGATCGATCCCCTGGGATTCTCTAGGGAATAGGTAGGCAGTGTTAGTTAGAATGTAACGATGCTGAGCGAAAGCGCGAAACGCCGTATCCACGGCTTCCTGTCCGGTGAAGCCTGGAAGCGCCGGATCGCGTTGTGGAGCGGCGCCGTCGCGGTGGCCCTCGTAGCGATTGTCTTTGCCAAGCTCGGCGACGCTGCCAGCCGCTTGTTCGCCTCGGCGCTGGCATTCTCGCCTTACTGGGCACTGGTGGTCACGCCGGCGGTGTTCGCGCTGCTGGCTTGGGCCGCCCGCGGTAGCCTCAAGGGCACCCGCGGCAGTGGCATTCCCCAAGTCATCGCCGCGGTGCAGTCGCGCGATCACGGATTGCGCGAAGGCTGGCTCTCGCTCAAGGTCGTGACCGGCAAGTTGCTGCTGACCGTGGCAGCCCTGGCCGGCGGCGCCTCCATCGGTCGCGAAGGGCCGACCGTGCACATCGGCGCCGGTATCATGCATGCGGTCGGTCGCGTCATGGGTTATCGCGATCCGTACCAGATGTCCCGCTTCCTACTCGCCGGCGGCGCGGCCGGTATCGCCGCGGCGTTCAATACACCGTTGGCCGGGGTGGTATTCGCGATCGAAGAGCTCAGCGGCACCTTCGAGCACCACTTCTCCGGTGTTCTGCTGACCGCGGTGATCGCCGCCGGCGTGGTCTCGCTGGGACTTATGGGCAACTACGCCTACTTCGGTCATGCCAACGTCGCGTTGCCCTTCGGCACGGGTTGGTGGGCGATTGCGCTATGCGGCGTAACTTGCGGGTTGCTCGGTGGCGCGTTCGCGCGCCTGATCGTGGCGGCAGGAGCCGCGCGTCCGCGGTGGCTTTTCGACCAACGAGCCCGCTCGCCCGTACTGTTCGCCGCATGCTGCGGCCTGACCCTGGCGTTGCTCGGGCTGTGGCTGGGTAAGGGCATGTTTGGTACCGGCTACGAGCAGGCACGTGAGCTATTGCAGTCCGACCACGCGACGGGCGGCCTGTTCGGCGCGGGCAAGCTCGCCGCCAATTTGGCATCAAGCCTCGCCGGCATTCCCGGCGGCTTGTTCGCACCCGCATTGGCGGTCGGCGCAGGCCTGGGCGATAACCTGTCTGCACTCGCGCCCTCGGCGCCGCACCAAGCGGTGATCTTGCTGGGCATGTGCGGCTACCTCGCCGGACTAACGCAAGCGCCGCTGACTTCGGCGGTAATCTGCATGGAAATGACCGACAACCGCGAATTGATGCTGCCGGTGCTGGCGACGGTACTTCTTGCGCGTGCATGCTCGGCGCTGGTCTGCCACACGCCCATCTATAAGGCACTGGCAGCCCAACTCATCGAGCCAGACGGCAGAAACGGCACGGGGTAGAGCCCGACTGCAGCCCTGCGATGTCAAGCTGCAAGCTGACGGCCGAAGCCGACATTCGCAACATCTCATCTTTCCGTCGAACTCCCGGCGATGGGCGAAGTGTCACTCCTCAAAAGGACGCAAAACGACCGACTTGGCGAATAATGCCCCCGCCTCGTGCACCTGTCGACGTAAGGAGGCGCTGCCCAGGACATCCACGTTGGCCTCGATCCCTTGCTCGCGCAACAGCGAGGCGACCGTTTCCGCCCGCTGTCGCGCCAGCGCCGCGCTTCCACCTGAGCCCGTGACCCGCAACCGATTCACTCGCCATCGGTTGGCGGCCCAGACCGCAATCTCAACTTTGTCCTGCCCTGCCGGTTCCAACTTTGCGCTGTCATCGGCGAACCCAATCACAGGCATCGATCGCAAGGCAGGCATGCGCTCACCTATGCCAAGTCTAGCTTTCCGCCCTCTTTCGTTGGTTCGTCGTTGGCTGCATCCTGGCCTGATCGATCCAGCGCTTGCACGATCCCTCCCTCCGCTCGTACCGCCTCGAGAAATCCGCGCCCCCATTGGGCCAGATCGTGATGCCGGACGATGTCGAACAATTCGGCCAAGCGCGAAGGCGTAGTAAACATCGCTCGGTGCTCCAACGCGACATCGGACCGGGGTCTGTGGCCCGCCGTGGAGGTCTCGTACCGGACGAGCCCGCGGAAAGAATGCGGAAAGAGTTGCAGACGCTGTGACGGTCCAGCCGAGCGTCAAAACCAACCGTGGCTGCGATACCAAGCGACGGTGTCGGCCACGGTTTGTTCGAGTGGCCTGAACTTCAGGGCCAGTTCGCGTTCGCTCTTGGCGTGGTCGAAGTTGGTGCGCCCGGCTTCCTTGACCATCAACCGCACCGTGGCGAGGCTGAGCAGGATGGGCCGGCCGCTGATGCGCGCATAGATTTCCTGCACCGCCGCCAGGGCGTACAGCAGCGGCAGGGGCAAGTCGCGCGTCGGCGTTTTGACGTCGGCAATCCGGCCCAGCACGGGAACGAGTTCCCGCATCGTCATATGCCGGCCGGCGGCTAGATACCGTTCGGCGCGCCTGCCGCGCATCGCCGCTGCGATATGGGCCTGCGCCACGTCGCGCGCGTCGACCACTGAAAAGCTGCCGGGCACCAGCCCGGGCAGTTTGCCCAGCGCCACATCGTTGACGAATTGGCCCGAGGAGGTGGGGCCGATGTCGGCCGGCCCCCACATCCAGCCGGGCAGCACCAGGCTCGCGTGCATATCCGGGTGCAGCGCCAAAAAGCGCAGCACGGCTTGATCGGCCAATATCTTGCTGCGGTAGTAGTCGTCGGCATCGCCCAATTCGCGCAGGCAGGTTTCGTCGATCGGCGTGCCCGGCGCGCCATTGAGCACGCCGATCGACGAAGTCTGGACGAACCGGCGCACGCCGGCGGCGTAAGCGCGTTCAATCAACGATTCGGTCCCGTCCACGTTGATGCGTTTGAGCTGCTTCCAGTGGCTGCCGCCCTTGTAGTTGTCGCGAAAGAAGGCCGCCGTGTGGAACACGACATCGCTGCCGTGCAGTGCGGCGACGAAAGCGGGTACATCGGCCATGTCGCCCAGGACGAGTTCGACCCCCGCCAACCCAGCGAATTGTTGCTCGCCCTTGGCCAGGGAGCGGACCAGTGCCTTGACCTGGACGCCCTGCCGGACCAACTCGCGCACGAGGTTGTTGCCGAGCAGGCCGGTCGCGCCGGTGACGAACGCGGACTTCAGTTGGGGAGCACTTTGCATGGCAAGTGAAATTCAAAATTCGATTGAAATTTAATCTGCCTGGAATGATTTTGGATGTCAAGCGATATCTGAGTTGCAGGTGATCGGCAATTCATGTGATCTTTGGCGCCATGAGCGAACCCACGCCCAAAAAGCGGCTGAGCCGCGAGGAAAGCCAGGCGCAGACCCGCGCGCGCCTGATCGAAACCGCGCGGCAGCTGTTCGTCGCGAACGGTTACGCAGGCACCTCGATCCGCGACATCGCCGACCGGGCGGGTTATTCACAGGGCGCCTTCTACTCGAACTTCGCCAGCAAGGAGGAAGTCCTTCTGGAGTTGCTGCGAGGTCACATGGAGGCCGAAGCCGCGCAACTTTCCGAGCTCATGGACGGCGGCGGGCGCGCGCCCGAGCGGATATTCGGCGAGCTCGAGTCCTGGGCCGCCACCCTTAACCGCGACGTCAGCTGGTGCGTGCTGTCGATCGAACTGCAGTTGCACGCCAAGCGCAGCCCGACCTTCGCCGATAAGTACCAGCGTGTCTGGGATGCGCACCGGGCCGGGCTCGGCGGCGTGATCGGCAAGTTGTTCGCCGCCCTCGGGCGCCGGCTGCCGGCCGAACCCGAGAAGCTGGCGGCGGCCTTCATGGCCTTGGCTCACGGCTTGGCGCTGCAAGGCGCGGGGGCGCGGCCCGATCCGTCGGGAGGGTTGATCCTGCTATTTCTGCGCGGGCTGATCGCGAACGCCGAACCGGTCGACAGCGCGCCGGCCGCCTAGCCCGAGCGCGATTGATCTGGCTGCGCCTGGTGTTGTGCGGCGGCGCATCAGCAACCGTTGCCGGGCACCCAAAATTTTTGCGGCGGTATGTTTTTGGCCATCGTAGAAGCGGGAGCACCCAGATGGCTCGAATCCTTGTCGGAACGGCGAGCTGGGCCGATCCCAGCCTAGTCAAGACGAAGCGCTCCTATCCGAAGGATGTTCCTCAGCCGAGGCCGCTTCGCGGCTCGGCTCATTTCATCAGCGAGCGGTGAAACTCAAGGTGGTCCAATCGCGCATGGCTTAAGGTCATACACAATATGAAAGCCCGTCTGGCTCTACTTGCTTTCTTGATCTTCATCGCTGGATGCAGCCCACGGCCAGCCGTGGATCAAGTCACTATCAAGCTGCATGGTCAGAAACCTAATGAGGTTGTAGCGCTCATCGAAGGGAAGCTGTTAGCACATGGTTTCAACAGAACAGGCGCCAGTCAGCCCGGTCGCCCAGGCTTGCTGGAAGTCTATTCTTATGAGAGTGGACGAGAGACGTACGCGAACGTGTATGTCAATTCGCCACGCTGTGTAGGGTTTGTAACCTTGGTCGATCTGGATACGAAGGATCGGACATTCGCAAAGGCTGTTTTCCTGGACGTGATGACGGTCTTAAAGAAGGACAGGGCCTTCTCTTTCACCATTGGCGAGTGCTCGAATCCACCTCAATCGATGTGATACGGTGACGTCTGACCGTCGCGAAAATTTAGCAGAGCAAACCGCCAAAGCCCTGCTCCTGGCTTGCTCTCCACAGCGGATGAGGTGCTCAAGCCGAAGCCGCTTCGCGGCTCGGCTTGAGGGCTGTACGTCAGCCCCGCTTACCAACCATGTGATTCTGTCCAACTGCGCGCTCGGGGCCTCGTCAATTGAAGGGGGGCGAGGGTCGCAGGCACGCCAACGACGGGGCACTCCCGGCATCGCCCATGCATCAACCCTCGCGCCGCACTGCCCGCCACGACGAGTGGATGGCCGCATCGGCGAAATCGGCGGCTTCATGCGACGCGTCTGCTAGCGGCACTTCGCCTGCGGTCCGATCGAATCGACTGCGACGCCACGGGCCCGTCGGCGCAGAACCGCATGTGCGATCCATACGCCGGCCCGCATCCGATACCGATGGACGCGGCGCCGAAGGAGGCGGCGCACGGCGAACTCACGCCTTGTTTTGCGATCGCGGTCGTCGCATCCTGACACGGTGAAGAAATCGCCTCCCACCGCCGCCGAACTCGCCATCCTGCGCATCCTGTGGCGGGACGGGCCCGCGACGGTGAAGCAGGTGCATGAGGCGGTGTATGCCGGCACCGACACCGGCTACACCAGCGCCCTGAAGATCCTGCAGAACATGCTCGCCAAAGGCCTGGTCTCGCGCGACGCCGATGCGCGCCAGCACGTCTACAAGGCTTCGGTCTCCGAGCGTCCCACCCTCAACCGCCTGGTGCGCAGCTGGATGGACAGCGCGTTCTCCGGATCTTCGCTGGCCCTGGCCATGCAAGCGCTCGATGCGCGTCCGATCGATCAGAAAGAGCTGGCGGAGTTGAAAGCCGTGATCAAGCGGCTCGAAGCCGATACGGACTGACGGTGGCCTCGGTGACGCTGGCCTATGTCTTCGAGCTGCTGGCGTTCGCTCTGGTCGGGACCTTGCTGCAAGGGACCCTGCTGTGGATGTCGTGGCGTTTGCTGAGCCGCGCGATTCCCGTCTCCTATCCGGTGTTGCGCTATCGCGTCGCCGGCGCGCATTTCGCGCTGCTGGCGGCCTTGCCGCTGCTGACCGTCGCATTGTTCCACCTGTTTTTCGCAGCGATGGGCGCCGAGATTTCGCGGGAGAAGCCGTCCGTCGAGCTCCCGCCCCTGGAGAGCAGCGCAGCCTACCTGAGCATGCTGGCCGGCATCGCAGCGTGCTGGTTGCTCGGCGCCATGGTCCATTGCCTCAAGCTGCTGCGCGAGTGGGCGGGCTTGGCACGCATTGCGCGGAGCGCGGCGCCGGAAAATCTGGTCGCCGCCGTCGATCGCTTGGGCAAGAAGATAGGTGCGCGCTGCCTGGTGCAACCCTGCATAGCCGCTGTCGCCAGCCCGCAGGTCGTCGGGTTTCGCCGGGCGAGCTTGATGATCCCGAAGGATTTCATGACGGCGCTGCCCGCAGCGGAGCGCGACGCGATCTTGCTGCACGAGTTGGCGCACGCGCGCAGGCACGACTTCGCCTGGAATCTGATGCAGAGGTTCGGCCTGGCGCTGGTCTGGTTCCATCCCGCGGCGTGGGCGCTCTACAACAGCATAGCGCTGGAGCGAGAGGCCGTTTGCGACGCCATGGCGGTCGGCCAGGGCGCCTCACCGAAATCGCTCGCGCAAGGCCTGTTGCGTCTCGCAGAGCGCCGCAGCGGGCACGCGATCGCCATGGCGTCCGCCAGCGGCGCCACCCTGAGCGATCGCGTACATCGGCTGCTCGCTCCCGCGGCCGCTCCAGCCTCGTTGTTGCGGCGCACGGCGATTGCGGGCGGCGTGCTGGCTTTGTTCGGCGTCGCCGCCACGCTCGCCGAGCCGGGCCTCAACGCCGCCCGGATGCGCGAGCTGTATATCGCGAGCGGTTTCGGCCCCACGGTGGTGGTCAATGCACGCGATCCTGCCGGCGCCTTCGGCTTGCGCATCCGCCAGGGCCGGGTCGTACAAGCCTCCATCGAACGGCAGTCCGTGCCGACGGAGCGCATCATTCAAAAGGGCGACCAAGTCATCCTGCTCGGACCGAACCGGCGCCCGGCCGTCTCGCTGCGGGTGTCCGCCAACGGCAGGATTCGCTGGGACGCGCGCGGCTAGCACTGGGCCCGATGCTGATATACGATGCCCGTCGTAGATAAATACGACAACCATCGTAGAGAGATCGAATGGACCTGCTCTCCGCCTTTTCCCGCCACCGCCTGGCCGTCGGCCTGGCCGTCCTGTTACTGCCGTCGCTGGCGCCGGCCGCTCCCGACCCGGCCGATGCGGCCCGGGTATTCGCGGAGGCCGAAGTCATCTGCCGGCGCGACGGCGGCAAGCTCTGGGGGCAATCCTTGTGCGGCCCCATCCTGTTGGTCGACTACACGGACCGATCGGTCGTGGCCAACGTCGCCGATGCGCAAGGCAAGCTCATCGCCTCCGGCAAGGCTTTCACCGGCACGCTGCCCGAGAGCGTGATCATCGCCAACACCCCCACCGAATGGTCGGGCGTGCGCTGGACTCAGCTGCTGTGGCCCTTGCCCACGGAAGAGGCCAAGCGCCATGTGCTGCTCTCGCATGAGCTGTTCCACCGCATCCAGCCGGCGCTCAAGCTCACGCGCGACGAGGTCGGCAACCAACACCTCGACACGCTCGAAGGCCGCTACCTGCTGCAACTGGAATGGCGTGCATTGGCGCAGGCATTGAAAGCGCCTACACCCGCCGAGCGGCGCGCGGCCGTGTCCGACGCGCAGCTGTTCCGCCATGAGCGCTATCGCCTGTTCCCGCAGGCTTCGGTCGAGGAAGGCCACCTCGAGATCAATGAGGGCGTTCCCGAGTACACCGGCGTGAGACTGGGGCTGACCGATCCCCAGGCGCGCATCGCCTTCGCCGAGTACGACCTGTCCGCGTTCGTGCAGGCGCCGACCTTCGTGCGCTCGTTCGCCTACGCCACCGGACCGGCATACGGCTTGCTGCTGGACGAGCACGATCCGGCATGGCGTGGAAAGCTGGGCGCCGGGCAGCGCCTCGACCAGTTGCTGAGCCTGGCGATGCAGCTGCCCGATCCGGATTTCGCGACCCTCAAGACGCGGGCCGCGCGCTACGACGACGGTACGCTCAGATCGTCGGAGGAATCGCGCGACAGCCAGAAGCGCAAACACCTGGCGGAGCTGAAAGCGCGCCTCGTGGACGGTCCGGTGCTTATCGTTCCGCTCAAGAAGACCAATCGCCAGTTCAACCCGCAAACCCTGCAACCGCTGGGCGAGTTGGGCATGGTGTATCCGACCCTGCGATTGACCGGCGAGTGGGGCGCCCTGCAGGTCGAAAGCGGCGGTGCGCTGCTCACCCAGACCCAGGCGACGGTCTCCACCGACGGCGTGAACCCGTCTGCGACCGAAGGCGACGGATGGCGGCTCGATCTCAAGCCGGGCTGGTCGGTGCGGCCGGGCGATCGAGCCGGTGACCTGATCGTGGTGCAAACAGCCAGCCAGTAATTCAGCGGGCGGAACTCCGAGCGTCGCCGGAGTTCCGCCACGGTGGAAGACCGGACTAATCCCTGGTCAGGTCGCAGACAGCGCACTGACCATGACGTAATACCCATCGGGATCGCGCAGCGCGAACTCCTCGGTGCCGGTGCTCGGATTCACGCTGGGCTCCTCTTCCAGCACCGGAACCAGCGCCCGCGCCCGGGACAAGGCCTCGGCGAAATCATCGACGCGGAAAAACAAAAGCAAGCCGTTGCCTGGCGTGGCGGAATCGGGGCTGGTCAGCGAAGGATGCTCGTGGGAACCCCACGCGTGCAGGCAGAGCAGGACCGTTCCGTCCGAGTCGAGAATCTGCCCGAAGTAGGTATGGCCGGGAGCCGACGCCGGTATGCCCAGCAGCGACTGGTACCACTTGAAACTGGCAGCCACATCGCTGACGCCGATAATCGTCCAGGTGCGCTTCATGGGGCCTCCTGTGGTCCGACTGCGGTTCGAGCTTGGACGTCGCCCAGCTTATGCCACTTCTGTGATCGTCTGTTGAAACGCCGTGGCCGTGCGCTGAAGCGCACTATCCGGGCTGGCGAATCTCTAGGCCCTCGCGATCCGACTGCAGCCGCACCGATTGTTCCCGTCCCGGCAGCGCCCGCTCGACGGTGCCGCCGGCGATATCCGCGCGCAGCGAAGCGCTGTCGAAGTTGTCGGCCGATGCGCGGCGCGGCTCAGACTCGGTCGACGACTCCGGCCACGCCGGCATGCTTGGCGCAGTGCGCGCAACAATAGAACGCGCTGCCGCTTTCGATGCCGTGGCCGATGATGGGGCACTGACAGTGCGCGCAACGCGGCGCCAGTGCGTAGATCGCGCATTCGAACGAGTCGAAGGTGCCGCTGCGTCCGCCCATGTCCACCCGGAAGGCCTTGTCGTAGTCGTTGCCGCAAACGTCGCAGATCGCCATGGCATGCTCCCATTGCCGTCGTCCTGCGATCGACCCTACGCGCCGCCGGGTTAAGCGCGGCTGCTGCGGGTGTTAGCGCCGCGTGTACGTCAGGACTTGCGCGGCTCCGTCGGCGGCTTCACCCGCACCTTGTTTCCCTCGGCCAGCAGGGCGTTAGGCGCCTGCACCACGGTGTCGCCGGGGCTCAGGCCGGAGACGATCTCGATCTCGCTGCCCAGGTTGCGGCCCAGCGCGACGTTACGAAATTCCAGGGTCGAATCCTTGCGCACGCAGGCCACGCGCGGGCCGGCGCCGCCCTGGATCACCGCCGAGATCGGCACCAGCACCGCGGGCGCGGCGCGCGGCACCTTCAGCCGCACTTCGCCGACCATGCCGGCGGGGATGCGGCCGTCGGCATTGGGCAGGCGCAGTTCCACGCGCATCGATCCCAGGTCGCGCGACAGGCTCTGCGCGCTGCGCGCGACTTCGGCCTGGAAGCTCTCGCCCGGCAATTCCGGGAAGCGCACCTCCGCCTGCAGGCCGGCATGCACCTGCAATGCGGCGCTCTGCGGCACGTCGACCACGATCCGCAGCGGGTCCAGCGCGTTGATCTCGAACATGGGCGCGGCCGAGGCGGCCGAATCGGCGACCACGCGGTCGCCGCGCTCGACGTTGCGCGCCGCGACCACGCCGGCGAACGGCGCACGCACGCTCTGGAACGCGCTGCGTTCGCGTGCGCTGGTCAGGCGCGCCTCCGCGGCGGCGCGCGCGGCGGCGGCGGCGTCGCGGTTGGCCTTGCGGTCGCTGTACATCTCCTTGGAGATCGCACCGGAGCCGACCAGCACCTGGGCGCGGTCGTAGTTGACCTGGGCCAGTTCCTGATCGGCGTTGGCCTGGTTCAGATCGGCGACGGCCTCGCGCACGGCCTGATCGACTTCGGGCGCGGAGATCGTCGCCAGCACTTGCCCGGCGACGACGCGATCGCCCAGATCGGCCTGGCGCTCGCGCACGAAGCCGGTGGCGCGGGCGTAGATCTGCACGGATTCGCCGGCGTAGGCGCGCGCCGGCAGGCGCAGTTCGAGTTCGCCGTCGGCGGCCTTGGCGGCCACGGTCAGCACTTCAGGCAATGTGCTTACCGGAGCGGTCTCGGCGTCGCTGCGGCCGCAGGCGGCGAGCGCGGCGACGACGAGCGCGAGGCCCAGCGCCAGCGCGCCGCGGGGCATCAAACGAATGCGGTTGCTGCGGAAATTCATGGCACTGACCTTCATGGCGTCGCTCCTGCCCCGGCGGTGCCGGCGGCGGCTGTGGATTCGGCGTTCGCATGTCGCGCGGCGCGCCGTTTGATGTAACGGCCGAGCACGGCCAGGATCGAGGGCACCAGCACCAGGGTGGCCGGAGTGCCGAACAGCAGGCCGCCGATCACCGCGCGGCCCAGCGGCGCGTTCTGTTCGCCGCCCTCGCCCAGGCCGATCGCCATCGGCACGATGCCCAGCACCATCGCGCTGGCGGTCATCAGCACCGGACGCAGACGCACTGCGGCGGATTCGTAGGCGGCCAGTTCCGGGTCGTGACCTTCGGCGATCAGGCCGCGCGCGAAGCTGGTGACCAGCACACTGTTCGCGGTGGATACGCCGATCACCATCATCACGCCCATCAGCGCCGGCACGCTCAGCGGCGTACCGGTGACGAACAGGCCGACCGCGGCGCCGGCGATCGCGACCGGCAGGCCGGACATCGCCACCAGCGGCTGGATCCAGGACTGGAAGTTCACCACCAGCACCAGGAACACCAGCACCGCCGACATCAGCAGGCCTGCGGCGAGTTCGCCGTAGGCGCTCTGCATCTCGCCGGCCTGGCCCGCGATCTCGATGCGGTTGCCGGGCTTGAGGCGGCCTTCCATCTCGTGGGTGATCGCGGTCAGGCGGTCGTAGACCGAACCCAGGTCGGTGCCCTGCACATTGGCGAGCACGCTGATGGTCGGCGCCAGGGTGGTGCGGCCGATGCTGGCCGGCACCGTGCGCGGCGTGACCGTGGCGATGCTGCGCAACAGCACCGCCTGACCGTTGGGGCCGATCCGCAGCGGCATGTTGAGCAGGGTGTCGATGTCGCCCAGGCGCGCCGGCGGCGCCTGCACCTGCACGGTGTAGGCGATCGCGTTGACGGTGTCGGTCCAGTACACCGGCGACACCGTGCCGGCCGACCCCAGCACCGCAAGCACGGCACGGCTGGCCTGCTGGGTGTCCAGGCCAAGTTGGGCGGCGCGGGTACGGTCGATCCTGACCTGATACTCGGGCAGGTCCAGCACCTGGCGCAGGGCGATGTCGACCGCGCCGGGCACCTGCTGCAGGCGCGTCTCGATCTCGCGCGCCAGCGCCAGGTTGCCGGCGTTGTCGCGGCCGATCAGGCGCACTTCGAACGCGGCCGCAGCCGAACCGGCCAGGGTGCGGCTGGTCGCGTCCGGCGGACGCTCGAATACTTTCACCTCGGGGAATTTCTGCGCGATGCGTTCGCGCAGTTGCTTCAGGTACAGGCGACTGGGCGCATGCGGCGAACGCAGCTGCAGCATCACCTCGGCCTCGAACGAACCGACCACGGCGCTGTCGACCAGCGAAAGATTGATCGCGTCGGGCACGCCGATCTGTTCGTAGACGGTCTGCAGCTCCTGCGGCGGGATGATGCTGCGGATCTCGCGCTGGATCTGGGTCACGCGCGCCGCGGTTTCCTCCAGGCGCATGCCCGAGGGCATCCGCACCTGCAGGCGCAGCTGGCCGGCGTCGACCTGCGGGAAGTATTCGCGCCCCAGCATCAGCGCCGAACCCGCGCCGAGCGCGACCAGCAGCAGCGCCGCCAGGGTCAGCACGCCGCCGTGATGGCCCAGCCGCACCAGCAGCGCGTGGTGGCGCTCGCGCAGGCTGTCCAGCGTGTGTTCGACGCGGTGGTTGAGCACCAGCAGCCGCTTCTCCGGCGCCCAGCGCGGGTGCTTGCGGCTTTCGATGTCGGCCGGCAGCAGCAGGTAACACAGCACCGGGATCAGCGTGCGCGACAGCAGGAACGAGGCCGCCATGGCGAAGATCACCGCCAGCGCCAGCGGCGTGAACACCCAGGCCGACAGGCCGGTCATCAGCAGGATCGGCGTCAGCACGATGCAGATCGCGACCGTGGACACGAACTCCGGGAACACCACCTCGCGCGCGCTGTCGAGGATCGCGGTGCCCACGTCCTTGCCCAGGGCGATGTTGCGGTTGGTGTTCTCGACGTCGACCACCGCGTTGTCGACCAGGATGCCGATCGCCAGCGCCAGGCCGCCCAGGGTCATCACGTTGAAGGTGTAGCCCAACAGGTGCAGCATCGCCACCGAGGCCAGCAGCGCCAGCGGGATCGCCGACAGCACGATCAGGCTGGAGCGCCAGGAGCCGATGAACACCAGCACCACCAGCGCCACCAGCAGGCCGACCAGCAAGGCTTCGTGCTGGATCGAGCCGATCGCGTTGTCGACGAATACCGACTGGTCGAAGATCGGCGCGATGCGCATGCCCGGCGGCGCCGAGGCTTCGATCTCGGGCAGGCGTTCGCGCACCGCGCGCACTATCTCGACCGCGGACGCGCCGCCGAGCTTGATCAGCGCCACCGACACCGCGCTGGAACCGTCCATGCGCGCGACGTTGGTCTGCAGCGCGCCGCCGTCGCGCACCGAGGCGACGTCGCGCACGTAGATCACGCTGCCGTTGCGCGCGGCCACCGGCAGGTCGAGGAACTCGGCCGCGGTCGCCGGGCTGGTGTCCAGCGAGATCTGCAGCTCGCGCGCGCCCTCGCGGATCGCGCCCGAGGGCAGGGTCGGGCTGCCGCGCTCCAGCGCCGTGGTCACGTCGCTGGGGGTGAGGCCATAGGTCTGCAAGGCCGCGGGGTCCAGGTCGACCATGATCTGCCGCGCCGCGCCGCCGTAGGGCAGGGTCATGCGGATGCCGGGGATGGTCTGGATCTGCGAACGCAGCTGCAGGCGCGCGTAGTCGTAGAGCTGTGCTTCGGTCAGCGAGTCCGAGGACAGCACCAACTGCAGCACCGGCGTGCTCGACACGTTGTTGCGGATCACCAGCGGCGGCGAGGTGCCGGGCGGCATGCGCCGCAGGATGGTCTGCGAGACCGCGGTGATCTGGCCCAGGGCACGGTCCAGACTGACCGTGGGCTGGAAATCGATGCGCACGATGCTGGCGCCGTTGATCGACTCCGAGCGCACTTCTTTGAGATCGTCGACGGTGTTGAGGATCGCCGCCTCCGAGAACGAGGTCAGCTTGGCCGCCATGTCGGCCGCCGGCAGGCCGTTATAGGTCCAGACCAGGTTGATCGAGGGAATGCCGACCTCGGGCAGGATGTCGGTCGGCATGCGCCGCGCCGACAGCGTGCCGAACAGCAGGATCAGGATGGCCAGCACGCCGATGGTGTAGCGGCGGTTGAGCGCGTATTGAACGATCCACATCGCGACGTATCCGGGTGCGAGGGAACCGCGGCCGGGCGCTGGAGGCGGGGCGCACGGGCGCCGCGCCGGGGCGGACCCGGTCGGGTCGGGGGGAGACGGCTACGTTAGGGGTTGCGGCCCCCGCCGGGTAAGTACATTGCTGCCGAATCTTTGCCCGATCCTGCAATTTGCCTATTCCGGCACGCCGAACGGCAGAATCCGCAAACATAATCGGGGTATCCCCCATCGGATGCTGGGAGCCATGAACGCCAATACTTCCGCCGAGTCGGCCGCCCGCAACGGGTTCTGCGCCCCGCAAGCCGAGCTGGCCGACCGGATTGCCCGATCGACGGCCGACGACGGCGTCCACGCCACCGCGGTGCCGTCGCTGTACCTGATCCGTTCCAGCACCCCGACCCCCTGCAAGCCGACCCTGTACGAGCCGCGCCTGTGCATCGTCGCCCAGGGCAGCAAGGTCGCGATGCTGGCCGGCGAGACCTACCACTACGACCCACTGAATTACCTGGTGGTGTCGGTGACCCTGCCGATGATCGGCCAGATCACCCAGGCCTCGCCGGAAAAGCCCTACCTGTGCCTGCGTCTGGACATCGACCCCGAGGAGATCGCCGCGCTGATCCTCGACGCCGGCCCGCAGGCGCCGTCGGCCGGCATCGATCGCGGCCTGTATGCCGCGCGCGTCAACGCGCCGCTGCTGGACGCGGTGCTGCGGCTGATGCGGCTGCTGGATACCCCGGCCGACCTGCCGGTGCTGGCGCCGATCGCCTTGCGCGAGATCTACTACCGGGTCCTGGTCGGCGACCTCGGCCATCGCCTGTGCGAACTGGCGATGGCCGACACCCGCTCGCACCGGATCGCGCGCGCGGTCGAGCTGCTGCGTCAGCGTTACCTGCAGCCGCTGAGCATCGACGACCTGGCGCAGTCGGTGCACATGAGCATCTCCTCGCTGCACCATCAGTTCAAAGCCGTGACCACGATGTCGCCGCTGCAGTTCCAGAAGCAGCTGCGCCTGCACGAGGCGCGACGGCTGATGCTGGTCGACGGCATCGAAGCCGGCGCGGCCGCGCACAAGGTCGGCTACGAAAGCCCCTCGCAGTTCAGCCGCGAGTACAAGCGCCTGTTCGGCGCGCCGCCGCGCTCGGAGATCGTGCAGATACGCAGCAACGCGCGGCTGGCCTGAGCCGCGCGCTCAGTCCATGCAC
The DNA here is from genome assembly GCF_001427715.1 of Lysobacter sp. Root667. Taxonomy (NCBI): domain Bacteria; kingdom Pseudomonadati; phylum Pseudomonadota; class Gammaproteobacteria; order Lysobacterales; family Lysobacteraceae; genus Lysobacter; species Lysobacter sp. Root667. Next base: position 134,936 of record NZ_LMHF01000011.1, read on the forward strand.
ACCGCTTCGACGTTGTGGCCGTCGGGATCGATGAGGAACGCGGCGTAGTAACTCGGGCTGTAGTCCACGCGCAGTCCCGGCGCGCCGTTGTCGCGCCCGCCGGCCTCGACGCCCGCCGCATGGAAACGCTCGACCGCGGCGCGGTCGGGCGCGCGGAAGGCGACGTGGCTTTGTCCCTGGGCCTTGGCGTCCTCGTACAGCCACAGCGCCGGTGCGCCGTCCGGGCCGAGTCCGGCCCCGCCCTCGTAACGCGAGTCCAGGCGATGGCCGAGCGCGCCGAGCGCGGCTTCGTAGAAACGTACGCTCGCGTCGAGATCGCGAACCTTCAGGCCGATATGGTCGTACATGGCGGAACCTCCGTAGGTGGAGGCTCAGCTTGCGACGTAGGCGCGTATGCGTTCTTGGAGAATCTTGCGGTCGCCGCGCGCGGCGCGGCGGAAGCCGCGCGGCGACACGCCGGCGGCGCGGCGAAAAGTGCGGACGAAATTGGACAGGTCGGCGAAACCGCTGTCGTAGGCGACCTCGGTGATCGAACGGCGCGCGTCGGCCAGCAAGGGCACCGCGCGCCGCAGCCGCGCGCGCAGCAGGTACTGGTGCGGGGTCACGCCGAGCACCGCCGAGAACAGGCGCAGGAAGTGGAAGGCGCTCAGGCCGACGCTGGCGGCGGTACGCTCCAGATCGACCGCCTCGTGCGCATGCGCGTCCAGCCACAGCGCGGCCTCGATCGCACGCCGGCGGTCGCGCGCCTGCGCGTGCATCGCCCGCGCGTCGCGACCGCCGACCAGGCCCAGGTAGCGCTGAGCGAACAGCAGGCCGAGCTCGTCCACACCCAGATCGCTGCGCCCGTCGGCCGCGGCCTGGGCCAGTTCGCCCAACACCATCAGTTGCGGCAACGGCGGCAGGCCCGCGGTGGTCCAGCTGGCGCTACCGCAGCGGCGCGCGCCGGCGAGTTCGTCGACCAGCTCCGGCGCGAAGTGGAACGACAGGCATTCGTCGCCGCACAGGTGGTGGTCGTGCGTGCACAGGTATTCGTCGCCGGAGCGGCCGATCAGCACCGAGCCGGCGACCAGTTCGTAGCTGCGCCCGCGGGCCTGATAACCGAAGCTGCCGCGGCGCACGTAGGCCAGCGAGTGGCGGCCGTGCTGCTCCAGGAACGGCGCGTCGTCCGGACCGGCCTGGCAGCGGTAATCGACTACCGTCAGCGGCCCCTGCAGCAGCGTGGTCACGTGCATGCGCCGATGCTAGCACCGCGGGTATTGCGGGTGCGGGTGCGGGTGCGGGTGTTATGGGTGCGGGAAGCCGCCTACCGAAGTTGGCGGCTTCCCGACCGTCTTTGCGCGGCACCTCGGAACTTCGATCGGCCGCGCCGACCCACCTGGAAACCCACCCCTCGCAGCAGCGGCGCGGAGTCGCGCATGGCTACGGTTCGTGCCGCTACGGCGTTTGCAGTCGGACGCGATCCGCGCCGCTGCTGCGAAGAGTCGAGCGGCGCCGGCGCCGGAGGCCGGGCCGGAGGGACGCCCCTCCGGCCCATGCGCTCAGTTCTCGTACGCGGTTTCGCCGTGCGAGGTGATGTCCAGGCCTTCGCGTTCGGATTCCTCGGCCACACGCAGGCCGATCACCAGCTTGACGAAGCCGAACGCCAGCACCGACACCAGGCCCGACCAGAGCACGGTGATCCCGACGCTCAAGGCCTGCACGCCCAACTGCGCGGCGATCGAATCGTTGCCCGCGCCCAGGCCGAAGCCGCCCAGCGACGGCGAGCTGAACACGCCCGTGAGCAGGGCGCCGATGATGCCGCCCAGGCCGTGCACGCCGAACACGTCGAGCGCATCGTCGGCACGCAGCAGGCGCTTGAGTCCGTGCACGCCCCACACGCACAAGGCGCCGGCGATCGCACCGATCGCGATCGCGCCCATCGGTCCGACCGTGCCGCAGGCCGGCGTGATCGCGACCAGACCGGCCACCACGCCCGACGCACCGCCCAGCATCGACGGTTTGCCCTTCATCACCGCCTCGACCAGGCTCCAGGCCAGCGCCGCGGCGGCGGTCGCGAGCAGGGTGTTGAGGAAGGCCAGGGCTGCGCCGGCGTTGGCTTCCAGGTTGGAGCCGGCGTTGAAGCCGAACCAGCCCACCCACAGCAGCGAGGCGCCGATCATGGTGAAGGTCACGTTGTGCGGCTTGATCGCCTCACGCCCGTAGCCCACGCGCTTGCCGACGAAATAGGCGCCGACCAGACCGGCGACGCCGGCGTTGATGTGGACCACCGTGCCGCCGGCGAAATCGATCGCGCCCTTGGCGAACAGATAACCGTCCGGCCCGTACCAGACCATATGCGCGATCGGCAGGTAGGCGAAGGTGAACCACAGCGCCGAGAACAGCAGTACCGCCGAGAACTTGATGCGCTCGGCGAACGCGCCGACGATCAGCGCGCCGGTGATGCCGGCGAAGGTCGACTGGAAGGCGACGAACACGTACTCCGGCAGCGACACGCCGGCCGTGAAGGTCGCCGCCAACGTGTCCTTGTTGACGCCGGCCAGGAACAGTTTGTCGAAGGTGCCGATGAACGCGCCCGGGAAACCGGCGCTGCCGCCGCCGAACGCCAGGCTGTAGCCGTAGGCCACCCACAGCAGCACGATCAGCGAGAACACCGCCAGCACCTGCATCAGCACCGACAGCACGTTCTTGGAGCGCACCAGGCCGCCGTAGAACAGCGCCAGGCCGGGCACGGTCATCAACAGCACCAGCAGGGTCGAGGTCAGCATCCAGGCGACGTCGCCCTTGTCGACCACCGGCTCCGCGGCGGCGGCGGCGTCCTGCGCGCGCGCGGCGATCGGAGCCAGTACTGCGGCCAGGGGCAGCGCGCCCAGGGCCAGGGTTCGCAACGACCGCTCGCGCGAGCGGGATTTGATGGCATGGGTCTTCATGTCGGATCTCGCGTCAGGGTCACAGGGCATCGTCGTCTAGCTCTCCGGTGCGAATGCGCACCGTGCTCTCGATCGGCAGCACGATGATTTTTCCGTCGCCGACCTTGCCGGTGCGGGCGGCGTTCTGGATCGCCTCCAGCGCGGCATCGAGCAGGCCGTCGGGTACGGCGCACTCGATCTTGAGCTTGGGCAGGAAATCGACGACGTATTCGGCGCCGCGGTACAGCTCGGTGTGGCCCTTTTGCCGGCCGAAGCCCTTGACCTCGGTGACGGTGATGCCCGAAACGCCGACTTCGGTCAGCGCTTCGCGCACTTCGTCGAGCTTGAACGGCCGGATGATGGCGGTGATCAGTTTCATCTCGCAGCTCCGTAGGTGCGGTGGCGCATCAGAACGCCTTGGTGAGGGTGAGGGTGAACGCGTCTTCGGCGATGTTGTTGCCGTGTGCGTTGGTGTAGAGCGCCTCTTCCGCGTCCGTGTCGGTGTACGCCGCGGCGATCGAGAAGCCGTTGTCGAAGGCCTTGGTCACGCCGAGCTTCCAGTCGGTGTATTCGAAGGCTTCGTTGTTCTTGATCCACTGCTTGCCGCCGTGCAGGTTCAGCGTCCAGCCGGGCTGGAAGGTCCAGTTGACCGAGGCGTCGAGATAGCCGCTGCCGTCCGAGTCGGCGTAGCCGAACAAGTCGGTCAGGGCGTGGGAGTACTTCAAGCCGAGCGTGACGGTTTCCACCGGAGTGACGGTGGCGCCGACATAGAACTCGGCGGTGTTCGGGCTGTTGAACCCGCCCGGATAGTCGCCCGGGTACCAGTAGTACAGCGCGCCGACGTCGTAGGCGAAGATCTCGCCGGCCTTGCCGCGGTAGCCCGCGGAAACGTCCAGCTCCAGGCTGCTGGATATGTCGTCGCCGACGACGACGGTATCGGACAGCCAACTGACGTTGCTGCCCCAGGCGCCGACGTAGAAACCGCTGTCGGCGGCGTATTCGATGCCGCCCTGCAGGGCCGGCTCCTGGTTGGTCTGCGACACTCCCCTGAAGATGTAGTCGCTGGTCAAGCTCACCGAACCCGAGGTACCGGCGTGCGCGAGCGCCGGTGCGCCCAGGCAAGCGGCGAACACGGACAGAGCGAGCGCGGCGTGCGCGGTCGCGGTGGTGCTGGCGTTGGTACGAGACGACATGACGCAGGCTCCTCATAAGCGGTGGCCCCTCCCCGGTCAGTACTTCGTGCTCTTGCGGCGCGGGCGTTTCGTCGTGGCCCGGCCAATTTTTGGGACGCAGTCGCCCTGCGGCGGAGCGAGCCCGTCGTTGAGACCTCCTGGTTGTGGTGGTGGACTTGAAAAGCGAGCGGCCCGTAGCTTTCGCCACGGGCCGCCGGGTGCGTCTACAGGTGTTTCGTCATGAAGACGCTGTTCGGGTCGTCGACGTAGTCCGCGAAGGGTCCGCAGGGGTCGAAGCCGAAGCGCGTATAGAGTCTGCGCGCCGGCTCGAAACCGTCCATCGATCCCGTCTCCAGGCTCAGCCGCCGATAGGCGCGTCGCCCTGCCTCGTCGATGAGGTGATCCAGCATCGCGGCCGCCACGCCCTTGCGCAGGTGCCGCGCTGTCGTGCGCATCGATTTGATTTCGCCGTGCTCCGGATCGAGCTGCTTGAGCGCGCCGCAGCCGAGCAGTTGCCCGTCCTGCCAGGCGCTCCAGAAGCTGATCCCCGGTCGCCGCAATCCGTCCAGGTCCAGCGCGTGGATGCTCTCCGACGGCGACAGTCGGGCCATGCCCTGCAGGTGTTCGCGCAACAGCGCGATCACCTCGGGATGGTCCAGTTCGCCTGCACGGATCTGCATCTTCGCTCCTGGCGGTGGTGCGGCAACGCGGGACGGCGGCGCGGGCCGCCGTCCCTGTCGCACGTTAGACGGCGTAGTACATCTGGTACTCGAGCGGGCGAACCGGGAGCTTTCCGGAATGCGTTGAAGCGCATTCCGGCCCGGCGAGCGCCCGGTCCGACAGGACCGGGCCGGACATCCGCCGGTCCGAAGACCCGATGTTCGTACGCGGCCCAGTCATCAGACGGCGTAGTACATCTGGTACTCGAGCGGATGGGTTGCGGCGCGGAACTTGGTCACTTCCTGCATCTTCAGCGCGATGTAGCCGTCGATGAAGTCGTCGGTGAACACGCCGCCGGCCTTGAGGAAGTCGCGGTCCTTGTCCAGCGCTTCCAGGGCCTGGTCGAGCGAATGGCAGACGGTCGGAATGCCCTTCTCTTCTTCCGGCGGCAGGTCGTACAGGTCCTTGTCGCTGGGCGCGCCCGGGTCGATCTGGTTCTTGATGCCGTCCAGGCCGGCCATCATCAGCGCGGCGAAGGTCAGGTAGCCGGACTGGATCGGGTCGGGGAAGCGCATCTCGATGCGGCGCGCCTTCGGGTTGGCCACGTACGGAATGCGGCAGCTCGCCGAACGGTTGCGGGCCGAATAGGCCAGCATCACCGGCGCCTCGAAGCCCGGCACCAGGCGCTTGTAGCTGTTGGTGCCCGAGTTGGTGAACGCGTTGATCGCGCGCGCATGCTTGAACACGCCGCCGATGTACCACAGCGCCATCTGCGACAGGCCGCCGTAACCGTCGCCGGAGAACAGGTTGACGCCGCCCTTGGCCAGCGACTGGTGCACGTGCATGCCGCTGCCGTTGTCGCCGACGATCGGCTTGGGCATGAAGGTCGCGGTCTTGCCGTTGCGGTGGGCGACGTTCTTGATGATGTACTTCATCGTCAGCAGTTCGTCGGCCTTGGCGACCAGAGAATTGAACTTGGTGCCGATCTCGCACTGGCCGGCGTTGGCGACTTCGTGGTGGTGCACTTCGACTTCGATGCCGGCCTGTTCCAGCGTCTTGCACATCTCGGCGCGGATGTCGTGCAGCGAGTCCAGCGGCGCGACCGGGAAGTAGCCGCCCTTCACGCCCGGACGGTAACCGCTGTTGCCGCCTTCGTATTCCTTGCCCGAGTTCCACGCGGCTTCTTCCGAATCGACGTGGAAGAAGGTGTGGCCCATCTCGTTGGCGTAGCGCACCGAGTCGAAGATGAAGAACTCGGGCTCAGGACCGAAGAAGGCCTGGTCGGCGATGCCGCTGGACTTGAGGTAGGCCTCGGCGCGCTTGGCGACGCCGCGCGGATCGCGCGAGTAGGCCTGCATGGTCGCCGGGTCGAGGATGTCGCAAGTCAGGATCAGGGTCGGATCGGCAGTGAACGGATCCAGGACCGCGGTCGAGGCGTCGGGCAGCAGGATCATGTCCGACTCGTTGATGCCCTTCCAGCCGCTGATCGACGAGCCGTCGAACATCTTGCCGTCTTCGAACAGCGCCGGCTCGACGATCGACTTGGGGAAGGTCACGTGGTGCTGAACGCCACGCATGTCGGTAAAACGCAGGTCGACGAATTCGACCTTGTGGTCCTTGACGAGCTTTTCGACGTGTTCGAGGGACATGGACTGGATCCGGATTGGGAAGGGACAGGACGTGCGGTGCGCGGCTTTGAGCTGCTTGGCTTAAGTAAAGCAAGCAGCGTGCCAAGTTCTGAATTAACGTATATGATTGATTATCAAGAAAATTAATCTTGGCGCACCGCAGCAATGCTTCCTATTGGTGCTTTTCCGTTTGTGAATGCACCAATTTGGACCAAGCGCTCTTTAGGATATCCTGCTGCGGTTTTTGTCCCTGCCGTCCTGCCGCCCTCTCGCTTCGCACGATTCCCACTCAATGACCGATCTGCTCGCCGCGCTCCTGCTCGGCATCATCGAAGGCGTCACCGAATTCCTGCCGATTTCCAGCACCGGCCACCTGCTGATCGCGCAGCACTGGCTGGGCAGCCGTTCGGACCTGTTCAACATCTCGATCCAGGCCGGCGCGATCCTGGCGGTGGTGCTGATCTACCGGCGCCGGCTGTGGCAGCTGGCGACCGGCTTCATGCAGCCCGACAACCGCGACTACCTGCTCAAGCTGATCGTCGCCTTCGGCGTCACCGCGGTGCTGGGCCTCACGGTCAAGAAGCTGGGCTTCGTACTGCCCCACAAGGTGCTGCCGATCGCCTGGGCGCTGGTGTTGGGCGGCATCTGGATGCTGGTGGCCGAGCACTACGCGGCCAAGCACGCGCAGACCCTGGGCGAGCGCACGACGATCAGCTGGACCGTGGCGATCCTGGTCGGCGTGGCGCAGGTGATCGCGGGCGTGTTCCCGGGCACCTCGCGCTCGGCCGCGACCATCTTCGTCGCCCTGCTCGCCGGCACCACCAGCCGCGCGGCGGCGACCGAGTTCGCGTTCCTGGTCGGTATCCCGACCATGTTCGCGGCCACCGCCTACGAACTGCTGGGCGTGATCGGCACACCGGCCGCGACGAGCGAGAACTGGACCGCGCTCGCGGTCGCGTTCGCGGCCTCGGCGGCGACCGCGTTCGTGGCAGTGAAGTGGCTGCTGCACTACATCCAGAAGCATCGCTTCACCGTGTTCGCCTACTACCGCTTCGCCCTGGGTGCGGCGCTGCTGCTGTTGATGCCGTCGGGCAGCTGATCCGCGCCGCGCGCGGCGGCATCCGGCGCCTGCGGCGCCGATGCGTGTGGAATTCATCCTTCCTTTTCGTGGCCTGAACGATACTGAATAGGCTTGACCCCACCGGTCGAGCCGATGCGTTCGCATGGTTCGGCTATCGAAACGGAAAACCCCACATGAAGATGCTCGCCCCCGCACTGCTCAGCCTGGCCCTCGCCGCCTGCGCATCCAACACCGCGCCCGAAGCCACCGGCGCCGGCCGCGATGTCGACGCCAGCACCGCGAGCGCGGCCCTCAGCCTGGACGCCTACCACTGGCGCCTGACCGACGCGACCGACAGCAGCGGCAAGCCGATCGCCGCGCTCGTGCCGGACCCGAAGCGCCCGCTGCAACTGGACTTCGACCGCGGCCGGGTCAGCGTCAGCGGCGGCTGCAACCGCGCCAGCGGCAGCTACACCCGCGACGCCAAGGCGCTGAGCTTTGGCGACATGGCGCAGACGCTGATGGCCTGCGCGGACACGCGCCTGATGGAACTCGACCAAGCCATCGGCGAACGCCTGCGCGGCTCGCTGCCGGCGCGGATCGAAGGCGGGGCCGACGCGCCGCGCCTGCTGCTGACCGCCGCCAACGGCGACCGGCTCAGCTTCGAAGGCGCGCCGACGCCGGCCACGCGCTACGGCGGCGAAGGCGCCACGGTGTTTTTCGAAGTCGCCCCGCAGCGCGCGCCGTGCTCGCACCCGCTGATCCCGAACATGCAGTGCCTGCAGGTGCGCGAGCGCCGTTACCAGGCCAACGGCGTGACAATCAAGAGCGACGCCGCCTGGCAGCCGCTGTACCAGGACATCGAGGGCTACACCCACGAACCCGGCGTGCGCAACGTGCTGCGGGTAAAGAAGTACGCGATCCAGAACCCGCCGGCCGACGCCTCGTCGGTGGCCTACGTACTCGACATGGTGGTCGAGTCCGAGATCGTCTCGAAGTAGGTCCTGCCGCCGCGACTACCCCATCGCGACCACCCGGGACCGGGCGGTCGCGATGGCCGCGCTCAGGGCGCGACCGTAATGCTGGCCGCCGCGCCGGTGTCCGCCGCGACCCGTCCCGGCTGCGGCACGATGCCTTCGCCGAACTGGCTGCTGATCGCATGACGCGGCCGGCCGACGCGCTGGCCCGGACGCGGACGGCGGATCACGTAGGTCTTGGTCAGGGAGTCGTGCCAGCCGCGGCGGACTTCTCCATCGCTGAACAGCAGCGACAAGGCATCGAACGGAATCAGGCGGCACAGGCTGCGCAAGAACGCGCGCGCGAAGCCCGGCGCCCTGCCGTACTCGTCCACCACGCGGGTGTTGGTGATCAGCTTTCCGATGGTGAAACCGAACGCGCCTTCCATGAAAGCGTAGTAGACCACCGTGATCGCGGCGGTCAGCAGGATATCGGTCAGGCGGTCGATGCGATCGATCCACGCGAGCACGGCTTCGTTGCCCGACAGCGCCGCGAGCACGCCGAGCAAGGCGCCGCACAGCAGCACGATCAGCTTGTCGATCAGCCAGTTGAAAAAGCGGCGCCACTTGGTGGCGGACTCGACGTCCACCAATTCCACGACATCGGCCACCGCCGCGCTGGAGGCGCGGTACGGGTTCTGTTCTTCCATAGCGTTCCCCCTGCGAACGGGGAAAATCTAGCAGTTCCGTGGCCGGAAACAACGTCAGGCTGGGCCCGGGCTAGAGGGTGCGGGTCTGCCCGCCGTCGACGTCGACGATCGCGCCCTGCATGTAGCTGGCGGCGTCCGACAGCAGGAACGCGACCACCTGCGCGACCTCCTCAGGCGTGCCGTAGCGGGCCACGCGCAGCTGGCGGGCGAGCTCGGCCGCGGCCTGCGCCGGTTCGATGCCGCGCTCGCGCGCCAGGGCTTCGATGCGGCGCTGGGTGCGCTCGGTCGCGATCGAACTGGGATTGACCGCGTTCACCCGCACGCCGTCGGCGATGCCGCGGTCGGCCAGGACCTTGCTCAGATTCAGCAGCGCGGCGTTGACCGCGCCGCCGATCGCGAACTCGGCGCTGCCGGTGCGGCCGCCGATGCCGGCGATGTTGACGATGCGGCCCTGGGTCGCGACCAGATGCGGCCACGCCGCCCGGCACAGACGCGCCGCGCCGTGGAACTTGAGCGCGAAGCCGTCCTGCCAGTCGGCATCGGTGAACGACAGGAAGTCGCCGCGCGGCGTCGCGCCGGCGTTGTTGACCAGGGCATCGATGCGGCCGTGCCGTTCCAGCGCGAGTTCGATCACCCGTTGCGCCGCGGCGGGCTCGCTCAGGTCGCAGGCCAGCGCCAGCGAGGGCGTCGCCAGGGTATCGACCAGCGCGTCCAGCGCCTCGTGCGAGCGCGCGACCGCGAGCACGCGATAACCGTCGGCGGCGAGCTTGCGCGCGATCGCCGCGCCGATGCCGCGGCTGGCGCCGGTGACGATCGCCAGCGGATCGCCGTGGATGGGGATGCCCGCCTGTGCCGGCTGCACTTTCGACTCCTGGCTGCGATCGAAGGTGCTTACGATACGCCGGCCGCTCGGGTACCGACAGCAGAGCCGGCCGCTGGAACTTGCGCATGCGCAGCGGCGACGTCGCCGATCAGCGCGCACAGGAAACTTTGCAGGAACAGCACCTGCGCGGCGAGTTCGAGGCATTCCTCGATGGTCTGCTCCAGCCGTTGCCATTGGACCGGCAGCAGGCCCAGGTCGATGGTGTCCAGCGACACCGCGACCACGGCCACCGCCAGCCCCAGGCCCAGACGCAGGCGCGCGCCGGCATGCGCGCCCAGCATCCGCCAGACGCGCGGCAGGAACAGCAATCCGATGGCGGCGTACAGCATGACGACGAAGTCGCCCGGCGATACCCACGGCAGCAGCGGAACCGACACGCCGTGTGGCGCGAGGACGCGATCGCGTAGGCGCTCGTGCAGGGCGAAACGATCGTCCAGAGCGAAGAACAGGAACGCCGCCGCCAGCAACCACCAGGTTTGCGCATGCGGCCGCCCGTACAGCCAGGCGCGCGAACCGGCCAGCAGCGCCAGCATCGCCGTCGACGCCATCACCGCGACTTCCAGGCTGGTCATCGGCGTCTGCTCGAAATTGATCCAGAGCCAGTACTGCGGCCAGCGCAGCGCCAGAAGCAAGGCGACGAACGCCAGCGGCGCCAGCGAACTCGCCCACAGCAAGCCCAGGCGGAGTTGCGACAGCCTGCCCAGGTCCGGCGCCGTTGCGCTGCCGATCGCGGTGTCAGTCATGTCTGAATTCCCGTGCCAGCCGGACCAGCGATTCCACCCATTGCTGCAGGCCGCGCGCCATCGCTTCGTCCGAGTACCAGGCCGAGTGCCCGCTTTGGAGGATGCGGCCGGGTTCCAGATGCCGCGTCTGCGCATCGCTGAAGACGTAGTCGTCCACCGCGTATCCGGCCAGCCGCCGGGACGCGATCGCTTCGAGCACCGCGCCCGGATCGACCAGCGCGCGACGGGCCGGATTGATCAGATAGGCGCCGGGGCGCATGCGCTGCAGCTGTTCCTCGCCCAGCAAGGGCGGTGCGTTGCGCTCGCGGCTGCAGGCCAGCATCACCACGTGGGACGATTCCAGCAGTTCGGCCAAGGAGCGTGCGGCGGCATCGGGCGCCAGCGCCGGATCGGTCCATACCAGTTCCATGCCGAACGCCTGCGCGAGCGCGCCGATCCGGCGGCCGATCTGGCCGTAGCCGATCATGCCGATGCGCTTGCCGGCGAGTTCCCAGCCGCGCAGGGACACTTCGTGTGCCAGCTCGCCACGCGCGATGCGGTCGCTGAGATGGGTGCGGCGACTCAGCGTCAGCAGCATGGCCATGGCGTGCTCGGCGACGGTCTGCGCCGAATAGTCGGTGCAGCTGGCGAACGCGATGTTGCGCGCGCGCAGGTAGTCGACGTCGACCCACTCCGTGCCGGTCGCATGGACGGCGAGCGCGCGCAGTCCGGACACCGCCGCGATGCTGTCGCGATCCAGATCCGGCATGGCGCGCGGCGTCAGGCCGACGATATCGGCACCGCCGCACAGCTCCGCGAACGCGGGCCGGCTCAGCGCCGTCGGCACCGCGTGCACCGTCAATGCCGCGACGGCTTCCATGGCCTGCAGTTGCGTGCGTTCGAAACTGTCGCGCCCACGCGCCGTCATCACGGTCAGGCGCGGCAATCGGATCTGCATGGCGTCCCCCAACGCCTGGGCGGTCTTAGCTGGAAACCGCGGGGTTCAGCGAATAAGTGCCGTAGGTCGAGGCCTCGGCCAGGACATGGCCGTGCATCGCGCGCAGCACGTCGGCGGCGCCGAAGCGCTCCGGCAGATCGAGGCGCTCGACGTCGAGCGCGAACACGCGGAAGAAATAACGGTGCAGGCGCAGGTCGTTGGGCGGCGGGAACGGACCGTCGTAGCCGCGCCAGTCGCCGGCCATATCGGCGTTGCCGGCGAACCAGCCGGTGTAGTCGTTCAGGCCTTGGCGCGCGCCGCGCGGGCCGGCGGGGTCGGCTTTGCCGTGCGCGACCACGCCGTCGCTGCAGCTGCCGGCGGCGATTTCGCGCAGGTCGGCGGGCAGGTCGGCCATCGCCCAATGGCAGAAATCGGTGCGCGGCTGCTCGACCGGGATCTGCACGTCGTCGCGGCCGACCATCTCGGCGACCGTCGGCACGTCGGGGTCGATGCACAGCAGCGCGAACGAGCGCGTCGCCGCGGGCGCGTCGGTCCAGGCCAGATGCGGATTGCGGTTCGGCGCGAAGCCGTAGCCGTCGGCCGTGGGCTGGCCGGCGGCGAACTCGGCGGCCAGGCGCTGGCCGCGTTGGAAACTGTCGCTGTGGATTTGCATACCGCCTCCAGGCAGGGAATCGCATCGACCCGCGCGCATCACGGCATCGGCTGAGCGGACAAATTACTACAGGACGATGCGCGGGCCCATGTCCGAACGCATCGTGAGCAGGGCTTCCGCATTGGCCTTGGCGTCGTCGACCGGGTGATGGCTATGGCGGGTGCGACGCAGAGGCTTGGAGTTCTTGCCGGCATCGTTCACCAGCCTTTCGTAGCCGTTGTTGTCCGAGACGAACATCGGCCGGCCTTAGGCCGTTCTCGTTCGGCCTCTCCGGCGATCCGACGCGGGATGCGCGCATCCCGCGTCTGTGAAATCGCGCGCCCATCCGGACGCGGCGAACTCAGGCTTCCGGATAGCCCAGGCGCTTGGCGACCGGCGTCAGCACGGCGAAGGCCTCGGCCAGCGGTTCGGCGAACGCGCGCCAATGACCGGGGGCGAAGCGCTGCGGACCGAGGGCTTCGATCGGCGGCGGTGCGATGCCGATTTCCAGCGCCTGAGCGATCGCCACGGCGAGGCCCTGCGGGTCCTGCGAGATATCGTCGAGCTTGATCAGGCGGTGCGGGAACAGGTCCTGCTCGTGCAGCGCGGCGACCTGGTTGAGCACCATCGCCATCCAGCGCGCGCCGGCTTCCGGCGATTCCAGACGGAACGGCGCCGGTGCGCCATAGGCGAGCCAGTCCAGCAGCATGTCGCGCGGATCGCGCAGGGCGATCATCAGCACCGCTTCGGGCAGGTGCGGGCGCAGCGCCAGCAGCAGCGAGTTGTCCCACCACAGCAGCCAGTCGAAGATCGCGCCGTCGTTGACGCCGCGCGTGGGCAGCGCGGCGCGCCACAGGTTGACCAGGTAGGCCGGATCCATCGAGCCGTCGAGCAGGGCTTCGGCGGTGCCGTAGCGCTGCAGCGGGTCGTTGGGCGGGTTGGAACCGAAACGATCGGCGCGCAGCGGGCCCTGGGCGAGGTCGAAAGTCTGCGCGAGGCGCTCGACCAGCGAACCCGGCGGTCCCCACAGCAGCAGCACGCCCGGCGCGTCTTCCGGCAGCGGCGCCAGGTCGGGCCAGTTGGTGCGCGGCGTGGTCACCGGCGGCAGCGGCAGGCGCTGCGGCGCGGCTTCGGACTGCAGCTCGATCCAGGTCGCGGCGGCCGCGCCGGGCTGGCCGGCGTGGTCGAGGGTGCGGCCGAGCAGATGACGCAGGTTCAACTTGACCTGCTCGTCCGGTGCGCGCGCGAGCAGGCTCTCCACGCGCGTGACCGCGGCGTCCGGATCGGTCTGGATCAGGCTGTCGATGATGCGCAGTTCCGAACGCGTATCGCCGGGGTTGAGCTCGACGATGCGATGGGCGATAGCGTCGGCCTGTTCGCGCTCGCCGTGATGGTCGTGGATGGTCGCGCGCGCTTCCAGCGCCGGGATGTAGTCGGGCATCGCGTCGATCCAGCGCTCGACGATGCCGAGCGCTTCGTCGCCCGCGAACGGTTCGAACAGCAGGCGCGCGCGCCACAGGTCGTCGCTCTGCGGATGCGTGGCCAGGGCCGCTTCCAGCGTGTTGCGGGCGTCGTCGGCGTCGCCGAGGCGGCGCCAGACTTCGATCAGCGCCGACAGAGTGCGGCGGTCGCGCGGTTCGGCCGCGAGCGCGGCGCGCAGGCGCGGCAGGGCGCTGTCGGCGCGGCCGGCTTCGAGTTCGATCTCGCCCAGCCAACGCTGCATGCCCGGGCTGGCGTCGACGTCGACGGTGCGCGCGAGTTCGTCGGCGGCTTCGGCCGAGCGGCCCTGGCGGCGCAGCAATTCGACGATCAGCACGCGCAGCGAAGGCGCCGATGCGGGGGTGCGCTCCATCAGGCCGCGGAAGGCCTGTTCGGCGAAAGCGAAGTGGCCCTTGGCGAGGTAGGCGAAGCCGAGCGCGTGACGCAGCTGCGGTTCGTCGGGCGCGCGTTCGGCGGCGCCGCTGAGCAGGGCCAGCGCGCCGTCGGCGTCGCCGCGACGCAGCATCAGGGTGCCTTCGACCGCGGCCACCTGCGGGTGGTCCGGAGCGATGCGCGCGGCGGTACGGATCAGGCGTTCGGCCTCGTCGAGGTCGCCGCGCGAGATCGCCAGCTGCGACTGCACCACGTAGGCGGGGAACTGATTCGGGTCCAGACCGATCGCCTGCGCGAGCGCGGCCTGGGCCTGGTCGAGCTGGCGGCCGTCGAGCAGCAGACCGGCACGTTCCAGATGCAGATTGGCGTCTTCCGGCGCGATCGCGATGGCCTGGTCGATCGCGGCGATGGCGGCGTCGCGGTCGCCGCTGGAGCGGAGCGCGGCGGCGTGCAGTCGGTGCGCATGCGGGTCTTGCGGCTGTGCCGCCACCAGTTCCTGGGCGGCGGACAGGGCCTCTGCCGACGCGCCGCGGCGCAGGGCATCGAGGGTGGTCTCGTACATGGGATTGGGGACTTCAGGCCAAACCCGCATTGTAGCGGGAGGATCGTGGCCGGGCGGGCGGCGGCGTATGGGCGGCGATTGGCGCCTCTYCCGCTTGCGGGGTGAGGGGCAGCGCTTGCGAGCCACGGCTCGCGCTGCGCCGAACGCCCGACCGCTGGCGGTCGGGCCGGGGTGTGGGTTGGGGTGAGGGGCGAAGCTGGACGGAGTTTCACCGCCARGCGCTGCCCTCATCCGCCCTGCGGGCACCTTCTCCCGCSAGCGGGAGAAGGGAACGGCGGGAGCTTGGGGCTTCAGGCCGACGCAGCCGACTCCAGCCGATCGGCGATCCAACGCTCCGCAAACCCATCCAGGCGCGCGCTTTCCAGAAACCCGCAGTGCCCGCCCCAGGGCGCGATCTCGAGCTGCGCATTCGGCGGCAGCGTCAGCGCGCGGAAGCCTTCGACCGGGATCACCGGATCGTCCTCGGCCATCAGGATGCTGACCGGCACCTGCAGGCGCGACAGTCGGTCGGCGGCCACCGAATAACCGTCGAAGTAGCGGTCCAGGGTGCCGTACTCGGTGTGGCGCTCGACCATCCACTGGGTCAGCGAACGCATGCGCAGGCCCAGGGTGCTGTCGTCGAAATCGTGGAACTGCGGGAACAGCTCGCGCTTGCGCGCCAGCGAGCCGCGCCACTTGCGCTCGAAGTACCACAGGTAGATCGGCAGGCCCTGCTCCATCGCATCCATGGTCCGGGCCGGGTCCAGCACCGGGCAGATCGCGGCCGCGTAGGTCAGCGGCAGACCCGCCTCGGGCGCCTGCAGGGCCAGGCGCAGGGCGAAATTGCCGCCCAGCGAGTAGCCGGCCACCGACATCGGCCGGCGCGGGAAGCGCTGGGCCACGTCGCGGGCCGCGTGCAGCACTTCGCCGATGCGGTTGGAGTGGAACAGGCCTTCGTTGAGGTGGTGGGTGTCGCCGTGGTCGCGGAAGTTGAGCCGGAACACTTCGAAGCCGCGGCCTAGCAGCTCGGCCGCGGTCATGCGCATGTAGTTGGATTCGGCGCTGCCTTCCCAGCCGTGCAGCAGCAGCACCAGGCCGCGCGATTCGGTGCCGGCTACGACGCTGTGCAGGCCGTGCAGGCGCACGCCTTCGCCGCCGTCGATCAGGTGCTCGGTGGTGGTCGCGCCCAGTTCGGCCAGGCGCTGTTCGGCGCGGCGCCGACGCAGCGGGCTGGAGCCGAGCAGCGATTGCAGGTGCGCGTTGCGCAGCCAGCGCGGTGGGCGGTAGTCGGCGGCGGTCAGCATCGGGGCGGAGGCATGGTGGGGGCGCGCGGCTTCATCGTAGGCATCGCCGGCGCCGGGGTTCAATGCCCCATCGCCTCGACGATGCGCTGGCGCGCGAGGTCGGCGATGCGCCGGCGGCCGTCGGTCTCGCCGGGCAGGATCGGCTGCAGGAAGTGGATCTCGGCGCGGCGCGAGGGTTCGCCGAGCAGGCGCACGAAGTTGGCGAAAAAGCTTTCGCGGTTCTGGAACGCGACCACGGTCTGGGCCTCGCCATGCTCGCCGTAGCGCAGCGCGACCGGCTGCACCGGCACGCCGGCCTCGACCGCGGCCAGAAAGATGCGGGCGTGGAAGGGCCCGATCTCGCCGCCGCCGCGGGTCCCGCCTTCCGGAAACACGCCGACCGAACGCCCGGCGCGCAGGCGCGCCAGCATTTCGTGCAGCACGCCGCCCAGCGATTCGGTGCTGCCGCGGTGATGGAAGATGGTCTCGCCGCGCGCGGCCAGCCAGCCGACCACCGGCCAGCCGGAAATCTCGCGCTTGGCGACGAAGCCCATCATGCGCTGGCTGTGCAGGGCCTCGATGTCGATCCAGCTGACGTGGTTGGCGACGAACATCGCCGCGCCCGGCAGCGGCGTGCCGACCCGGCGCAGGCGGAAACCGAAGATGCGCATCAGCCCGGCCGACCAGGCGCGGATCACGCGGTGTTCCAGGCGCTCGTCGCCGACCGGGATGCCGGCGGTCAGGGGCGAGATCAGCAGCAGTACCAGCGGCAGGTCGACCAGCAGATGCCACGTCAGCAACGGCACACGGATCAGGTAACGCAGCGCGCGCGCGGCCTGCGCACCGGAGGGCGCGGCCGCGCCGGCGTGGGGAGACGGCGCATTCATCCTGTGCACGATACCGAAGCGCCGGGGGCGTGGCGAGCGCGCTCGCGCGCAACCGGCGGCGATGAGCGCTGACGGCGGTTCAACGCGCGATCACCGCCACGGTCAGGCGCGAGATGCAGACCAGGCGCGCGGATTCGTCCTCGATGCGGATTTCCCAGACCTGGGTGCGTGCGCCGATGTGCAGCGGCCGCGCGGTGCCGGTGACGATGCCGCTGCGTACGCCGCGCAGGTGGTTGGCGTTGATCTCGATCCCGACCACGCCCTGGCCTTCGTCCACCGCCATCATGCCGGCGCTGCTGCCCAGGGTTTCGGCCAGCAGCACCGAGGCGCCGCCGTGCAGCAGGCCGTAGGGCTGGTGGGTGCGGGCGTCGACCGGCATGGTCGCGCGCAGGTAGTCGGGGCCGATCTCGGTGAAGACGATGCCCAGGGGCTCCATCGCGGTATCGCGCGAGCTGGCGTTGAGCTGCTCCAGGCTACTGGGGCGGCGGAATACGGGTCGGGTAGCGGCGGCGGTCATCGCGCCACGATAGCCCAGGCGTGCGGCGCGGACGAAAAGAACGCAGGGTCAGCCGGGGGATTCCTTAGCCGGGAATCGGGGCTGCCCTGCGTTTAGGGGGTAAGACGGCGCGACTGGGGACTACAGTCGGCGGGCTCGGCCTTCTGACCGGCGCACTGCGTGGAGAGGGGCGCAGCGCGCCGGTCCCGGCTTTATGGAGCGGACCGACACACGACCAGGACGACACCGAGGGTTACGCGCAGCGGAAGCGCGGCTGGGCCCAGTCGTTGCCGGTGTAGCGGCGGCTGCTGGCGTAGCCGGAGCTGTTGCCGTAGCCGACGCCGAAGTCGCGTTCGCGGTGGACGTGGCGGACCGGGGCGACGGGAGCGTTGCGGTTCTGGCTACTCGTGGAAGAGACGTTGCGGTCGAAGAGCTTGGAGACGTTCATGGCGGTGTCCTGGGTCGGTGGGGGAGTGATAGTGCTTCGGTGTGTTGGTAGAGTACAACACCTGGCCTCTTGTTCCATATGCCGGAAGTCACCCCACCAAAGACCTGTCTGTTTGCGGCGGGCTGCAACACTGGAACTTGCTGATAGAGATGAGATTCGCGGGCCCGCGGTTGCATCGATCGGCCCATGACTGACGACCTATGCCGGGGGATGTGACCTGCTCCGGACGCGCGCAGACGCGCACCGTCCCGGACCGATGCCGGGACAGTTTCCTGAAATATCAATGATTTAGGAGGCCCTGACCGGGCGCCCGGGGCCTACAGAATCGGCGCCAGGCCCGCCCCGAAGGCGGTGAAAATACGCGTGATCAGGCGCTTGGGGCCCAGGCTGACCTCGGGAAAGTCCCCGACCGGGCGGTAGCAGGCGCGGAATCCGGGCTGGTTGCGGTACAGCGGGTGCGGGCAGTCCGGCCCGGGCACGAATTCGTAGCTGGTCGCATAGCGCATCGGCCACAGGTCGAACAGCGGCAGCTGCTCGGAGACCTTGCCCAGCGAATACTCCAGCCCCGAAAACACCGGCGGCTTGTCGCGGCGCGCGATCACCCAGGAATTTTCCGGCTTGATGTCGCGGCGGATGCTGGCCGCGAGTTCGGCGGCGAACACGGCATCGTCGATCACCACCGCGCTCTCGGTGTTGTAGCGGTCGCCGCGCGGATCGAAGTTGTGGGTGCCGACCACGCCGATGCGCTCGTCGATCACCATCGACTTGGCGTGCATGCCGATGCGCACGCCGGCGCGCTTGAGCGGCACCGGCTCGTTGGCGCGGCGGCGCGCGTAGCGCATCGCCGCGTATTCGCGCGACAGCGGCGTGCGGTACTGGGTGCGCGAGATCACGCTGGAACGATCCAGGCGCTGCTCGCGCAGCGTTCTCGGCGCCGGCTCCGGCGGCAGGTCGTCCAGGCCCAGGTCCGGCAGCGTCGCGCCGGTGGTGGCGATGTCGATCGGCGCGTCGGCCGGGAACGGCTTGTACTCGTAGATATCGAAGCCGAATTCGCGCAGGTAGCGGCGCTTGTACTTGTACGACAGGGCGTAGGCGATGAACGCGTCGGTCGCGGCCAGGCTGTTGGTCGAGACGATCACGCGCGGCGGCGCCGGCCGCTTGCGCAAATTGCGAAACATCGCCTGGGCGGCGTCCGACAGCACCAGATAGGGCGTCTGCAGCAGCACTTCGCGTTGCGCCGATTCGATCAGGCCGCGCAGCGAAGCGGAGGACTGGGCGCCGTCGATGCCGTTGCCGCGGTGCTTCTCCGGCGAGTCGGCGATGTAGCGCACCTGGCCCACCGCCAGCGCATGCGCGACCAGGCGTTCGCGCACCAGCTCGGCGTCGCCGGCAT
This sequence comes from Lysobacter sp. Root667, assembly GCF_001427715.1. Lineage (NCBI taxonomy): Bacteria > Pseudomonadati > Pseudomonadota > Gammaproteobacteria > Lysobacterales > Lysobacteraceae > Lysobacter > Lysobacter sp. Root667. The sequence goes on from NZ_LMHF01000011.1 coordinate 154,142, forward strand.
CGCGGCGCATGGCCTGGGCGCGCTCCGGGCGTTCGAACGCGGTCGCCGGCAGCTTCGGCACGCCGCTGCGGATCAGATAGGTGCCCACGTCCTTGAGGCGCTCGACCGGCACGCTGCGGCGATCGTCCCAGAAGCGCACGAAGTCCTCGTCCATCACCCGCGCGGCCGGCCCGGCCACCAGCAGGTCGCGGTCGCGGAAGTTGTACTCGTCGTCCCAGTCGTAATAGTCGTCCTGGTAGTTGCGCCCGCCGGTGATGCCGACCGCGCCGTCGACCAGCAGCAGCTTGGTGTGCATGCGCTGGTTGAGCCGGCGCCAACAGCAGGCCGCGGCCAGCAGGTACTGCGGATAGGTGATGCGAGCGCGCTTGAGCACCGGGTTGTACAGCCGGACCTCGAAGTTGGCGTGCGTGCCGGACAGTGCGGCCAGGGTCTCGATGTGCTTGAACGCGGCCAACTGGTCCAGCAGCAGGCGCACGCGCACGCCGCGGCGCGCAGCCGCGATCAGCTCGTCCAGGACCAGACGGCCGGCGTCGTCCTCGTCGTAGATATAGGTCTGCAGATCGATCGCGGTGGTCGCGCTGCGGATCAGGTTGATGCGCGCGAGCAGCGCGTCCGGGCCGTGGTCGAGGATCAGGGCGTAGTGGCGCGGCGTGTCGGGACCGGATTCGGCCAGCGCACGCGTGGCCAGGTCGCGCAGCGGCGAGGGCTGGGCGCAAGCGTCGATGGCGGTGCAGTCGATCTGGGTCGGGCGTGCGGCGACGACGATCTCGGTCGCGCGATCGCGTTGCGCCTGCGACAGCCCGGCGCAGGCCGACAGGCTCAGCGCGAGCGCGACCAGGGTGGCGCGTTGCCAGGCTTTCACGGCGCCGGACTCCGCATCAGGTCGTGTTGCAGGCGCACGCGCAGGGTGAAGCGGACCCGATCGCTCAAGGCCAGCTGCCAGCCGTCCAGGCCGTAGTCGTCGCGGCTGACGCTGCCGTGGGCGATCACGTCGCAGTCCTTGCCGGGACTCAGGCAGAGGCTGGGCGCGAGCACGAAGGTCTCCATCCGGCTGACGCCGTGCAGGGTCAGGCGGCCGCGCAGCTTGCCGCCTTCGCGCACCAGCTCGGCCGCGTGCGGCTCGGACAGGAATTCGATGCGCGGGTAGCGCGCCGAGTCGAAGAAGCGGCGGCCGCGCGCGAGCTCGGTGTAGCGGGCCGAGTCGGCGACCTTGACCGCGCCGGTGGCCAGCGCGATGCGGACCTGGTGGCGGCCGTCGGGCAGCACCGTCACCTCGCCTTCGTAACTGGGGAAGGTGCCTTCGACCCGCTGGCCCCAACGCGTGCGCAGTTCGAAACCGAAGCGGGTGTAGAACGGATCGAAACCCGACGACATCGGCGCCGGCGCCTGCGCCGCGAGCGGCGCGCAGGCCAGCGCGGAACACAGGAAGCCGATCGCGGCGAGGGTGCGTGCGGCCGTCGGGCGCTGCGGCCTCACGGCCACCAAAAGGCGCTGAGCTGGGCGACGCCCGGTTCCAGGCTGGTGTCGGCCGGCACGGTCAGCACCGCGACGCCGCCCGGAGGCATGCCGCGGTAGTCGCCGGACTGGCCGCTGTGCAGCAGCGCGGCCAGCCGTTCCAGGCCTGGGTTGTGGCCGACCAGCATCAGCCGCTCGGCCTCCACGTGCAGGTCGGCGAGCGAGATCAAGGTGCCCGGGGTGGCCTCGTAGATCGACGGTTCGATGCGCTGATCGACGTAGCCGATCGCGGCCAGCACCGCCTCCAGGGTTTCGCGGGTGCGTCGCGAGGGCGAGCACAGCACGCAATCGGGCACCAGTTTGTTCTCGGCCAGCCAGCGGCCGGCGGCCTCGGCCTCGGCCAGCCCCTCGGCCGACAGGGGCCGGTCCAGATCGGCCTGCCCTTGGGCGGCCGGCTCGGCATGGGCGTGGCGGAGCAGAATCAGTTCGCGCATGGATTGGGCCGCTTGCGAGTGGAAGGAACGGGCAACGCGTCGATGCGCGAGCACTGGGTAAGCAGGATGCCTGTCGGAGACGCAGAAAGGTAGCCATGCGGCCGCGCCGGTCGTGTGAACGCCAGGGCGCGGCACCTCATGGCCATCGCTTCGTTCCCGTCAGCGCTTACTTCTTCAGCCACTTCAGCAACGACTGCCAGTCGGCCTGGTGCTCGCGGATCTGCGCCGAGTGGTAGTCGAACAGGCTCTTGCCCAGCGCGGTCATCACCACATAGGCCTGGCTGTCGCGCAGCTGCCCGACCATCGGGTAGGGCCATTCGCTGAGCAGTTCCACCGCCTGCTGCGAGGCATTGGTCCAGGGCTTGAGCTTGTTGCCGATCAGGCCCACGCGCAGCTGGCCGCGGCGGACCCGCGGGTGCCGGGCCAGGGTGTCCAGGAACGGCACCGTGGCTTCGATATCCAGGGTCGAGGGCTGCACCGGCACGACCACCGCGTCGGCGACGTCGAGGAAGGCTTCCAGGTCCTCGGCCATGGCCCCGGCCGGAGCGTCGATCACGATCCGCTGGGTGTCCTCGGGCAGGGCTTTGCGCCAGGATTTGCGGCGGGTGCCGTCGAGCGGCAGGACCGCGCTTTCGAGCGTGGCGCGGCGTTGCGCCCAGCGCGTGGAGGAGTTTTGCGGATCGGCATCGACCAGCGCGGTGCGCAGGCCTTCTAGCGCCGACTGCGCGGCGAGATGGGTGGCGATGGTCGTCTTGCCCACGCCCCCCTTGGAACTGGCCACCAGCACGGTCTTCATGCGAGCTCCCTCTAGGCGGAAGCCGCAGCGTACACCGGGGGTGGGGCCGGGGCTATCACGGGGCGGGGGCGATTTCGACCAGGCGGCGGCCAGCCTGGATCAGGGCGCGCTGCCTGGGATCCTCGGGCAAGCCACCCGGCGGAGCGCTCGTTCGCAAGCCGCGCTCCTCCAGCCGGGCCGCCGCAGCCGCCGCTCCCCCTGCGCGCCCTAACCCACCGCCACGCGCGCCCACAGCGGCAAGGTGATCAGCGACAGCAGCAGGCCGTAGCCGACCATGGCCGCGGCCAGGCGCGGCGCGAGCTGGTGCGCGATCGCCAGCGCGCCGGCGGTGACCATCGGCGGCATCGCCGATTCCAGCACGGTCGCGCGCGCCATTTCGCCGTGCAGGCCCAGCCAGGGCACCAGCACGCAGGCCAGCGCCGGCATCAGGGCCAGCTTCAGGGCCAGGCCGGCCACCAACGGCTTGAGCTCCTCGCGTGGCAACGCCAGCTTCACCGACAGGCCGATGGTCAGCATCGCCAGCGGCAGCAAGGCGTCCGACAGGCGCTGCAGGCCGCCGGCGATCCAGCTCGGCGGTTGCGCCGGCATCACCGTGAAGCCGAGCAGCAGCGCCCACAGCGGCGGGAAGCGCAGCACCCGGCGCAGCATGTCGCGGGCGTTGGGCGCGCTGTCGCCACCGTAACGTGCCAGCACCCACAAGCCGAACGTGGACAGGATCAGGAAGGCGCCGAACTGGTCGTAGACCACCGCATAGGGCAGCGCGTGTTCGCCGATCAGGGCGCGGGTCAGCGGATAGCCGAGGAAACTGGTGTTGCCCAGGGCGACGGTCAGCAACAGCACCGCGTGTTCGTCGCGGCGCAACTTCAGCCAGCGCGACAGCGCGCCGACCGCGGCCACGGTCGCGGCCAGCAGCAGCCAGGGCACCGCGGCCACGCCCAGCAGCGCCGGCTCCAGGTGCAGGCGCGGGGCGTAGCGCAGCACGGCCGCAGGCAGGCAGACGTACAGCACCACCAGGTTCAAGGTCTGCGCCGCGCTCTCGGGCAGCACCCGCAGGCGTTGGAACAGATAACCCAGCGCCAGCATGGCCAGCACCAGGGCAAAGGCGTCGAAGGCCATCGCGGTCGCGGTCGGCGCGCCGCCGGGCGCGATCCGTCCATGGTCGCGGTTGCGGCGTGTGCGCTCAAGGGTTCTGCGGCGCGCGCGGCGGGCCGATATCATGGCGGCGACCTCGAAGACCGCTTCCATGACCGATCTGCAAGACCTGACCGCGCTGATCCGCGCCAACACCTCCCTGATCGTGATCGAGACCCGCGACGAAGGCCGCGTGGTCGAACTGTTCCGGCAGGCGCTGATGCAGGTCTGGCGCGCGCTGTACCGCTGGTCGATCACCGAGGGCCTGCGCCGGGTCGATATCGACCGCGAGGACGAAGAGACCCGGGTCGCGCCGGATATCTCCGCGACCCTGCAGGCGATCCGCGACGCCGACCAGCGCGGCATCTACCTGCTGTTCGACGCCCATCCCTACCTGGGTTACGCCAGCACCCAGCGCCAGCTGCGCGAGATCCTGCAACGTCGCGGCTGCCAGCCGCACGTGCTGGTACTGATCGGGCACAAGGTCGAGCTGCCGCCGGACCTGGACTCGCTGGCGGTGCGCTACACGCCGCGCCTGCCCGACGCCAATGCCCTGCTCAAGCTGGTGCGCGAGGAAGCCGAGAACTACATGCGCGAGCACGGCGGCCGCCGGGTCGAGGTCGACGCCGAGGTGGTCAAGCAGATCGTGCGCAACCTGCAGGGCCTGGACCCGGTCGACGCGCGCCGGATCGCGCGCCACCTGATTTTCCGCGACGGCGCGATCGCCGCCGACGACCTGCCAGAACTGGCCAAGCTCAAGTTCGAGCTGCTCAACCGCTCCGGCCACCTGCATTACGAATACGACAGCGCGCGCATGGGCGACGTCGCCGGCGCGCGCCGGCTCAAGCGCTGGGTCGAACAGCGCCGCGGCGTGTTCACCGGCGGCGAGCCGCCGCCCGGGCTGGACCCGCCCAAGGGCATGCTGCTGCTGGGCGTGCAGGGCTGCGGCAAGTCGATGCTGGCCAAGGCGGTCGCGGCCGGTTTCGGCGTGCCGCTGGTGCGGCTGGATTTCGGCACCCTGTACGACAAGTTCCACGGCGAGACCGAGAAGAACCTGCGCGCGGCGCTGGCCTCGGCCGAGCAATTGTCGCCGTGCGTGCTGTGGATCGACGAGATCGAGAAGGCCCTGGCCGGCGACAGCGGCGACGGCGACGGCGGGGTGTCGCGGCGCGTGCTGGGTTATCTGCTGACCTGGATGGCCGAGCGCAAGTCGCGGGTGTTCCTGGTCGCCACCGCCAACCAGATCGACGCGCTGCCGCCGGAACTGCTGCGCAAGGGCCGCTTCGACGAGATCTTCTTCGTCGACCTGCCCGACCCGTCCGCGCGCATCGAATTGTTCGCCCTGCACCTGCGCAAGCGCTCGCTGGCCGCGGAAGGTTTCGACCTGCCCGCGCTGGCGACGGCCAGCGACGGTTTTTCCGGCGCCGAGATCGAGCAGGCCATCGTCGCCGCGCTGTACGCCGCGCACGCGGCCAACGGGCCGCTGTCGGATTTCCAGCTACGCGCCGAGCTCAAGCAGACCCGTCCGCTGTCGGTGATGATGGCCGAGCAGGTCGAAGGCCTGCGCGAGTGGGCGCGCTCGCGCACGGTGCCGGCGGATTGAGTTTTTGGGAAGCGGGGGCCGCGACGACGCGGTTCGCCTGCGGCTCACCGCATCCTACGACTGGGTTTTGCGCTTCACGTAGACCCAGGCCCGGCGCCCCGACAGCAACGGCGCTTCGACGCGTTCGTAGTCGTCGACTTCGTAGGCGTCGGCCTGGGCCAGCTCCTTGGCGCTGATCGCGAACACCGTGCCCGGCACCGTGTCGGCGGGATCGCCGCTGTATTCGACGATCGGGTGATAGGCCTCGCCGCTGGTCGCCACGACCTGGGCGTCCTCGATCCGGATCGAACTGCGGCGATACCCGCTGAGCGCATCGCTCTCGCCGTGCAGCGAGCGCCCGAAGGTCGCGCGCTGTACCTCGGCCAGTTGCAAGGTGCCGTAGGAAAACAGCGCGATGTCGCGATCGTCGTTCATGCCGATACGGCCGCGGCTCAATAGCCCGCGGCCTGGCCGTCCTTGCGCGATTCGCTGGCGCCGACATAGCCGCCGTTGGGATTGACCATGATCGCCTGGTAGCCGCCGTAGGGACCGTTGGCGAAGCGCACGCTGTGGCCCTTGCGCATCAGTTCGCGCACGGTCTCGTACGGGTAGCCGGTTTCCAGGTCGAGCTCGCCGCCGTCGCTCATCACCGTGGCCTGCCCGGCCGGGTCGGTGGAGCCGTCGTGCTGGATGCGCGGCGCATCGCCGGCTTCCTGCAGGTTCATGCCGAAGTCGATCAGGTTCATCACGATCTGCGCGTGCCCCTGCGGCTGCATCGCGCCGCCCATCACGCCGAACGACAGCCAGGGCTTGCCGTCCTTGGTCACGAACGCGGGAATGATGGTGTGGAACGGGCGCTTGCCCGGCGCGAACGAGTTGGGGTGCCCTTCCTTGAGCACGAACTGCTCGCCGCGGTCCTGGAAGATGAAGCCCAGGCCCGGCGCGGCCATGCCGCTGCCCATGCCGCGGTAGTTGGACTGGATCAGCGAGACCATCATGCCGTCGGCGTCGGCGACGGTCAGGTAGATGGTGTCGCCCTCGTCCAGCTCCTTGGGCGTGGCCGGCTGCACTTCGCGCGCGGCCTTGTCCATCGAGATCAGCTTGCGGCGCTGCTGCGCGTAACGCTTGGAGATCAACTGCTCGACCGGCTGCTTGCCGAACGCCGGGTCGGCGTACCAGCGCGCGCGGTCGGCGAAGGCCAGCTTCTTGGCCTCGGCGAACAGGTGCACGTGTTCCGGGCTGCCGAAGCCGTAGCGCGTGAGGTCGTAGCCTTCCAGGATGTTGAGGATCTGCAGCGCGGCGATGCCCTGGCCGTTGGGCGGCAGTTCCCACACGTCGTAGCCGCGATAGTTGCTGCTGACCGGCTCGACCCATTCGCCGTGGTGCGAGGCCAGGTCGTCGTAGCTCAGGTAGCCGTCGTTGGCCTTGAAGTAGGCGTCGATGGTGCGGGCGATGTCGCCCTTGTAGAACGCGTCGCGGCCGCCGTTGGCGATCTTCTCCAGGGTCGCGGCCAGGTTCGGGTTCTTCCAGGTTTCGCCGGTGCGCGGGGCGCGGCCGTCGATGGTGAACTGCTCCTTGAAGCCGGGCCACTTCGACAGGCGCGGCACCGAGGCGTTCCAGTAGTAAGCGATCACCTCGTGCACCGGGTGGCCTTCGCGGGCGTAGCGGATCGCCGGGGCGAGGTCGTCGGCCATGGGCTTGCGGCCGAAGCGCTCGTGCAGGGCGAACCAGGCGTCGACCGCGCCGGGCACGGTCACCGGCAGCGGGCCGTAGGACGGCACGTCGCTCAGGCCGCGCTTGCGGAACTCGGCCAGGCTCAGCGATTTCGGCGAACGGCCGGAGCCGTTGTAGCCGTAGAGCTTCTGGGTCTTGGGATCCCAGACGATCGCGAACAGGTCGCCGCCGATACCGCTGCCGGTGGGCTCCATCAGGCCGAGCGCGGCATTGGCAGCGATCGCCGCATCGACCGCGCTGCCGCCCTGCTTCATCACGTCCAGCGCGATCTGGGTCGCCAGCGGGTGCGAGGTCGCGGCGATCGCGTGCGGGGCATAGACCTCGCTGCGGGTCGCGAAGGGCTTGCCGGTGACGCGGTCGGCGGCCGGCGCGGGCGCGGCGTGGCCGGCGGCGAACAACGCACACAGCAGGACGAGCGGGAAACGGTGAGGCAGGCGGCGTGAGGTCATGGCGCGGCTCCGCGGATCGGACCGCGACGATAACGCAGACCGGCGCGGCCGGGAGCGACGCAGTCGGGCGGATCGCGACCCGACGCCGGCGTATGCGGCGCCGATCCTGCCCGGCCCCATCCGGCCGGCGGGAAACCCGTGCGGATTCACTCCGACGGCAGTTGCGCGGCCGCCAGCCGCAGACGTTGCAGGGCGGCGTCGAGATAGTCCGCCAGCGGCGGGATCGCCAGCCATTCGCCCTGGCGGCCGGCGTTTTCCAGCGCCTCGGCGACTTGAGCCAGCTCGGCGGCACCGACCATGCGCGCGGCGCCTTTGATCTTGTGCGCCTGGCGAGTCAAAGCCACGGCGTCGCCGCCGTCGCGCGCGGCGTGCAGCGCGACCAGGTCCTGCACGGTCGCGGCCAGGAACTCTTCGAGCACCTCGCGTGCCTCGGCCGGCGAGCCGCCGGTGAGCGCGCCCAGCACGTCGCGGTCCAAGGCCTGGACCTGGCCGAATTGCGGCAGCACCGCGGGCGCGGCCGGCGCCACGGTCGCGGCGGCGGCGGCGGCGTCGTTGTTGCCCAGCGTGTGCGGCAGCCAGCGCTGCAGGCAGGTCGCCAGCACCGCCACCGACACCGGCTTGGTCAGGTAGTCGTCCATGCCCGCGGCCAGGCAGCGTTCGGCCTCGCCTTTCAGCGCCGAGGCGGTCAGGGCGACGATAGGCGTACGCGCCAGACCCTGCGTTTGCTCGATCTCGCGGATCGCGGCGGCCAAGGCGTAACCGTCCAGGCCGGGCATGTGCACGTCCGACAGCAGCAGCGCGTAGCGGCCGCTGCGCCAGCGCTCCAAGGCCTGCAGGCCGTCCTCGGCCGACTCGCTGGCGTAGCCGGCCAGGGCGAGCTGGCGCGCGATCACCATGCGGTTGGTCGGATGGTCGTCGGCCAGCAGCACCAGGCTGCGCTCGCGCTCGGCCTGCTCGGGGCTGGGCATGGGCCGCAGCGCGACCGTGGCCGGCGCGCTGGCTTCCGGATCGGACGGCAGTTCCGACTCCGGCGCGCGCGGCAGGGTCACGATCAGACGCATGGTCGTGCCCAGGCCGGGGCGGCTTTCCATGCTGACCTCGCCGTCCATCAGCTCGGCCAGTCGGCGGCAGATCGCCAATCCCAGGCCGGTGCCGCCGTAGCGGCGCGTGGTGTCGCCTTCGGCTTGATGGAACGGCTGGAACAGATGCCGCTGCTGTTCCTCGCCGACGCCGATGCCGGTGTCGGTGACGCGGAAGCAGAGCGTGTCGCGCACCGTGCCGTCGGCGTCCTTGGCGCTGGACTGCCACTCCAGCGCCGCCTGCACCAGGCCTTCGGCGGTGAACTTGAGCGCGTTGGAGAGGAAATTGCCGATCACCTGGCGCAGCCGCAACGCGTCGGCGCGGTGCGCCGGCCCGATCCGCGGGTCGATCTCGCACAGCAGGTTCAACCCCCGGCTCGACGCCGCGCCGGCGTAGTTGGCGACCGTGCTGCGCAACAGTGCCGGCAGGCCGACCACGGTCGGCGACAGTTCCAGGTGCCCGGCTTCGATCTTCGAGAAATCCAGGATGTCGCCGATGATCTGCAACAGGGAGGCCGACGACTGCTGGATGATGTTGAGCGCGCGGCGCTGGTCGGGGTCCAGGCGCGAATGCGCGAGCACTTCGATCATGCCGGTCACGCCGATCATCGGGGTGCGGATCTCGTGGCTCATCGCGGCCAGGAACGAGGACTTGGCGCGGCTGGCCTCCTGCGCGCGCGCCTCGCTCGCGCGCAGTTCGCGCTCGAGCCGGCGGATCGCGCTGAGATCGGCGGCCACCAGCAGCAGGCCGCCGTCGGCGCCGTCGGCGTCGCTCATCGCGGATACCGCCAGCAGGGCAGGCACCCAGGTGCCGTTGCGATGGCGTAGCGTGGCCTCGCGCGGCGCGGCGCGCATCGACGCCAGTTCGCGCAGCGCGGTCCAGTCGGCCTGCACCGGCCGGCCCAGGCGGTCGCCGAGTTCGTAGGCCAGGGCCTGCAGCGCCTTGGGTTCGAACAGCGCATGCAGGCGTTCGCGCGCCAGCAGGTCGGCGGCGCGCCAGCCCAGCAGTTGCTCGGCGAAGGGATTGACCAGGGTGAAGCAGCCCTGCGCGTCGACCGCGACGATCGCGGTCTGGGCCGCGTCCAGCAGCGAGCGCTGGAAGCGCTCGCGCCGCTCCAGCTCGGCGCGGGTGCGCTCGTTGCGGATCAGCTGGCCGGTGAGTTCGTTCTCGAAACCCAGCACGTCGCGGCGCATGTCCAGGAACACCTGCATCACCATCGCCAGCTCGCCCCGCGGCTGGTGCCTGGGGGTGGCGGTGTAGTCGTGCTCGCGCATGCGCCGCGCCAGCCAGGTCAGGCTTTCGATGCCGCGGTAGGCATTGCGCAACACGCGGCGCCCGACCACGGCCGCGACCAGCAGGGCCAGCACCGACAGCCCGATCCGCAGCGCGCTCACGCGCCGGCTGCGCTCGATATCGGCGTGGACCACGCTGTCGGCTTCGACCATTTCCAGATCGGACAGCAGCTTCAGGCGCTGGGTCAGCGGGTCGATGGCCGGGTACAGGCGCGTGTCGGCGAACCGGCCCAGGGCCGGCATGTCTTCGCGCTGCAGGATCGCGCGCAGTTCGGCCGCGGCCGCGTCGGCGGCCACGCGCGCCTGGCCGGCGGCGCGGAAATGCACCTCCTCCTCGGCGGTGCGCGGCAGCCGTTCCAGCACCGCCCAGCTTTCGTCGATGCGGGCGCGCGCGCCGTCGATGGTGGCCACGCCTTCGCGCCAGGGCACCAGGTAGTTGCGCACCCGGAAGGTGGTGTCGACCACGTCCAGGCCGTAGGCGTCGGACACCATCTTGATCCGGCGCAGACCGCGCAGCGAATCGTTGCGCAGGCTCAGCAGCGATTCGCGTGCGCGGTACTGGGCGACTTCATCGATCACCAGCACCGTCGCGCCGGTCAGCAGCAGCAGGCCGAACAGCGCCCACAGCTGACGTCGGATGCTGAGCGTGCCCAACCAGGCGCGCATGCGCTGCGCTCTACTCCGGCCGCCGCCAGCGGCCGAGCACGACCGGCAGGTCTTCGCCGGGCACCGGTTCGGCGATCAAATGGCCCTGGGCCATGCCGCAGCCCAGTTCGGCCAGCATCTGCCAGTCGTCGACGGTCTCCACGCCCTCGGCGACCACGTCCAGGCCGAGCTTGCGCGCCAAGTCCAGGCTGGCCTCGATCACCGCGCGCTTGCGCGGCTGCTCCTTAGCGCCGGAGACGAAGCCCTGATCGATCTTGAGTTCGGTGAACGGAATCTGCGACAGCTGCGCCAACGAGGAATAGCCGGTGCCGAAGTCGTCGATCGACAAGCCGAAGCCCTTCAGGCGCAACCGCGCGAGCACATTCAGGCCGCGCGCGGCATCGGTCATCAGCGAACTCTCGGTGATCTCCAGCACCACCTCTTCCGGCGGCACACCGGCGACGCGCACCAGATGCTGGAAACGGTCGGCCGCGCCGGCGTCGGCGAGCGTCGCCGGCGAAACATTGATCGACAGGTTCAAACGGATGCCCTGCCGGTCCCAGGCGCGCTTCCAGCGGCAACCCTCGACCAGCATGTGGTCGGTCAGCAGGTCGACCAAGCCTTCGCGCTCCATCATCGGCACGAAGTGCTGCGGGCGCACGATGCGGCCGTCGGCGCGGCGCCAGCGCGCCAGCGCCTCGACCCCGACCGCCTTGCCATTGCCGAACTCGACCTGGGGCTGGAACCACGGCCCGATCTCGCCCGCGGCCAGCGCTTCGCGGATCAGCTGCGGCGTGACCTCGACCGGCTCGTCGTCCTCTTCGGCATGCAGCGCGTGTTCGTAGCCTTCCAGCGCCTGCTGCAGTTTGGCCCGGGTCAGCGGCTTCTCGACGTTGCCCAGCATGCGCAAACCGTAGGCGCGGGCCATGGTCTGCACGGTGTTGAGCAGGGCCGGATCGAGCGCACTGACCACCGCCACCGAACGCGCCAGGCTGCGCTGGGCGACGTGGTCGATGAACTCGATGCCGTCCATGCCGGGCATGTCCAGGTCGACCAGGATCACGTCCGGCGGCGAGCGCACTTCCTCGAGCAGGCGCAACGCGCCGGCGCCGTCGGCGGCTTCGAATACCTGCTCGACGCCCAGCTCGGCGAGCATGCGCAGCGCCATGCGGCGCTGGAACCCATGGTCCTCGACCACCATCACGCTGAGCGCCGTAATCGACATGCCGTTCCCTGGAAAGACTGCCGCCATGGCCGTGGCGCGGTGCGCCGCGATCGCAACGGACCGGCGGCTGCGCAGCCACGCGGATCGGCTGCATTCGCGCCGACTGTATCCGCGCATAGCGTCCAACGGCAACGGCGCCGACGAACGGTCGCGGCCGTCGCACGGGCGACGGCGCGGCGATGGCAGGTCCGTCCGGACAGCCACGCGCGCCGGCTGCGGGCGCGCTGCACGCGGCACAAAAAAAGCGGAGCCGAAGCTCCGCTTTTCGATTCGATCCGTGCGCGATGCGTTACGGATACTTCGGCGGGTTCGCGGCCCAGGCCGCCTGCACTTCCGCCAGGGTCTTGCGCTCGGCTTCGGTCCAGCCCGGCAGCAGGCGCGCGAACTGCGCGCTGTCGACCCACTGGGTCGGCTCGGTGCGCACGGCGGCGGCATACCACTGCACGGCTTCGTCCTTGCGGCCCAGCGACCACAGCGCCAAAGCGAAAGTCGGCGGCATCCACGAGGCGGTGACGCCGCGGGCGGCGTACAGCGTGCGCCACTGTTCGAACGCGGCCTTGTCGTCGCCGGCGCGGTACAGATCCCAGCCGTAGTTCCACATCACCGCACGCCAGATGCCGTCGCTGGCGTCCAGGCCGGACAAGGCACGCGCGTACAACTGACGTCCGAGGTCGACGCGGCCGCTTTCCATGGCCAGATGCGCGAGCTGCGCGGCTTCGGCGTCGGCGCCGGCCTTGCGCTCGAGGATGCGGCTCAGCTTCTGCATCGCCGCTTCGCCGGTCTCGCGCACGACCACCACCGGCTTGGTGGTGTTGGTGTCGGCATCGAAGTAGAACTCGACGGGCTTGGGCAGCGACGGCGCGGTGGCGGTCTGGGCCGCTGCGGTTCCGGATACGGCCAGCACGGCCGTCAACAACACACTACGAATACGCATGATCGATGGATCCCCCTGATACCCACATATGCTAACCCGAGCGGGACAGGGATCGCGCCGTTCATCACGCTTTTTGCGGCAAATCGGGCCTTGCGCGGCCCCGACGCGCGTCGGGGCCGCGCATTCAGCCTCAGCGCGGCCGCAGGGTCACCCGCTCGATCGCCCACAGCGGGTCGTGGCTGCCGCTGGCGAACACCAGGCACAGGTCGTGGGTGCCCGCAGTCGGCGCGACTTTTCCGCGCAGCGTGGTCAGGCCGGCGGTGCGGCGCGCCGAACCCAGCGGCAGCACCGCGATCGGCGCGCCCTCGCAGCCGTCGGCGCGCACTTCCAGCGCGCCTTCCGGGCCGTTCGCGGGGCGGCTGACGATCTTGGGCGTGTCGCGCCACAACTGGTAGTTGTACGGCAGCTGGCCGACCCGGACCTCGATCGCGCCGACCTGGTCCAGCGCGGCGCCTTCGTAGATCCAGCACGGGTCGAACACGTCGGCGAGCAGGGCCGCGCGCGGCGAGCGTCCGCCGATGCCGTCGGCCGGGGCGTCGTCCTCCATGCGCAGGTTCAGGCCGCCCTTGCACTGGCGCAGGCGATTGCCGGTGCGCTGGGTGAGTGCGGCCATGTCGGCCGGGGCGTAGCGGCGCGGCGCCGACAGCGCACGGCCGTCGACGTAGGTCGCGGCCTGGAAAGTGGTCGGCGGGCGCAGCGGCAGGGCCGTGTCGTACAGCGGCGAGGCGTTGCTGAGCGGGCCCTTGCCCTCGACATAGCGAATCTGGCCGAAACCGACCTGGTTGCTGAGCTTGACCCGCGGCTGGCCCTGGGCGTCGCGTTCGGCCTGGTAGCGCACCGCGAACGCGGCGTCGGAGGCCTGCACGTTCTGCGCCTGGTAGCGCGCCATCTGCGGCACCAACCGGCGCAGGAAGCTGTCCCAGTCGCGCGCGCCCTTGGGCGACCACACCGCTTCGGCCAGCGCGGCGGTGCGCGGGAACAAGGCGCGCTCGGCTGCGTCGAAGCTGCGGCGGTGTTCGGTCCACAGGTTGGCCTGGGCGCCGAGCACGTGCTTGGCCTGCTCGGGCGTGAGTTCGGTCGGCACCGGTTCGAAGCCGTACACGGCCTTGAGCGTGATCGCGGCCAGACGGCCGGCGGGTTCGTCGTCGTTGTCGCTCTGGACGTGGTCGAAGTACAGGTCCGGCGCCGGCGACAGGATCACGTCGTGGCCGGCGCGCGCGGCTTCGATCGCGCCCTTGGTGCCGCGCCAGGACATCACCGTCGCGCGCGGCGGCAGGCCGCCTTCGAGGATCTCGTCCCAGCCGACCAGGCTGCGGTTGCGGCTGCCGAGGTATTTCTCGATCCGGGCCACGAACCAGCTCTGCATCGCCATCTCGTCCTTCAGCCCCAGCGCGGCCTTCTGCGTCTGGATGCTGGGCGAGGCCTGCCACTGGTCCTTGGCCGCTTCGTCGCCACCGATATGGATGTAGCGGCCGGGAAACAGCGCGGTGACCTCGGCGAGCACGTCCTGGAGGAAGCCGAAGGTGGCGTCGTCGGTGTTGAATAGATAGGTGTGCACGCCCCAGTCCGGCGACACCGGCGGCGGCGCCTTGAGCACGTCGCCCACGCCGTACTCGGGGTAGGCGGCGATCGCGGCCTGGGCGTGGCCGGGCATTTCGATTTCCGGGACCACAGTGACGTAGCGTTCGGCGGCGTAAGCGACCACGTCGCGGATCTGGTCCTGGGTGTAGAAACCGCAGTACGGCAGCGGCGCGCCGGTGACCGGATCGTGGCCGGACGCGCCGGCCGGAATGCGGCAGGCGCCGACTTCGGTCAGCTTGGGATACTTCTTGATCTCGATCCGCCAACCCTGGTCGTCGGTCAGATGCCAGTGGAAAGTGTTGAGCTTGTGCAGCGCCATCTGGTCGATCAGGGTCTTGACCTGCTCGACGCTCTGGAAATGGCGCGCCGAATCCAGCATCAGCCCGCGCCAGGGGAAACGCGGCGCGTCCTCGATGCGTTGCGCGGCGATCTGCGCCGTGCCGCGGCCGCCGTCGGCGGTGGCCAGCTGCCACAGCGTGACCGCGCCGTAGAACAGGCCGGCCGGCGCGCGCGCCTGGATGCGCGCACCTTCCGGGCCGATGTCCAGGGTGTAGGCCTCGTCGCTGGGCAAGGCGGCCTGGCGGTCGATCGCGAACACCACGGTGTGCGCGGCCTCGCCCTGGGCCTGGCCGCTGGCGTCCACGCTCGGCGCGAAGCCGCGCAGGCGCTGCACACGCGCGGCGAAGTCGCGCGCGATGCGCGCCGCTTCCTTGTCGCCGTTGGCCGCCTGCAGACGCGTGCCCGCGTCCAGGGCGAACCTGCCCTCGCGCAGCTCCACCTTGGCCGGCAACGGAATCACCGGGGTGGCTTGCGAGCGCTGCGCGGCCGGCACCTCCACCGCAGCGTCCTGGCCGCCGCGCTGGCAGGCCGACAATGTGATCGCCGTCACCATGGACAGCGCTACCGCCGCGGCCACAGCCGCGCGCATGCGTTTACCGCTCATCCCCGCCCCCTTTTGTCCGTCCGACACTCATACAACAAGCGGGCCCGGCGTAACCGGGCCCGCTGTCGCAGCTGAACGCTGTCACCTTACCGCCAAGCCCGTAGGGTGTGGTGAGCTGCAGGCGAACCGCACCATCGCGCCGGCGGGACCGTTCGCGACGGTGCGGTTGTCACCGCACCCTACCGCCCGCTTCTTCGCATCAGTAGTTGAAGCGGAAGTTCAGATAGTACTGGCGGCCGTTCTCGTACACCGAACGAGGACGGTCCTTGGTGGCGTAGTACGTGGTCTTGGGGTTGTTGAGATTCATCGCGTCCAGGCTCAAGGCCATGTGGTCGTTGATCTTGTAGCCGAACGAGGCCGACACGGTGTCGATTTCGTCCTGGTAGAACGCCGAGGCGCGATCCAGGCCACTGTAGAACTCGGAGCGGTAGGTGTAGTTGACGCGGGCGTTGAAGCGGTCGTTCTCGAACCACAGGCCGACGTTGTAGGTGTTCTCGGACGTGCCCAGCATCGGCGTGCCGTCGTCGGTGTCGGATTCGGCGTAGGTGTAGTTGGCGAACGCGCCGAAGTAGTCGCCGATCGGGCCTTCCCAGGCCAGCTCGAAGCCGTTGACCTTGGCGTTGGAATTGACCGGGATGGTCACGTCGTAGTCGACCATCGCGCCGTTGGGACGCTGGGCATCGATGGTCAGGTACTGACGGCGCACGTTGGCCAGCGACACGTAGTTGTCGATGTTCATGCTGAACACGCCGAAGGAG
Organism: Lysobacter sp. Root667; assembly: GCF_001427715.1. NCBI lineage: Bacteria > Pseudomonadati > Pseudomonadota > Gammaproteobacteria > Lysobacterales > Lysobacteraceae > Lysobacter > Lysobacter sp. Root667. The sequence continues at coordinate 170,241 of NZ_LMHF01000011.1, forward strand.
AACAGAGCGCGCTCGCCGTAGTACCACTCCACGGTCGCGTCGAGGTTGGTCGACAGGATCGGGGCGAGGTTCGGGTTGCCGCCGGTGCCGGTGCCGACGCCGTTGACCGCGGCCGGCGGGAGCAGCGAGACCGCGCCCGCGATCGCCGAGAAATCCGGGCGGGTCAGGGTGCGCGAAGCGGCCAGGCGCAGGACCACGTCCTCGGTGATGTCGAGCTTGAGGTTCGCGCTCGGCAGCCAGTCCTTGTACGTGTTCTTGGTCAGCACGGTCTTGTACGCGCCGAACGCGGACGTGGTGATCGCGGCCGGATCGGTGGCCGAGGTGCTCACGTAGTTGGTGACGTCTTCCTGGGTTTCCACGTAACGCAGGCCGACGTTGGCCGTCCAGCGCTCGCCCTGGAAGTTGATCTGACCGTAGGCGGCCGTGCTCTGTTCTTCGAGACCGTAGGCGCCGAGGAAGTAGAAGCGCGAGACCGGGTCGCGGTTGGCCAGGCGGTTGAACGCGGCCAGGCTTTCCGGCGAGAAGTACCAGATGTTGCGCGGGAAATTGCCGCCGATGCCGTTGGCGAAGTCGCCTGGGTAGTTGCTGTAGCCCTGCGGCCAGTTGGCCGGATTGAACGGGTCCTGCGGCAGAGCGAAGTTCGGGCCCTGCGCGGTGACCTGGTCGAGGTTGCGCTCGTGACGCGCCTGGCGCACGCCGAAGTCGATCGAGGTCACCAGGCCGCCGTCGAAGAAGTAGGTGCCGTCGATCTGGCCCCAGTCTTCCTTGTCTTCGACATCGATGTCCTGGAAGCCGAAGATCCAATCCAGGCGGTAGTCCGTGTTCGGGATGCCGGGCGCGCCGGTGTTGGCGTTGCCCAGGTGCCAGTCGGCTGCGCCGACGCCGTTGAGGCCCCAGCCGCCGCCGCTGTTGAGGCCCACGTCCCACTCGGCCACGTCCTGCACCGGGGTTTCGCCGTGGCCTTCGGAAGTGCCGGCCTGGGCCGAGAAACGCAGCTTGTCGCTGACGTCCCACTTGCCTTCCAGGCTGAAGAACTCGGTGCTGGATTTGGCGCCCGGACGCGAGATCTGGTCGTAGATGCCGAAGGCGTTGGACGGATCGGCGCCCGGGGTCGGCGCGAAGTTGGCCGAGACCAGGGTGTTGTTGCGCACCACATAGCCCGGCAGCGGCACCTGGCCGTTGGTGCCGTTGAGGCCGTTGATGATGCGGCTGCCCCAGATCATGTAGTTGCGGTTGTAGTTGTCGGCCTTCATGTCCGAACGGAAATAGTTGGCTTCCAGTTCGAAGTTGTCGGCGGGCTTCCACTGCGCGGTGAACATGCCGCCGGTGCGCTTGCGCTCCTGTTCGAACAGCGCCGAACCCAGCAGGGTCGGGAAGAACACGCCGACCAGGTCAGGATGGGCGACGCCGGCGGCGGTGTTGGCGCCGATCTGCTCGTAACCCAGCAGCTCCTGACCGTCGCGGCGCAGGTGACGCTCCTCGCTGAACGCCTGCACGGTGATGCCGAAGCTGCCGTCGTCGTTCTTCCAGTTGCCCAGCACCGAGATCTGCGGATCGGTCTTGCTCGGCTGCTCGGCATAGACGCCGCCGACCGAGCCGAAGATGCTGAAGCCCTTCTCGAAATTGAGCGGGTTGCGGGTGACGATGTCGACGCTGCCGACCGCGCCGCCTTCGACCAGCTTGGCCTCGGACGACTTGCGCACGATCACTTTGTCGACCAGTTCCGACGGCAGCAGCGAGTAGCTCACGCTGCGGCCCACGGTGCCGGTCTGGTTGAGCACGAACCAGTCGCCGGTGGCGATGTTGTGGCCGTCGATCAGGGTCTGGGTCAGGCTGGGGCTGGTGCCGCGCATGGAGACGCGGTCGTTCTCGTCGAACGCGCCTTCGTTGGCGCTGGCCGCCGAGATGTTGACGCCGGGCACGCGCGCGAGCGAGTCGGCGACGTTCTTGTCGGGCATCTTGCCGATGTCTTCGGAGGTGATGACCTCGACTCGGGTGACGTCGTCGCGCTTGGTATCCAGCGACTGTTCGATCGCGCCACGGATGCCCTTGACCACGATGGTGTCTAGGTCCTTGGCGTCCTGCGAAGCGGCGGTTGCGTCCTGGGCCACGGCCTGGCCGGCAAAGGCGAGGGCCGCGACGATACTGACGGACAGAATGGTCTTGCGAACTTTCATTGGGTTCTCTCCCTCGGGCTATGGTCCTCTCCGCCGCTCGATCTGCGTCGATTGGGCGAAGCCTGGTACGTCCTGTTCCAGCGCCGTTGGTGCCCGGCGCCGGCAATTCAGCGGATAACGCGAAGCGCGCTGCCGGGCTCAGGCCTCATTGGCGTGCTCCAGGTACCAACTGGCGGCGCCGATGACGCCGAGTTGTTCGTTCTCGATCAGCCGCACCGGCACGCGCTCCAGCACCGGGCGCATCGCGCCCTTGTTGAGCAGGCGTTCGCGGAAGCTGCTGGCGTCGAGGAAATCCTTGAGCTGCGGCAGGATGCCGCCGGCGATGAACACCGCCTTGGCGCCGCTGATCACGGCCAGGTCGCCGATCACGCTGCCCAGCAGCGCGCAGAAGGTCAGCACCGCCTCGCGCGCGAGCGCGTCGCCGCGGCGCGCGGCCTCGGTGATCGCGGCCGGCGCGCGCAGGCTGGGATCGACGCCGTCGATCGCGCACAGCGCGTCGTACAGGTTGACCAGGCCGGGGCCGGACACCAGGTGTTCGGTGGATACATGCGCGCCGCGCTGCTGCATCCAGCGCAGGATTTCGATTTCGCGCGCGCTGCCCGGCGCGAAGGCGGTGTGGCCGGATTCGGTCGGCAGGATCACGGTGGCACCGCGGAACGGAATCCGCACCGCCGCGCCCAGGCCGGTGCCCGGGCCGATCACCAGCACCGGCCCCGGCGCGGAATCGCTGACGCCCGGGGTGAGCAGGGTCGAGTCGCCGGGCGCCATGCACTGGGCGGCATGCGCGGCGGCCTGGAAGTCGTTGATGAACTGCACTTCGCGCAGGCCGAGCTCGCGGCGCAGCTCGGACAGCGAAATCCGCCACGGCAGATTGGAATTGATCACCGCGTCGTCCAGGACCACGCCCGCGCAGGCGATCGCGACCCGGTCGGCGCCGGCGCCGGCGCCCGCACCGGCCAGGAAATCGGCCAGGATCGCGGACAGGCTGGGGTAATCGGCGCACACGTACTTGCGGTGCGCCAGCACGGCCACCGCGGACTCGCCCGCGGCGCCGGCCCGGACCAGGCCGACCCGGGTGTGGGTGCCGCCGACGTCGGCGGCGATGAACGGAGACACGGCCGGGGCCAGTTTGCTGGCAGCGCTCATGCGGCCCGCACCGGCCGTGCCGAGACGGTGTTTTGACCGCCCGCCCTTTCGGCGCGCCAAGACTGCGCCGCGCGGGGCGAAAACGCCGTCCGCTTCGAATCCCACTGCATCGCTTCCTCCGTTGATCCCGGCCAGCCCCCGGCTGGCGGGGCCGAGATTGCCCACGATCTGACAACGTTGTCAACTTGCGGTCACGCGGCCCTAACGAATGCCCGAAAAGTACAGGATGCCGGGGCTTTCCCTGCTGCGGCGCAACATAGCGGAGCGCCCCCGCCAGCCCCGCCCAGACTAGGTTTGCGCTGCCTTCTGGCTTGTCGGACAAAGTTGTGACACCGTTGAGCCAACGGATGTCGTGCAGGTCAAATACGACATGGCCGTAACGCCGCGGGGCGCTCCCCGCGTTCCTGGAGGGGAGTCCTGATCACATGTCCACGCCCAATACCGGCGGCCCGCCGCAGCGCTATCTCGGCTCGATCGCGATCGTCGGCGCGCTGTTCTTCGTCTTCGGCTTCGTCACCTGGCTCAACGGCCCGCTGATCTCGTTCGCGCAGCTGGCGTTCGACGTGAGCGAATCGCTCGCGTTCCTCATTCCGAGCGCCTTCTACATCTCGTACTTCTGTCTTGCCCTGCCCTCGTCTTCGATTCTCAAGAAGACCGGCATGAAGAAGGGCATGGCCCTGGGCCTGTTCCTGATGGCCGTCGGTGCGGCCGTATTCGCGCACTACACGACTCAGCGCATCTACCCCGGCGCAGTGACGGGCGTGTTCGTGATCGGCGCGGGTCTGGCGATTCTGCAGACCGCGGTCAATCCCTACATCAGCATTCTGGGACCGATCGAAGGCGCGGCCCAGCGCATCGCGATCATGGGCATCTGCAACAAGCTCGCCGGTTGGGCGGCGCCCTACGTCATCGGCACGCTCGTCATGCATGGCATGGGCGACGTGGCCAGCCAGGTCGCAGGCGCCGACGCCGCGACGAAGGCGGCAGTCCTCAACGAGTTCGCCGCGCGCATCCATACCCCTTACATGATCATAGCGGGGCTGCTCGCCCTCTTCGCGGTGGGCATCCTGTTCTCGCCATTGCCGGAAATTCAGGCCGAAGAAGTCAACGCCGAGGGCTCGGAGGCCATGTCCGGCGCCAAGCCGATCGGACTGCTCCAGTTTCCTCATGTTTGGTTGGGCGCCCTGTGCATCTTCGTATACGTGGGCGCCGAGGTGATGGCCGGCGATGCGATCGGCACCTACGGCCGTGCCTTCGGGCTGCCGCTGGACGAAACCAAGCTGTTCACTGGCTATACCCTGGGGGCGATGCTGGCCGGCTACATCGTCGGGCTCATCCTGATTCCGCGATTCGTCTCTCAGGAACGCTATCTCGGCCTTTCTGCGATCCTGGGCGTGGCGCTCACCATCGGCGCCTATTTGACCCAGGGCATCGTCTCGGTAGGCTTCGTCGCCGCGCTGGGCTTCGCCAACGCCATGATGTGGCCGGCGATCTTCCCGCTCGCGATCCAGGGCTTGGGACGACTCACCGAGAAGGGCTCGGCATTGCTGATCATGGGTATCGCAGGCGGCGCGGTCATTCCGCAACTGTTCGTGCATCTGAAGCAGCACTACGACTTCCAGGCCGTGTTCGCGCTGCTGATGATCCCCTGCTACCTCTACATCCTGTACTTCGCCCTGCGCGGCCACCGCGCCGGCCTGCGCCGCGCGGCGGCGGTCGGCACGCCCTCGGCACAACGCGCGTGACCTGGACGCGGCGGGCCGGCACATCCGGTCCGCCGCGAACGCCGATACCATGGGCGCCCGATACCGGCGCCAGGTCACTCAGGACTCATGCAGCAAGCGGATACGAGCTCGGCCGCGACACCCGCGGGCGACACGCAGTACACCAAGGACTGGTTCCAGTCCCATGTGCGCAACTGGGAGCGCTGGCTGGACGGTTTCCGCGACCGCCCGGGGCTGCGCTTTCTCGAGATCGGCAGCTTCGAAGGCCGCTCCACGGTGTGGCTGCTGCAGAACGTCCTGACCCAGCCCGACAGCCGCATCGACTGCATCGACCTGTTCCGCCCCGATCCGCTGCAGGGCGACTACCACCAGCGCTTCCGCGCCAACGTCGCTCCATGGAAGCAGCGGGTCGCCGAATTCAAGGGACCCAGCGCCGAGCAGCTGGGCCGCGTGACCGGCCCCTACGACCTGGTCTACGTCGACGGCTGGCATACCGCGTTCGGCGCGCTCGCCGACGGCGTGATGTCCTGGCCGCTGCTCAAGGTCGGCGGGCTGATGATCTTCGACGACTACCTGTGGATGCCGCCGGCCTACTACGAGGCCAGCAAGCCTAACAAGCTGGTGCGCGAGTTCTGGCGCGCGCTGGGCAAGCGCTGGCAGGACCGGGCGATCGCGCGGATCGCCGCGCAGACGCCCAAACTGGGCATCGACGCCCTGCTGCGCACGCTGGAAGGCCAGTACGAACTGGTCGAGCGCGGCTATCAGCTGGCGATCCGCAAGACCCGCGGCTTCGACGACGTGACGCTGGAACTGGACACCTGAACCCGGCCGCGCGCCTGTGCCGAAGCCGGCGGCCCGCGGGCGCCGCTTGCGTCGCGTCGGCGCCCGAGTAGGCTAGGCGACACGCCTGCGCGTTGCGAACGCCATGGCGGCTCCGATCGACTACCCCGAGGCAGCGGTGCGCCGACCCACGATCAAAGACGTCGCCGAACGCGCGCAGGTCTCGCTGAAAACCGTCTCGCGCGTCATCAACGACGAGCCCAGCGTGCACGCCCGCACCCGTGCGCGGGTCAACCAGGCCATCGCCGAACTCGACTACCGCCCCGACCCGTCGGCGCGCAGCCTGCGCAGCGCGCAGCCGTATGCGATCGGCGTGGTCTACGACAATCCGAACCCGTACTACATCATCAGCGTGCAGAACGGCGTGCTCGCCGCCTGCCGCGAAACCGGCTACGGCCTGCAGATCCATCCCTGCGATTCCTCCTCGCCCTTGCTGGCCGCCGACCTGATCGACCTGGTCCAGGGCGCGCGCCTGGCCGGCCTGGTGCTGGCGCCGCCGATGTCCGAGCGCATGGAACTGGTCAGCGAACTGGTCGCGCACGGCATCCGCCTGGTGCGCATCGTCTCGGCCGCCGAGGACCCGCAGGACGGCGCACCCTGCGTCTGGGTCGACGACCGCGACGCCGCCTACGACATCACCGAGCACCTGATCCAGCTCGGCCACCAGCGCATCGGCTTCCTGTGGGGTGGGAAATCGCACCGCTCCAGCTGGGAACGCTACAAGGGCTACGCGCAGGCCCTGGCCGACTACGGCATCGGCGAAGACGAGGACCTGGTGCTGCCGGGCGACTATTCCTTCGACGACGGCTTCCGCGGCGCGCGCCGCTTGTTCGCCCTGCCCAACCGGCCGACCGCGATCTTCGGCAGCAACGACGAGATCGCCGCCGGCGTGCTCGCGGCGGCGAAGTCCAGCGGCATGCACGTGCCCTACGACCTGTCGATCGCCGGCTTCGAGGACAGCCCGTTCTCCAAGCAGTCCTGGCCGACCCTGACCACCGCGCGCCAGGCCACCGAGGAGATCGCGCGCCACGCGGCCTACCGCCTGATCGCCGACCTGCGCCGCGAGACCGACCAGCCCTTGCAGATGCCGGGCAACGAGGGCTTCAGCCCGATCCTGGTGGTGCGCGGCTCGACCGCCCCGCCGCGGCCGGAGCGCGGCTGAGGCGCGACGCGAATCGCCGCGCGCTTGGCTTTGGCGTTCGCCTCCCGGTCCGCCGCGCGGTCCGCCTTGGGGTAGGAGCGGCGTAAGCCGCGACCACGTCGCAGCCGAAAGTTTCGCGGTCGCGGCTCACGCCGCTCCTACAGGAAGCGCCGCATCGCCGGGCCGGGCCGGGCCGAATCAGCGCAAGGCTAGCGCGCTTCGCCTTGGCATCCACCTTGCGGTTCGCGCTTTGGGGTAGGAGCGGCGTAAGCCGCGACCACGTCGCAGCCGAAGGTTTCGCGATCGCGGCTTACGCCGCTCCCACAGGAAGCGCCCGTGTCGCTGCGCCGCGGCGCGCGCCGAACCAGCGCACGGCAAGCCCGCTTCGCTTTGGCGCCCGCCTTGCGGTTCGCGCTTTAGGGTAGGAGCGGCGTAAGCCGCGACCGCGTCGCGGCCGAAGGTTTCGCGGTCGCGGCTTACGCCGCTCCTACAGGAAGCAGCGGTGTCGCCGCGCGAATCAGCGCAGGGCACGCGCTTCAGTCGGCGGTCGTGCGCTGTCAGCCGCGCAGCTTCGCCGCCGCGCGCGCCAGGGCTTCGATCTGCGCCCAATCGCCGGCCTTCACGGCGGCGGCCGGACATACCCAGGAACCGCCGACGCAGGGCACGTTGGCCAAGGCCAGGTAGTGCGGGGCGTTGTCGGGTCCGATGCCGCCGGTGGCGCAGAAGCGCAGCTCCGGCAGCGGGCCGCCGATGCCGCGCAACGCGCTCACGCCGCCGATCGATTCGGCCGGGAAGAACTTGAGGTAGCGGTAGCCGTGGTCGGCCAGGGTCATCGCTTCCGACGCGGTCGCCGCGCCGGGCAGCCAGGGCAGGTCGGTGGAGGCCGCTGCGGAGATCAGGGCCGCGCTCGCGCCCGGCGACACCGCGAAGGTCGCGCCGGCCTTCTGCGCCGCGGCGAAGTCGGCCGGCCGCCGCACGCTGCCGACGCCGACCGAGGCGCCCTCGACTTCGTTGGCGATCGCGCGCACCGCGTCCAGCGCGACCGGCGTGCGCAAGGTCACCTCGATCGCAGGCAAGCCGCCGGCGACCAGCGCGCGCGCCAGCGGCACCGCGTGGTCGAGTTCGTCGATCACCAGCACCGGCACCACCGCCGCCAGCGCCAGCACGGCGGCGATGCGTTCCTGCAGATCGTGGATCGAATTCATCGCTGGCTCCGTGAAAATCAGAAAATCATTGCGGGGTGCAGCTGCTACTGAGTACGGCTGTTGCTGAGTGCAGCTTTCGCGAAGTGCGGCCATCGCGGATGCCGCCGTCGCGCGGACCGCGTCGGGGCTACGGCAACACGCGACACGCTCGCTTGCCGCTCAGGCTAGCCGCCATCGCCGTCCGCGCTCAAGCGCGCGCGGCGACTTCGTCGATGTGCTTGAGCAGGTCGGCCGGGTCCTCGTAGACACGGAACGCACCGGCGCGCTCGAGTTCCTCCTGGCCGTAACCGCCGGAGAGCAGGCCCACGCCCAAAGCGCGCGCACGCCGCGCGGCCAGCAGATCCCAGATGCTGTCGCCGACCACGATCGAATGCTCGATGTCCGCGCCGAGCTTGTCGGCCGCGGCCAGGAACAGATCGGGGTCGGGCTTGGCGTGACGGACCATGTCGCGGGTGATCACCGGCACTTTGTCCGGATCCACGCCGAGCGCGAGCAGATTGTGGCGCGCCGTCTCCATGCGCCCGCTGGTCGCGATCGACCACGGAATATCGTTGTCGCTGAGGTAGGCCAGCAGCTCGATCGAACCCGGCAGCGGCCGGATCTGCGCAGCCTGCGCGGCGTAGGCCTGTGCGTGCAGACGGTGCAGGCGCTCGACCCGCTCCGGGGTGATGTCGATACCGGTCTCGCGCAGCAGGATGTTGGTGAACAGCCCGCCGCTCATGCCGATCTTGCGGTGGATGCGCCACACCGACAGCGGGATGCCGTCGGCGTCCAGCGCCTGCTTCCAGGCCAGCACGTGCTGATAGACGCTGTCGACCAGGGTGCCATCGAGGTCGAACAGGAAAGCGGTGCGGACGGGGGCAGGCATGTTGCGCTCCAGGTGCGGCGGTCAGGTGCGGCGGTACGGGTGAAAGGTGATTCTATGGTCGCCCAGCTTCAGTTGCGTCGGGTTCTCTGCCGTCATTCCCGCGAAGGGAATGACGGCCGCAAGCGCGAGCGAACGCGAGTCGCGGTATCGACGATCAAAGCGGCGTCGGCGCGAACACGCCTGCGCCCCGATCGGCCGGCGCGGCATAGTCGCGGAAGGCGGCGAACAGTTCGCGGCCCAAGCCGACGTGGTGGGTGGACAGGTCGACCACCGCGTCGGCGCGCTGGGTCCAGTCGTCGTCGGTCCGCAGGCTCAAGGTGCCGGCGACCGCATCCACGCGGATCACGTCGCCGTCGCGCAGTTTCGCCAGCGGCCCGCCGCAGGCGGCTTCCGGGGTGACGTGGATCGCGGCGGGCACCTGGCCCGACGCGCCGGACATGCGGCCGTCGGTGACCAAGGCGACGCGGTGGCCGCGCTTCTGCAGCACGGTGAGGGTGGGCGTGAGCTGGTGCAGTTCCGGCATGCCGTTGGCGCGCGGGCCCTGGAAGCGCACCACCGCGACCACGTCGCGGTCGAGTTCGCCGCGCTCGAAGGCCTGCTTGACCTCGTGCTGCTCGGCGAACACGCGGCACGGCGCTTCGACAACCCAGCGGTCCTCGGGCACTGCCGAAACCTTGATCGCGGCGGTGCCGAGTTCGCCGACCAGCACGCGCAGGCCGCCGTCGGCGCGAAACGGCTCGGCGACCGGACGCACTACGGAGGGGTCGCCGCTGCGTCCGGTCGCCGGCACGTAGGCGATGCGCCCATCGCCTTCGAGCCTCGCTTCGACGCGGTAACGGTCCAGGCCGGGGCCGGCCACCGTTTCCACATCGCCATGCAGCAAACCAGCGTCGAGCAGCTCGCCTATCAGGAACGCCAGACCGCCAGCGGCGTGAAAGTGGTTCACGTCGGCGCTGCCGTTCGGGTACACGCGCGCCAGCAGCGGGATCGCCGAGGACAGCGCATCGAAATCCTCCAGCCGCAGTTCGATGCCGGCCGCGGCCGCGATCGCGATCAGGTGCAGCAGGTGATTGGTCGAGCCGCCGGTGGCATGCAGGCCGATCACGCCGTTGACGATGGCGCGCTCGTCGACGATGCGGCCGATCGGGCGGTAGTCCTCGCCCAGCGCGGTGATCTGCGCCGCGCGCCGCGCGGCCTGCGCGGTCAGCGCGTCGCGCAGCGGGGTGTTGGGATGGACGAAGCTGGAGCCGGGCAGGTGCAGGCCCATCAGTTCCATCAGCATCTGGTTGGAGTTGGCGGTGCCGTAGAAAGTGCATGTGCCCGGGCCGTGGTAGCTGCGCGCCTCGGCTTCCAGCAGTTCGTCGCGGGTCGCCTCGCCGGTGGCGTAGCGCTGGCGCACGCGCGACTTCTCGTCGTTGGGCAGGCCCGAGGTCATCGGCCCGGCCGGCACGAAGATGCCCGGCAGGTGGCCGAAGTGCAGCGCGCCGATCAGCAGGCCCGGCACGATCTTGTCGCACACGCCCAGGTACAGCGCGGCGTCGAACATGTCGTGCGACAGCGCGATCGCGGTCGACATCGCGATCACGTCGCGCGAGAACAGCGACAGCTCCATGCCTTCGCGGCCCTGGGTGACGCCGTCGCACATCGCCGGCACGCCGCCGGCGACCTGTGCGGTCGCGCCGGCTTCGCGCGCGGCGGCCTTGAGCAATTCGGGGAAACGCTCCAGCGGCTGGTGCGCCGAGAGCATGTCGTTGTACGAGTTCACGATGCCCAGGTTGGGCGCATGGCCCGAACGCAGCGCTTGCTTGTCGCCGCTGGCGCAGGCGGCGAAACCGTGGGCGAGGTTGCCGCAGGACAGGCGCCGGCGCTGCGGTCCGCTGCCCTGGGCGGCGTCGATGCGCGCCAGGTAGGCGGCGCGGCGGGCGCGGCTGCGTTCGACGATGGCTTGGGTGACTTGCGCGACTACGGGGTGCAATGAGGTATTCACGGGGACTCGTTGGCTGCTAGGCGCTGGCGATGGAGGTCCGGATCGGTGCGCCGGCCGGCATAGGGCGACAGCGCGCCGCGGGCGGGAGGGGACGAATCCGCGGCGACGCTGTCTGTGGGGTCCGCAGCGATCACGGACTCCAGTACAGGGTCGGCGGCGAGGGCGCGCCCGCCAGCACCGAACGGATCGGCAACGCGCAACGCGGATCGCGCTGCGCGACGTCGAGCACGGCGCGCTTCTTCGCGCCCTCGATATGCAGGTATAGCGCCGGCGCGGTGAAGATCGCGCTCAGGGTCAGGCTCATGCGCGGCTCGGGCATGGCCGCGGTGCGCACCGCGATCACCGGCGCGCGGCCGCGCGGCTGCAGACCGATCTCGCGCAGCGCCGGGTTGTCGCTGCCCAGGTCGGGAAACAGCGAGGCGACATGGCCGTCGTCGCCCATGCCCAACACCGCCACGTCCAGCGGCAGGCCTTCGTTGGCGATCTTGGTCAGCACCGGCATCAGCGCCGCTTCCGGGGTTTCGGTCGGGCGGTACATCGGCAGCAGGCGTGCGGCGGCGGCGTTGTGCTGCAGCAAGTAGTCGCGCAACAGCTTCTCGTTGGAACGCGGATGCTCGGGCGGCAGCCAGCGCTCATCGATGGGCAGCACGGTCACCCGCGCCCAATCCAGGGTCTGGGTCGCCAGGGCTGCGAAGAAGCGCTTGGGCGTGTTGCCGCCGGACAGCGCAATGCAGGCCTCGCCGTGGCGCGCGAGCGCGCCGCGCAGGTCGGCCGCGACTTGCTTGGCCAGGGCCTGCGCCAGTTGTTCGGCATCGTCGAACGAGCGCTCGTGCAAAGGCAGCGGCAGCGGTTCGATCACGGTCAAGCGCTCAGCCTGCATCTTCATGCCAGGTCCTCCCGTCGCGTTCGATCAGGGCGACTGCGGCGCTGGGGCCCCAGCTGCCGGCGGTGTAGGGACGCGCCGCCTCGGCGCCCGCGGCCCAGGCGGCGCGGATCGGATCGATCCACTTCCAGGCCGCGTCGACTTCGTCGCGGCGCATGAACAGCATCGGGTTGCCGCGCACCACGTCCATCAGCAGGCGTTCGTAGGCGTCGGCCTGACGGCCGCCGAAGGCCGCGGCGAAGCTCATGTCCAAGGGCACGTGGCGCAGGCGCAGGCCGCCGGGGCCGGGCACCTTGTTCATCAGCCACAGCTTCACGCCCTCGTCGGGCTGCAGACGCAGCACCAGTTTGTTCGGCGCCAGGCGGCTGGACGGGTCCTGCTCGGTCAACTCTTCGAAGATCGAATGCGGCACCTGGCGGAAGGTCACCACGATCTCCGATACGCGCTCGGCCAGACGCTTGCCGGTGCGCAGGTAGAACGGCACCCCGGCCCAGCGCCAGTTCTTCACTTCGGCCTTGAGCGCGACGAAGGTTTCGGTATGCGACTGCGCACCCAGTTCCTGCGCATAGCCCGGCACCGCGCGGCCGTCGACCGCGCCGGCCTTGTACTGGCCGCGCACGGTGTACTGGGCGGCATTGCCGTTCTCGATCGGGCGCAGCGCGCGCAGCACCTTGAGTTTCTCGTCGCGGATCGCGTCGGCGGCCAGCGAAGACGGCGGCTCCATCGCGACCAGGCACAGCAGCTGCAGCAGATGGTTCTGGACCATGTCGCGCAGCGCGCCGGATTTGTCGTAATACGGTGCGCGCGATTCCACGCCGACCGTTTCGGCCACCGTGATCTGGACGTGGTCGATGTGCTCGGCCTTCCACAGCGGTTCGAACAGGGCATTGCCGAAGCGCAGCGCGGTCAGGTTCTGCACCGTCTCCTTGCCCAGGTAATGGTCGATGCGGAAGATCTGGGTTTCGGCGAATACCCGGCCGAGCGCGTCGTTGATGGCGTCGGCGCTGACGCCGTCCTTGCCCAGCGGCTTCTCCACCACCACCCGCGTCTTCGGCCCGACCAGGCCGTGCGACTGCAGGCGGTCGCCGACGATGCCGAACAGGTCCGGCCCGACCGCGAGGTAGAACACCCGCACCCGCTCGTCGCCGGCGAACTCGGCCGCGAACTCCGGCCAGGCCGCGTCCGAGCTCAGGTCCAGGCGCCGGTACAGCAGCAGCGACAGGAAACCGTCGATCGCGTCGGACTCGCGCGCATCGAGATTGGCGAACTTGGCCAGGGCCTCGCGAACCCGGCCGCGGTAGTCGTCGTCGCTCTGGCTGTCGCGCGCGATCGCGACGATCCGGGTGCCGGCGACGATCTGGCCGTCGGCGTAACGGTGGAACAGCGCCGGCAGCAACTTGCGCAGAGCCAGGTCGCCGGTGCCGCCGAAGATCACCAGGTCGAACGGGGCCAGCGGCGCGGAATGCGGCGCCTGGGACGGGGACGGCACGGAATACACGCTCATGGACGGGCTCGGACTGGTATGGGCAAAACCATACCAGGAAAGATACCAGTGAGATACCAGTTACGCAAATACACGCGAAATCAACCGTTTATATGGCTGCGCCGTACCTCAGTTGTCGCTAGTGGTCTGAAACTGGTATCTTTTAGGCATGGAGCCCTACCTCGTCAGCGAGTTCCGCCGTCAGGCCCAGGCGCGTCGCGCGCCGGCCTACCAGCACCTGCGCCGGACCCTGCAGCACGCGATCGAGAACGGCGAGCTCACCGCCGGCCAGGCCCTGCCCGGCGAACGCGAACTGGGCAAGCTGCTGGACCTGTCGCGGGTCACCGTGCGCAAAGCCATCGCCGGCCTGGTCGCCGACGGCCTGCTGGTGCAGCGTCAGGGCGCCGGCACCTTCGTCGCCGAGCGCATCGTCAAATCCTTCTCGCGCCTGACCAGCTTCACCGACGACCTGCGCGCGCGCGGGCTGGACCCGCGCTCGACCTTCCTGGAACGCGGCGTCGGCGAAGTCACGCCCGAGGAGGCGATGGCGCTGAACCTGTCGCCGGGCGCGTCGGTGATCCGCTACTACCGCCTGCGCACCGCCGACGGCGTGGCCCTGGCGCTGGAGCGCACCGTGGTGCCGCTGGCGGTGCTGCCGGACCCGGCCCTGGTCGAAAACTCGCTCTACGAAGCCTTCGCCAAGCTCGGCATCCGCCCCGCGCGCGCGCTGCAGCGGCTGCGCGCGATCGCTTTCGACGCCGAACAAGCGCGCCTGATGGGCCTGCCCGAAGGCGCGCCGGGGTTGTTCATCGAGCGCCGCACCTTCCTCGACGACGGCCGCGTCGTCGAGTTCACCCGATCCTTCTATCGCGGCGATGCCTACGACTTCGTCGCCGAACTGCAGAGCGAAACCACGCCGTGAGCACACAGACCCTGCTGGAACCGACGAGCACGCGCATGTACGCCGAGGCGCAGGAAGCCGGCGACGCGGTCGCGCGCCAGTTCGCCGCCAATGCCGATGCCGTCGACGACCTAACCGAACATCTGCGCAACCGGCCGCCGCGCTTTATCGTCACCTGCGCGCGCGGCAGCTCCGACCACGCCGCGACCTACGGCAAGTACCTGTTCGAAACCCAGCTGGGCTTGGTGACCGCCTCAGCTTCGCCGTCGGTGGGCTCGGTCTACGCGATCCGGCCCCAGCTTCAGGACGCGCTGTTCGTGACGATCTCGCAGTCGGGCAAGAGCCCGGACCTGATCCGCAACGCCGAGATCGCCAAGGCCGCCGGCGCGCACGTGGTCGCCCTGGTCAACGTGCTCGACTCGCCGCTGGCCAAGACCGCCGACACCGTGCTCGGCCTGCACGCCGGCCCGGAAACCAGCGTCGCGGCGACCAAGAGCTACCTGTGCTCGCTGGCCGCGCTGCTGCAGCTGACCGCGCGCTGGAGCAACGACGCCGCGCTGTTCAACGCCGTGCATTCCTTGCCCGACGCGCTGCGCCAGGCCTTCGCGCAGGACTGGTCGGCGCTGGTCGAAGGCCTGGTCGATGCGCGCAACCTGTTCGTGGTCGGACGCGGACTGGGTCTGGGCGCGGCTCAGGAAGCCGCGCTCAAGTTCAAGGAAACCTGCGGCCTGCACGCCGAGGCCTTCAGCAGCGCCGAGGTCAAGCACGGGCCGATGGCGATCGTCGGCCCGGGTTTCCCGGTGCTGGCCTTCGCCCAGGACGACGGCACCGGCGACGGCACGGTCGCGGTGGCCGAGGAATTCCGTGCGCGCGGCGCGCCGGTGTGGCTGGCCGCGCCGGGCCGCACCGGACCGGGCACCCTGCCGATGCCGGCCTCGCTGCATCCGGCGATGACGCCGCTGCTGACCGTGGCCAGTTTCTACAAGGCCGTGAATGCGCTGTCGGTGGCGCGCGGCCACAATCCGGATCTGCCGCCGCACCTGAACAAGGTCACCGAGACGGTCTGATGTCCGCGTCCGCCACCACCGCCGCCACCGCCTTCGTCAACGGCCGCGTGCTCAGCGAGCGCGGTTTCGAATCCGACCTGTGCGTGATCGTCGAAGACGGCCACATCGTCGCCGTGGTCCCGGGCGTCGCGCCGGCCGGCGCGCAGGTGGTCGATCTGCAGGGCCGTTACCTGGTCCCCGGCTTCATCGACACCCAGGTCAACGGCGGCGGCGACGTGTTGTTCAACGACGTACCCACGGTCGAGGGCTTGCGCCGGATCGCCGAAGCGCATCGCAGGTTCGGCACCACGGGCATGATGCCGACCCTGATCAGCGACGACGTCGCGGTGATGCTGCGCGCGATCGAGGCGGTGCGTGCAGCGATCGCGCAAGGCGTACCCGGCATCCTGGGCATCCATCTCGAAGGCCCCTACCTGGCCAGCGCCCGCAAGGGCGTGCACAACCCCGACAAGTTTCACACCCCGGACGCGGACGAACTCGACCGCATCGCATCGCTGGGCGTCGGCAAGACCATGCTCACCCTGGCGCCGGAACGCTTCGACAATGCGACCCTGCAGGCCCTGGCCGCACGCGGCGTGCTGGTCTGCGCCGGCCACACCGCCGCCGACTACCCGCGTTTGCGCGAGGCCTTCGCCCACGGCGTGCGCGGCGTGACCCACCTGTTCAACGCGATGACGCCGATGGGCAGCCGCGAACCCGGCGGCGTCGGCGCGGCGATCGAGGACCCGGACAGCTGGTGCGGCGTGATCGTCGACGGCGAGCACGTGCACGACGCCTCGCTGCGCATCGCCATCGCCGCCAAGCCGCGCGGCAAGATCATGCTGGTCACCGACGCGATGCCGCCGGTCGGCGGCGAACGCGAAGACTTCGTGCTCTACGGTCAGACCATGACCTGCCGCGACGGCAAGTGCAGCACCGCCGAAGGCACCCTGGCCGGTTCGGCGCTGGACATGGCCGGCGCGGTGCGCAACACCGTGCGGCGCCTGGGCCTGCCGTTGGACGAAGCCTGCCGTATGGCGTCGACCTACCCGGCCGAGTTCCTGGGGCTGGGGCACGAACTGGGCCGGATCGCACCGGGCTATCGCGCCGACCTGGTGGTGCTGGACGAGGCGCTGCAGGTCGCCGGCACCTGGATCGGCGGCAAGCCTTGACGCCTTTGTAGGGTGTGGTGAGCAAAGCGAACCGCACCATCGCGCTGCGCCGCTGCCCGTCGCCCCCTCCAAAGCACGTCCGCGCAATCTCAAGCACTCCGCGAACCCGAATACGATGCGGTTCGCTGCGCTCAGCGCATCCTACGGCGACTGGGTAGTTTTCCGGCACCAGGAACCAGACCCGCGCGCGTACGCGATCGCCGGTCTCCACATGCGGCACATCGAGAAACTCGTGGGTAGCGGAGGTGCAGATATCCGCGGTGATGGCGTACAGCGGCCGATAGCCTGAAAAGACCCGCTTGACCTGGCCGGCCCGGGTGAGCGCGGTCAGTTCGAACAGCACCGTGGCGTGAGCGGGAACAAGCGGACGGCTCATGCGCTCGGCCGCTGCGCGGCCGTACTTTCGACGGGAGCCAATTCCGAAGCCTTCACGTCCGCCAGCCAGCGGGCGCGTCCACCGTCGGCTACGCCTTCAACGATGAACATCGGCTCGTGCGCCGGCAGTATCGGGTAAACGTGAACGACCACGCCGATGTCGCCCATCGCCGGCGGACGGCCGTCGCCGAAGCTTCCGTCCACGCGCTCGACAGGAATCGGGGCGACAATGCGAACCAGGGCGTGCTCCGCAATCCTCATGGCAGCGCACTCATGCCCGCTCTCCCGATCTCGCCGTCAATCGCGCGATCGCCGAGATCCCCGCCTCCATGCGCAGGCGTGCCGACGGATTTGCCGAGTGCACCGCGATCGCTGGCGGGTGGAAACCGCCCAGCGCCACCGCTTCCTCGATCCAGGCGATCACGTCGTAGCCGGTGCCGCGGGCGTCGTCGCCGAGATCGTGATCCAGACTGAGTTCGGTCACTGTGCCCTGGCGCAGCAGGGCGATCGCCTCGTCGGGCCAATAGACCCGTACCCAGCCGTCGGGGGTGGTCCGTTCGTCGTCGAGATATACGCGCATGGCCGCGACCTTAGCCGCTGCCCGGCGCGAACGCGACCGCCCGTGCGTAACCGGTTCCAGCGGCGTTGCCGTCCACGCGGGAAGTGCCTGGGAGCCCATACGGTGGCGGCCGGTATGCCGCATTGGGTCACCTGGAAGCCGATTTGCGCACAAAGGCTATAATTCCGAGTCTTTGCTCGGACCCGGCGGTCGTCGGCTCCCGGCCGGACGCCGCCGTCCTTCCCCCGCCAGCCCACCCGCGGCACCGCCGCGAGAGCCCGCCATGACCAGCACCGCAGAACTCAGCTCGCCCTCGTCGGCGAACACCTCCCTGACCAACAGTGTCCTCGACCCGGACTACGGCCTCGAGCACAAGTACACCCGCCAGGAAGGCCGCATCTACCTGAGCGGCGTGCAGGCCCTGGTGCGCCTGCCGCTGATGCAGCGGCTGCGCGATCAGGCGGCCGGGCTCAACACCGGCGGCTTCATCTCCGGCTACCGCGGCTCGCCGCTGGGCGGTTTCGATCTGGAGCTGTGGCGCGCGCGCAAGCATCTGGAAGCGGCCGGCGTGAAGTTCACCCCCGGCCTCAACGAGGACCTGGGCGCGACCATGGTCTGGGGCACCCAGCAGACCAATCTGTTCCCGGGCGCCAAGGTCGAAGGCGTCTACGGCATGTGGTACGGCAAGGGCCCGGGCGTGGACCGCACCGGCGACGTGTTCAAGCACGCCAATGCCGCCGGCACCGGCAAGTACGGCGGCGTGCTGGCGCTGGCCGCGGACGACCACGCCTGCCGCTCCTCGACCCTGCCGCACGGCTCGGAAGGCGAGTTCGTCAGCGCGATGATGCCGATCCTGAACCCGGCCGGCGTGCAGGACATCCTCGACATGGGCCTGATCGGCTGGGCGATGTCGCGTTACACCGGCCGCTGGGTCGGCTTCAAGACCATCGCCGAGACGGTCGAGTCCTCGGCCTCGGTCGACGTCAACCCGCTGGCGCAGCAGATCCTCATCCCCGACGACTTCCAGCTGCCGCCGGGCGGCCTCAACATCCGCTGGCCCGATCCGCCGATGGATCAGGAAATGCGCCTGCACCAGTACGCGGTCAAGGCCGCGCAGGCGTTCGCGCGCGCCAACAAGATCGACCGCATGGTCATCGACTCGCCGAACGCGCGCCTGGGCATCATCACCACCGGCAAGAGCTATCTCGACGTGCTGCAGGCGCTGGAGTATCTGGGCCTGGATGCACGCGCCTGCGCCGACCTGGGCATCCGCGTCTACAAGGTCGGCATGACCTGGCCGCTGGAGCCGGTCGGCCTGCGTGGGTTCGCGCGCGGCCTGCAGGACATCCTGGTGGTCGAGGAGAAGCACGCCTTCATCGAAAGCCAGATGAAGGAGTCGATGTACAACTGGGACGGCGGCCAACGCCCGTCGATCGTCGGCAAGTACGACGAGAACGGCGACTGGATCCTGCCCTCCACCGGCGAACTGACCCCGGCGCGCATCGCCGGCGTGATCGCGCGCCGCATCCAGCGCTTCCACGACAGCGAGCACATGCGCGACGTGCTGCGCTGGATGGAAGAGAAGGAATCCGAGCTGGCCCTGCCGCGCGCCGCGTTCCCGCGCGTGCCGCATTACTGCTCGGGCTGCCCGCACAACACCTCGACCGTGGTGCCGGAAGGCTCGCGCGCGCTCGGCGGCATCGGTTGCCATTACATGGTGACCTGGATGGACCGCAGCACCGACACCTTCACCCACATGGGCGGCGAAGGCGTGACCTGGTCGGGCCAGGCGCAGTTCACCGACACCCCGCACGTGTTCCAGAACCTGGGCGACGGCACCTACTTCCACTCCGGTTCGCTGGCGATCCGCCAGTCGGTCGCCACCGGCGTCAACATCACCTACAAGATCCTCTACAACGACGCGGTCGCGATGACCGGCGGCCAGCCCGTCGACGGCACCCTGTCGGTGCCGCAGATCGCGCACCAGGTCCGCAGCGAAGGCGTGCAGACCATCGTGCTGGTGTCCGACGACCTGGCCAAGTGGAGCAAGCGTGAGATCTTCCCGGGCGAGATGGAGTTCTACGACCGCAAGGAACTCGACGAGGTGCAAAAGCGCCTGCGCGAAGTGAAGGGCGTCAGCGTCCTGATCTACGACCAGACCTGCGCCACCGAGAAGCGCCGCCGCCGCAAGCGCGGCAAGATGGTCGACCCGCAGAAGCGGGTGATGGTCAACACCCTGGTCTGCGAAGGCTGCGGCGACTGCGGCAAGAAGTCGTTCTGCGTGTCGGTGCTGCCCAAGGAAACCGAATTCGGCCGCAAGCGCGAGATCGACCAGTCCAACTGCAACAAGGACTACTCCTGCGTCAACGGCTTCTGCCCCAGCTTCGTCACCGTGCACGGCGGCGGCCTGAAGAAGAAGAAAGGCAGCGCCAAGGACCGCCTGGCCGACCTGCCGATGCCGCAGCTGCCGGCGCTGGACCAGCCCTGGAACATCCTGATCACCGGCGTCGGCGGCACCGGCGTGGTCACCATCGGCGCGCTGCTGGGCATGGCCGGGCACCTGGAAGGCAAGGGCGCGTCCGTGCTCGACCAGACCGGCCTGGCCCAGAAGGGCGGCGCGGTCACCACCCACATCCGCATCGCCAGGACCCCGCAGGACATCCACGCCGTGCGCATCGCCGCCGGCGAGGCCGACCTGGTGCTGGGCTGCGACATGGTCGTGGTCAACGATTACTGGGCGCTGTCGAAGGTGCGCGCCGGCCGCAGCGCGGTGGTGCTCAACAGCTACGAAGCGATGCCGGGCACGTTCACCACCCGTCCTGACATGCAGTTCCCGGCGACCGACATCATCGCCGCGGTCAAGGTGGCGCTGGGCGGCCAGGACCCGCACGTGGTCGACGCGACCCAGCTGGCGACCGCGCTGATGGGCGACGCGATCGCGACCAACCTGTTCATCCTGGGCTACGCCTGGCAGCGCGGCCTGGTGCCGATCGCGTTCGATGCGCTGATGCGCGCGGTCGAACTCAACGGCGCCGCGATCGACATGAACAAGACCGCCTTCGCCTGGGGCCGCCTGGCGGTGATCGACCCGGCCGCGGTGGCCGAAGCCGCCGGCCTGGTGCGCAACGCGCCCACCCGCGCCGAGGCCACCCCGGGCGACCTGCCGCATCTGGCGCCGGGCGAGTGGGAAGGCAACGAATGGGGTGCGACCTCGGCCCCGCGCGCGACCCGCAACGAAGACGAACTGCGCCACGTGCCGGCCCAGGCCGACAGCGACAACGTCGCCTTCCTGCCGCTGGACGACCTGCGCCTGTCGCGCTCGCTGGACGAGCTGATCTCGCGCCGCGTCGCCTTCCTCACCGACTACCAGGACGCCGCCTACGCCAAGCGCTACTCGGACTTCGTCGCCCAGGTGCGCGCCGCCGAAGCGGCCAAGGCGCCGGGCTCGACCGATCTGGCCGAGGCGGTCGCGCGCTACTTCTTCAAGCTCATGGCCTACAAGGACGAGTACGAAGTCGCGCGCCTGTACACCAGCGGCGAGTTCCAGCGCCGCCTGCAGCAGCAGTTCGACGGCGACTACACGCTCAAGTTCCACCTCGCCCCGCCGCTGCTGGCCAAGAAAGACGCGCAGGGCCGCCTGATCAAGCAGGAGTTCGGTCCCTGGGTGTTCACCGCGTTCAAGTGGATGGCCAAGCTGCGCAAGCTGCGCGGCGGCAAGCTCGACATCTTCGGCTACACCGAGGAGCGCAAGATGGAGCGCCAGCTGATCGCCGACTACGAACGCACCGTCGGCGACCTGCTGGGCACGCTGGACAACGGCAACGCCGGCCTGGCCGCCGAGATCGCTTCGATTCCGGAGCACATCCGCGGCTACGGCCACGTCAAGGAAGCGCACCTGCACAAGGCCAAGGAGCGCGAGGCGGAGCTGATCAAGCAGTACCGCAATCCGCTGCGGATCGTGCAAGCGGCGTAAGCGGCTTCGGCGGTCGCAGTACCAAGAAAGCCTCGCGGATGCGGGGCTTTCTTTTTTGGCGCGATGGAACCTTGCGACTAAGCCGGGGTTCGATCGCGGCTTACGCCGCTCCCACAGGAGGCGGTGCGTTCATGCGGCGGCGGGTTTGGCGAGGCGGGTCGGGCGCGGTTGCAGTTGGCCGCCGCAGTTGGGGCACACCCCGCCCAGGGGACCTCGCACGCAGTCGGCGCAGAAGGTGCATTCGTAGCTGCAGATCAGCGCGTCGGCGCTGTCGTGCGGCAAGGCCGCGGCGCAGCGTTCGCACTGGGATTTCATTTCGAGCATGCAGGCGGCCTCGGTCGCGGCGGATGCGCGCAGCCTAGCGCGCGAAGGTGGCGACGGCGAGGATCGAATGCGCCGGGTCGCTTTGCCGCGGCGGCTTCGGGGTAGGAGCGGCGTGAGCCGCGACCGCGAAGCTTCGGCCACGGCGCGGTCGCGGCTCACGACGCTCCTACCCAGGGCGGACGCAAGGCGAACCCAAGGCGAATGCGACGCGGCTTGCGGCCGCGGCCTATTTCGGCGCGAGTATCTTCGACAGCCGGTCGGGCGTGCCCGGGATGCGTTCCAGGCGCGGGTACTTGAGGCCGTCGCGGTAGTCGATGCGCACCGTCTTCACCATTTCGCCCTGCTTCACCACCAGCTCGATCGGCTGGCCTTTGTCCTTGGCGGCGGTGATCGCATCCTTCAGGCGTTCGCCCTCGAAGGCGTAGCCGTTGACCGCGAGCAGCGTGGAGCCCGGTGCCAGGCCGGCGTTGAAGGCCGGGCCGTCCCAACGCACCGACGACAAGGTCGAGTCCTTGTTCGACACGATCAGGCCCAGCGACCAGTTCAGGTCGGTAACCTTGCGCACGCCTTCGGTCTGCTTGACGTAGTCGCTGGGCTTGTCGCTGTAGACCAGTTTCCAGCCGCTCGCGGCCAGGCCGTCCAGCGGCGCGGCATTGGCATCCAGGCGTTCGCGCAGGAAGCCGGCCCAGTCGTGCCTGGCGACGCCGTTCAGGGTCGCGACCACGTCGTCGAAGGTGTAGGTCTTGACCGCATAGCTGCCGTCGTCGACGCCGAAGAACGCGGCGGCGAAATCGTCGAGCGAGCGCTTCTCGCCGCTGAGTTCGCGCAGCTTGGCGTCGACCGCGAGCCAGATCAGTTGGCCGGCGGAGTAGTACTCCTCGCTGAGCTGCTGGCTGCGATAAGGCTGCGGCCGGCGCAGGCCGATGATGGGATCGTTGGTGGTGTCCTGGACGTTGCGCCAGGCGAAACCGGGGCGGTCGGTGGTGTAGGCCGCCACCGTCACCGCCAGCACCTCCAGCGCGGTCTGCTCCTTCCACATCCGGGCGCGCGCGGTCAGCACATAACCCCAGTATTGAGTCTGGCCTTCGTAGACCCAGAGCAAGCTGTCCTGCATGGGCACGTTGAAGTTCGGCGTGGCCAGGTCGGCCGGACGCCGGAACTTGCCGTTCCAGGAGTGGGTGTACTCGTGCGCGAGCAGATCGCGGCCGACGACGTTCTTGTCCCAGTCGGTGAAGTACTCCGGGTCCAGACCGTTTTCGCTGGAGCGGTGGTGCTCCAGGCCGATGCCGCCGAGCTGGTCGGACAGCGAGAACAGGAAGTCGTAGTGGTCGTAGTGCTGCGAGCGGAACAAGCGCGTCGCCTGTTCGACCATGCGCCGGTGCGCGGCGATCTGCTCGGGCTTGGCCTCGAGATACTTGGGATCGTCGGCGACTACGTTCAAACGCACCGGCACCTTGGCGCCGGGGGCGAGATCGATCTGCTGGTAGTGGCGGCCGGCGAACAGCGGCGAATCGACCAGCGTGTCGAACGGGACCGGCTTGTAACGCAGGGTGTCGCCCTCGCGCGCATCGACTTCCAGCGCGGTGCCGGACTGCCAGCCCGCGGGCAGCTTCAGCGAAGGCGCGATCCGGATGCGGCCGGCGTCGTGGCCGGCCGGGTACAGCGCGACCGCGTTCCACTGCAGGCTGAGCATGTCCTGGCTCATGACCACGCGGCCCTGGTCGCCGCCGGTCGGCGAGAGGTAATCGAACGCGAGTTCGATGGTGCTCACGCCCTCGGGCACGACCAGCTTGAACGCGTAGACGTCGAGCGGGTCGCGCTTCCAGGCGATGCGTTGGCCGTTGCCGGTGACGACCAGGCCGGCGAGCTTGTTGATCGGGCCGGTCGGCGAATGGTTGCCCGGCAGCCACTGCGGGTAGAGCAGGGTCAGCGGCCCGGGTTGCACCGGGATGCGCTGCCTGGCGTGGAACACGCGATGGGCAAGATCGGTGGCGTCGACCTCCAGCGTCAGCGTGCCCGGATACGCGCTGTCCGGCACCGGCTTGTCGGCCGACGGCGCGGTCTGTGCGGCGGACGACAGGGGCAGCAATGCCGCGATCAGCAGCGGCAGCATGGCGGGCGACGGACGGACGGGCATGGAGACGGCTCCGGCGTAACGAGGACGATCCCGCATCCTACGTGCGCTGGCCGCGCGCTCCCCTCCCATAGGTCACGTTTCGCGGCCGGTCGGCGCGGAATGCCGCCTCCGGCACAGTCGGCAGACCGGCACGGACCGAGGGCCGTGCGAGCAAGGTACGTCGCTCCCATGGAAAGCCTGCAAGGCCACGGCCGGTCGAGCCGGCCACAGCCGTGCGCGCTTACGGGGCGCGCTGGAACTCCAGCACCGCGCCGCCCTGGCGCAGGGTCAGGATCTTGGCCGGGCCGGGCTCGGGCGCGAACTCCAGCACCGCGCCGACCGAGTCGATCGCGAAACGCGTGGGCGAGGTCGCGGCCAGCGCGAACGGCGGCTGGCCGGACATCTGCGCCATCAGCTGCTCGCCCTGCTGGAACACGTTGAGCTCCATCGCCTCGCGCGTATAGCGCCCGACCACGCGTTCGCGCGCGGCCGCGGGCAGCGCGATCGCGACGGTCTCCGCAGGCAGCGGCTCCTGGGTGCGCGGCGAGAAGTCGCCCTCGCCTTCGCCGTTGGGGTAGTAGCGGGTACCGGTCACAGCGCCGCCGGCGTCGCGTTCGAAGCGCAACCGGCTCAGGCCGTCCTCGTACAGGAATTCGTCGGGGCCGATCGCGGTGAGCTGCATGCGCTGGCCGCCGATGCGCTGCGAGATCAGGCGCCCGTCGACGATGCGCATCGCCCGCGCGGTGTTCGCGTCGGAGCGGTACACGCCTTCCAGCGGCCGCAACTGCGCCAGCGTCGGCGCCGTTGCGCCGGGCTCGGGATACGCCTGGCCGATGGCGTAGGCGGCGATCTTGCGCGCGAGCACACTGGGGCTGCGCTTGCCGGGCGCGACGCTGTCGTTGTTCTGCACGATCGCGACCGTCACGTCGCTGCCCGGCACGTACAGCAGAAACGACTGCGATCCGAAGATGCCGCCGCCGTGCGACAGCAGCTCGCCGCCGCGCAGGGTGGTGTGGGCGATACCGTAGCCGTAGCGATCCTTCTGCGCGGCGCCTTCCGGCGCGATCATCCGCGCATAGGTGTCGCTGCGCAGCACCTTGCCTTCATGCAGGGCGCGGTTCCAGCGCAGCAGATCGTCGACGGTGGACACCAGCGCGCCGGCCGCATGCGGCTGGCTCATGCTGGCGTACATCGCCGGCGCCAGCCGGCCGTTGCTGATCGTGTAGCCCTGGACCTGGCCGGGGATCAATGCGTGATCGTCGCCCCAGCGCGTGTGCGCCAGGCCCAGCGGCTGGAACAGCGCCTGCTGCAGGTATTCGTGCCAGGGTTGGCCGCTGGCGGCCTCGATCACCGCGCCCACCAGCACGTAGCCGGAATTGTTGTAGGCCCACTGCGCGCCGGGCGCGAAATCCACCGGCAGGTTTTTGAAGGTGTCGATCAGCTGGGCGGTGCTCAGGTCCATGCGGATCGGCCCGGCCATCACGCCCGGAATGCCGGTGTAGCTCTTCACGCCGGAGGTGTGGTTGAGCAGCTGGCGCACGCTGATGTGCGCGCCGTTGGGATAATCGGGCAGGAACTTCGAGAGCGGATCGTCCAGGCCGACCTTGCCGGCCTCGACCAGCTTGAGCAGGCCGGCGGCGGCGAATTGCTTGGTCACCGAGCCGATCCGGAACACGCCGTCGGGAGTGAGCGGCACGCCCAGCTCGACGCTGGCCTCGCCGCGCGCGCCGCGGAACAGCACCTGGTCGCCGCGCGCCACCAGCAGCGCCGCGCCGGGGCCGTCGGTCGGGTAGTTGTCCTGCAATTGCTGCTGGGCGTAGCGGGCGACCTCGGCCGCGGACGGCGGGGCGGCGGCGGCACAGGGCAGGGACAGGCCGATCAGCGCGAGGGACAGGATCCAATGACGCATGCGGGAAGGCTCCATGACAAGGCGGCGGCCGTGAGTAGGGCGCACTTTCGCCGCGCGTCCCTGCCGTCGCGCCGACCATACCGGGTGCCGATCAGGCACCACCAGTGTCGGAAGATCAGCGCCGCCAGACCAGGCAGCGGTTGTTGGCCGGCATGGGGACGTCGGCGATCAGGCCCAGGCCGATGGCGCGCGCGAGCGCGTCGACGGCCTCGAAATCGCGGATGCCCGAGACCGGGTCGCGCGCTTTCAGCCAGCCGTCGAACTCGCGGTTGCTGTCGCTGGTGTAGTCGCCGCGGTAGTTGAACGGACCGTAGACCACCACGGTCGCGGCATCGGCCAGCACGGTGGCCAGCCCGGCGAACAGCGCCTGCACCTGCGGCCAGCCCATGATGTGCAGGCTGTTGGCGCTGAACGCCGCGCCGTAGCCGCGGATCAGGGCGACCGGATCGGAAGGAATGGGCGGCGGCGGAGCGAAGCCGGGCGCCGGCTCGGTCACCGCGGCCAGTTCGAACGGCGGCGGCGTGTTCGCCAGCGCGGCCTCGTCCAGCCAGGCGCGGATGCCCGGCAGGTATTCGGCGCGATCGGAGCATTGCCAGGTCCAACCCGGCATCGCCGCGGCGAAGTGCACCGCGTGCTGGCCGGTGCCGCTGCCGATTTCGAGCACGCTCGCGCGCGCCGGCAGGTAGTGCCGCAACACGGCCAGGATCGGCTCGCGGTTGCGCTCGCACGAGGGCGAATGCGGCTTGTCGGTCATGCGCCCGGGCCCGCGGCGCGCATCACGCGTGGGCGCCCGCGCGCGCCAGACCGGCGACCAGGCTCAAGGCCACCGCCTCGGCGGTCTTGATGCCGTCCACGCCCGCCGAGAGGATGCCGCCGGCATAGCCCGCGCCTTCGCCGGCCGGGAACAGGCCGCGGGTGTTGAGGCTGTGGCCGTCTTCGCCGCGGGTGATCCGCACCGGCGACGAGGTCCGCGTCTCCACGCCGGTCAGGACCGCATCGTGCAGGGCGAAGCCGCGCAGTTGTTTGTCGAAGGCCGGCAGCGCCTCGCGGATCGCGTCGATCGCATAGCCGGGCAGCGACGCGTCCAGGCTGCCCAGACGCACGCCCGGCGTGTACGAGGGCCGGACTTCGCCCAATTGCGTGGACGCGCGCCCGGCGATGAAGTCGCCGACCAGCTGCGCCGGCGCTTCGTATTCGCCGCCGCCGAGCTCGAACGCCAGCGCCTCCCAATGCCGCTGCAGGGCGATGCCCGCGAGCGGGCCCTGGCCGTACGCGGCGTAGTCCTCCGGGGTGATCCCGCACACGATCGCCGCATTGGCGTTGCGTTCGTTGCGCGAGTACTGGCTCATGCCGTTGGTGACCACGCGCCCGGGCTCGCTCGCCGCGGCGACCACGGTGCCGCCCGGACACATGCAGAAGCTGTAGACCGAGCGGCCGTTGCGGCAGTGGTGGACCAGCTTGTAGTCGGCCGCGCCGAGGATCGGATGCCCGGCCTGCGGACCGAAGCGGGCGCGGTCGATCAGCGATTGCGGATGCTCGACCCGGAAGCCGATCGAGAAGGGCTTGGCTTCGACGAACACGCCGCGCTCGTGCAGCATCGCGAAGGTGTCGCGCGCGCTGTGGCCCAGCGCCATCACCACGTGGTCGGCGCGCAGCTGCTCGCCGCCGGCCAGGGTCACGCCGCGCACCTGGCGCACCCCGGCCGCGTCGGTCTCGACCAGCAGGTCGTCGACCCGGTGCGAGAAGCGGATTTCGCCGCCCAGCGATTCGATGGTCGCGCGCATGTGCTCGACCATCGACACCAGCCGGAAGGTGCCGATGTGCGGCTTGCTGACGTAGAGGATTTCCTCGGGCGCGCCGGCCGCGACGAATTCGGTCAACACCTTGCGGCCGTGATGCTGCCTGTCGCTGATCTGGCTGTAGAGCTTGCCGTCGGAGAACGTGCCGGCGCCGCCTTCGCCGAACTGCACGTTCGACTCCGGGTTGAGCACTTTCTTGCGCCACAAGCCGAAGGTGTCGACGGTGCGTTCGCGCACGGCCTTGCCGCGCTCCAGCACGATCGGGCGGAAGCCCATCTGCGCCAGCACCAGCGCGGCGAACAGGCCGCAGGGGCCCATGCCGATCACCAGCGGCCGCAGCGGCAGCTGCGCCGGTGCGCGCGCGACGAACTTGTAAGCGGTGTCCGGGGTCGGGCCGAGCTTGACCGGCGTCGCCGCGGCCGGCGCGGTCGCGGCGCGCCGCAGCAGTTCGGCCTCGCGCGGGGTGTCGACGTCGACCGAGTAGATCAGGGTGATGCCGCCGCGCTTGCGCGCGTCGTAGCTGCGTTTGGCGACGGTGTAGCCGGTCAGTTCGTCGGCGCCGATGCCCAGGCGGGCCAGGATCGCCTCGCCCAGCGCGGACTCGGCATGGTCCAGCGGCAGCTTGATGTCGGTGAGTCGGAGCATGGGCCAGGGCCTGAACGGTGGCGCATTTTAGCGGGTCGCGCGTGCGGGCCGCGGCTTGGCCGCAGCGGACGCAGGCCGATGCCCGCGTATCGGCTGGCTGAACGTCTCACAGGCTGAGACGGGCTGCGGGTCCACTGGCGGCTGTCCGATCCGGAATCCGGCCATGCCCAGCGCCCTCGCCCTCGCCCACGACGCAGACCCTTCGCACCCGCTCGCGCGCCAGCGCGGCGACCGCATGCCGGCGAACGGCGAGGCCCTGGGCGATGCCCTGATGCGGCGCTACGCCGACCGGATCACCGGCAGCTTCACGATCCCGGGCCGCGCGGGCACGTACGCGCCGATCCCGGACGAAGTGCCGGCCGCGTTGAAGGCGGCCCTGCGCGCGCGCGGGATCGAGCAGCTCTACAGCCACCAGGCCGAGGCCTGGGCCGCGAGCCAGGCCGGCGAACACGTCGCCGTGGTCACCCCGACCGCCTCGGGCAAGTCGCTGTGCTACACCCTGCCGGTCGTGGCCGCGGCCATGGCCCAGGGCAGCAAGGCGCTGTACCTGTTTCCGACCAAGGCGCTGGCCCAGGACCAGGTCGCCGAACTGCTGGAGCTCAACCGCGCCGGCGAGCTCGGGGTCAAGGCCTTCACCTTCGACGGCGACACCCCCGGCGACGCGCGCCAGGCGATCCGCCTGCACGGCGACATCGTGGTCTCCAACCCGGACATGCTGCACCAGGCGATCCTGCCGCATCACACCAAGTGGGCGCAGTTCTTCGAGAACCTGCGCTACGTGGTCATCGACGAGATCCACACCTACCGCGGCGTGTTCGGCAGCCATGTCGCCAACGTGCTGCGCCGGCTGCAGCGGGTGTGCGCGTTCTACGGCGCGAGGCCGCAGTTCATCCTGTGCTCGGCGACCATCGGCAACCCGCAGGCGCATGCGCAGGCGCTGATCGAGGCGCCGGTGCGGGCGATCGTCGAGTCCGGCGCGCCGGTCGGCGACAAGCACGTGCTGCTGTGGAACCCGCCGGTGGTCAACGCCGACCTCGGCCTGCGCGCCTCGGCGCGCTCGCAGAGCAACCGCATCGCCCGCATCGCGATCAAGTCCGGGCTCAAGACCCTGGTGTTCGCGCAGACCCGGCTGATGGTCGAGGTGCTGACCAAGTACCTCAAGGACGTCTTCGACCACGACCCGCGCAAGCCGGCGCGGATCCGCGCCTACCGCGGCGGCTACCTGCCCAGCGAACGCCGCGAGGCCGAGCGGGCGATGCGCGACGGCCGCATCGACGGCATCGTTTCGACCTCGGCGCTGGAACTGGGCGTGGACATCGGCAGCCTGGACGCGGTGGTGCTCAACGGCTATCCGGGCTCGGTCGCCGTGACCTGGCAGCGCTTCGGCCGCGCCGGCCGCCGCCAGCGTCCGTCGCTGGGCGTGCTGGTCGCCAGCTCGCAGCCGCTGGACCAGTACGTGGTGCGGCACCCGGAGTTCTTCGCCGACAGCCCGCCCGAGCACGCGCGGATCGCGCCGGACCAGCCGCTGATCCTGTTCGACCACATCCGCTGCGCGTCCTTCGAGCTGCCGTTCCAGGTCGGCGAGGCCTACGGCCCGATCGACCCGCAGGTCTACCTGGAAGCGCTGGCCGAGACCGAGGTGCTGCACCGCGAGGGCGAGCGCTGGGAGTGGATCGCCGACAGCTACCCGGCCAACGCGGTCAGCCTGCGCTCGGTCGCCGACGGCAACTTCGTCGTGGTCGACCGCAGCGACGGCCGCCAGACCATCATCGCCGAGGTCGATTACTCGGCCGCGGCGCTGACCTTGTACGAAGGCGCGATCCACATGATCCAGTCGACGCCCTACCAGGTGGAGAAGCTGGACTGGGACGGCCGCAAGGCCTACGTCACCCGCACCCACGTCGACTACTACACCGACTCGATCGACTACACCAAGCTCAAGGTCCTGGAGCGCTTCGACGGCGGCGCGGCCGGCCTGGGCGACAGCCACCACGGCGAGGTCCACGTGGTCCGGCGCGTGGCCGGCTACAAGAAGATCCGCTACTACACCCACGAGAACATCGGCTACGGCCCGGTCAACCTGCCCGACCAGGAACTGCACACCACCGCGGTGTGGTGGCAGCTGCCGCAGGCTGTGCTGCGTTCGGCCTTCGCCTCGCGCCAGGACGCGCTGGACGGTTTCCTCGGCGCCGGCCACGCCCTGCACGTGGTCGCCACGGTGGCGGTGATGGCCGACGCGCGCGATCTGCAGAAATCGGTGGGCAACGGCGACGGCGCCTGGTTCGCGAGCAGCGACCGCAACGGCCGCGGCCAGCTGCGCGGCGTCGAGGGCGGCGAGGTCGTGCTGGGCGAGGTGCAGCAGTTCGTGCCCACGGTCTATCTGTACGACAACTTCCCCGGCGGCGTGGGCTTGAGCGAGCCGCTGTGGACGCGCCAGGCCGAACTGCTGGCGCGCGCATCCGAACTGGTCGAGCGCTGCGACTGCCGCGCCGGCTGCCCGGCCTGCGTCGGCCCGGCCCTGGCCGCCGACGAACACGAGGGCGCGACCACGCCGAAATCGCTGGCGCAGCGGGTCCTGGCGCTGCTGCGCGAGGACGTCGCGGCATGAGCGTCAGCGCCGACAAGCTGCGCATGCTGCAACGCCAGGCGCGCGGCGCGGCGCCGCCGCCGCCCGTACCGATGCCCGCACCGGCAGCGCCGCCGGACGCGCAGCACAGCCTGGAGCAACTGCGCCGCCTGCTCGGCGTGCGCGAACGCGCACCGGCTGCGTGGGCGCCGCCGCGCGCGCCGCTGGACCGCGACCTTCCCGGCGAGGAGATCGCGCCCGGCCTGCGCCTGATCCAGGACCACCTGCCCTGCGAACTTCCGGCCCAGGCGCTGTCGCTGGCCTTCGCCAAACGGCCGCAGGACTGCGTCGATCCGCAGCGGCTGCTGTTCTTCGACACCGAGACCACCGGCCTGGCCGGCGGCACCGGCACCCGCGCCTTCATGGTCGGCGCCGCGGACTGGCACCGCGACCCGCAGCGCGGCGACGGCCTGCGCGTGCGCCAGCTGCTGATCACCACGCTGTCGGCCGAGGCGGCGATGCTGCGCGCGTTCGCCGACTGGCTGCAGCCCGACACCGTGCTGTCCAGCTACAACGGCCGCTGCTACGACGCGCCGCTGCTGAAGACGCGCTACCGGCTGGCCCGGCTCGAAGACCCGCTGATCGAACTCGACCACGTCGACCTGCTGTTTCCGACCCGGCGCCGTTACCGCGGGCGCTGGGAGAACTGCCGCCTGGCGACGATCGAGCGCGAGCTGCTGCGGATCGTGCGCGAAGACGACCTGCCTGGCTCGCAGGCACCGGCCGCGTGGCTGCAGTACCTGCGCGGCGGCAGCGCCGGCCTGCTGCGCCGCGTCGCCGCCCACAATCATCAGGACGTGGTGACCCTGGCGCGGCTGCTGCAGGGCCTGGTCGACGCCGAAGCGCAGTCGCCGCACTAGCGCGGCGCCTTCATGCGCCGCACACGGCGCGCGCCGCAGGCTGCGCGCATCTCACTCAATGGAGCCGTGCCATGTCGCGCTTCGTCCTGCCCATCCTTGTCCTGCTGTCGATGGCCGCCTGCGCCACCACACCGCCGCCGCCCGGCTCCGCGACCGTCCCTAGCGGCCAATGCAACGCCGAAGGCGCGCGCTGGGCGATCGGCCGCGGCATCGACGACGACACCACCAACCGCATCCTGCGCGACACCGGCAGCCGCGACGCGCGCGTGCTCAAGCCCGGCTCGGCCGCGACCATGGACTACCGCGCCGACCGCATCAATATCGATCTCAACGACCGCGGCGCGATCACCGGCCTGCGCTGCGGCTGACGCGCAGCGACCCGCGCGCGCCGCGGCACGGCGCGCGCTTGTTCGAAACGACGGCCAGTGGCCCCGGGTTAATCTGCGGCACAGCCACGCGCGAGCACCCTGACCGCGCCCACCACCCGGAGCCCCGCCATGACCTCTTCCCGTATCGCGCTCGCCTCCTGCGCCCTCGCCGTGGTCGCCCTGACCGCTTGCACCAGCCAGGCCAACCCGCCGCAGATGTCGCGCCCCTTGCCGCCGGAAGTGATGACCTGCAACGCCGACGCCGCCAAGTCCGCCGCGCTGGGCAAGACCGCGAGCGCGGACGTGGTCGAGCGCGCGCGCAGCGAAGCCGGCGCCAAGAGCGCACGCGTGCTCAAGCCGGGCCAGATGGTGACCATGGAGTTCCAGGAAAGCCGGCTCAATATCGACGTCGACGACAAGAACGTCATCACCAACCTGCGCTGCGGCTGAGCCCGCGCGCCGGCGCCGGCGCGCGCTAGACTCGGCGACGACCCCCAACGGAGTTCCGCATGCGTCGCGCGCCCTGGCTGATCGCCGCCGTCGTCCTGCTCGGCCTGTGGCTGTGGTCGCAACGAACGGCGCAGGCGCCTGTCGCGCAGGCGCCCGGCGCCTCATCGCATTCCGCGCCGGAACCCGGCGCGTCGGCGCAGGCGCAACGCGCGCCCGACACCGGCTACCCCGCTTTCCTGCCGGTCGAGGCCCACGCGGTGCTGGACCGGATCGCGCGCGGCGGCCCTTACGAGCATCGCCAGGACGGCGGCACCTTCCAGAACCGCGAACGCCGCCTGCCCAGCCGGCCGCGCGGCTACTACCGCGAGTACACGGTCGAGACCCCGGGCTCGAACGATCGCGGCGCACGCCGCATCGTCACCGGCGGCGATCCGCCCAGCGAGTACTACTACAGCGACGATCACTACCGCAGCTTCCGCCGCTTCGATCCGCAGGGAGCGTCGCGATGAACGCGCTCGAACTGCGCGCCCTGCTCGCCGACCCGGCCCAGGCCGGCGCCTACTTCGTCGATGCCCGCGACACCGAGGCCATGGCCGAGGCCGGCGCCGCCCTGGAATTCGCGGTCGCGCGCATCGACCTCGACGGCTGCGCCGACAAGGCCGAGCTGCTCAGGCGCATGGCCGCGGCGCTGAGCTTCCCCGACTGGTTCGGCCACAACTGGGATGCGCTGGCCGAT
Organism: Lysobacter sp. Root667; assembly: GCF_001427715.1. Lineage (NCBI taxonomy): Bacteria > Pseudomonadati > Pseudomonadota > Gammaproteobacteria > Lysobacterales > Lysobacteraceae > Lysobacter > Lysobacter sp. Root667. The sequence goes on from NZ_LMHF01000011.1 coordinate 203,554, forward strand.
TCGCTCGAAGACCTGTCCTGGCTGCCGGCGGCCGGTTATCTGCTGCTGCTCGAACGCGCCCAGGACTGGCAGGCCCAGGCCGGCGACGACGCGGCGGCCTTGCTCGACATACTCAACGAAGCCTCGGCGCAATGGGCCGAGGCGCGCAAACCGTTCTGGGCCCTGTTCCCGATGCCGAGCGATCGCTTGGACGCGATCGCGCCCTGAACGCAGGGCCGATCGGGACGTTCGATGGTGCGGTTGCCGGCGCACCCCCGGCCGGAACGTGATCCGTAGGCCGCGGTAAGCCGAAGGCGCACCGCACCGACGCCATCGGCCGTACCGCACGACGCTCGCCGCGCGCGCACCGGGTTCAACGGCGCTCGTCGTCCTTGTCCTTGCCCTTCAGGTCGATCTTGTCTTCCTTGTCGCCCCAGCGCGCTTCCTGCTTGCGCTCGCACCACGACGGCACCGGCTCGCCGGGGCGGTCGGGCTGGCTGGCGCATTCCGGGCGGGCGTCGACGGCGGCGTTGGTGTCGAGGTAATCGGGCGTACTGGCGCAGGCGCCCAGCAACAGCAGCGGCGCGAGCAGGCAAAGACGCAGGGACATGACGGGCTCCGTGGCGGACGAAAGCCCGACCTTGCCGCAGCGCGCGCCGCCACGGCAAGGGCCCAAGGTCAGGCGACTTCGGCGACCACGTTCGCGGGGGCGTTGCGTACGCGCGCATAGCGCCAGGCGATCAGCACGCCCAGGACCAGCAAGGACGAGGCGATGAACCACGGCACGCCCGGCAGGTGCACCGGCGTGGCCTTGCCGATGAAGTAGCCGAAGCTGCCGGCGAACAGGGTCGGGCCGATGATGCCGGCCAGGCTGATCAGGCTCATCAGCGCGCCCTGGATGCGGCCCTGCACGTCGGCGCCGACCTGGCGGGTGATCAGCGCCTGGGTCGCCGGCGCCGCCATGGCCCACAGCGCGCTGATCGGCAGCCCGACCAGGAACATCCAGCCGCTGCCGGCGAAGCCGTAGATCATGAAGCCGATCGCGCCGCAGCCCAGGCCCAGCAGCAGCGTGCGGCGCTCGCCGAAGGCCTTCACCGCCCGCCCGATCAGCACCACGTTGACGATCACGCTGAGCACGCCGACCACGCCCAGGACGAAGCCGACTTCCTGCTCCTTCCAGTGATACCGGTAGTCGGCGAACAGCACGAACACGCTGGGATAAACGTAATGGGCGAGGTTGGCGATGAACACCACCGCGGCCAGGCCGAACACCTGCGGATAGCGCTTGAGCAGCATCAGCGAGCCGACCGGATTGGCGTGCGACCAGTCGAACCGGGCGCTGCGGCGTTCCGGCGGCAGCGACTCGGGCAGCACGAACAGGCCGTAGCAGAAGTTCAGCAGCGCCAGCCCGGCCGCGAACCAGAACGGCAGGCGCATGTCGTAGTGACCGAGCTGGCCGCCGATCACCGGACCGATGATGAAGCCCAGGCCGAACGCGGCGCCGATCATGCCGTAGCTCTTGGCGCGCTCTTCGGGCTGGGTGACGTCGGCGATGTAGGCGTTGGCGGTGCTGAAGCTGGCCGAGGTGATGCCGGAGATCACCCGCCCCACCAACAGCCACGGCAGGGTGTTGGCCAGGGCCATGAAGATGAAATCCAGGCCCAGGCCCAGGCACGACAGCAGGATCACCGGACGCCGGCCGTAACGGTCCGACAACGAGCCCTGGATCGGCGCGCACACGAACTGGATGAAGGCGAACAAGGTGCCGAACACCGCGATCCAATAGGCCGCATGTTCGGTGTCGCCACCGGCGAATTTTTTGATCAGGCCCGGCAGCACCGGAATGATCAGGCCGAACGACAACACGTCGATCAGCACGGTAACGAAGATGAAGACGAGCGCGGCGCGGCGCGCGCCGGGAACGGATGCGGTCACGTGGGGGGCGTCGAAACGGAAGCGATGGCGCAGTCTAGCGCGCGCAGGCGAACGCGAGCCGTGCCATACGCCTCGCAGGGATGGTTTCCGACGTTACTAATTGCTCGCGACGCGACGAAATTCATCATTTCGATCAGTCACTTGGCTGCGATCCGCCGAGCCCGTCGCAGCCTCGCGAGCGGCGTGCGCGACGAGCGCGCCGAAGCGCTCGCCGGACGAATTGCCGCAGCGCACAAATTATGATTTATTCGATTCACGCTCGGTAAGGACACGCAGGTACGGGACCAGTCCCGCGCCCTCGGCAGCTCTGCCCCAGCGCGCAGCCAGCAAGCGATCCATCCGCGTTCTTGCATGCCTTTGCGGGCATGCCCCCCCAAGAGCTTTCCGGAGATGCGATGCAAGCCAAGCAGCAAACGATGCTGTACGACCCACGCGACGAGCGGGACAGCTGCGGCTTCGGCCTGATCGCGCAGCTCGACGACCGCCCCAGCCGCGCGCTGGTCGATCGTGCGCTGGAAGCGCTCGCGCGCATGACCCACCGCGGCGGCATCGCCGCCGACGGCCTCAGCGGCGACGGTTGCGGCCTGCTGATCCGTCATCCCGACAGTTTCCTGCGCAGCCTCGCGCGCGAAAGCGGCATCGCCCTGGGCGCGCATTACTGCGCCGGCCTGGTGTTCCTGCCGCACGACGAGACCGACGCCGCGCATGCCCGCGCGACCCTGGCCCAGACCCTGGAACACGAGCAGCTCAACGTCGCCGGCTGGCGCGTCGTGCCGGTCGACACCGCGTCCTGCGGCGAACTCGCGCGCCGCACCATGCCGCGGATCGAGCAGGTCTTCGTCGAAGCCGCGACCCCGTTCGATCCGGCCGGCTTCCAGCGTTCGCTGTTCCTGGCCCGGCGCCGCGCCGAGCAACGCCTGCGCGAGATCCAGGACTTCTATGTGGTCAGCCTGTCCTCGGCCAGCATCGGCTACAAGGGCATGGTCCTGCCCGACCGGCTGACCCAGCTGTATCCGGACCTGCGCCGCGACGACCTGGTCGCCAGCGCGGTGGTGTTCCACCAGCGCTTCTCGACCAACACCACGCCGCGCTGGCCGCTGGCGCAGCCGTTCCGCCTGCTCGCCCACAACGGCGAGATCAACACCATCGCCGGCAACCGCGCCTGGGCGCAGGCGCGCGCGCACGCCTGGCGCACGCCGACCCTGGACCTGCGCGAGTTCGACCAAGTCGTGGGCACCGACGGTTCGGACTCGCAGAGCCTGGACAACATGCTCGAGGTGCTGCAGGCCGGCGGCATGGACCTGCTCAAGGCGATGCGGATCCTGATTCCGCCGGCCACGCAGTCGCTGGAATACAAGGACGCCGACCTCGCCGCGTTCTACGAGTACTACGCGCTCAACACCGAACCCTGGGACGGCCCGGCCGGCATCGTCACCTGCGACGGCCGTTACGCCGCCTGCACGCTCGACCGCAACGGCCTGCGCCCGGCGCGCTGGCTGCGTTCGCGCGACCGTCATTTCCTGATCGCCTCCGAAGCCGGCGTGTGGGAACTGCCGGCCAGCGAGATCGAGGCCAAGGGCAAGCTCGGCCCCGGCGAGATGATCGCCGCCGATCTCTACCAGGGCGAGTTGCTGGATTCGGAGGCGATCGACCGCATCAACCGTGCGCGCGCGCCGTACAAGCGCTGGCTCAAGCAGGGCATGACCTACCTGCACAGCGAGCTGATCGATCCCAACCTGGCCGCCGAGCCCTTCGATCCCGACACCCTGGCCGGGTTCCAGAAGCTGTTCCAGCTCAGCCGCGAAGAGCGCGAGCAAGTGCTGCGCCCGCTCGCCGAGACCGAGCAGGAAGCCACCGGTTCGATGGGCGACGACGTGCCGATGGCGGTGCTGTCGCAACAGGTGCGGCCGCTGTACGACCATTTCCGCCAGGCCTTCGCCCAGGTCACCAACCCGCCCATCGACCCCTTGCGCGAGGATTGCGTGATGTCGCTGGCGGTGCAGCTGGGCCGCGAAGGCAACGTCTTCGTCGACGGACCCGGCAACGTCGGCCACATCCACCTCAACTCGCCGGTACTGGCGCAGCGCAAGCTGCGTCAGCTGCTGGCGCTGGCGCCGTTCGACAGCTCGCACCGATTCATCGACCTCAACTTCGACCCGGCCGAAGGCCTGAAGGCGGCCCTGCACCGGGTTTGCGCCGAGGCCGAGGCGGCCGCGCGCGAGGGCGTGGTGCTGCTGATCCTGACCGATCGCCGGCCGCGACGCGACGCGCTGATGCTGCACGCCCTGCTCGCCACCGGCGCGGTGCACCAACACCTGGTGCGTACCGGCCTGCGCTGCGAATCCAATCTGATCGTCGAGACCGGCACCGCGCGCGATCCGCACCACTTCGCCTGCCTGCTCGGCTTCGGCGCGACCGCGGTCTATCCGTATCTGGCCTACCAGACCCTGCACGACCTGGGCGTGCGCGGCATCCTCAAGACCAAGCACGGCGAAGTCGCCCAGATCGGCCGCAGCTACCGGCGCGGGATCAAGAAGGGCCTGCTCAAGATCATCTCCAAGATGGGCATCGCCACCATCGGCAGTTACCGCGGCGCGCAGCTGTTCGAGATCATCGGCCTGGACCGCGAGGTGGTCGAACTGTGCTTCGACGGCGCGCCCTCGCGCATCGGCGGCGCCGGCTTCGCCGAACTGCAGGCCGATGCCGCGCACCTGGCCGCACAGGGCTGGGATGCGAATCGCCTGCCCGAGATCGGCGGCCTGCTGCGTTACGTGCCCGGCGGCGAGTACCACCTGTTCAATCCCGACGTGGTGACGCGCCTGCAGCGCGCGGTCGGCAGCGGCGAATGGTCCGACTGGCAGTCCTACGCCGAAGCGGTCAACGAACGTCCGACCGCGGCGCTGCGCGACCTGCTGCAGCTGCGCAGCGAGGGCGCGACTCCGATTGCGGTGGACGAGGTCGAACCGGTGTCGGCCATCGTCAAGCGCTTCGACTCGGCGGCGATGAGCCTGGGCGCGCTGTCGCCGGAAGCGCACGAAGCGCTGGCGATCGCGATGAACCGGCTCGGCGGGCGTTCCAATTCCGGCGAAGGCGGCGAAGACCCGGCGCGCTACCGCACCGACAAGGTCTCGAAGATCAAGCAGATCGCCTCGGGCCGCTTCGGCGTGACGCCGGAGTACCTGGTCAACGCCGAAGTGCTGCAGATCAAGATCGCCCAGGGCGCCAAGCCCGGCGAAGGCGGCCAGCTGCCCGGCCACAAGGTCAACGAGCTGATCGCGCGGCTGCGTTTCGCGATGCCCGGCATCGGCCTGATCTCGCCGCCGCCGCACCACGACATCTATTCGATCGAAGACCTGGCGCAGCTGATCCACGACCTGCGCCAGGTCAATCCGCAGGCGCTGATCTCGGTCAAGCTGGTCTCGCACGCGGGCGTGGGCACCATCGCCACCGGCGTGGCCAAGGCCGGCGCCGACCTGATCACCGTGTCCGGCCACGACGGCGGCACCGGCGCCAGCCCGCTGTCGTCGATCCGCTACGCCGGCACGCCCTGGGAACTGGGCCTGGCCGAGGCGCGCCAGGCCCTGGTCGCCAACGACCTGCGCGAACGGGTGATCCTGCAAACCGACGGCGGCCTGAAGAGCGGGCTGGACGTGGTCAAGGCCGCGCTGCTGGGCGCGGAGAGTTTCGGCTTCGGCACCGCGCCGATGATCGCGCTGGGCTGCAAGTACCTGCGCATCTGCCATCTCAACAACTGCGCCACCGGCGTCGCCACCCAGGACGACCAGCTGCGCCGCGAGCATTTCACCGGCCTGCCCGAGCGCGTCGAGAATTTCTTCCGCCTGTTGGCCGAAGAAGTGCGGCAGTGGCTGGCGACGCTGGGCGTACGCACGCTGGGCGAGATCGTCGGCCGCACCGACCTGCTGCAACAAATCGAAGGCGACAGCGCGCGCCAGCAGCGCCTGGACCTGGCTCCGCTGCTGGCCGGCTCCGGCCTGAGCCACGGCGGCCATTGCGGCATGCCGGCCCCGGCGCTGGAACCCGAGGGCCTGTCCGCGCAGCTCGAAGCCGAGCTCGCGCCGGTGATCGCCGACAAGCGCGGCGGCGAGTTCGCCTACCCGATCCGCAATACCGACCGCAGCATCGGCGCGCGCCTGTCGGGCCGGATCGCGCGCCTGCACGGCGACCGCGGCATGGCCGATGCGCCGATGACGCTGCGCTTCACCGGCACTGCGGGCCAGAGCTTCGGCGCGTTCCAGGCCGGCGGCCTGCGTTTCGAACTGGAAGGCGAAGCCAACGACTACGTCGGCAAGGGCATGGCCGGCGGCCGCATCGTGCTGCGCCCGCCGACCGGCGCGCGCTACGTCGCCCACGAGACGCCGATCCTGGGCAACACCTGCCTGTACGGCGCCACCGGCGGCGAGCTGTACGCGGCCGGCCGCGCCGGCGAACGCTTCGGCGTGCGCAACTCCGGCGCCACCGCGGTGGTCGAGGGCGCGGGCGATCACTGCTGCGAGTACATGACCGGCGGCGTGGTCGCGGTGCTGGGCCGCACCGGCCTGAACTTCGGCGCCGGCTTCACCGGCGGCATGGCCTACGTGCTCGACACCGAACGCGATTTCGTCGACCGCTACAACCACGAGCTGATCGACATCCTGCGCATCTCCGCCGACGGCTTCGAGCACCACCGCTCGCACCTGCGCGACCTGCTGGACGCCCACGCCGAACTCACCGGCAGCGTGTGGGCGCGCCGGATCCTGGACGAGATGCGCGACTACATGGGCAAGTTCTGGCTGGTGAAGCCCAAGGCGGCGAGCTTGGAATCGCTGGCCGAAACCCTGAGGAGCGCGGCGTGATTTCGACCTCTTTCGTTACAGGCGCCAATACTCTTTGGTTCAGTCTTGCGGACGCAACGGCAAAGACGATGCCGCCGGATATCCGTGCGTCGCGCTACAAACCGGTAGGCCCGCCCTCCTCGGCCGAGGGTGAAATGGCGAGCCTGCGGACCGCAGGTTCGTGCGCCGCTGCACGCCGCCAGGCGATGCGACAACGAAGCCCACGGGGTCAGGCAGGATGAGCAAGAAGCAGGTGTTCCAATTCCGCGAAGCGCCGCGCGAGATGCCGACGCGGATCCCGCTGGCGCTGCGCCAGGGCGGCGACTGGGGCGAACTCTATGGCCGTTTCGGCGAAGCCGAGGCCAAGAAGCAGGCCGGGCGCTGCCTGGACTGCGGCAATCCCTACTGCGGCTGGGCCTGCCCGCTGCACAACTACATTCCCAACTGGCTGGAACTGGCGCGCGAAGGCCGCGTCGACGAAGCCGCGGCGCTGTGCCACGAAACCAATCCGCTGCCCGAGATCTGCGGCCGCGTCTGCCCGCAGGACCGCCTGTGCGAAGGCAGCTGCACGCTCAACGACGGCTTCGGCGCGGTCACCATCGGCGCGGTCGAGAAGTACATCGTCGACAAGGCGCTCAGCGGCGGCTGGCGCCCGGACCTGTCGACCGTGCAGCGCCTGGGCAAGCGCGTGGCCGTGGTCGGCGCCGGCCCGGCCGGGCTGGCCTGCGCCGACCGCCTGGCGCGCGCCGGCATCGATGCGGTGGTGTTCGACCGTTACGAGGCGATCGGCGGACTGCTGCACTTCGGCATCCCCAGCTTCAAGCTGGAGAAGTCGGTGATCGCGACCCGGCGCGAGGTGCTCGAAGGCATGGGCGTGGAGTTCCGGCTCGGTGTCGAGATCGGCCGCGATGTCGCCTTCGACAGCCTGCTGGCCGACTTCGACGCGGTGTTCCTGGGGCTGGGCAGCTACCGCTACACCGACGGCGGCCTGCCGGGACAGGATCTGGCCAACGTGCTGCCGGCGCTGCCGTTCCTGGTCCAGAACGGGCGCCTGGTGCAGGGCGCGGAGCGGGTCGAGGGCCGCGCGATCGCGGGCTGGGAAGACCATATCGAACTGCCCGACCTGCGCGGCAAGCGCGTGGTCGTGCTCGGCGGCGGCGATACCGGCATGGACTGCGTGCGCAGCGCGGTGCGGCTGGGCGCGGCCGAAGTCAGCTGCGTGTACCGCCGCGACGAGGCCAACATGCCCGGCTCGGCGCGCGAGGTCGCCAACGCGCGCGAAGAAGGCGTGCGCTTCCTGTTCAACCGCCAGCCGCTGGCGCTGCTCGGCGAAGACCGGGTCAGCGGCGTGCGCGTGGCCGAAACCGTGCTCGGCGCGCCCGATGCGCGCGGTCGCCAACGCGCCGAGATCGTGCCCGGCAGCGAGTCGGTGCTGGACGCGGACGTGGTCGTGATCGCGTTCGGCTTCCAGCCCGATCCGCCGGCCTGGCTGGCCGCGCACGGGATCGAACTGGAGAACGACGGCCGCATCCGGGTGCCGAACAAGGGCGGCTGCAAGTCGCGCGGCGGTGTCGCGGCGGCGACGCGTCCGTTCCAGACCACGCATCCGCGCGTGTTCGCCGGCGGCGACGGCGTGCGCGGCGCGGATCTGGTGGTGACGGCGGCGTACGAAGGGCGCGAGGCGGCGGCGGGGATCGTGGCGCTGCTGCGGGAACAAGTGCCGGCGGCGGCGCGCGAGGTTGAAGCGGCGGCGGTGGGCTGAGGGTTACGACGCGGGGTCGTTGTCGCGGCCCTCACCCCAACCCCTCTCCCGCAGGCGGGAGAGGGGCTTAGCGACGGTGCCGGCAGGATGAGCGGGCCGCTGTTAGCGCCCCGGACCGACGTCGATGAAGCGCAGGAATTCCGCACGCGTGCGTGCGTCCTCGCGGAAGGTGCCGAGCATCTTCGAGGTGATCATGCTGACGCCGCGCTTGTGCACGCCGCGCGTGGTCATGCATTCGTGCGCGCCCTCGATCACCACGCCCACGCCGAGCGGCTGCAGCACGTCCTGGATCGACTGCGCGATCTGCGCGGTCATCTTTTCCTGGACCTGGAAGCGGCGCGCGTAGGTTTCGACCACGCGCGCGAGCTTGCTGATGCCCACGACCTTGCCGTTGGGCAGATAGCCGACATGCGCCTTGCCGATGATCGGCGCCATGTGGTGTTCGCAATGGCTTTCGAACTCGATGTCGCGCAGCACGATCATTTCGTCGTAGCCGGCGACCTCCTCGAAGGTGCGCGCCAGGTACTCGCGCGGATCGTCGTCGTAGCCGCTGAACCAGTCGCCGTAGGCCTCGACCACGCGCTTGGGCGTGTCGAGCAGGCCCTCGCGGGCGGGGTCTTCGCCGGCCCAACCCAGCAGCGTGCGGACGGCCGCCTCGGCCTGCTCGCGGGTCGGCTTGTTCTTGTCGTCGGCCATGACGCAGCCTCAGCAATGGGGGATGGGCATCCTACTCCACTGCGCTCGGGCATCGGAAACACACAGCGTTCCGCGACCGGCGCGGCGCGGTCGGCTCAGCCCGGCTCCGGCGTCGGCAGCGTCGCGGCCGGCGCCACCCCGACCGTGTTGCGGCCGGCGCTGCGCGCGCCGGCCAAGGCCTGTTCGGCGCGATCGAGCAGGCTCTGCACCGATTCGCCGCGCTGCGCCATCGCCAGGCCGACGCTGGCGCTGGCCGCGATCTCGTGGCCGTCGATGCGGAACGTACGCTGGCTGAAGGCGTCGGCGAGGCGGCGGCCGAGCAGTTCGCAGTCGACGCGCTCGCATTCGGCCACCACCGCGAAGCTGTCGCCGCCCATGCGCGCGATGGTGTCGTCCGGACGCAGCACCCCGCGGATCCGCGCCAGCGCCTGCTGCAGCAGCGCATCGCCGATGGCGCGGCCGTAGCGGGCGTTGATCTCGCCGAAGCGGTCCAGGTCCAGCAGCAGCAGGCCGTGATGCTTGAGTCCCAGGCTGCCCGGTGCCGACCAGGTTTCTAGCAGCAGCCGCAGCGCGGCGGCATTGAGCGTGCCGGTGAGCGGGTCGCGGTCGCCGGATTGGCGCGCCAGCAGTGCCAAGCGGTGACGGTTGGCCGCGTGCTGGCTCAAAGCCAGGGCCAACACGCCCGATTCCAGCACCGCCGCCAGCGCCAGGCCGCGGTCGGCCCATTCGGCGCGGCCGACGCCGAAGGGATAGGCCGCGAGCACGCCGACGAACAGCAGCAGCGGCGTCCAGCCCAGCAGGTAGTAGCCCGCGTACGGCGCGCCGCGGCGCCAGGCCATGATCGCGGCGACGAACATCAGCGGAATGCCGACCAGCAGCAGTGCGTTGCCGCCGATGTACCAAAAGCCGTGCACGCGCTCGCGCAGCACCAGCAGCACCGCCAGCCAGGCGAGGTTGGCCCACTGCACGGTGCGAACCAGGATCGCCAGGCGCGGCAGCAGGCGCGGCAGTTCTAGGAAACGCAGGCTGAAACCGAGCTGGAAGACCGTCGCCAACGTGGCCAGGGTCCAGGTCACGGTCAGGCGTCCGCTGGCCAGGCCGGCCAGGCCCCACATCTCGGCCGCATCGCCCGACACCATCAGCAGATAGATCGCAGCGCAGGCCAGGTAGGCGCCGTAGGCCAGGTAGACCAGGTCGCGGAAGGCGTACCAGATGGCCAGCATCGCCACCGCCATCAGCATCATCGCGGTGAACGCGGCGACCATGAAACGCGAATCGCCGCGCTCCTGGCGCGCGAGTTCGGGCACGGTCGCGAAACGCAGGCTCAGCGCCTCGGCGGTGTTGCCGCCCACGCGCAGGTAGGCGACGTCGCCGCGGGTCCAGCCGTTGGGCAGCGGCAGCACCCAGCCGCGCCGCAGCAGCACCGGGCCGCCGTTCTCGGCGTCGTTGACGATGCGCGGCGCCGCGCCCGGCGGGTAATAGGTGACCGGGCCGCGCGCACGCGCGCCGCGCAGCACCAGCAGCCGGCTTTCGCTGGCTGCGATGCTGCGGTCGGTGGTCAGGCGGATCCAATAGCCGGCCTGGCGCCGTGGCATGGTCAAGTAGACCAGGTCGCCGGGCTCCTCGGCGGTGGAGCGCGCGGTCACCGGTGCGGAGGCCGGCGGCCCGTCGAGTTCGCCTTCGGTCAACAGCAGCTCGGCCTTCAGGGCCTGCGCTGCAACCGGGGCGCTGAAGGCGCAGGCAAGCGCCAGCGTCAGCGCCAGCCACGCGCTGCCCCAGATCCGACGCGTCCCTCGATTCCCCAACGGCATGCGCGGAGTCTAACGTCTGCGGGCGGCCGCGGCCGCTTCGTGCCGGCGCGCGACGCCGGCCTGACCGTGCTCATCGCGGCGGCGCGAAAACCTCAGCCGCGCTCCGCCGACCGTCGCGGCGGCAGCTGCCGCTGCCGGTCGGCGGCGTGCTGGGTCAGGGCGATCATCAACACGCCGGTTTCCAGTACCACCGCCAGCAACAGGCCGCGCTCGGTCAGGTAGGAATCGCCGAAGCCGAAGGCCTTGGCGGCGATCAGACCGGCGAACAGCATCAGCGGCGTCCAGCCGATCAAGTAATAGCCCGCATACCGGGCGCCGCGCCGCCAGGCCGCGACCGCGGCGTACACGATGGTCGGAATCGTCAGCAGCAGCAGGCCGTTGCCCGCCATGTACCAGTACTGGTAGACGTGGTCGAAGGCCAGGACCAGCGCCGCCAGCGCGATCGCGTTGGCCCATACGATCGCGCGCAAGGCGGTCGCCGCCCGCGGCAGCAGGCGCGGCAACTCCAGGAAACGCACGCTGAAGCACAGCTGGAACATGGTGGTCAGGGTGGCGACGAACCAGGGCGCGCCGTCGCGCTGCGCCGCCGACCCCACCCACTCGTCCGGCAGCTTGATCCAGCCCGTCATCATCAACAGGTAGGCGGACAGGCAGACCATGTAGCCGCAGTAGTACAGATACATCGGATCGCGCGACGCGACCCAGAAACCGGCCACCACCAGAGTCATCGTCAGCATCAGGGCGTAGACGACGATCGCGAAGCGGCGGTCGCTTTCCAGCTCGCGCGTCAGCTCGTCGCGATCGGCCAGGCCGATGTCGAGCGTCGTATCGTGGCGCGCGTCGAGGCGCCCGTAAGCCGCCACGCCGGCCTTCCAGTCGGCCTCCAGCGGCAGCGCCCAGCCGCGTCGCAGCAGCATGGGGCCTTCCTCGCGCACATAGCCGATCAGCGCTATCCGCGTCGAGCCGGGCGGGTAATAGCCGACGTAGCCGTAAGCGCGCGCGCTACGCAAGACGATGACGCGCCGGCTGGCGGCGGCGACGTCTCGATCGACGCTGAAACGCAGCCAATGCCCGTGCCGGTTGCGCGGCAGATCGATGCGCACCAGAGCATCGGCATCGGCCGTCGTCCAGCGCTGGGTCGCGTTCGCGGTGTCCGGGCGCGCCCAGCCGCTGCCGTCGGCGTCCAGGCGTTCGACCGTCAGCGTCTGCGCAGGGGCCGCGAGCGCGAACAAAGCGGCCAGCGCGAACACCATCGCGATCCATGCAGCGCCCACTTTCCTTGGCATAGCCGATCTCACCGTCCGCGTGGCTGGAGTCTAACGACTCACGTCCGCGCCGGCTTCGCCAACAGCGCGCGCCGATGGCGCGCGGCCGCGCGCTGGGTCAGCGCCATCATCAGCACGCCCGATTCCAGCACCACCGCCAGCACCAGGCCGTGTTCGTCCCAGCCGAAGCTGCCGAATCCGAAGGTCTTGGCGGCGATCAGGCCGGCGAAGACCATCAGCGGCGTCCAGCCCAGCAGGTAGTAGCCGGCGTACTCGGCGCCGCGCCGCCAGGCCGCGATCGCGGCATAGACGAGGGTCGGGATGACCAGCAGCAGCAAGCCGTTGCCGCCCAGATACCAGTAATGCTTGGTGGCCCGATAGGCGAACACCAGCACCGCCAGCCAGGCCAGGTTCGCCCACACGATCGCGTGCAGCACGCGCGCGGCGCGCGGCAGCAGCCGCGGCAAGTCGAGGAAGCGCACCGTGAAGGCGATCTGGAACACGGTGGTCATGGTCGCCATGAACCAGGGGATGGCTTCGCGGCGCACGTCCTGGCTGGCCCAATGCTCGGGTACCTCCAGCCAGTTCGACATCATCAGCATGTACACCGAGATGCAGACCAGATAGCCGAGGTAGTACAGGTACACCGCCTCGCGCGACATCGCCCACAGACCGGCCACGGCCAGGGTCATCAGCAGCAGGGCGGCGTAGGCGGCTATGGTGAAGCGGCGCGCGCCTTCGCGCTGGCGCGCGAACTCGGCGCGGGTCGACAGGTTCACGCTCAGCACGACCGGAATTTCGCCTTGCATGCGGATGTAGGCGGTATCGGCGCGTTTCCATCCCGCCGGCAGAGGCAGGGCCCAGCCCGGGCGCAGCAGCAGGGACTCGTTGCCGCGCACCAGGCTGGGCAGGGTCAGCCGGTCGGATCCGGGCAGGTAGTAGCCGATCAATCCATACACGCGCGCACCCTGCACGCCGATGACGCGCTGTTCGCTGCCAACGATGTCGGCGTCGACGCGCAGGCGCAGCCAATGCCCGCCGCGGTGCCGCGGCAACTCCAGGTGTGCCGGCGCCTCGGGATTCGCACTGGTCCATCGCGCCCGCACCGGCGCCGCGTCGGGCAGCGACTTCTGCGCGCCCTCGACCCGCAGCCATTCCACCGTGAGCGTCTGCGCGGCGGCGGGGGCGGCGAATGCCCAGGCCAGCGCGAACCACAGCGCGGGCCCCGCCCACTTCCCCATCCTGCGCATGCTTCCGAATCCCCGTGCGACCGCGACGGGGAGTCTAGCGCCTGCGCGGCGGGAGGCGAAAAGAAAACCGACGGGGCGACAGCGGCGCACGCGAGGGGGAGGGACCTGCGCCGCTCGCCGACCCGTCGGCGAGAAAGAAATGCAACGACCGCGCGAGGCGACCCCGAACTGACGGGTCGGCACCGCACCGCGGACGGCGCTGCATCGTTCGAAACCGGCGCCGGGCGCGGATCGGAATCCGCGCCCGGCTCACGCGGATCCGGCCGGGGCCGTCATCCGCGCACGGTGGAGAAAACCGGCCCGCCACCAGGAGGCGGGCCGTGCGACGGCCGGGCCGACCGCCGCAAAACCATGGCCTCAGCGCCGGGCGACGTCCTCGCGCAGCGGCGTGCGCGACGACCAGCCGCCGGCCAGCGCTTTGTACAGCGCGACCGCGCCGGTGACGCTGCGGGTACGGCCGTCGGCGAAGGCGTCCTGGGCCTGCAGCTGGGTGCGTTCGGCGTCGAGCACTTCGAACAGGTCGGCGGCGCCGGCCTCGTAACGCACCCGCGCCAACTGGGCGGCCTTGGCGCTGTCCTGCGCCGCGCGTTCCAGATGGCCGTCCTCGATGCGCGCACGGCCATAACGCACCAGCGCGTTCTCGGTGTCTTCCAGCGCCAGCAGCACGGCCTGCTGATAACGCGCGAGCTCGCCGGCGGCGTCGGCATCGCTGGCGGCGATACGCGCACGCACACGGCCGATATCCAGGAACGACCAGTCGATGCCGAGCGCGACCAGGCGGGTTTCGCTGGCGCGTTCGAACAGCGCGCTGCTGTCGATCGCCTGGCTGCCGATCAGCCCGCCCAGGGTGAAGCGCGGGAACAGGTCGGCGGTGGCCACGCCGATGCGCGCGGTGGCCGCGTGCAGACGGTGTTCGGCGGCGGCGACGTCGGGACGGCGGCGCAGCAGCTCGCCCGGCGTGCCCGCGTCCAGTCGCGCCGGCAAGGCCGGCAGCGGCTGCTGCGGTTCGAGCTGGGCGATCAGGGCGTCGGGCGTGCGCCCGGTCAGCACCGCCAGGCGGTGCATGGCGACGGCGACCTGGGCTTCCAGCGCCGGCACCCGCGACAGCGTGGCTTCGAGCTGGGCGCGGGCGCGCGAGGTGTCGAACTCGGTGCCGCGGCCGGCGGAGAAGCGCGCATCGACCAGGCGCAGGGTTTCGCGCTGGTTATCGGCGTTTTCGCGCGCCACCCGCAGGCGTTCCTGCAGGCCGCGCAGATCGACGTAACCGCCGGCGACTTCGCCGACGATCGTGACCTGCATCGCCTGCAAGTCCGCAGCGGTGGCCCAGGTGTCGGCGCGCTGCGATTCGACGTTGCGGCGCACGCGGCCCCACAGGTCGAGTTCCCAGGTCGCGTTGACGCCGGCGCTGTAGCTTTCGTTGTCGCGACCGCTTTGGGCCACGCCCGGCAGCTGGTCGGCGCTGGAACGCGCGTCCTGGGCGTTGGCGCTGGCGGTCAGGGTCGGGAAGCGGTCGAACTTGGCGCCGCGCAGCAGGGCGTTGGCGCGGTCGTAACGCGACAGCGCGATGCGCAGATCGTGGTTGGCCGACAGCGCGTCCTCGACCAGCTGGGTCAGCATCGGGTCGTTGAAGCCGCGCCAGAATTCGACGTCGGCTTCCGGTGCCGCGGTATCGGCAGCGCCGGAATCCGCGACCGCGACGGTCTCGCCGGCGCGGGCGAAATTGTCCGGCGTGGCCAGGGTCGGGCGCACGTAGTCGGGGCCGACCGCGCAGGCGCTCAGCAGCGCCGCGGCGACGCCGAGCGCCAGAGTACGGATCACCATGGCAGGGTTTCCTCCAAGTGGTAGTAGCCGCCGCTGGGGCCGGCTTCGTCGATCAGGGCCAGGCGCACGCTGGTGCGCGCGCCGTCGGGGATGCTCATGTCGCCGTTGGCGTTCATGTCGGTCTTCACCGAGCCGGGATGGAGGGTGTTGACCTTGTGCGGGGTGTCGCGCAGCTCGTAGGCCAGGTGCGCGGTCCAGGCGTTCACCGCGGTCTTGGAGACGTTGTAGGCCGGCACCTTGTAGTGATAGATCGGCGAGGCCGGATCCTGGTGCAGCGCGATCGAGCCCAGGATGCTGGACACGTTGACGATGCGCGCGGCCGGCGCCTTGTGCAGCAGCGGCAAGAAGGCCTGGGTGGTCGCGATCAGGCCGAACAGGTTGGTGTTGAAGGTCTCCAGCCAGACGTCCAGGCTCTGCTGCGAAGGCTTGAGCTGGCCGTCGTCGCGGAACACGCCGGCGTTGTTGACCAGGATGTCGAGGCGGCCGTGCTTGGCGGCGACCTCTTCGGCCGCCGCGGCGATGCTGCTGTCGCTGGTGACGTCCAGCGCGATCGCCTCGACCGGCAGGCCCTGCGCCTGCAACTGCAGCGCGGCGTCGACCGCCTTGCCGCGATCGCGTCCGGCCAGCAGCACATGCACGCCTTCGGTGGCGAGCTGGCGCACGGTCTCCAGGCCGATGCCGCGAGTGGCGCCGGTGACCAGCGCGATCTTGGAAGCGTGTGGGTTAGCCATGGGGAAGTTCCTTGTTTCGTGGGGGACGGACCGGATCCGGTCCGAGGGCCCGGCGGTGGAAGAATCCACCGCCAGACCTTGCAGCGTGGGCGTGCGCCGATCAGGCATGCGCGGAGGCGACGTGATCGGCCGAGTGGTTCACCAGCGGCTTGCTGCCGGCCAGCTTGCGCAGGGCGACGTAGAACACCGGGGTCAGGAACAGACCGAACAGGGTCACGCCCAACATGCCGGCGAACACCGTGATGCCGGTGACCGAGCGGATTTCCGCACCGGCGCCATGCGACAGCACCAGCGGCACGGTGCCGGCGATGAACGCGATCGAGGTCATCACGATCGGGCGCAGACGCAGGCGGCACGCTTCCAGCGCGGCTTCGACGATGCCCTTGCCCTGCAGTTCCAGCTCGCGGGCGAACTCGACGATCAGGATGGCGTTCTTACAGGCCAGGCCCATCAGCACCACCAGACCGACCTGCACGAACACGTTGTTGTCGCCGCCGGTCAGCCATACGCCGAGCAGCGCGGACAGCATGCACATCGGCACGATCAGGATCACCGCCAGCGGCAGGGTCCAGCTTTCGTACAGCGCGGCCAGCACCAGGAACGCGAGCAGGATGGCGAGTGGGAACACGATCATTGCGGCATTGCCCTGGCTGGCCTGCTGGTAGCTCAGGTCGGTCCATTCGATTTCCATGCCGTGCGGCAGCACCTTGGCGGCCACGTTCTTGACCACGTCCATGGCCTGGGCCGAGGACATCACGCGCGGATCGACGTCGCCGGCGATGTCGGCGGCCGGGTAGCCGTTGTAGCGCAGCACCGGGTCGGGGCCGTAGGTCTGCTTGACGCTGACCATCGAGCCGATCGGCACCATCTCGCCGCGGTCGTTGCGGGTACGCAGGTTGGCGATGTCCTCGACGCTGTCGCGGAACGAACCGTCGGCCTGGGCGATGACCTGCCAGGTGCGGCCGAACTGGTTGAAGTCGTTGACGTAGGCCGAGCCCAGATAGGTCTGCAGGGTGTCGAACAATTCGGTCAGCGGCACGCCCTGGGCCTTGGCCTTGACGCGGTCGACTTCGGCGTCGAGCTGCGGCACGTTGGCCTGGTAGGTGCTGTTGGCGTAGCCCATGCCCGGGGTCTGCATGACCGTGCCCTGGAACCCGCTGACCGCGTTCTGCAGCGCGCCGTAACCCAGGTTGCTGCGGTCCTCGATGAACATCTGGTAGCCCGCACCATTGCCCAGGCCGAGGATCGGCGGCGGCATCAGGGCGAAGGTGAAGCCTTCCTGGAAGCCGCCGATCTTCTGGTTGAGCTCGGCGGTGATCTCCACCGCGCTACGGCTGCGCTCGGCGAAGGGCTTGAGCGGCAGGAACGCCACGCCGGTGTTGGGCGTGTTGGTGAACTGCACCGCGTTCAAACCCGGGAAGGAGATCGTGTTCTGCACACCGTCGATGCCGCTGGCGATGTCGGTGACCTTCTTCAGCAGGGCGTCGGTACGCGCGATCGACGAGCCTTCCGGCAATTTCACCGCCGCGATCAGGTACAGCTTGTCCTGCAGCGGGATGAAGCCGGCCGGCACGATCTTGAACATGAAGCCGGTCGCGACCAACAGCACCGCGTAGACCACGAACACCGCGCCGCGCTTGCCCAGCGTGCGTTTGACCGCGCCCTGGTACTTCTGCGAACTGGAGGCGAAGAAGCGGTTGAACGGACGGAAGATCCAGCCGAACAGGCGGTCGATCAGGCGCGAGGGTGCGTCCTTGGCGGCGTCGTGCGGCTTGAGCAGGCGCGCGGCCAGGGCCGGCGACAGGGTCAGCGAGTTGATCGCCGAGATCACCGTCGAGATGGCGATGGTCACCGCGAACTGCTTGTAGAACTGACCGGTCACGCCCGACAGGAACGCCATCGGCACGAACACCGCGCACAGCACCAGCGCGATCGCGACGATCGGGCCGGACACTTCCTTCATCGCCTGGTGCGCCGCGGCCAGCGGAGTCAGGCCTTCCTCGATGTTGCGTTCGACGTTCTCCACCACCACGATCGCGTCGTCGACCACGATGCCGATCGCCAGCACCAGACCGAACAGGGTCAGGGTGTTGATCGAGAAGCCGAGCAGGTACAGGGCGGCGAAGGTGCCGACCACCGAGACCGGGACGGCCAGCAAGGGGATGATCGAGGCGCGCCAGGTCTGCAGGAACAGGATCACCACCAGCACCACCAGCGCGATCGCTTCCAGCAGCGTGGTGACCACGGCCTTGATCGAATCGCGCACGAAGATGGTCGTGTCGTAGACCGCCTCGTACTTGATGCCTTCCGGGAAGCTCTTGGACAGGCGATCCATGTTGGCGATCACCTGCTCCTGGATCTCCAGCGCGTTGGCGCCCGGCGACTGGAAGATACCGATGCCGACCGCGTTCTTGCCGTCCAGCTGCGAACGCAGGCTGTAATCGCCGGCGCCCAGTTCCAGGCGGGCGACGTCGGACAGGCGCACGATCTCGCCGTCGGCGCCGCTCTTGACCACGATGTTGCCGAACTCTTCCTGGCTCTGCAGGCGGCCCTTGGCGTTGATCAGGGTCAGGAAGTCGCTGTTGGGCATGGGCTCGGCGCCGAGCTGGCCGGCCGAGACCTGCACGTTCTGCTCGCGCATGGCGCGCAGCACGTCGCTGGCGGTCAGGCCGCGCGAGGCGACCTTGTCCGGGTCCAGCCAGACGCGCATGGCGTAGTCGCCGCCGCCGAAGATCTGCGCGTCGCCGACGCCCGACAGGCGCGCCAGCGAATCCTTGACGTGCAGACGGGCGTAGTTGCGCAGGTACAGGGTGTCGTACTTGCCGTTGGGCGAAGTCAGGTGCACCACCATCAGGAACACCGGCGACTGCTTCTGGGTCGTCACGCCTTGCCGGCGCACGTCCTCAGGCAGTCGCGCCAGCGCCTGGCTGACCCGGTTCTGCACGCGCACGGCGGCATCGTCGGGATCGGTGCCGGGACGGAAGGTGACGGTGATCGCCAGCACGCCGTCGGAACCGGCGACCGACTTGATGTACATCATGTCTTCGACGCCGTTGATCGCTTCTTCCAACGGCGTGGCGACGGTTTCGGCGATGACCTTGGGGTTGGCGCCCGGGTACACCGTTCGCACCATCACCGACGGCGGTACGACTTCGGGATATTCGCTGATCGGCAGGATCGGTATCGCGATCAGGCCGGCGGCGAAGATCACGATCGACAGCACGGCAGCGAAGATCGGCCGATCGATGAAAAATTTGGAAAAGTCCATAACGGATTCCTTGGTGCGGCTTGCAGCCGCATGAGTCCCCGGCCGTCGCCATGGCGACGGCCTTGATTGCGAAATCCTCTGAGCGCGTCAGGCTTAGCTCGTCGTCCCCGCGCAGGCGGAGATCCGGAGCCGCTGACGTTCTCGCCCGAAGCGCCCCGGATCCCCGCGTTCGCGGGGATGACGGATCAGGGCGTCCGGAGGATCCCAGGGTTCAGCGTGTCGCGATCACTTCGCCCCGGCGGTGCTGGCGACGGGCTGACCCGGCACCGGTGCCGGCGCGCCCATCGCGATGGTCTTCGGAGCCACCGGCGCGCCGGGGAAGAAGATCTTCTGCACACCGTGCACGATCACCTTGTCGGTCGGCGCCAGGCCCGACTGGACCACGCGCAGACCGTCGATCATGCGGCCGAGCACCACGTCCTTGCGGACCGCTTCGCTCTTCTGGCCGAGCACGTAGACGTACTTGCGGTCCTGGTCGGTGAGCACGGCCTTGTCGTCGATCAGCATGGCCTTGAAGTCGCCGCTGCCTTCCAGCTGCACGCGCGCGAACATGCCCGGCGTGAACTGGCGATCCGGGTTGGCCACCACCGCGCGGGCGCGGATGGTACCGGTGGTCGGATCGACCTGGTTGTCGGTGAAGTCGACCGCGCCTTCGTGCGGGTAGCCGGCTTCGCTGGCCAGACCGACGCGGACCGGGTTCTTGTTGTCGGCGCGCTCGCCCTTGCGGGCCAGGTCGTTGTAGCGCGAGTAGGTCTGCTCGTCGCTTTCGAAGTAGACGTACATCGGATCCTGTGAGACCAGGGTGGTCAGCAGGGTCTGATCGGCCTGGGCCAGGTTGCCGACGGTGATCAGCGCGCGGCCGGCGCGGCCGCTGATCGGCGCACGCACTTCGGTGAAGGTCAGATCCAGCTGGGCCGAGGCCACCGCGGCTTCGGCGGCGCGCACGCCGGCGTTGCCCTGGGTGGTCGCGGCGCGGCGGGTTTCGAACTCTTCGCGCGAGATCGCCTTGGCCTCGACCAGGGTCTGGGCGCGCTGGTCCTGGGTCTGGGCCAGGCGCGCTTCGGCGCGCGCGCGTTCCAGCTGGGCCTGGGCGCGGTTGAGCTCGGCGCGGTAGCGGCGCTGGTCGATCACGAACAGGAGGTCGCCTTTCTTGACCTCCTGTCCTTCCTTGTAGGCGACGCGTTCGACGTAGCCGCTGACGCGCGGGCGCAGTTCGACCGATTCCACCGCCGCGACGCGGCCGGTGAATTCGTCCCACTGGCGGACCTGCTTGCTCAGCACCTGGGCGACGCTGACGTCGGCCGGCGGCGGCATGCCGCCGCCTTCGGCGGCCTGGCTGCCGCAGCCGGCCATCGCCAGGGCAATGACGACGCTCGCGGCGAGCGCGAGTACGGGGAGCCCGGGGCCGGCGCGGCCGGAGCGGGCGAGGACTTTGCGAGGGCTCATTGTGGGTAGGGTTCCTGGTTGGTTTTCGAAGAAGTGATCGCTTTCAGCAGTGCGCGAGCGTCTTGCAGACAGCGTTGCGCCTTGGAGTCGGCAGGGCTATCCGGATCTTGCGTAACGGTCGCTGGCGTCGCGTTCGTCGCGGCGGCTGGCTGGAAGCGCGCGGTCTGGGCCGCGGGTGGGACGGGTTCGCGGTCGATGTCGTCCGACAGGTCGACCGCGTAAGGCGGCAGCGTCGAGGGGCCCGGCGCGCGCGCATAGGTAACGATGGCACGCGCCGGCTCGCTGCGCTGCTCGGCCTGTTCGATCAGGGCCAGCGCACGCTGGCCGATCGACAGCGCGCTGGGCCATTCCGGGCAGGCGTGGCCATCGTTGAGTTCGGTACGCACCGGCATGTCGACCGCGAGCAGTTGCACCCGCACCGACATCTGCCGGGCTTCGTCGTGCAGCACGCGCGCGAGCATGCGCAGCGCGGCGGCGCCGATCGAGCGGTGGCCGTAACCGGCCCAGGGGTGCTCGCTGCCGGGGCCGCCGATCAGCACGTAGCTGCCGCCGCGATCGCCCTCGGCGAGCAAGGGCAGCAGGTGACGGGCCGCGGCCAGGTGCGGCAGCAGGTCTTCGTCGAGCTTGCGGCGCAGGAACGCGGCCGGGTGGTCGAGCAGGCGGCCGCGCTCGTTGCTGCCGCAGACCGCGGCGACCACGCCGGCCAGCGGGCGCCCGAGCTTGCGCAGGGCGCGCGCGAGCTTGGCGCCGTCGGCGTCGCTGGCGACCGAGCCGCTGATCACGGTCAGGTCGGCCTCGGGGTAGGCCGCCTGCAGCAGCTTGAGCTCACGGCCGCCGCGGGCGACCGCGATCACCGGCCAGCCGGCCTTGACCGCCGCCCGGACCACGCCGCGGCCGACGCCGCCGGTGGCGCCCAGAATCACCAGGGGGGATTTCATTGTCCCGCTCCCGGGATTTTTTCTCCCGTCAGCGGGATGATTTCGCGGCGAGTGTGGTGCGACAGCAGGGCGCCCACCGCCGGCAGCACCAGCATCGCGGTCGGCAGGGCGACCGTGAAAGCCAGCACCCAGGCCAGCATCCAGGCCTCTTCCGCGCCTTCGGACAGGCCTTGGCGGAAGACGATGGCGGCCAGCACGATCAAGGCTGACATCGCTATCATCATCAGCGGCAGGAAGGCGAGGCGGGCTTGGCGGGCGGTCAACATGGCGGCGGGAGGGGGTTTCGGGTGTGCCGCAGAGATTAGGCGCACGAACGGCACTTGATTAGCCGTTGATTCAGGGAATAATTGTCCCGACATCGGGCTAATGCCCCGCTCGGCTCCCCCAGCCGGTCCGAGACGGCCCTTCCCGTCATCCCAATCCGGAGGCCCCCATGGCCCGCGATCTCAACGACACCCTGATCTTCGTCAAGGTGGTCGAGCACGGCAGCTTCATCTCCGCGGCGCGCGCGCTGCGGCTCCCCAAGACCACGGTCAGCCGCAAGGTCCAGGATCTGGAGACGCGCCTGGGCGCGCAGCTGCTGCACCGCACGACCCGCAAGCTCGGCCTGACCGAGGCCGGCAACATCTACTTCGAACACTGCCAGCGCATCGCCCGCGAACTGGACGAAGCCGAAAGCGCGGTCGGCCAGCTGCAGGGCGGCCCGCGCGGCTGGCTGCGCTTCACCGCGCCGTACTCGGTCGGCATCACCTGGATCGCGCCGCTGCTGGGCGAGTTCCACGCCCGCCATCCCGAGGTGCGACTGGAGATGCTGCTGACCAACGAACCGCTGGACATCATCGACAAGGAGATCGACGTCGCCCTGCGCGTCGGCGAGCTGCCCGACTCCAACCTGATCGCGCGCCGCCTGGCGGTGTTCCGCACCCAGGTCTACGCCAGCCCGAACTACCTGGCCCGCCACGGCGAGCCGCTGCACCCGGACGATCTGCAGCACCACCGCACCCTGGCGATGCAGAAGTCGCGGCGCAACGGCGCCTACGTATGGACGCTCAGCGACGGCGAACGCAACATCGACTACCGGGTCGATCCGGTGCTGGTCGCCAACGACCCCGGCGCGCTCAAGGGCGCGCTGCTGTGCGGCGAAGGCCTGATGCTGGCCAGCGACGTCACGGTCAAGGCCTACGCCGAACAAGGCTATGTGCAGCGCGTGCTGGCCGGCTGGACCGGTCCGGAGATGGACTTCAACGCGGTGTTCCCGCGCGGCCAGGTGCAGTCACCCAAGGTGCGCGCGTTCGTCGACTTCCTGGTCGAACGCCTGAACTTCGACGCCGACTACATGCAGGTGCTGTGCCCGGACCGCCAGCGTTTCCGCAAGGCCTCCGAGGACGCCTCCGCGGCGATCGCGGCCGAACTGGCCAAGGTCGCCAAGCAGCGTCCGAACAAGGCCGCGCCTTCGCCGGAAGTCGAAGTCGAAGCGATCGTGGCCGGCGCACGCCACGACGAAGACGCGGAACTGGCCTGAGCCGGATCCGCCAGGTGCGGTGAGCACGAGCGACCCGCACCATCGCACCGACCGCACCGACCGCTCGCCATGAGCCCCCTCTCCCGCTTGCGGGAGAGGGCTGGGGTGAGGGGAATGCAGCCCAAAGGCGCAAATGCTTCTGCCCCACCCCCACCCAAACCCACGCGCAACGCCTAGCGCAACCTCCCCGCCAACCCCGACACCCGCATCGCATGCCGCGACAGCGCCGCGCGCAGGATCGCCTCGCTGGCGCACAGATGCAGCTCGCGCCTCGCGCGGGTCATCGCCGTGTACAAAAGTTCGCGCGACAGGCTACGCGCGTCCTGGCGCGGAAGTTGCAGCCACACGCTGTCGAATTCCGAACCCTGCGACTTGTGCACCGTCATCGCGAACGCGCCGGTGTGCGCCGGCAAGGCGGCCGGATAGAAACCGCGCACGCCCTCGCTGCCGCCGGCGAACCAGGCGATCGGACCCTCGCTCTCGCGCGCGCCGTCGGCCGCGCGCAAACAGACGCCGATGTCGCCGTTGAACAGACCGTGGCGGTAGCTGTTCTCGGTGATCAGCAGCAGACGGCCCTGGAAATACGCCGGCCGGTGACTGCCGGCCAGCGCTTCCTCGATGCGCGCATTCAAGGGCGCGGCGCCCTGCGCACCGTCGCGCAGCGCGGTCAGCAGACGCACGCGCGCGGCCAGGGCCAAGGCCTGCGCAGGATCCTCGACCGCGGCCAATGCGCGCCATTCGCCCAACAGCCGCTCGCGGCCGGGGCCGGACAAAGGATCGATCGCATCCTCGTGGAAGCTCACGCCGCGCAGTTCGCCGCTGCGCAACAGGGCCAGGGCGGTGTCGGCGTCGCCGGCGCGCGTGGCTTGCGCCAGCGGCGCCAGGTCCAGGCTTTCGGCCTGGCGGTAGCCGCGTTGCAGATGCACGCGATGCCCGGCCAAGGGCGCGGTCGGCAGGCCGTCGTCCACGGACAGGCTGTCGCCGAGCAAGGGCTGCAAGGCCTGCGCTATCGATGCCGGCAAGGCTTCGTCTTCGCCCGCGGCATCGACGATCGCGGCCAGCACGTCGCCGGCTTCGACCGAGGGCAGCTGGTCGCGGTCGCCCAGCAGGATCAGGCGCGCACCGTCGGGCACGGCCTCGACCAGCTTGCACATCAGCGGCAGGTCGACCATCGAGGCCTCGTCGACCACGATCGCGTCGTACGGCAAGGGATCGCGGGCGTCGTGACGGAAGCGCGGGCTGTCGGGCAGCGTGCCCAGCAGCCGATGCAGGGTGCGCGCTTCCACCGGCAGGGCTTCGCACAGCGCCGCATCGACGCCCGCCACGAGCCGCAGCGACGCGGCAGCGGCGCGCAGGCTTTCGGCCATGCGCTCGGCGGCGCGGCCGGTCGGCGCGGCCAGGGCGATCCGCGGCGGCGGCGCGCCGGACTGGCGCGCCTGCGCGATCAACAGCAGCAGCAAGCGCGCGACCGTGGTGGTCTTGCCGGTGCCCGGCCCGCCGGTGACCAGCAGCAGGGCGCGCGCCAAGGCCAGCGCCGCCGCGCGCGCCTGGCGGTCGCCGTCGCGCGCTTGCGGAAACAGGGCCGCGAACAAGGGCGCCAGCGCTGCGGCATCGACGCGCGGCGGCGCTTGCGCGGCCAGCGCGCGCAGGCGCGCGGCCAGGCGGCGTTCGTATTCGCGATAACGGCGCAGGTAGAGCAGGCCGCGTTCCAGCACCAGCGGCGCGCCGACGTCGGCGGGCGTTTCATCTGTAGGGGTGGCGATCCAGGACGAGGCCTGCAGCGCCGCCAACCACTGCTGCGGCTCGGCCAGGACGACGTCCGCGACTTCCTCGCCGGGCCGCTCGGGATCGAACGCGGCGTGACCGTCGGCGATCGCGCGCGACGCCAGCGCCGCACCGGCCAGGACCAGTTCCGGCGTGGCCGGATCGAGCCGGCGCAGCGACTGCGCCAGGGCATGGTCGACCGTGCGCAGGCGGCCGCGTCGCAGCAGGGCGTCGATCAGGCTCATGCCGCGCCTCCGCCGAACAGTGCATCCAGCGCTTCGACCAACGCGCGCGGCGGTATCTGGGCATGGATGCCGTCGCCTTCGGCTGCGCTGCGGATCGGGTCCAGACCGCGGCAGAACAGATAACGGGTGCCGCCGAAATCGCGGTCGTAGTCGTAGTCCGCGCCCAGCCGGAACCGCAGCCAGCGGTGCAGGGCCAGGGTGTAGATCAGCGATTGCAGGGTGTACTCGCTGTCGTCCATCGCGCGCTCGATCGCGGCGGCATCGTAGGACGGCAGGCGGTTGGTCTTGTAGTCGAGCAGGTAGTAGCGGCCCTCATGCACGTAGACCAGGTCGATCTTGCCGGTCATCAGGCCGTCGAGGCGGCGCCGGTGGCCGAAGGCCTGGCGCGCGCGCAGCCAGCCGTGCGCGTGCAGCAGATCCAGCAACGCCGCGGTCGAAGCATCGTTGAGCGCGAAATGGAATTCCATTTCGGCGCGCAGCGCGTTCGCCGGCAAATCGGCCAGGCGCGCGCCTTCGGGCAGGGCCGCGGTGAGGGTCGCGCCGACCAGGCGCGCCAGGGTATCCAGGCCGCCGCCGTCGATGTCGGCATCGGTGTAGCCCTGCTCGTGCATCGCCGTGCGCAGCAGCGGCTCCTGTCCGTCCGGCACCAGGCCGAGGCGGCGCCAGTGTCGCCATGCGGCGAAATCGCAGCGCTCCAAAGCGGTGTGCACGGCGTTGCCGAAACGGCTGCCGGAGAAACGCAGCTCCATCACGTCGATGGGCAGCTCGTGCGGCGCGGGCAGGATCAGCGGTTCGGGTTCGTCCTCGGCGCCGCGCTCGTCCTGCACGCGGTTGCCTGCGTCCTCGCGGGTGAGCTGGGTGAAGCTGTGCACCCACCAGTCGCGCGACAGGCCGCGGCGCAGCGTGCGCGCCGGCGGCACCGCCCCGCCCGCTTGCGGCGGCAGCGGCAGCGGACGCGGTTCGGGCGCGCCGTCGTCCACGGCGATGTCGTGGCCGTCGCCGGTGGCGAGCGCGGCGATGTCGTCCAGCATCGGCGCCAACGGCGTAGCCGCGCCCAGGTACAGCGGCCCGGTCGCCAGCCACAAGGCGTGCTTGGCACGGGTCAGGCCGACGTAGAGCAGGCGCGCATCCTCGGCCGCGGCCTCGCGCAAGGAACGGCTGCGCGCTTCGTTCCAGCTCGGGGTGGCCGCGTCGTCGTGCTCGCCTTCCAGCTGCAGCACGCGACCGTCGTCGTCGGGGTATTCGCAATGGCGGCCGCCGCGCGATTCGCGCCCGATCGCCGCGAACGGCAGGAAGACCAGGCCGAACTCCAGGCCCTTGCTCTTGTGCAGGGTCAGGATCTGGACCCGGCGCGCGTCGGATTCCAAACGCAGCTGCTGTTGTTCGTCGTTGTCGTCGGCCTCGGCGATGCGCAGGCGCAACCAGTCGACCAGGCCGTGCAGGCCCAGCGCCCGGGCGTCGGCCTCCTGCAGCGCTTCGCCCAGTTGCAGCAGGTTGGTCAGCCGGCGTTCGCCGTCGTCGAGCGCGAGCAGACGCGGCGCCTGCTGCGCGCACAGGTCGGCGACCAGGGCCAGCGGGCCGTGGCGCTGCCAGCGCTCGCGCCATTCCAGCGCGCGCAGCTGCCAGTCGCGCTGCCACAGCTCGTCGCTGTCCAGGCGCGCGATCGCGTCCGCGTCCAGGCCCAGGAATACGCTCGCCAGCGCCGCGCGCAGGCGGCCGCCGTCGCCGGGTTGGAGCAGGGCGTCGAACAGGGCCAGCAGTTCCTGCGCCTGTTCGGTCGCGAACACGCTGCGGCGCCCGGCCGCGACCGCCGGAATGCCGGCGGCGACCAGGGCGCGCTGCACGCGTGCGGCCTCGTCGTGGCTGCGCACCAGCACGGCGATGTCGGCCGGCTGCAGCGGACGGCCGTCGAGAGTGGCGCGGCCGGCGCGGGCGTCCACGAGCCAGGCGTGGATGGCGGCGACGCAGGCGCGGGTCGCGAGTTCGCGCGATTCCGGCGCGCTCCACTGCGCTTGCTTGCGGCCGTCGTCGGGCGCCGGCAGGCGACGCAGGGTCAGCGCAGGCGCGCGGCGGCCGGCGCGCAGCAAGGCCTCGTCGGCGACCACGCCGCCGGGCTCGACCGCATGGAAACCGATGCGCGCATCGACGAAGGCGTCCGCGCCGGCGCGCCGGTACAGGGCTTCGACCGCGCGCAGCAGCGACGGCCGCGAGCGGAAGTTGCGGCGCAGCGGCGGCGCCTGTTCGGCCCGGCCCGCAGCCGCGAGGTAGGTGTGGACGTCGCCGCCGCGGAAGCCGTAGATCGCCTGCTTGGGATCGCCGATCAGAAACAGACTGTTTAGGGGCGGGGTATTCAGAAGCGGGGTATTCAGAAGCGGACTATCCAGGAGCGCGCTGCCGTCGTCGCGGCTAGCCGGGCCGAACACGCGTTCGAAGATCGCCCACTGGCGCGCGTCGGTGTCCTGGAACTCGTCGACCAGGGCGACCGCGTACTGCGCGCGCAGCCGAGCGATCAGCGCGTCCGCGTGCGGGCCGGCCAGGGCATCGGCGACGCCGTCGATCAGGTCGTCGTAGGTCTGCACGCGGCGCACGCGCTTGAGCTCGGCCAGGCGCGCCGCGGCTTCCTCGCGCACGCGGTGCACCAGCGCCAGGCCTTGCGCGTCCAGCCATTGCGCGCGCGCGGCGGCGGCGGCGAGGTAATCGGCGAGGGCGGCGAACAGCGGCGAACTCGGAGTCTGCGCCTGCTTGCCCTTGTTGGTGCGGTCGGCCAAGGCGGCCGGGGTCATGCGGTCGATGCGCGGTTCGATGCGTGCGCTGGCGTCGCCGTTCGCGCACCAGCGCGCCAGCGCCTCGCGCAGGGCGCCGGGCAGTTCGGCGCGCCAGGTCTGTCCGTTGAGCACCTTGGCGGCCATCGCCGCTTCCAGATCGGCGAAGGCCTGCGCGCCGTGTTGCAGATAACTCCGGCGCAGGGCGTCGGCGCGCGTCTGCAGCAGCGGCAGCGGATCGGGCGTGGCCGCGGGCAGCGGCGGCCGTAGCCGCGCTGCGCGCAGCAGCGCGCCCAAGTCGGCGGCCAGCGCCGGGGGGCCGGCCGGCCAGCGCGCCTGCAGCAGTTCGGCGGCGACCGCATCGGTGCCGAGCGCGCGCCACAGGTCGACCGCGACCTCCTCGCGCAGCTCGCGGTCGCTGCCGATCATCTCCGGCGCCAGGAAGGCCTGCCCGGTTTCCAGGGCGTGCTCGCTGAGCACGCGCGCGCAGAAGCCGTGGATGGTGACCACCGCGGCCAGGTCGATCTCGCGCGCGGCGCGTTGCAGGCGCACGCGCAACGCCGCCGGCGCTTCCTCGTTCAGACGCGCGGCGATCAGGGCGCGGGTGACCGCGCGCTCGCCGTCGTCGTCGGCTGCGGGCAGCGCGGGATCGTCGGCGGCGATGCGCGCGGCCAGCAGCAGGCGCCGGCGCAGGCGTTCGCGCAGTTCCTGGGTGGCCGCGTCGGTGAAGGTCACCGCCAGGATCTGGCCGACGCGCAGGCCGCGCTCGATCACCAGGCGCGTGACCAGGGTCGCCAGGGTGTAGGTCTTGCCGGTGCCGGCGCTGGCTTCGATCAGGTGCAGGCCGTGCAAGGGCAGGCGCAGGAAATCGTCGTCCGCGACGGCGGCGACCGGCGCCGGGTCGAACAGGTCGCGCGGGCGTTCGCTCATCGCGCGTCCTCCTCGCTGCGGCCGTGCACGACGGCATCGAACACCAGCCGCGCGATGGCGCGGAACTCGTCGGCCAGGGCCGCGCCCTCGGCGGTGGCGGCGAACGGATCGCGCCCGCGCAGCGCCAGACGCGCGCCGCCGGCCTCGGCCTCGCTCCAGCTGTGGCTGCCGCCGTGCCATTGCAGCGCGGCCTGGTTCCAGGCGTCGCGGCCCTCGCTGTCGGCCAGGTACCACAGCCAGCCCGCGCGCGGCAGAAACGGCAGCGGCTCGCGCAGGCCGTGCGCGCGCAGGCGCAGCAGCGCGTCCAGCGCGGCGCGCGCCTGCGCGGGTGCGAGCGCCGCGCGCAGGCTGGGCCCGACCCCGGCGCCGGCCTGGGCGAACTGCGCCAGCGGGCGCGTGTCGCCCAGCGCCGACAGCACCAGCCAGTCCAGGCCGTGGGCGATCTGGGCCGGGCCGTGCAAGGCGCCGAAGCGCAGGCGCGCCAGACCGGCGGCGTAGAGCTCGTCGATGCGGCCGTGCAGCCGCTGCGCGCCGAATTCGAGTTCGAAGTGCCGCGACTGCGGCGCCTGATCCTCGCGCCAGCGCGCGAAGGCCTCGGCGTAGGGCCGCACTTCGGCGAGCAGGCTGTCGAGCTGGCGCCGGCCCAGCGGCCCGGACGGCAGCAGCGCGCGGGCGCGCAAGCGCGCCTGCAGGCCCTCGCCTTGCCCGTCCAGCAGGGCGTCGTACACCGCCTGCTGCAATTGCTGGCGCTGCAGGCCGCGGCCAGGCAGCAGCAAGGGTTCGACATCGTCGTCGGCGTCGCCCGCGTCGGGCAGGCGCAGGTTGAGGCGCTGGCGCAGGAACGCGCCCGGCGGGTCGCGCAGGAACGCGCGCAGGTCGGCCAGCGCGATCCGCGGCGCGGCCTCGACCGGGGCCAACGGACGGTCGATCCAGGGCCCGAGTTCGCTGCGTTCGCCGGCGCCGGCCTGCGCCGCCGGGCGCCATTCGCCGCGGTAGCTGTAGCGGCGCGGTTCGAGCGCGCCGTCGGCCCCGTCGCCGGCGCCGAACGCGGCCGGCGAGAACGGCTGCAGCGGTTCGTGCACGATCAGGGCGACGCGCGCGGCGTCGGGTTCGCGGTGGTAACGCGCGGCCACGTCCAGCAGTTCCGACACCAGCGGCGAAGGCTCGCGCGCACTGCCGTCGCGCGGGTCGGCGCCCAGGTAGCTCAGGTACAGCACCTCGGACGCCGCCACGAACAGCTGCAGGAACAGGAAGCGATCGTCCTCGCGCAGCGAGCGGTCGCCGTGGCGGCGCGCGGTGGTGCCCAGTTCGGCGGCGAGGCGGTTGAGGCCGCCGACCGGATCGCGGCGCGGGTAGTCGCCGTCGTTCATGCCGAGCAGGCAGATCGCGCGGAACGGGATCAGGCGCATCGGCACCATGCGGCCGAAACTGACGCCGCCGGTGAGCAGCGGCGCGCGGGTGTCGGCGTCGCTCAGGGCGGCGCGGAAATGCGCGCGCACCACTTCGGCCGGCACCGGCGCGTCGAAGCCGGCGCGCCCGGCATCGCGGGCGAAGCCTTCCACCAGCAGGCGCAGGCGTTCCAGGGTGCGCAAGTCGCCGGACTCGCGCGGCCGCTGCGGCAACAAGGCCTGCAACAGGCTCAGCAGACGGTCGCGCCACTGCGCCGGCGTCATCGCCGCGGCCAGCGCGCGTTCGTGGCGGGCGAGCACGCGCAGCAAACGGATCAAGGCGTCGAGCGCGTCCAGCGCGCTGCCTTCGAGTTCGGTGTACGGCGCGACCCCGGCGATGTCCTCGTCGCCACCGCTGGCATGCCCGATCAGCAGGCGGTCGAGGGCGAAGCGCCAGGTGTAGGCGTCGTCGGCCGGCGCCTGGTGGCGGGCGCGGTGGGCGTCGTCGATGCCCCAGCGCGCGCCGGCCTCGTGCAGCCAGGCATGCAGGCGTTCGAACGCGGGCGCGTCCAGGCCGGCGGCGTCGGCAATCGCGGGCGTGGCCAGCAGGTCGAGGATCTCGCTCAGGCCGAAGCGCGACACCGGCAGCGCGAGCAGGCGCAGGAACACGTCGGCCAGCGGTTCGGCGGCGAGCGGGCTGACGTCGGCCAGCGCATAGGGAATGAAGCCCGGGCGCCCGGCCAGGCCGCCGAACACCGCGGCGATGTGCGGCGCGTAGGGATCGATGTCGGGCGCCAGCACCGCGATCTCGCGCGGCTGCAGCGGCGGATCGAAGCGCGGGTCTTCGAGCAGGCCGCGCAGTTGGTCGTGCAGCACCTGCACTTCGCGCAACCGGGTATGGCAGGCGTGGACCTGCAGGCTGGGGTCGGCCGTATCGACGCTGTCGCGCCAGGCCGGCAGCGCCGGCGCGCGCCGGTGCAGCAGGTCGCGCTGCAGGCGCTTGAGCAGGCTGTCGCGCGCAGGATCGTCGGCCGGATCGGTTTCCGGATCGGCATAGGCGGCGATCTCGCCCGAGGGGTGCACCACCTCGTAGCCGCCCAGCACCGCCATGAAGTCGCGGCCGGCCGCGCCCCAGGCCTGCAGCAGCGGGTTGTCGTCGTCGGCCTCGGCCGGTGCGCCGGCTTCGTCCAGGCGCAGGCGCTCGGCGTAGCTCGCCAGGTCGCCCCAGTACTTGCGGGTCGGCGTGGGCAGATAGAAATGCAGCACGCCGGCGCGGGCCTGGGTCGCGATCACCCGCAGCACGTCGGGCGAGACGTTGAGGGTGGCGAAGGCGAACAACCGCGGCGGCAGGCCGGCCGGCGCCGGCGCATCGTCGCCGCCGTGGCGCGCCAGGTAGTCGCCGATGCGGCGCGCGCGGTACAGGCGCCCGCCGGCGACGCGGCGCCACAGCGCGGCCTGGGCATCGTCGCGCGCCTGGCCCGCGTCCCAGGCCAGCAGCCAGTCGCGGCGCCAGGCCTGGTACTTCTCGAACAGGCCCGCCAGCTCGCCGGCCAGCGACCAGGGCTTGAGCGGGTCGGCGCCGGCCAGATAGCCGCGCAATTCGGCCAGCGCCGGTTCGCGCAGCGTGGCCGGATGCGAGAGCTCCTTGTAGAGGCGCCAGCGCAGCGCGTCGGCGCCGATGTCGTCCTCCACGCCGGGCACGTTGGCGTCGAGCGCGCGCTGGACGAACTCGCCCGGAGTCAGGAATTCGAGATTGGCGGCGATGCCGTAGGCCTGGGCCAGGGTCGCCTGCAGCCAGCGCCGCATCGCCACCTGCGGGATCAGGACCACGTCCGGCGCCAGCGCCGACTGCCCCGGCGCGGGCGTGCGCAGTTCCTGTGCCAGCAGCCCGGCCAGCACGTCCAGCGCATTGGAATGGTAGAGACGGAAGTCGGGACGGCCGGGCATCGCGACATCTTGCCGCAGCGCGGACACGGGTGTGGCGATCCTTTGCGGCGATCAAGCCTGCGCCAGCGGGCGGTCCGATGCCGCCCGGCGCCACGCCGCATGCGTAGCGCCGGCGCTTAAAGCCTTCTTAATCCGTGCCGTCCAGCATCGACGGCACGACGATGGTGCCGTTTGCGTGGCGTCGCCGTGGAACCTGCGACAATGACCGCGCTGCATCCCCGTTCAGCCTCAGCCCGCCAAGCTGCCGAAACTTGCGACCCCACGCGGGCCGCGTACGGCCGCACCTCTCCGGATGACGCCCACAGCATGACGACCGAAACGCCCATCGTCCGCCTGACCGACCTGCGACTCGATCGCGGCGGCCGTGCCGTGCTGCGCGACATCAACCTGTCGATGCCGCGCGGCAGCATCGTCGCGGTGCTGGGCCCCTCCGGCAGCGGCAAGTCGACGCTGCTGTCGGCGCTTACCGGCGAACTCGCGCCGGCCGCGGGCCGGGTCGAAGTGCTGGGCCAGGACGTGCCGCGCCGTTCGCGCGCGCTGCTGGAACTGCGCAAGGGCCTGGGCGTGCTGCTGCAGGGCAACGGCCTGCTCACCGACCTCACCGCGGCCGAGAACGTGGCCCTGCCGCTGCGCACCCATACCGATCTGCCCGATGCCCTGATCCAGCGCCTGGTGCTGATGAAACTCAACGCGGTCGGCCTGCGCGCCGCCGCCGACGCCTACCCGCGCGAACTGTCCGGCGGCATGGCGCGCCGGGTCGCGCTGGCACGCGCGCTGGCGCTGGACCCGCCGCTGATGATCTACGACGAACCGCTGACCGGCCTGGATCCGATCGCCTCCGGCGTGGTCATGAGCCTGGTCCGCCGCCTCAACGACACCCTCGGCCTGACCAGCATCATCGTGACCCATCACGTCCACGAAACCCTGCCCGTGGCCGACCACGCCATCGTGATCGCCAACGGCGGCATCGTCTTCTCCGGCACCCCGGCGCAGCTGGAAGCCAGCACCGACCCGCTGGTGCAGCAGTTCCTGCGCGGCGAACCCGACGGTCCGATCGCGTTCGACGCCGCGCCGCGCACGGCGGAGGCCGCCTGATGGCCTTCGTCGAAGCCACCCGCCAGCTCGGCCGCGCCGGCCTGTTCACCCTGTCGGTGTTCCGCGCGTCCAAGCCGACGCCCGACTTCTTTCGCGAGCTGACCCGCGAGATCTACAAGATAGGCGCACGTTCGCTGCCGATCATCGCCGTTGGCGGCGCGTTCGTGGGCTTGGTGCTGACCCTGCAGGGCTACCGCACGCTCGCCACCTTCGGCGCCAGCAACTCGCTGAGCACCCTGCTCGGCCTGTCGCTGTACCGCGAACTCGGCCCGGTCCTCACCGCGCTGCTGTTCATCGGCCGCGCCGGCAGCTCGATCGCCGCCGAACTGGGCCTGATGCGTGCCACCGACCAGATCACCGCGCTGGGCCTGATGGCGATCGACCCGGTCGGCAAGGCGGTCGCGCCGCGCTTCTGGGCCGCGGTGCTGAGCGTGCCGCTGCTGACCGGCTTCTTCTGCAGCTTCGCGATCGCCGCCAGCTACCTCGAGGCGGTGCACGTGATCGGCCTGGACCCGGGCTACTTCTGGCCCGCGCTGAAGGACAACGTCGATTTCGTCGACGACTTCTGCGTGGCCTTGTTGAAGTCCGGCGTGTTCGGCGCCACCTCGGCGCTGGTCGCGGCCTACGTCGGCTATCACGCCGAACCGACTATCGAAGGCACCTCGGTCGCGACCACCAAGGCGGTGGTCAACGCGTCGCTGCTGGTGCTGATGTTCAACTTCGTCATGTCCGCGTTGCTGTTTAGATAGCGAGTCCCTTCGCAAGAACCCGCACATCCCTGTGCGGACTTTCCAATGCAACACCCGCTGTTACGCGACAACGCTCGACACCTGGAGATCCACCCATGTCCGTCCGCAGTCCCCGCATCGAATTCGCCGTCGGCGCGTTCCTGTTGCTCGCCCTGGCCTCGCTGCTGGTGCTGGCGATCGCCTCCACCAACGGCAAGTGGGGCTTCGGCGGCGACAGCTACGCGCTCAAGGCCCGCTTCACCACCATCGGCGCGCTGCGCCCGAACGCGCCGGTCAAGATCGGCGGCGTCGCGGTGGGTCAGGTCGCCCAGATCGAGCTCGACCCCAAGACCTTCGAGTCCAAGGTCACCCTGGCGATCAACAGCCAGTACAAGGACCTGCCCGCCGACACCTCGGCCGGCATCTTCACCAGCGGTTTGCTGGGCGAGAGCTATATCGGCCTGACCCCGGGCGGCGATCCGGAGCCGCTCAAGCCCGGCGACGAGATCTTCCTGACCCAGCCCGCGGTCGACCTGATCCAGTTGGTCGGCAAGTACATGTTCAGCGGCGGCGGTGCCCAGGGCGGCGACAAGAAAGACGCCGCGGCGCCCGCCACCAACGACGTTCCGGCGTACCTGCAAGGCGACGCCGCCCCCACCCAAGACGAGAGCAAGAAATGAAGCGCACCCTTATCTCCCTTGTGATCGCGTCGGCGCTGCTCGCCGCCGCGCCCGTCACCGTATTCGCGCAGTCGGCGCAGGCCGCGACCACCGCACCGGCCGGCTCGCCCAGCCAGATGGTGCTGGCCAACAGCACCCGCATCCTGAGCACGCTGGAAGCGCGTCGCGCCGAGTTCACCAAGAACCGCGCCGCGCTGAGCCAGTTCATCAGCACCGAGTTCAACCAGATGTTCGACCGCGACTACGCCGCGCGCCTGGTCCTGGGCACGCACGGCCGCGGCGCCTCCGACAGCGACGTCAAGCTGTTCGCCGACGCGCTCAGCACCAGCCTGATGCAGCGCTACGGTTCCTCGCTGCTGGACTTCAACGCCAAGCTCAAGGTCCGGATCAAGTCCGAAACCCCGCTGCGCGGCGGCGCGATCGTGAAGGTGTCCAGCGAATACCTGCGCCAGGGCGGCGAGCCGGTGCCGGTCGACTACCTGATGCGCAAGATCGGCAGCAACTGGAAGGTGTTCGACGTGATGGTGGAAGGCGTCAGCTTCGTGCAGACCTTCCGCAACCAGTTCGACACCCCGCTCAAGCAGAAGTCGATCGCGCAGGTCGCCGCCGACATCCAGGCCGGCCGTCTGCAGGCCCAGGCCCAGAGCAACTGAGCATGAGCGCGGCCACCGTCCGACGCGAAGGCGAAGCGCTGGTGTTCACCGGCGCGCTCGACCGCGCCGCGGTGGCGGCGCTGTGGCGGCAGGCGCTGCCGTTGCTCAAGGACCTGCGCCGCCTGGAGCTGGGTGCGGTCAGCGAAGTCGACAGCGCCGGCCTGGCGCTGTTGGCCGAACTCGCCGCGCGCGCGCCGGGCGTGAGCGTGATCGGCACGCCGCCCGGTTTGACCGAGCTGCGCACCGCGTACCGACTCGACGAGGGACTGGGCTTTTCCAGCTGATCCCGAACACACCGTTGCGGTCGCTATCGCCCCAGGGATGTGGCCAGGCCGCCCTTAGCGAATAGACTGCGACCATGCGCTCCCCCACCCCCACGCTTTCCTCCGCCATCGCTCTGGCTTTGGCCCTGGCGCCGCTCGCCGCCAACGCGCAGCAGATGTCGGCGCAGCAGCGCACCACCTACGAAGCCTGCCTGGCGGCCGGCGACGGCAGCGCCGACGCGGCCCTGGCCTGCCGCCTCAAGATCGAGGACGGCAAGACCGGCGCCGACGCAAGCGCGACGCCGACACTGGACGAACTTGCGGCCAGGACCGAAGCCGACGCAGCCGCCAAGGACGCCGCATCCGCGGCGGCCGACGCGAGGGCCTCGGCCACCGAAGCCGCGGATGCTTCAAACGCGGGAACCGCCGCGGTCGACGCTGGCGCGGTACCCGAACCGGTCTCCGCGCTGGAGGCCTCCACGCCGGCCGAGGTCGAGCACGCGTCCGACACCGCCGCCGCCGCGGGCACCGCTGCCGCGCAGGCCAGCCCGGCCGACCCGCGCACCGACGCCGAGCGCGACTTCGATGCGCTCTACGGCGCGCAATCGCAGGAATACGATCCGGTCGCCGACCCGACCCTGCCGGCGCCGGCCTCGCTGCCGACGATCTACGACCCGTGGGAGCGCTACAACCGCAAGATGCACCGCTTCAACAACGCGGTGGATCGCATCATCGCCAAGCCGCTCGCGCGCGCCTACGTGCGCGTGGTCCCGCGCCCGGTGCGCCTGGGCGTGAGCAATTTCTTCAACAACCTCGGCCAGCCGGTGTCGGCGGTCAACGCGCTGCTGCAGGGCAAGCCCAAGCAGGCCGCGCAGTCTTTGGGCCGTTTCGCGCTCAACACCACGGTCGGCATCGGCGGCATCTTCGACCCCGCCAGCGACGCCAAGCTGCCCAACCGCAGCGAAGACTTCGGCCAGACCATGGGCGTGTGGGGCTGGAAGCGCTCGCGTTACCTGGAACTGCCGCTGTTCGGCCCGCGCACCGTGCGCGACGCCTTCGGCGCGGTCGGCGACGCGCCGCTGAGCCCGCTGCGCCAGGTCGATCCGGATCGCATCCGCATCCCGCTGCAGGGCCTGCAACTGGTCGACGTGCGCGCCCAGCTGATGCCCACCGACGCCCTGCGCGAAGGCGCCGAGGACGACTACACCCTGGTCCGCGACTCGTGGATGCAGCGCCGCGACTACCAGATCTTCGGCGACCGCATGGACGCCGAAGACCAGGGCCTGCCGGACTACCTGCGCGACGACAGCAACCCCAGCGTCCCGGCGGATGCGATGCCGATGATGCCGACGGACGCGAATTACAACCGTTGATGGTGGCTGCGCGCGCTCAAGCAGCCGCGCAGTAAAACGCCCGACGCTCTATAGCCCCTCTCCCGCTGGCGGGAGAGGGGTTGGGGTGAGGGCCGTCGCAAGCGCGTAGCTCCAACCTAAGCCGCTGCCCTCATCCGCCCTCCGGGCACCTTCTCCCGCAAGCGGGAGAAGGGAAAGCTCAAGCCTCGTCGTCGCCCTCGACGAATCTGTAGCCCCTCTCCCGCYCGCGGGAGAGGGGTTGGGGTGAGGGCCGCCRCAAGCGCGTCACTCCAACCTCAACCGCTGCCCTCATCCGCCCTTCGGGCACCTTCTCCCGCAAGCGGGAGAAGGGAAAGCTCAAGCCTCGTCGTCGCTCGACGAATCTGTAGYCCCTCTCCCGCTCGCGGGAGAGGGGTTGGGGTGAGGGCCGMCGCAAGCGCGTCACTCCAACCTCAATCGCTCCCCTCATCCGCCCTTCGGGCACCTTCTCCCGCAAGCGGGAGAAGGGAAAGCTCAGGCCTCGTCGTCGCCCTCGACGAAATCGTCGTTACCCAGCAAGCGCCGCGCCTCGTCCGACGGCATCGTCTCCACGCCCTTGAGCTTGCGTTCGATCGCGCGCGTACGCACGCCGGCGCCGTCGATGCTCTTGCGCACCGTGTCCAGCTGCGTGCGCGTGCGTTCGAGCACGTCGGCGAACTTGCCGAACTCGCTCTTGACCGCGCCCAGCAGCTGCCAGACCTCGCTGGAACGCTGTTCGATCGCCAGCGTGCGGAAGCCCATCTGCAGGCTGTTGAGCAGGGCCAGCAAGGTGGTCGGTCCGACCAGGGTGACGCGGAAGTCGCGCTGCAGCGCCTCGAACAAACCGGGCCGGCGCAGCACTTCGGCGTACAGGCCTTCGGTGGGCAGGAACAGCAAGGCGAAATCGGTGGTGTGCGGCGGCGCCAGGTATTTGTCGCGGATGCGCTTGGCTTCGACCCTGACCTGACGCTCCAGCCCGGCCGCGGCGATCGCCAAGGCCTCGGCATCGGCACGGTCCTGCGCGTCGAGCATGCGCTCGTAGTCCTCGCGCGGGAACTTGGCGTCGATCGGCAGACGAACCGGCTGCTCCGGCGTGGTGCCCGGCAGGCGCACCGCGTACTCGACGCGCTCGCCGCTGCCCGGCACGGTGGCGACGTTGCTGTCGTACTGCTCGATCGTCAGCACCTGCTCCAGCAGTGCGCCCAACTGCACTTCGCCGAAGGTGCCGCGGGTCTTGACGTTGGTCAGCACGCGCTTGAGGTCGCCGACGCCGTTGGCCAGCTGCTGCATCTCGCCCAGGCCGCGCTGGACCTGTTCCAGGCGCTCGGACACCAGCCGGAACGACTCGCCCAGACGGGTTTCCAGCGTGGTCTGCAGCTTCTCGTCCACGGTCGCGCGCATCTGCTCGAGCTTGGCGGTGTTGTCGGCCTGCAGTTCGCGCAGACGCTCCTCCAAGGTCGTGCGCAACTCGCCGATGCGCAGCTCGTTGCGCTGGGTGAGTTCGTTGAGGCGCTGGCCCAAGCCCTCGGCGAACCGCTGCTGCGATTCCGCCGCCTCGCTGCGTCCCTTGCGCGCGTCGTCGGTCAGCGTGACCACCAGCTGATCCAGACGCTGGTCGGTGCGCTGGGTCAGTTCGGTCAGGCGCCCGCCGAAGCCTTCGATGCGCTGCTCCTGCGCCGACGACAGGCTATCGAGCTGCTGGCGCAACTCGCCGCGCCCCTCGCGCTGCTCCTCGCGCAACGACTGCTCCAGCCGCCCGTCGGGCTTGCGCAGCAGGAGCACGATCAACAACACGATCGCCGCCAGCACGGCGATCAACAACAGGGTCAGCAGCAGCGGGGTTTCGGCCATGGCGACAGTGTAGCCCGGGGCTTCTCAAGGACTAAGAATGCGCGGTGTCCCGAGGCTATGCTTGGCCCAGCCGCACCATCGATCCAGGAGATCCGATGCTTACCCCGCGTCAGCGACTGGCCAGAATCGCGCGCATAGGGCTGGCGATCCAGGTCATCGCGATCCTGCCCGCCGTTGTGGCCATGATGGTCAGCTGGAACTCGTCGAATCAGGATTCGGCGTTCGTGCAATGGTGCGTTTCTTACTGGTGGTCGCTGTTGCTGTTGGCTGCCTTCGTCTACACCGCAGTCGCGTATGCACTGAGCTTCCTGCTGCGCTGCCCGCATTGCCGCTATCGGCTGTCGCGCGCGCACACGCCCACCTGGGCCATCACCAGCCACAACGCGCACATCCGGTATTGCGCGCATTGCGGTCTGGCACTGGACGCCTCGCGCAGCGACTGACGAAACCGGCGACGAATCGCAGCGGCGCCCTTGCCGCTCGACCCTGCGCGCAGTCACGGTGCGGCGCTTAGCCACCCCGGATTCTCCTTCCACCGCGCCTCCAAAAACTCCACGAACGCCCGCACTTTCGCCGGCACGTAGCGCCTTTCCGGCATCACCGCGTGCACATCCAGCCCGTTGATGTGCCAGTGCGGCAGCACGCGTTCCATGCGGCCGTCGCGGATCTCGTCGGCGATGGCGAATTCGGGAATGCGGGCGATGCCGGCGCTGGCCAGCACGGCGGCCTTGAGGGCGAGGCTGGAGTTGGCGTCCAGGCGCGCGCCCAGGGCGACGCGGACGACTTCCTCGCCGTGGCGCAGTTCCCAGGTGCGGCCGGTCGCGGCCAGGCTGAAGTGCAGGCAGTCGTGCGCGCCGAGTTCGTCGGGGCGCTGCGGGCGGCCGCGGCGGTCCAGGTAGGCGGGTGAGGCGCACAGCAGCACGCCGCTGTGGGCGATGGTGCGCGCGACCAGGCTGGAGGCCTCGAGGCGGCCCAGGCGGATCGCCAGGTCCTGGCTTTCCATGACCAGGTCGGTCGGGCGGTCGTCCAGTTGCAGGTCCAGGTCGACTTGCGGATGCAGGGCCAGGAACGGCCCGACGTGCGGGGCCACGTGCATCACGCCGAAGGTCATCGGCACCGACACCCGCAGCCGGCCCTGGGCGAGATCGCCGGTGCCGGCGACCGCGTCCTCGGCCGCGCGCGCCTCGGCGAACGCCGACTGGGCATGGCGCAGGTAGGCCTGGCCGGCCTCGGTCAGGCTGAGCCGGCGCGTGGTCCGGTGCAGCAGGCGCGCGCCCAGGCGCCCTTCCAGCGCCGAAACCTGCTTGCTGACCGCGGCCTTGGACAGGCCCAGGGCGTCGGCGGCGCGCACGAAGCTGCCCAGTTCGGCCACCCGCACGAAGGCGAGCAGGCCGGCGAGATCGGGGACGGGCAGGCGCCCCTGCGGGATTGTTGACATGGGGAAACAGTCTAACCACGTCCGGGCCGATTATCCGCAGGTCCAGAATCCGTAACTTGGCCTCGTCCCGCCCATCCCGCCCCGGTACGACGCCATGAACCTCACCACGAAGCGCTTAATTCTCACCCTGCTGGCCGGCAGCCTGGTCGGTGCCATCTTCGTGATCGGCAAGCTGCTGCTGGGCCGCGGCCTGAGCCCGCTGATTGTTTCCCTGATCCAGACCGGCGGCGCCGCCGCGGTGCTGATGGCGGTGCAGACCGTGCGCGGCGAACGCCTGCCGTTGGACCCGGCCTCGCGCCGCTTCTATCTGATCGCCGCGCTGATCGCGGTCGCCGGTTCGGCCCTGCTCGGCAACTGGGTGCTGGCGCGGATCCCGGCCGGCATCTTCACCGTGGTGGTGACCCTGTCGCCGCTGTTCACCTCCTTGTTCAACGCCCTGGTCGAGCGCCGCTGGCCGAGCCCGACCGCCGCCCTGGGCACCGCCCTGGGCCTGGCCGGCGTGCTGCTGGTGCTGGTGCCGCGCGCGCGTTCGGTCGAGGCCGAACAGGCGCTGGCCCTGACCATCGCCCTGGGCGTGCCGGTGCTGCTGGCGATCGGCAACGTCTACCGCAGCCGTTACTGGCCGAGCGGACTGAGCGCGCCGATGTCCAGCGCCGGCACGATGCTGGTGCAGGCCCTGGCGGTGCTGCCGCTGATCGCGGTCAGCGGCCAGCGCGCGGACCTGCAGCAGCTGGCCGCCTCCTGGCCGCTGCTGCTGGCGATGGTGCTGGTCACCCTGTCGGCCAACGTCGCCGCCGCCGCCCTGCAGCGCATCGCCGATTCCGTCGCCTACAGCCAGATCGGTTACGTGGTCGCGCTGACCGGCGTGATCTGGGGCGCGCTGCTGTTTGGCGAGCGCCTGGGCTGGGGCTTCGCACCGGCGGTGGCGCTGGTGTTCGTCGGCGTGGTCCTGGCCAACCGCCGCGTCGCCGCTCCCGTTTCTGTTCCCGCTGCGTCCGCACTGCCCGCTCTGGGCGTCGCGCGCTGATCCATCAACCCCCACTCGGACTTCTGTCATGTACCTCGCATTCGCCCGCTACGCCTTCGCCGCCATCGTTGCCCTCGCCGCCGCCGCGCCCGCCCACGCCGACCTGCGCGAGCCGCTGACCCGCGACAACAGCGTGCTGCTGATGGTCGACTACCAACCGCAGTTCGTGTTCTCGGTGCAGTCGATCCCGGTGGTCGAACTGATCAACAACGCGGTCGGCCTGAGCAAGGCCGCCAAGGCCTTCGAGGTGCCGACCACCTACGCCACCATCAGCGCGCAGAGTTTCGGCGGCCCGCTGTTCCGCCAGTTGACCGACGCGCGCCCGGAGTTGACCCCGGTCGACCGTACCTCGATCGACGCCTGGCAGGACCCGCGCGTGCGCGCCGCGATCGCCGCCACCGGCCGCAAGAAGCTGCTGGTCAGCGGCCTGTGGACCGACAGCTGCGTGACCCTGCCGGTGCTGTCGGCGCTGAAAGATGGCTACGAGGTCTACGTGGTGGTCGACGCCAGCGCCGACGTGTCGCGCGAATCGCACGAGATGGCGGTGCAGCGCATGATCCAGGCCGGCGCGGTGCCGGTGACCTGGATGGCGGTGATGCTGGAATGGCAGGGCGACTGGGCGCGCGGCAACACCGGCGCGCAGGTGCAGAAGATCGCCCAGGAGCATGGCGGCGCCTGGGGCCAGGGCATCGACTACCACCAGCGCATGGTCGCGCCGCGCAAGTAATCGCGCACCGGCGCAGGCCGACGGCCGGATCGCGACAAGTCGTTGCGGCCGTCGGCGTTACAGTGGCGGCTCCCTCATCGTGATCGCGGCGCCTTGCCGCCGCCCGGAGTCGCCATGGCCGCCTGGTTCACCGTCGCCGCACCTTTGATCCCCGAAATCCTGCGCCTGGCGCGGCCCTACTTCACCCGCCCGCCGCCGCAGGCCATCGCCCCGCCTTCGGACGTGGTTGCGCTGCAGATCACCGAATTGCAGGACGTGGCCGCGCAGAACGCCGAATCGATCAAGGTGCTGGCGGCGGAAATGCAGAAGACCATCACCTCGCTGCAGCAGGCGTCGATGACGCTGGAGCAGCGGCTGCGGCGCGCGCATCGCTTGAGCCTGGCGTCGCTGGCGGTGGCGGCTGTGGCCCTGGTAATCGCGGGGGCGGCTTACGCGACCGCGGCTTGAGGCCGGGCTTGCTTCGGATGGGAGCATGGTCGCGGTGACGGCTTACACCCCAGCGACTGAGGCCGAGCCCGCTTCCTGTGGAAGCGGCGTAAGCCGCGATCGATGACCGGCGCGATTACGACCCGCATGGATCGTGCCGCCATGAATGGCATTCACCAACGACGCGGACCGTGCCCGCTTCCTGTGGGAGCGGCGTAAGCCGCGATCGACGACCGGCGCGATTACGACCCACAYGGATCGTGCCGYCATGAATGGMATTCACSARCGACGCGGACCGTGCCCGCTTCCTGTGGGAGCGGCGTAAGCCGCGATCGACGACCGGCGCGATTAGCTTACGCCGCTCCTACAGAGAGCAGGACGCGCCCATTCGAGCTTTCGCGAGGGCGCGGCTGTCGCCGCAGCCCGCGACTCGCGCGAGTTACGACGTTCCGCTCAGTCCAGCACGCGGCAGAACACCGCCTTGAGATAACGCGATTCCGGCACCTGCGCCAGCCAGGGGTGGTCGGCGCCGGCGCCGGACACCTTCAGCACCTGCACCGTGCGCCCGGCGTAGAAGGCGGCGCGGCGGATCATGTCGAGGAACTGCTCCTCGCTGACCAGGCCGGTGCAGGAGAAGGTCGCGAACAAGCCGCCGGGCTTGACCACGCCCAGGGCGAGCTTGTTCATATCCAGATACTTTTTCAGCGCCGGGATCACCTGCTCGCGGTCGCGGGTCATCTTGGCCGGGTCCAGGATCACCACGTCGAAACGCTCGCCGGCGTTCCCCATATCGCGCAGGTAGGGAAAGATGTCGGCCTGGACGAACT
The DNA here is from genome assembly GCF_001427715.1 of Lysobacter sp. Root667. Taxonomy (NCBI): domain Bacteria; kingdom Pseudomonadati; phylum Pseudomonadota; class Gammaproteobacteria; order Lysobacterales; family Lysobacteraceae; genus Lysobacter; species Lysobacter sp. Root667. Next base: position 246,931 of record NZ_LMHF01000011.1, read on the forward strand.
TGACGTGGGCGTTGTTGAGCTTGGCGTTGCCCTTGGCGATGTTGATGACGTCGGCGTCGATGTCCACGCCGATCACTTCCTCGGCGCCGCGCGCCTTGGCGTAGACGCCGAAACCGCCGGTGTTGCAGCACAGGTCGAGCACGCGCTTGCCTGCGACCTGCTGCGACAGCCATTCGCGGTTCTCGCGCTGGTCGGCGAAGAAGCCGGTCTTGTGCGCGCCAGCCGGGTCGGCGCGGAAGCGGATGCCGTACTCGGTGATGACGGCCGGCGGCACGGCCTCGGTGCCGCGGAAGTCGAAGCTCTCCTGCTTTTGCACGTGCTCGTCGGCGAAGGCGTAGAAGCGGCAGCCCGGGAACTGCGCGCGCAGGGCGTCGTAGATCCATTCGCGGTAGCGGAACGCGCCGGCGCTGAAGTACTCGACCACCAGCAGGTCGCCGTAGCGATCCACGACCAGACCGCTGAGGCCGTCGCCTTCGCTGTGGACCACGCGCCAGGCGTCGCTGACCTCGTCCAGGCGCAGCACGTCGCGGCGCAGCGACACCGCCGCGGCGATCTTGCGCGCGAACCAGTCCGCGTCGACCGCCACGTTCGGATCGTTTTCGAGCATGCGCAGGGCGATGCGCGAATGGCCGTTGTAGAAGCCGCGGCCGATCCAGTCGCCGTCCACGCCGAAGACTTCGACGATGGAGCCGGGCTTGGGACGCTGGGCGGGCTTGTCGACCAGGCGCTGGAAGATCCAGGGATGGGTGGATTTCCAGGCGTTCTTGAGGCGTACGGAGGGCAGGTCGCTATTCATCGGCGCATTTTACGCGGGTTGCGTGCGCAGCCGGGGGATTTGCCCGGAAATCGCCGCAGTTGCCGGCCTTTCGACGCGGCGCGCGCTTGCGCCCCGCCGCAGGCCCCGCCGGTCGGGCGACGAAACGTGCGCGGCATCCCTGTCCCACCCGCGGGACGAACTGGCCCGCGGGGCGCGGCTTGTATTCGCCGGCGCCGGTGCCAATCTCGCAAACATGCACCTGCCCACTCACGAAGCCCCGCCCGACACCCCGACCCAGCGCAAAGCCGACCGCGGCCGGCTGTTGCGCGCGCTCAACGCCAGCCTGGCCTTCGTGCTGGTGCTCGCCGCCGTCTACACCGCCCAGGGCCAGTTCGACGTGGGCGCATGGGCGGTGCAGCCGTGGTCGCCGGAGGGCCTGCTCGGCGTGCTGACCGCGCCGCTGCTGCACGGCTCGATCGAGCACCTGGCCACCAACGCGATCTCGCTGCTGATGCTGGGCACGCTCGCCGGCGGCGTGTATCCGCGCGCCACCGTGCGTGCGCTGCCGCTGATCTGGCTGGGTTCGGGCCTGGGCGCGTGGTTGCTCGGCAGCGTCGGCAGCCATCACCTCGGCGCCAGCGGCCTGACCCACGGCCTGATGTTCCTGGTGTTCGTGCTGGGCCTGCTGCGTCGCGACCGGCCGTCGATCGCCGCGGCCATGATCGCCTTCATGTTCTACGGCGGCATGCTGCTGACCATCCTTCCGCGCGAGCCGGGCATTTCCTGGCAGGCGCACCTGGGCGGCGCGGTGGCGGGCGTGATCGCGGCCTTCCTGTTCCGCCGCAGCGACCCGCTGGCGCCGCGCAAGCGCTACAGCTGGGAAGACGAGGAAGACAGCATGGTGCCGGCCGTGGACGAGCTCGAACCGCCCAGCCCGCGCGAAGTGCCGGTGCTGTGGAACCGCCCCGATCCCGAACCGGGCGTGGTCCTGCGCTTCCCGCCGCGCCGCGAACCATGAACGCCGCGGCTTAACCCCATCGCGGCGGCAGGCTAGAGTGATGCGTAGATCGCACCACTTTCGGCCACAAGGAGTCCGCCCAATGCGTCTGGTTTCCCCCAGCCTGGTCCTGTGCGCGCTGGCGCTCGCCAGCCCGCTCGCCGCCGCCAAGGGCGCCTGCCTGATTCAGGGCAATCTCTACGGCGCACCGTTCATGGAATGCAGCGAAGTCGACACCGCCAACCCGTCCGGCGCCTACAAGGCGCAGTGCGAATCCAACGTCGGCTCGATCCAGAACGCCGGCGGCAACGCCACCGCCACCGTCGGCCCCGCTTGCCCGGCCGGAGCCGGCGGCGTCTGCGAGAACCCGATGGGCCAGAAGGTCCGCACCTACTACTACGCCCGCAACGCGCAGATGCTGGCGATCACCCAACGCAGTTGCGAAAGCACCGGCGGCACCTGGCGCACGCCCTGAGCGCGTCTTTCGGCGGATCCCCCATGACCCCTGCCCTGCTGGTGATCGACGTCCAAAGCGGCCTGTTCGACGGCGAGCCGCGCCCGGACGACGCCGACGCGGTGATCGCGCGCCTCAACGCGCTGATCGCACGCGCGCGCGACGCCGGAACCCCGGTGATCTTCGTCCGCCACGAACGCATCGGCACGCTGCTCGAACCCGGTACGCCGGGCTGGGCGTTCCAGGCCAAACTCGACGTGCACGACGACGACCTGGTGGTCGGCAAGACCTCGCCCGACGCATTCCTGCACACCGGTCTGGAATCGCTGCTGCAATCGCTGGGCGTCGACCATCTGGTGATCGGCGGCTATGCCAGCGACTTCTGCGTCGACACCACCACCCGTCGCGCCGCCGCGCTCGGCTACCCGGTGACCCTGGCCGCCGACGCCCATACCACCCACGACAAACCGCACCTGACCGCCGCGCGCATCCGCGAGCACCACAACGCGACCCTGGCCGACATCGTCAGCTTCGGGGTCGAGATCCGCGCGGTCGACAGCGCCGATATCCAGTTCGTACGCAACGGCGGCGTCGCCCTGCGCTGAACCCGCGTGCGGCCGCGCAGCGCGGATCCCATGCGATGCTACCGGCCTTCCACGCGCCCCCGCCGAGCATGCCGCGCCTGTCGATCTTCCGCCGTCCGCTGCTGCTGCTCGCCGCCGCCCTGGCGTTGAGCGCCTGCCAGCGCGCGGCGCCCGACGAGGGCTACGACGAATCCGCCGCGGCCGATGCGCGCCGCATCGAAGCCGATGTGCGCTACCTCGCCGACGATCTGCTCGAAGGCCGCGAGACCGGCAGCCGCGGCCACGACCTGGCCGCGCTCTACGTCGCCCAACGCCTGCGTGCGATGGGCCTGCGTCCGGCCGGCGACGACGGCGGCTACACCCAACGCGTGCCGCTGCTGCGCGCGCAGCGCCTGGCCGAGGGCAACGAACTGGTGATCGAGCGCAACGGCGCGACCACCGCGCTGCGCTTCCGCGACCAGTTCCTGCCGCTGCTCAACTACGACCAGCCCGAAGCCCGCGTCGAAGCGCCGGCCGTGTTCGTGGCCCAGGCCGTGCACGCGCCGGAACTGCGCCACGACGATTTCGCCGGCCTGGACCTGCGCGGCAAGATCGCGGTGCTGTTCGGCGGCGCGCCGGCGCGCTTCGCGCCCGATCAGCGCGCGTTCTACGCCAGCACCGAAGAGAAGCTGCGCGCCGTGGCCGAACGCGGCGCGGTCGGCGCCGTGTTCGTGGCCACCACCGGCGACGAGCAGACCTACCCCTGGGCGCGCTCGGCCGAAGACTGGCAACGCCCCGGCATGCGCCTGCGCGGCAGCGACGGCCGCGCGATCGACAGCACGCCGTCGCTGCGCGTGGTCGCACGGGTCAGCGCGGCGGTGGCCGACGTGCTGCTGTCCGGCAACGGCCACACCGCCGCCGAGCTGTACCAGGCCACCGATGCCGGCCGCCTGCGCGGTTTCGATCTGCCCGGCCGCATCGTCCTGGCCGCACGCAACACGGTCGCGCCGCTGGAATCGCGCAACGTGGTCGCGCGCCTGCCCGGTTCCGACCGCCGGCTGTCGGCCGAGCACGTGGTGTTCAGCGCGCACCTGGACCACGTCGGCATCGGCCCGCCGGTGGACGGCGATGCGATCTACAACGGCGCCGTCGACAACGCCCTGGGCGTGGCGGTGATGCTGGAGGCCGCGCGCAAGCTCGCCGCCGCGCCGACCCCGCCGCGGCGTTCGATCCTGTTCGTCGCGGTCACCGGCGAGGAAAAGGGATTGCTGGGCGCGCAGTGGTTCGCCCAGCACCCGACCGTGCCGGCCGCATCCCTGGTCGCCAATCTCAATCTCGACATGCCGATCCTGCTGGCGCCGACCCGCGACGTGGTGCCGGTCGGGATCGAGCATTCCAGCCTGGCGCCGCTGGTGCGCCAGGCCGCCAAGGACGTCGGCGTGGCGCTGTCGCCGGACCCGGCGCCGGAACAGAACATGTTCGTGCGCAGCGACCAGTACGCCTTCATCCGCGCCGGCGTGCCGGCGGTGTACCTCAACGGCGGCGTCGAGGGCGCGCGCTTCGGCGCCGACCCGCGTGCAGCGCAACGCAACTACTTGAGCCAGCGCTACCACCAGCCCGGCGACGACACGAGCCAGCCCATCCAGTACGCCGACGCGGCGCGGCTGGCCCGCCTCAACGCACGCCTGGGGCGGCTGATCGGCGACGCGCCGCAACGCCCGACCTGGAACGCCGGCGACTTCTTCGGCCAGCGTTTCGGCACCGATGGTTCCGGAGGCGATGCGCATGCCGATTGATCGCAACGTCCGCCTCGCTCCGCTGCGGCGATGGTCGTTCCTGCTAGCGCTCGGCGTGAATATGGGCAGCGGCGATGATGCGGTTCGCTACGCTCACCACATCCTACCCATGGCCGACGCGGCGACTGCGCCCGTCCTTATACTCGGCCCATGAAAACACTCGGCCTGCTCGGCGGCATGAGTTGGGAATCGACGGTTCCCTACTACCGCCAGATCAACGAAACCGTGAAGGAACGCCTGGGCGGCCTGCATTCGGCGCGGCTGCTGCTGTACAGCGTCGACTTCGCCCAGATCGAGCGCCTGCAGCATGCCGGCGACTGGAAGCAGGCCGGGCGCGTGCTCGGCGAGGCCGCGCGCGGGCTGCGCCTGGGCGGCGCGGAGCTGCTGGTGATCTGCACCAACACCATGCACAAGGTCGCCGCGCAGGTCGAAGCGATCTCCGAGCTGCCGCTGCTGCACATCGCCGATCCGACCGGCGCGGCGATCCGCGCCGCCGGCCTGCAGCGCGTCGCCCTGCTCGGCACGCGCTTCACCATGGAGCAGGACTTCTACCGCCGGCGCCTGAGCGAAAACCATGGCCTGGAGGTGCTGGTGCCGGACGAGGCCGGGCGCGAGCTTGTCCATCGCGTGATCTACGACGAGCTGTGCCTGGGCACGATCCGCGACGCCTCGCGCCAGGCTTACCGCGAGATCATCGCCGGCCTGGTCGCGCGCGGCGCCCAGGGCGTGATCCTGGGCTGCACCGAGATCGGCCTGCTGATCGGCCAGGACGATATCGAGGTGCCGGCCTTCGATACCACCGCGCTGCATGCGCAGGCGGCGGCGCTGGCGGCGATCGGGTAGTCCACCGTGCGGCCATGGGCCGCTCTCCGTGGGAGCAGCGTAAGCCGCGATCGTCTCTCCACTCCCCAGCGCACCACCCGCCTTGGGGTAGGAGAGGCGTAAGCCGCGACCGCGAACTTCGCCTGCTGGCGGGTTTCGCTCCGAATTCGCCTTCTGCCTTCTGTGGGAGCGGCGTAAGCCGCGATCGTCTCTCCACTCCCCAGCGCACCCCCGCCTTGGGGTAGGAGCGGCGTGAGCCGCGACCGCGAACTTCACCTGCCGGCGGGGTTTCGCTCCGGGTTCGCCTTCCGCCTTCTGTGGGAGCGGCGTAAGCCGCGATCGTCTCTCCACTCCCCAGCGCACCCCCGCCTTGGGGTAGGAGCGGCGTGAGCCGCGACTCGTCCATGAAGCGGCGCATCCGCCCAACTCCCATCGCGGCTCACGCCGCTCCCACAGACAGCTCCGGTCCTTTGACGCCTCGACTCCGCGCTACTTCGCCGGCAGCGGCAGCCCGCGGAACGCTTTCACCGTACGCAGCACGAAGCTGGAATTGATGTCGGCCACGCCCGCCTGGTTGAGCAGGCGGTCGAGCAGGAAGTGCGAGAAGTGCTCCAGGTCGCGCACCGCCACCAGCAGCAGGTAGTCCATGTCGCCGGTCAACGCATGACAGGTGACGACCTCGTCCCATTCGTTGACGAAACGCCGGAACGACTCCAGCGCGTCGGTATCGTGGTGGTTGAGCTGCACGCGCACGAAGGCCTGCAGGCCCAGGCCGATGCGTTCGGGATCGACCTCGGCGCGGTAGCCGGCGATCACGCCCTCGCGTTCCAGGCGCTGGACCCGGCGCAGGCAGGCCGAAGCCGACAAGTGCACGCGCTCGGCCAGTTCGGCATTGGTCTGGCGGCCCTGGCGCTGGAGTTCGGCCAGCAGCAACAGGTCGGTGCGATCCAGCTCGACGGCGGCCATATTCGTGCAACTATTTCGTTAATGACGCAAGAATCATGCGCCACAACCGAGTTCCGGCGCAACAACGCAAGCTTCTTGCGCGTATCCGGCGATACAGTCACGGATCAACCAGGAAACACCGCCATGAACGCCACCACGCCGCAGCGCGTCGAACACCAGCTCACCGACAAGGGCTACGTGCCGGTCTATACGACCGCCGTGGTGGAGCAGCCGTGGTCGACGTATAGCGCCGGCGACCATGCGATGTGGGCGCAGCTGTTCGAGCGCCAGCAGCAGGTGCTGGTCGGCCGCGCCAGCGACGAGTTCCTGACCGCGCAGCGCGCCATGCACATGACGCCCGACCGCATCCCCAAGTTCGACGACCTCAACGCCGTGCTGCGCGCGGCCACCGGATGGGAGCTGGTCGGCGTCGAGGGTCTGCTGCCGGAACTGACCTTCTTCGATCACCTGGCCAACCGCCGCTTCCCGGTGACCTGGTGGATCCGCAAGCCCGAGCAGATCGACTACCTCAGCGAGCCTGACCTGTTCCACGACCTGTTCGGTCACGTGCCGCTGCTGATGAACCCGGTGTTCGCCGACTACATGCAGGCCTACGGCCGCGGCGGCGTGAAGGCGCACGCGATCGGGCCCGAGGCCCTGGTCAACCTGACCCGGCTGTACTGGTACACGGTGGAATTCGGCCTGATCAAGCAGGCCGACGGGCTGCGCATCTACGGCAGCGGCATCGTCTCGTCCAAGAGCGAGTCGATCTACTGCCTGGATTCGGACGCGCCCAATCGCATCGGTTTCGATCTGGAGCGGATCATGCGCACGCGCTACCGCATCGATACCTACCAGAAGACCTACTTCGTGATCGACAGCTTCGAACAGCTGATGGACGCGACCGCGCCGGACTTCACCCCGCTCTACGCCCGGCTCGCCGAGCAGGGCTCGGTGCCGGCCGGCGACGTGCTGGCCGGCGACACCGTCTACCACCGCGGCACCGGCGAGGGTTGGCTCAACGACGGCGACGTCTGAGCGGAGCCGGGTGCCGGAACTCCGCGACACCGACGCGCGGACGACTGGATGCAGCGCAAGGAGCGGCCGGGGCGCCGCTCCATCGGGCCTGCGACGGCCGTGACGGACATGCCCGCGACGCACCGGCGTAGGTGCCCCTAGCCGAACGCAATGTCGTCGCCGTGGCCGCGATCACGCCGGGCGCGAACTTCCGTCCGCGATCGCGGTACCCGACGCAGCGACGGGTTTGCGCGGCGCATGCTTGCGGTCCAGCCACACCTTTGCGATCACCGCCGCGACCAGCGGACCGAACCAGGCGAAGTAATGCAGGGCCACGCCGTCCGCCGCCGGCAGCAGGCGCGGCAGGCCGATCGCCAGGAAGGCGACGTGAGTGGCGATGCCGTTGCCCAGCATCGCGCTGTAGTGCTCGATCATCCACCAGCGCGGGCGCGCGGCCAGCCGCTGGCGATGCCGGCGCTTCTTGAGCGTGTCGTAACCGATGAACAGCCCGATCGATGAGAAGCCGATGAACAAGGGCGAGCCGTCGCGCACGCCCAGCGCGAGCACGCCCAGGCCGGCCAGCAGCGCCAGCACGCCGGAGGCGACGTACACCGGTCCGGTGTAGCGCACGACATCGTGCTTGTCGCGGATCGCGCGCCACGCGGCCCAGACGCCGTTGGCGGTGATCGCCACCAGGTATCCCAGGAACACCGCGATGTAGAGCTGTCCCTGCAGGTAGCGCACCATGGCCATCGGCACCGCAGTGATCAGGATGCCCAGCATCGCCAGCAGATAGACCTGGCCGAAACGGCGATGCAGCGGGCTGCCCTTGCGCAGCGCGGCGGCGGCCCAGAACGTGCCCAGCGCGACCACGCCGATGGTTCCGTGCGTGGCCACCAGCATCGAGTAAGCAGTCATGACAGCGGCTCCTTGGCGGTTTCGCACAGCCTCCGCTGCTGCCGCGGCGCGGCGCAGTGTCGGCGGTCACCGCCGCGACCTGCCGGAAGTCACCTTTCGCCGAACGGGCATTGCCAGCGGTCGCGGGCGCACGCAGCATGGCCGCATGAAGTCGCTATTCGAACGAGTGATCCTGGGCAACGCGTTCCTGCGCGTGATCTTCCAACCGCTCAACCTGCCGGCCTTGCTGACCTGGCTGGCGGTGGCGCTGTCGTTGCGTTACGACAACGCCGACGACGGGCTCTGGCAGTGGCTGGCGATGGCGGGTTTCGGCCTGGCCTTCCTGATCGGCGATTTCGTGCCGCGCGACCGGCGCGTGGCGACCGCGCTGCTGCTGGCGGCCGAAGCAGTCTGCGCGCTGGCGGTGACCTGGACGGCGCCGCGCGGCGGCACCGCGCCGGCGCTGCTGGTGATCCTGTCGGCGCAACTGGCAATGATCTATCCGGCGCGGGTCACGCTGACGGCGACCGTGTTGATCGATCTGGCCCTGTACCTGCTGCTGCGCGCATCGGGCCACAACTCGGCCCTGATCGTGGTGCTGATCTTCGCCGGCTTCCAGGCATTCTCGTCGCTGATCGCGCACTACGCGCGCCGAGCCGAAGAGGCCCGCGACCAGCTCTCGCGCGTCAACGCCGACCTGCTGGCCACGCGCGCCCTGCTGGCCGACAGCGCGCGCGACGCCGAGCGCCTGCGGGTGGCGCGCGAACTGCACGACGTCGCCGGGCATAAACTCACCGCCATGACCTTGAACCTGCGCGCGCTCGCCGCCGATCCGGACTACGCCAAGCGCTCCGAAATCGCGATCGCGCAGCGCCTGTCGACCGAACTGCTGGGCGACATCCGCAACGTGGTCCAGGCCCTGCGCGACACGCGCGGGCTGGACCTGGGCGTGGCCCTGCGCGCACTGGCCGCGCCGCTGCCGCGGCCGCGCCTGGAGCTGAGCATCGCCGACGATGTCCACCTCACCGATCCGGCCATCGCCGAAACCATCCTGCGCCTGGTCCAGGAAGCGCTGACCAACAGCGCCCGCCATGCCGATGCCGAACACGTACGGGTGACGATCGTGCGCGACGGCAAGCGGCTGCGGGTCGGCGTCGAGGACGACGGCCATCTGCGCGGCACGCTGTGCGAGGGCAACGGCCTGGCCGGCATGCGCGAGCGCGTGACCGCGGCCGGCGGCACCCTGGTCCTGCAGACCACGCTGCGCGGCGCGCTGCGGATCGACGCGGAGCTGCCCGCATGAGCCCGCCGCGGATCGCACTGGCCGACGATCAGGCCCTGGTCCGCGCCGGTTTGCGCGCCTTGCTGGAGCTGCAGGGCGTGAGCATCGCGTTCGAAGCCGACGACGGCCAGGCGCTGCTGGACCGTCTGCAGGAAACGCCGGTCGACGTGGTGCTCAGCGATATCCGCATGCCCGGGCTGGACGGGATCGAGGCCTTGGTGCGGCTGCGCGAACGCGGCGACCGCACCCCGGTACTGCTGCTGACCACCTTCGACGACGGCGACCTGCTGCTGCGCGCGACCGAGGCCGGCGCACAGGGCTTCCTGCTCAAGGACGCCGCGCCGGAGGATCTGTACGACGCGATCGTGCGCGTCGCCGCCGGCGACACCCTGCTGCAGCCGGTCAGCACCGAGCCGGTGCGCGCGCGTTACCGCTACCACGCCGACGACGCGCCGCGCGCGCTGTTCACCGAGCGCGAAGTCTCGGTGCTGCGGCTGATGGCCGGCGGCTATTCGAACAAGGAAATCGCACGCGCGATGTTCCTGGCCGAGGGCACGGTCAAGAATTACGTGTCGGTGATCCTGGAGAAGCTGGACACCCGCGACCGCACCCGTGCGGTGCTGAAGGCGATCACGCTACGGGTGATCTGAGGCTGCGCAGGCGCGGCCGAAGAGGGCCGCTGCAATGAGCCAAGCCGGCAAACGGCTGGCTGGTGCGAGCTCGATGGGAGCGGGCTCGATAAGTACGGACTTGATGGGTACGGGTTCTCGGGCCCGGGCCCGGGTCGGCGTGGCGACCACAACCCTCTCCCGCGAACGGGAGAGGGCGGTGTGCGGAGGCGGCGCGGGGCCGCGCTCCGCGAGACGGGCGATCAGGCCGCGGCGTCCTTGAGCTTCTTCAGCGGACGCACCTTGACCTTCACCGAAGCCGGCTTCGCAGCGAACCACTGCTCTTCCTTGGTGAAGGGGTTGATGCCCTTGCGCTTCGGCTTGGCCGGCACGTTGACGGCCGTGATCTTCAGCAGGCCCGGCAGGGTGAACGCACCCGCGCCCTTCTTGCTGATCGACGCGTGCACGGCGCCTTCCAGCGCCGACAGCACCGAGCGGATGTCCTTGGCGACCACACCCGTGGTTTCGGCCAAGTGGGCGACCAGGCCCGACTTGCTCAGCGCTTCCTTGATCGGCTTCGGAGCGGCCGGCTTGGCGGCAGCCTTCGGAGCCGCCTTCTTCTTCGCTACAACTTTCTTCTTCGTCGCCATTTAATTGTCCCGGTGATGCTCGATGAATGGATGGTTTGCCAGGAAACCCCTTCGGCAAGGCGGAATGTAGGACAACACGGCGGCCGCGCCAAGCGCCGAATGGCGGAAAGAGCGCTTTTTTTTCACTTGCGCGCCTGAGCGGTCGCCGACGCGGGTGCGGAACGGCTCGAAATCGGGTCGAAAACGCGCCGCGCCGCAGCAGGAATGGCACCGCGAAAGCGGCCCGAATGCGCCGCGTCGACCGTCGTCACGCGCTCCTCGCGCGCGCCCCGCGGTTCAACGGACGTCGGCAGGATTGGCGCCGACCGAACGCAGATAGGCGTCGAGGCCGCGCTCGCGGCTGTCGCCGAAGGTCTCGCCGGTGGCCGCGTACTCGACGATGCGGTCGGGCCGGAAGTTGCGGAAATCGCCGCGCAGGCGGCACCAGGCGCCCAGGGTCCAGCTGCCGCCCCAGAACGACAGGCACAGCGGTTCGACCTCGCGCTGGCTGGCGCGCGCTTCGCCGTCGCGGTAGAGCAGGCGCAGCACGCGCAGGTCGGAAATCGCCGCATGCAGGACGTCGATCAGGCCGCTGGCCTCGATCCGGTCGCCGAGCTGGGGCGCGAAGATGCGGGTGCGCCGGCTGCGGTCCTTGAGCTCCGGCGGCAGCACCGCCTCGATCTTGAGCAGGGCCGCGGTCGCGCTTTCGCCCAGGCGCTCGCCCGCGAACGCGCGCACGAAGCGCGTGCCGACCACCAGGGCTTCGAGCTCGTCGGGACTGAACATCAGCGGCGGGATGTCCGACCCCTTGCGCAGCACGTAACCGACTCCGGCCTCGCCCTCGATCGGCACGCCGGAGCGCTGCAGGTCGGCGACGTCGCGGTAGACCGTGCGCAGCGATACCGCCAGCGTCTTTGCGAGCTGCTGGGCGGTGATCGCTTGGCGGCGTCCGCGCAGGGCATGGATCAGCAGGAACAATCGGTCGGCGCGGCGCATGCCGCATGATCCCGCGACGCGGGTCCGGGCTCAACACGGGCGGGGGAACGGGGCATGGCGGTGGGTGTTTGGGTGTCGGCTGGGGGGAGCGATTGAGATTCGTCTGGCTGGGTGGGAGAGGGTGTGGATGTCGCTGGATGCGCGCGCTTGTGGGGATGGCGGGTAGCGGCATTGCGCGGTGGCGCGGCGCTTGCGCTTGCCCCAGCCCTCTCCCGCGAGCGGGAGAGGGGGCCAAGAGCGCGCTGATAGGCACTATCGAGCGCTTGAACTGCGCGAAGTCCTGAGGCTCGCGCTTCGACGTCGGCGATCCGACGCTCGCCTTACGAAGCGACCGCTAATTCCGTGTCCGAATCGCGGCCGTGGCGCGGGTCGCCGACCGCTGCGGCCATCGCCATGGCGCGGGCCACCGTCGCGGCCGCGGCCTTCTGCGGCGCGTCGACGTCGGCCAGCTCCGAGCGCGCCGCCGGGCCCAGTCTCAGCAGCACCGGTGCCGCGGCCAGGTCGCCCAACATCGCTTCCACCAGCACGTCGCGCCAACGCGGGTCCAGGTTCAGCGCGCGCGTCGCGTTCGCCCAATGGTCTTCGTCGGCGTAGCGCGCGAACCACACGAACACCCGCTCGCCCTCGCGCACGGGCAGGCGCGGGAAGCTGTTTTCGCTGGGGTCGGTCAGGTAGGTCGCGACCAGTTCCGCGCCCGAAGCGCGCAGCAGCGGCGCGAACGCAGAGTCGAACAGCTCGCCGAAACCGTCCTCGGCCGGCGCGTTCAGCGAGCAGATGCCGGCGACGTAGACCGCCTCGGGCAACTGGCTGGCGCCGACCGGCGCGCGCGCCGCCGGCGCCGGCGGGAAGCCGGAGCCCGGGCGCGCGGGCTTGAGCAGCAGCACGTCGTCGTTGTCGAGCAGGGTCGCGTTGGCGGCCTCGCGGTGGCGCTGCCAGACCGGCCCGGAGTAGAACGAATTCAGCGCCGCGGCGCGCTCGCGCATGCCCGGGAAGCCACGCACCCAGACGTAGCGGTCGGGCCCGTCGAGGTCGCGGAACTGGCCGATCACGTGGATGCCGACCGCTTCCTGGGTTTCGATGAACTCCCGTTCGAACAGGCCGATCAGATCGTCGCGCCGCCCCGGGTTCATCGTGTACTGGCGCAGTTCGATCACCGCGTCGTCGTGGACCAGGCGGCCGCTCTCGTCGATCCGGCGCATCCACATGTGCCAGTTGGTTTCCCAGGTCTTGCCGCCGTCGGCGGAGAAGGCCTGGTGCCAGTGCGCGGCGTTGGCGCTGATCTGGTCCCAGGTGAACTTGGCCAGGACCGGGCGGCCTTCGTGCTCGGCCGCGCCGACGAAGGTGCCGACGCCGTCCTTGAACGCGCCCACCACCGGCGGTTCCAGCACACCGTCGTGGTTGCCGGCCCAGTACAGGCTCCATTGCCGGGTTTCCGGATTGAACAAGCGCAGGGTCATGCCGAGGAATTTCTCGGCGCTGCCGGGGCGGCCCCAATCGCTGACGAAGTCGTCGACGTTGCCCAGGCCGCCGAGGATGGGCTCGCAGCGCTGGCTGGCCTCGAACACCTCCCAATCGGTCGAGCCGGCCAGGCGCTCGCGCAGGCGTTCGTTGCGGATCGTCCAACGGCCGTGGAAGAAGTCGAAATCGTGGCGGCCGTCGTTGGCGGATGTGCTGTCGTTCATGACATGTCTCGCTGCGCGCTTGCGCGCGTGGGGTTCACGGGATCGTTCTGCGGGCGTAGTGCGGCGCTCAGGCCAGCCGGGTCATGTGCATGACCCAGTTGGTTTCCCAGGTCTTGCCGCCGTCGGGCGACAGCGCCTGTTCCCAGCGCAGGCTGCGTTCGTTGATGTCCGACCAGACCGCGCGCGAGGGCAGCATCCGGCCCTGGTGCGCTTCCTGGCCTTCGAACACGCCGACGCCGTCGCGGAAGGCGCCGATCAGCGGCGGTTCCAGTACGCCGTCGCGGTCGCTGGCCCAATACACGTACCACTGCCCGGTCTGCGGCCGGTACAGGCGCAGCGCCATGCCGACGATGCCGCCGCCCCAGTCGGTGGTGTAACGGTCCATGCTGCCCAGGCCGCCGAGCACCGGTTTGCATTCGTCGACGGCGTCGAACTCGATCCACTCGTCGCTGCCGGCCAGGCGCTCCTTGAGGCGGCGGTTCTTGACCTGCCAGCGGCCGTGATAGAAGTCGAAATCGTGGCGGCCGTCGCGGCGGTCGTCTTGATGGGACATGGCGGGGCGTCCTGTCGGGGAAGGGGTGGCGGCGTGCGCGAGCACGGCGGTCGCGGGCAGCGCGGCGGCGATCGCCGCCGCCTGGGCGGCCACGCCCCATTGCAGGATTCGTCGTCGTTGCCGGTCCATGCTGACGCTCCGCCCGTGCCTATCGCACCGGCACAGACTGCGCCTGGGCTGCTGCCAGCCTGCTGTCAGTAGCCTGACTTGCGAATTCACGGCACCGGGTCGGGCGCACGCGGGAAAAACACCGCGATACAGAAGCCGCAGCCGTCGATGCCGTCGCAGGGATGCAGGCTCGCACCGTGGATCTGGGCGATGCGCGCCACCAGCGACAAGCCGATGCCGCTGCCGCTGTCGGGACGTCCGGGTGTGGACTGGCCGGGCACGCGGAAGAAGCGGTCGAAAATACGGTTGCGGTCGGCTTCGGGCACGCCGGGGCCGTTGTCGGCGACGCGCAGCTCGACGCCGGCCACGCCGTCGCGGGTCGCCTGCAGGCACGACACCGCGACCTGGCCGTCCATACCGGCGTAGCGCACCGCGTTGTCGATCAGGTTTCGCAGCAGGATGCCGAGCTGGTCGACGTCACCCAGGATCCTGCAGGGCTCGGACTGCAGGCTCACGCGCTGGCGGCGGTCGCGGGCCAGGGTTTCGAAGTCCCGCACCACCAGCACCACCAGTTCCGACAACGACACCGGCAGCAGCGGCGCGGCATCGACGCCGGCGTCCAGCCGCGCCATGTCCAGCAGCTGCTCCGACAGTCGCGCGCTGCGCTGCACGCCGGCGGCGAGCCGCTGCAGCGCGGTGTTCTTCTCCTCGATGGTCTCGGCGCGCAGCGCCAGATCGGCGTGCGCGGTCAGCACCGCCAGCGGCGTGCGCAGCTCGTGGGCGGCGTCGGAAATGAAGCGGCGCTCGTGCTGGACCGCGTTGTCGACGCGCTGGAGCTGGCCGTTGAAGGCGTCGACCAGCGGCCGGAATTCGCTGGGCAGGTCGGGCGCGACCAGCGGGGTGAGATCCAGCGGCTTGCGCTGCAGCAGGGTGTTGCGCAGCGCGGTCAGCGGCCGCAGAGAGCGCCCGATCACGCCCCACACGGCGATGCCGAACAGCACGAAGATCAGCGCCGCCGCGAGCACGCTCCAGGCGATCCAGCCGCGCATCTCGTTGGCGATCTGGTACTTGGAGCGGCCGACCTGGACGGTGATGCCGCGCTGCGGATCGGTGAGGCTGTACACGCGCCAGCGCTCGCCGTCGATCACGCGCGTGACGAAACCGTCGGCGTAGTCCGGCTTCAGCGGCTCCAACGGCGCGGCCGGCGAATAGACCACGTTGCGGCCCTCGACCCAGACCTGGAAACTCATCTTCCAATCGCGCGCGCCGTTGGGGATGGGCGGACGCGCGCGCGCCGGCAGGTTCTTCAGGCCGTCGGGCATCGAGCCCAGGACCTGCGCGGCGATGTCGCGCAGCGAGGCGTCCCACAGGCCGGTGCGCTCCATGCGCTGCTGCCAGACCTGGCAACCCATCCAGACCAGCCAGGCCACCATCACCGCCTTCAGCAGCACCCAGGTCAGGCGCCAGCGCAGCGAACGCGTCCTCATGCCGAGGCGCCGCCGATGCGGTAGCCGTAGCCGTGCACGGTCGCGATGACGCCGTCGCCGAGCTTGCGCCGCAGCTGGTGCACGTAGACCGCGATGGTGTTGCTCTCGATGGTGCCGGAACTGCCGTACACGGCCTCTTCGAGCTGCTCGCGCGTGACCACGCGGCCCTGGCGTTCCATCAGCAACATCAGGGTGCGGAACTCGTGCGCGCTCAGCGTCACCGGCTCGCCGTCGCGGCTGACTTCGCGCCGCGCCGGATCCAGCACCAGGCCGCCGCAGCTGAGCACCGGCGACACCCGGCCCTGGCTGCGCCGCATCACCGCGCGCAGTCGCGCGTACAGCTCGTCGGGCTGGAAGGGTTTGACGATGTAGTCGTCGGCGCCGGCGTCGAGGCCGACGATGCGGTCGCTGAGCTTGTCGCGCGCGGTCAGGATCAGCACCGGGGTGGCGTCGTAGCGCCCGCGCAGCGCCGACAGCACGCTCAGGCCGGAACTGCCGGGCAGGCCCAGGTCCAGCAGCACCGCGGCGTAGGTGTGGTCGACCAGCGCGGTCTTGGCCAGGCCGGCGTCGCCGACCCAATCGACCTCGAAACCGTTCTGGCGCAGGCCGTCACGCACCGCCTCGGCGAGCATGACGTCGTCTTCGACCAGCAGGATGTTCATTGCGGCAACCGTATCCGGACTTCGTGATGGGAGCGAGCGGAGCGAGTGCGGAGCGTGACGCGGCGCGATTAAGAAGTTCTTAAAGCCTTTAAAAACTTCTTAAAACCCGGCGCGCAGGATCGATCGTGCCGGCCCACCCCACGGGCCGTATCGAACGGAGATCGCCATGCTCGTGTCGTCTCGTCCCGTATTGGCCCTGATCCTAACCCCGGCGCTGCTCGCAGGCTGCGCCTCCATCCCGCGCAGCAGCACCCCGCTGGCCGAAATCGCCGCCCTCGACTGCGACCGCCTGGCCGAAGAACAGGCCCTGGCCGAGCGCACCCGCGACGCCGCCAGCCGGGCCCGGCGCGGCGCCTGGAAGGCGGTGCTGCCGATCGCGGTCGGCGTGCGTTACGCGTCGGCGGGCTCGGCGCTGTCCGACGCGCAGCGCCGGCTGCAGCTGATCGGCGCCCGCCGCAGCGCGCAGCAGTGCGCGCCGGCCGCCGGCGAAGCCGGAATCGTCGACCTGGGAGCCGAGGTATGAACCTGTCGTCCCCCACCGCGAACACGCCCGAACGCAGCCATCTGGCCCTGGTCGCCGCCCCCGCCGGCATGCACGCCCGCAGCGTGCAACGTGCCGACCTGCCGGCCTTGCTGCGCCTGTGCGAAGAGCACGCGGCGCAGAGCGCATTCGAGCGCCTGCCCTATGGCCATGCCCGCGACGGCCTGCTGGAACTGCAGGAAGCGCTGTTCGAACCGCCGCTGCGGGCTTGGGCCTGGGTCGCCTTCGTCGACGGCGAAGCCGCCGGCTACGCCAGCGCCACGGTCGGCTTCTCGCTGCTGGAACGCGCCTACCACCTGTGCCTGGAAGGCCTGTATGTGCGCGCGGCCTGGCGCGGACACGGGCTCGAACCGCTGCTCTTCGAACAGGCGCTGGCGGCGGCCGAGCGCTTCGGCTGCATCAACCTGCAGTGGCAGGCGCCGGCCTGGAGCGAAGCCGCACGCGCATTGGACCTGCCGCGGCGCGCGACCCGCATGGAAGCGCTGCGCTACGTGCTGCCGGTCGCCGCCGAGGCCGGATGACGCCATGTCCGATCCCGATCCCACCACGGGCGCCTGGCCGGTGCCCATCGCCATGGCGCGTCGACCGCGCCGACACCGCGCGCGCCGCGCGCTCCTCCTCCTATTGATCATCACCGCCCTCATGACCGCACTCTCGCTCAGCGCTTGCCGCAGCACCGCCTACCCCGACTCGCCGCAGTACCGCGAAGGCAGTTTCCGCAATCCGATCAAACCCAAGACCGTGGGCTGGCGCGAAATGCCGGCGATGCTCTGGCGCTTCGCCTTCGACAAGCCCGCCGACACCGTGCCGGAAACGGCGCCGCCGGTGGCGACGCTGACCCGCGAGCAATTGCTGGCCGCGCCCGACGGCAGTCTGGTGCGATTCGGCCATTCGACCGTGCTGCTGAAGCTGGACGGCGCGTTCTGGCTGACCGACCCGGTATTTTCCGAACGCGCCTCGCCGGTGCAGTGGGCCGGTCCCAAGCGCTTCCATGCGCCGCCGATGACGATCGCGCAGCTGCCGCCGATCAAGGGCGTGATCCTGTCCCACGACCACTACGACCATCTCGACAAGGCCGCGGTGCTGGAACTGGCGGCCAAGACCGAACACTTCCTGGCGCCGCTGGGCGTGGGCGACCTGCTGATCGACTGGGGCGTGGACGCGGCGAAAGTGCAGCAGCTGGATTGGTGGCAGTCGACCACGATCGACGGCGTGCGCTTCGTCTCCACGCCCTCGCAGCATTTCTCCGGGCGCGCGATGTTCGCCGACAATCCGACCCTGTGGACCTCGTGGGTGATCCGCAGTTCGTCGCTGAACCTGTATTTCAGCGGCGACACCGGCTACTTCGACGGTTTCAAGGCGATCGGCGAGAAGTACGGCCCGTTCGATCTAACCCTGCTCGAATGCGGCGCCTACAACCCGCAATGGTCGGGCGTGCACATGCTGCCGGAGCAGACCCTGCAGGCGCATCTGGATCTGCGCGGCCAGCGCCTGCTGCCGATCCACAACGGCACCTTCGACCTAGCCATGCACGCCTGGACCGACCCGATGGAACGCATCACCGCCCTGGCGCGCGACACCGGCGTGGAGACGCTGACGCCGGTGATGGGCACGCCGGTGAACCTGCACGCGCCGCCGGCGACCTCGGCATGGTGGCGCACGGCGCGTTGATCGGTCGCGCGATGCGATAAGCCACGGGTGTGCGGCCTGCGCGGTAGCTCGTAGTGGCGATGATGCGGTTGCCACCGCATCCTACGGCCTCCGACGCGGCCGTAGGATGCGGTAAGCCGCAAGGCGCACCGCATCGGCCACGATGATTCGCGATCCCGGCGATGCGCGAATCGGCGCATTCGCCGACCGCGCTTTACTCAGCCATCGCGAACAGATCGGACTGCGCGGCGTAGCCGTCCTCATCGACGAAGCCCGACAGACCCACGCCGACCAATCGATACAAGGTGTCGGCCGGATGCTCGACGCGCGCGCGCAAGGCGCAGGCGATGTCGGCCAACTCCTGTTCGCTGGCCGGCGGCGCCGGCTGGGTCAGGCTGCGGGTGAGGGTGCGGAAGTCGGCGGTCTTGAGCTTGAGCACCACCGTGCGCGCCAGCCGTCCGGGCTCGCGCCGGTAGCCGGCCCAGGTTTTCTCGGCGAGGCGGCGGATATGCGGTTCGAGTTCGTCCAGGCGCAGATCGCTGGCGAAGGTGTCCTCGGCCGAGATCTGCAGGGTCGGCCGCTCCGGTTCGACCGGGCGCTCGTCGATGCCCAGCGACAGCTCGTGCAGGCGCCGGCCCCAGCGGCCGAAGCGCTGCTCCAGCGCAGTCCCGCCCAAGGCGCGCAGGTCGGCGACCACGCGCACGCCGAGCTCGGCCAGCTTGGCCTCCATCACCTTGCCAACACCGGGCAGGCGACCCACCGGCAGGGGTTCGAGAAAGGCTTCGACCTGATGCGGGCGGATCACGAACAGGCCGTCGGGCTTGCGCCAGTCGGACGCGATCTTGGCCAGGAATTTGTTCGGCGCCACCCCGGCCGACGCGGTCAGCCGGGTCTCCGCGCGGATCGCGTCGCGGATCGCTTCGGCGGTGGCGGTGGCCGACGGCAGGCCGGTCTTGGTGCGGGTGACGTCGAGGTAGGCCTCGTCCAGCGACAAGGGTTCGATCAGGTCGGTGTGGCGGGCGAAGATCTCGCGCACCTGGCGCGAGACCGCCTTGTAGCGCACGAAATCCGGCGGCACGAACACCGCCTGCGGGCACAGGCGCTCGGCGCGCACCGCCGGCATCGCCGAGCGCACCCCGAACACGCGCGCCTCGTAGCTGGCCGCGCACACCACCGAGCGCGCGCCGCGCCAGGCCACCACCACCGGCACGCCGCGCAGGGAAGGATCGTCGCGCTGCTCGACCGACGCGTAGAACGCGTCCATGTCGACGTGCAGGACTTTACGGCTGGGGGCGGACACGGCGGCGCGGACGATGCGGAAGGCCCGCATCGTACCGCGCCGCCCCCCACGTCAGTACGTCGGCTCCAGCGCGCCGCCGGCGCTGATGCCGGCGCCGTAGGTGCCGTCGGCGAGCGAATAGATCTGCGCGTTCGGCAGCGCCGCGATCAGGGCGTTGTACGCCGCCTGCACGGAGGCCTGCCAGACCGCGGTCTCGCCGATGATGAACACGGAGTTGGGGTTGTAGTTCTGGCCCTGCAGGATCGCCACCACCGTCGGCACGTCGGCGGCCGAGAACTGGTTGTTGGCGGCGTCGTAGATCGCCAGATGGACGCCGATCACCTGGGTGCCGGCGGCGTTCTGCGCGGCGATGCCGATGCAGGAGGTGAAGGCGGTGAACTGGATCGTCGGTTGGGTGTCGCCGCCGGCGGTCGGTGCGACGTTGGCGGCGGCCGCCCACTCGCATTCGGCGATGGCCAGCGGCGCGGCACCGGCGTTGATCGTGTAGGGCATGTCGGGCTCCGTTGCGTGGAAGGGAAGCGCCGTTATCGCCGCTGATCGCGCGCGGCGGTATGCGGAAGCGGCGTGCAGACGGCGGCGTTCACGCGCTGCCGATCGCGCCCGTCGCGCTTCACGGCGCAGACGGCGCGGCGTTGTGGTCGGTATGGACACCTACGCGTCGTCGCACCCGCCCGAGCCCGCCCTGCGGCCCGCCCTCTCCGTCGTGGCGCACGCGCCGGCGGCGCTGTTCCTGGGCCTGCCCGCCCCGGCCACGCCCGCCTTCGACGCGCTGTGCGCGTTCTGCGAGGAACACCGCGTCGCGGTGCTGGCCTCGCTGCCCTGGGTCGCGGCCGAGATCGCCGGTCATGACGGGTTCGGCGCCATGCTGCGCTTCGTACGCGCCCTGGGCGGGCGCCGCGTGTACGTGCCGCGCGATCGCCATGGCTTCGCCGAGCGGCTCGGGGTCGAACTCAGCGCAGCCACCCACGCGCGCCTGCTCGCCCACGCCAGCGAGGCCGGCACGGTCGAAATCCCCTCGGCCTGGGGCGTGTTCATCGCCCTGCGCCGGATCGCGATCCGCGCCGCGATGGCCGCCGGCGACGATCTGCGCCTGGTCGCGCAGTCTTTCGGGGTCAGCGAGCGCCACCTGCGTTGCCGCTGATGCGTCGCCCGTTCACGGCCGCGACGACGGCGCGTTAATCCCTAGGCACGCTCACTTACGCAAAGGAAACCGCCATGCCCGTCGTCGTCCGCGTCTCCAACCAGAACGGCGCCATCGTGCTGCCCAACTCCGACACCTTCACCCCCGCCGGCACCCGCGCCACCGTCACCACCACCCAGCTGGACGGCGTGCTGACCGTCGGCCAGCAGTATTGGGTCGGGGTAACCGCGCCCAGCGCCAACGTCGGCAACTACACCTGCAAGTACGTGTCGGTGGACGTGATGACCTACTCGTTCGACAACCTGCTCAGTGCCTGAGCCGGGACGGGTCGTGGGGGGCCGCTTCCGGGCGGCCGCGCCCGTCCCGGCCCGGGCTCCACAGCGGTGCTGATGCCCGGCGGGATGCCGCCGCCGGGCCCATGGGCGACAATGACGG
Source organism: Lysobacter sp. Root667 (assembly GCF_001427715.1). Classification (NCBI taxonomy): domain Bacteria; kingdom Pseudomonadati; phylum Pseudomonadota; class Gammaproteobacteria; order Lysobacterales; family Lysobacteraceae; genus Lysobacter; species Lysobacter sp. Root667. Next base: position 268,253 of record NZ_LMHF01000011.1, read on the forward strand.
TCTGCCCACCGCACGCGCCCCTCATGACCCAGGCTCCCAGCTCCGCCGTCTCCCTCACCCGCTACCTGATCGAGGAGCAGCGCGCCGGGCGCATCAACCCGGACCTGCGCCTGCTGATCGAAGTCGTGGCCCGCGCCTGCAAGACCATCTCGATCGCGGTCGGCAAGGGCGCCCTGGGCGGCGTGCTCGGCGATGCGGGCACGCCCGGCGCGGCCAGCATGAACATCCAGGGCGAGGCGCAGAAGAAGCTCGATGTGCTCAGCAACGAGATCCTGCTCGAAGCCAACGCCTGGGGCGGCCACCTCGCCGGCCTGGCCTCGGAAGAGATGGACACCTCGCATCCGATCCCCGACGTCTATCCGCGCGGCAACTACCTGCTGCTGTTCGATCCCCTCGACGGCTCCAGCAACATCGACGTCAACATCTCGGTCGGCACCATCTTCTCGGTGCTGCGCTGCCCCGACGGCGTGACCCAGGCCCAGGACGAGCACTTCCTGCAACCGGGCACCGAACAGGTCTGCGCCGGCTACACCACTTACGGCCCGAGCACGATGCTGGTGCTGACCATCGGCAACGGCACCCACGCCTTCACTCTGGATCGCGAAGTCGGCAGCTTCGTGCTGACCACGCGCAACATGAAGATTCCGGAAGAGACCAAGGAATTCGCGGTCAACATGTCCAACCAGCGCTACTGGCAGGCGCCGATGCAGGCCTATGTGGGCGATCTGCTGGCCGGCAAGGAAGGCCCGCGCGGCAAGGACTTCAACATGCGCTGGGTCGCGTCCATGGTCGCCGACGTGCACCGCATCCTGACCCGCGGCGGCATCTTCAGCTATCCGCTCGACGCCAAGTGCGCCGCGCAAGGCGGCAAGCTGCGCCTGATGTACGAGGCCAACCCGATGAGCTTCCTGGTCGAACAGGCGGGCGGCGCGGCCAGTACCGGCCGCCAGCGCATGCTGGAAGTGCAGCCCACCGGCCTGCACATGCGCGTGCCGGTGTTCCTGGGCAGCAAGCAGGAAGTCGAGACCGCGGTGCGCTACCACGCCGAGCACGACGCCCAAGCCTGACTGGGCGCGCGACAGCGCGTTCGCCGCGGATGAATCGCTACTGGCGCGATTCGTGCATGCCTCTGCGAAATCCAATCGCCGCGATGCTCGTCATCGCGGTGACCGCTCCTGGTCACCCACGGCGTTGAATACTCTTGCCCACACGGATAGCGGCGCGGCACACGCTACGGGAGGGGAGAAGCACGATGGCCAACGGTGGACCGCGCGAGCCTCATGCTCAAGATGCTCGAGGCGCGGGTAAGCACGATCCGGCAGGCACGCAAGCGGACACGCGCGAGCCATCGCCCCGAGTTTCGCGGGCACGCGAACTGATCTACGTCACCCGCGGCACCGCCGGGCGGGTGCTCTCGCTAGGATGGCTGCAACCATTGGGCTGGAACCTGCGCCGGGCCCCCGACCTGCGCAGCGTGCTGCGCATCCTGCAACGCGATGCCCGCCAGCCGCACGCGGCCCTGCTGGACCTGCGCGAGGGCTTCACCCATCACGATCTGGCCGAATTCGGGGTCGCGCTATCGGCCCACAACGTCGGCTGGGTCGCCGGCGTCGACGCCGCCCAGCTCGACCAGGAGCCGGTGCGCCGGCTGATCCGCGACTACTGCTACGACTACGTCACCCTGCCCTGCTCCGAGGCCCTGCTGAACACCATCGTCGGCCACGCCCACGGCATGGCCACCCTGGCCTGCGAGCACGGCGACACCACCAGCGAGGCCGGCTTCGACGGCATGATCGGCGAGAGCGCCGCGATGCGCGCGCTCTGCCGCACCCTGCGCAAGGCGGCGATGACCGAGGCGCCGGTATTCATCGCCGGCGAAACCGGCACCGGCAAGGAACTGGCCGCGGCCGCGGTGCACCGGCATTCGCGCCGGCACGCGCATCCGTTCGTCGCCATCAATTGCGGCGCGATCCCGCACAGCCTGGTGCAGTCGGAGCTGTTCGGTTACGAGCGCGGCGCCTTCACCGGCGCGCAGCAGCGCAAGCTGGGCCGGATCGAAATGGCCAACGGCGGCACCCTGTTCCTGGACGAGATCGGCGACCTGCCGCTGGAAAGCCAGGCCTCGCTGCTGCGCTTCCTGCAGCAGGGCAGTATCGAACGCCTGGGCGGCCACGAGCAGATCCCGATCGACGTGCGCATCATCTCGGCCACCCATCACGACCTGGAGGCGGCGGTCATCGACGGCCGCTTCCGCGCCGATCTGTTCCACCGCCTGTGCGTGCTGCGCCTGCAGCAGCCGCCGCTGCGCGACCGCGGCAGCGATATCGACCGCCTGGCCGAGCACGCGTTGCAGCGCTACTCGCAGGAGAGCCAGCGCAGCCTCAAGGGCTTCTCGCCCTGCGCGCGCCACGCCCTGCATAGCCATCCCTGGCCCGGCAACGTGCGCGAGCTGATCAACCGCGTGCGCCAGGCCGTGGTCATGGCCGAGGGCCGCCTGATCACCGCCGCCGACCTGCACATCGACAGCGCTACGACCGCTCCTCCGCTGACGCTGGACGAAATCCGCGATGCGGCGACCAAGGATGCGATCGAACGCGCGCTGCGGCGCAATCGCGGCCGCCTGGTCGATGCCGCGCGCGAGCTCTCGGTGTCGCGGGTCACGCTGTACCGGTTGATGCTGCGGCATGGTCTGCGCGTCGGCGACGATCCGGGGACGCCGGATACGATCGGTGTGGCGTAGTGCCTGGAGCCGTTCGCGACGGGCTAGTGCGACGCGAGGTTCGTGCCAGCCATTCAAATAGTTGATTTGACTAGTTTTTTACGTGAAACGGCCCGTCTGCGCCGGCGTTCGGCGACATAAATGCTTCGTTGTCGGTACGTAGAAATGGCACAACGCCGGTGGCGTGTGAGTGCTTTTCCTATGGATCAGTGAGCCCTGGCCTCGTTACGTGATGCACTCCCGCACGAGCTTTCGATGTTGCGTTTTCGCAACGTCGATTCGGCATGCGAGGATGCCGCTTTCCCGATCCATAGCGTAGAGCCGCGCATGACCGACGCCCCGCCGCAGGACGCCCTGAACGATTTCATCGAGGTCTATCCGCAGGCGCTGGACCGCGCGACCTGCGCGGCACTGCTGCAACGCTTCGACGCCAGCCGCGACGCCGTGCCCGGCCGCGTCGGCGGCGGCGTGCTGCCCGAACTCAAGGACAGCCGCGATCTCACCATCAGCGGCCGCGAGGATTGGCGCGACGCCGAGTCGCAGTTGAACCAGGCTGTGTTCAAGGGCCTGCTGCGCTACCTGCGCCGCTACCCGCACACCCTGATCGCCCCGTTGATGCTGGAAGTGCCCGGCGCCGACGGCCAGGGCCGCCACCGTCTCACCGGCGAGCGCCTGGCCGCGATGGACGACGCCTCGCTGGCGCCGGTGGTGCAGACCGTGATGCGCCCCGGCGCGATCAACCTGCAGCGCTACACCGCCGACCGCGGCGGCTATCCCTACTGGCATTGCGAGCTGTTCCCGCGCGACCCCAACGCCGAAACCCTGCACCGCCACCTGCTGTGGACGATCTACCTCAACGACGGCTTCGAGCAGGGCGAGACCGAATTCCTCTACCAGCAGCGCAAGATCGCGCCGCGCGTCGGCGATCTGCTGATCGCGCCGGCCGCCTTCACCCACACCCACCGCGGCAACCGGCCCAAGGGCGGCGACAAGTACATCGCGACCAGTTGGATTTTGTTTCAGCGGGCCGAGCGCTTGTATGGCGGAGGATGAGCGAACGGCCGCTTTCGGCGACCGCGAGCCCAATCACAGCGCCGTGACTTCGTACTGAAATCCACGGCAACCTCCACGCATGGCGGTGCGGCGAATGCCTGAACTCAATGACCTGTTGTTGAAAGCTGCCCGCGAAGGAGACGAAGCGGCGGCTCGTCTCGCCATCGACGGTGGCGCCGCGATCGACGCGACGAACGGCGTAGGATCGACGCCACTCGTCTACGCGGCCACCAACGGCCACGAAGCGCTGGTCAGACGATTGATCGCCGCCGGCGCCGACATCGCGCACCGTACGGATTTCGGGCAGACCGCGCTGCACCAAGCCGCCGCCTGGCAGCATCCGGCCATCGTCGAAATCCTGCTCGATGCCGGCGCCGCGATCGACAGCGTGAGCGATACCGGCATCACCGCCTTGATGATCGCAGCGGCGCGAGGGAACATGCCGCTGGTCCACCTGCTGCTGGAGCGCGGCGCAGCCGTCAACCACCGCGACGCCGACGGCTTCAATGCCTGGGCGTGCGCAGCGGAGAAAGGTAACGGCGAGATCGCAGCGCTCCTGATCGAGAGAGGGGCCGAGCCGTTTATCCTGGAATAGGACCGACTCACCGGCTGCGCCTGCGCTTAGCCAGACCTTCCATGGCGGTGCGGAAGTCGGAACCACTCCTCATGCCGGCTCCGTCAGCGGCATCGATTCATTCGTTGAGCCATACGACCCATGACCGACATTGCCTTCAGCAAAGACGAAAAGGCGCTCATCGTCCGCAAGATCCAGCTGTACTTCTCCGAGGAACTCAAGCAGCCGATCGGCCAGTTCGACGCCCAGTTCCTGCTCGACTTCGTGTCCCGGGAACTGGGCGCGTACTACTACAACCGCGGCCTGTACGATGCCCAGGCGGCGTTGAACGCCAAACTCGAAGACGTGCAAGACGCCATCTATCAGCTTGAGCAGCACACCGACTTCAGAAGGTGAGCCTGTGGACCGCCTGTTCGAACCGAAGTCGCCCTGGTCGAATCCGTCGATGCTCCCTGGGAAAGCTTCCCGAGCGAGCTGGATCCCGATGAGAGTTGACCACCCATTCAAGCCGAACCCGCCTTACGGCTGGGCCCAGCTCAGGCGGTAGCGACCATGGCCAAGGAGTCGGCGTGGATGTTCTGGCGCAATCTGACAAAGCTGGTCGTTATCGCGATCTTCCTTGCCGCCTGCTTCTTCATGCTGGCGCGCGTCATCGGCTATGGCTCGCCTTGGCTCGGCTTGTTGCTGATGTTCTATTTCATGGCCTTGGCAAAGTTCGCCGAACCGGTGTTCGTTCTGCGCCTGCCCCGCTTTCTGCGCGCCGTGCAGCCGAGCCTGCCCGACGACCGGCTGTATCGCCGGCTGGGCGTTCGCGGATTCGGCGCGCTATTGCGTAACACGCCGCTTCGGTATCTGAACGACTCTGTGTATCGTTCTGCCGGAAGGCGAAGCCTGACGGAACTGCGGCGCCAAGCGGAGTCCGCAGAGGCGACCCATTTATGGGCCGCGATCTTGTTCACGCCGTACATCGTCTACGTGGGCGCCCGCGGGCTCGTGGCGGAAGCGATTCTGTTCGTGGCGGTGCAGATCGTGTTCAACGTCTACCCGATCCTGCATCTGCGTTTAGTTCGCGCCCGGCTGAGCAAGCTCGGGTTGCCTGTAGGCTCTCGAAAGGACGTCGCCGGGCCCGGTATCGATGGCCCCGCCTGATTCAAGTGTGGTGGAGAACGTCCGTGTTCGAGCTGCAAACTCATATCGCCGCAAGCTTCTCCACTCAGGGGCTGACGACCACCCTGGGTGCGGAGAGGCGGGCAAGACCCTGACGGTCTGTCAGGGCCGGGTGGTCGGGGAGCGGGATTCGCGCCGGGAGACGGTTGCGGTGATGCAGGCTACGATCATCAATATCCCGGGCGGTGGCTGACCGCCTGTTCCAGCGAGCCGCGAAGCGGTTTCGGCCGTTTCGAGCATTGATTGCCATCGATGGACTTCCTTATCCGCCCAGCAAGCGCATCCGACGCCGAGGAGATCAGTGGGCTGATCACCGGTTGGGCGCACCATTACCTGCAGGATCCGGCGCCCCCGGAAGCCGCTGCATTCCTGGCGACGCTGACTCCTTCGGCCACGGCCGAGCGCATTGAGGCGCCGAGTTTCCGTTACTACGTTGCGGAAGGTCCGCGCGGTCTTCTGGGCGTCATCGCCTTGCGCGAGAGCTCGCATCTCTACCACCTGTTCGTCCGCGCGGATGCTCATGGGCAGGGCATTGCCCGCGCGCTTTGGACACATGCCAAGGCCGAGTCCGGCAGCGACGCATTCGTAGTCAACTCGTCCCTGCCCGCGGTTCCGGTCTACGAGCGCTTCGGCTTCGTCGCCAGGGACACACCGCAAACGAAGAATGGCTTGGTGTACGTGCCGATGGAGTACGTGCAAGAGCTCAAGGCATTGGATGTTTCGCTGCAAAAGTAGCCACGCCTATCGTCCGAGCCGAAGCGGCTCGCGGCTTGGTCATGCCCGGCGAGATCCCGATGAATGCCAGTAGCGCAGAAGCCATCTGCTCAAGGCGTACGCGGATGGTTCAACACCAACCAGTACAGCCCGACCTGCTTCACCGCCCACACGAACTGCTCGAAATCCACCGGCTTCTGGATGTAGCTGTTCACGCCCAGGGCGTAGCTGGCTTCGACGTCGAAGGGCTCGGTGCTGGTGGTCAGCACGACGACCGGCAGGGTGCGGGTGGATTCGTTGGCGCGGATCGCCTGCAGCACTTCGCGGCCGTCGACCTTGGGCAGGTTGAGGTCCAGCAGGACGATCGACGGCAAGTCGGCGGGGTCGCGCTCGGCGTAGCGGCCGCGCGCGAACAGATAGTCCAGCGCCTCGGCGCCGTCGCCGACCACCATCAGCTTGTTGGCGACCTTGGCCTCCTCGAAGGCGAGCCGGGTCAGCTCGACGTCGTCGGGATTGTCTTCGACCAACAGGATGACCTTATGCATGCACGGTGTCCTCTACCGCCGCAGCGGTGGGCAGTTCGATAAAGAAGGTGCTGCCGACATCGGGACCCGACTGCGCGCGCAAGTGGCCGCGGTGACGGTCGACGATGCGCTTGGCGATCGCCAGGCCCAGGCCATGGCCGCCGCCCTGGTCCGGCCCGTGCAGGCGCTGGAACGGCTCGAACAATTTATGAGCATATCGCATGTCGAAACCGGCGCCGTAGTCGCGGATCGCGATACGCAGGCGGCCGTCGTCGCGTTCGCCGGAGATCTCGATCCGGATCGGATCGCGCTCGCGCGAGAACTTCCAGGCGTTGCCCATCAGCTGGGTCAGCATCAGTTTGAGCAGGCGCTCGTCGCCTTCGACGAACAAGCCGGGTTGCACCTGGATGTCGGCGCGGCGATGCGGATCGGCATCCAGCAGTTCGGCGCCGACCCAGTCCGCGAGCAGGCTCAGGTCCACGCGCGCCAGGCGCATCGTGGTCCGGGTCACGTGCGAGAGATCGTTGAGCGCGGCCAGCAGCGCGGTCATGCGGCCGGCCGCAGCGCGGATGCGGTTCAGATAATCGCGGTCGGTCTCGTCCAGGCGTTCGGCGGCGCGGTCGGCGAGCAGACCCGAGAAACTTTCGATCGAGCGCAGCGGCGCGCGCAGGTCGTGCGCGACCGCGTCGGCGAACAGCTGCAGATGGCGGTTGGACGCGTCGAGCGCATGGGCGAACTCGTCGGCGTCGCTGCGCGCCTGATCCTCGGCCGCCACCTGGGCGCCGATGTCGCGGATCTGCACCAGCAGGCAGCGCGGCGCGCCCTCCGCACTGCGCACCAGGGCGACGTTGGCGTGAGTCCAGACCGCCGCACCGTCGCGGCGTATGTAGCGTTTGCGCGCGTCCAGCGCCGGAATGGCGCCATCGGCCAAGCCTTCCAACAGACTGCTGGAAAGCGCGATGTCGTCGGGGTGTGTGAATTCGGCGGTGGTCCGGCCGACCATCTCGGCGGAGCTGTAGCCCAGCAGGCTTTCGAGGGCCGGATTGATCTCGACCCAGCGCCCCTGCAGATCGACGATGGCCATACCGATGCCGGAGGCCCGCATCGCCATGCGAAAACGGTCCTCGCCCGTTTCGTGAGCGGCGGCTTCGGTCATTCTTTGCGGACTCGGAGTTCCTCTGGCGGGCAAGTGTAACGGCTGCGACCGTGATGGCGCGGTGCAGGCAGGGCTCTGCGCTGAACCGCCAACAACCGCCACGACGCGGTGCGCCAAGGGGCGCATGCCCCCGGCCGATAGGACTCAGAACAGTTCGCCCTGGGGCGAATCCGGGCGCGGCGCCACGAACTGGCTGGTGTCCAGCGCCGGCAGCCGGCCGTAGCCGATCCGGCGCCAGGCCTTGCTGAAACGCTGTTCGATCAGCTGTGCGAACGGCCCCTCGCCGCGCATGCGCTTGCCGTAGGCGCTGTCGTAGTCCTTGCCGCCGCTCATCTGCCGGACCAGGCTCATCACGTGCTCGGCGCGGTCGGGATAGTGCAAAGCCAGCCATTCGCGCCAGATCGTCTTGAGCTCGTGCGGCAGGCGCAGGACCACGTAGCCGGCCGCGCGCGCACCGGCCTCGTGAGCGGCGGCCAGGATGTGCTCAAGCTCGGCGTCGTTGATCATCGGGATCATCGGCGCCGCCATCACCCCGACCGGCACCCCGGCGTCGGCGAGTTCGCGCATCGCGCGCAAACGCGCGTGCGGGGCAGAGGCGCGCGGCTCCATCTTCGACGACAGGTGGTTGTCCAAGGTGGTGACCGAGAAGTACACGGTGACCAGCCCGCGCCGGGCCATCGGCGCGATCAGGTCGAGGTCGCGGACCACGCCGGCGTTCTTGGTGATCAGGCTGAAAGGGTGCGAGCACTCGCTGAGCACTTCGATCAGCGAACGCGTGATCTTGTAGCGGCGTTCTATCGGCTGATAGGAGTCGGTGTTGATGCCCAGCGCGATCGGCGCGCATCGGTACGACCGCCGCGCGAGTTCGGCGCGCAGGCGCTCGGCGGCGTTGGTCTTGGCGTAGAGCTTGGTCTCGAAGTCCAGGCCCGGCGACAGCTCCAGATAGGCGTGCGAAGGCCGGGCGAAGCAGTACACGCAACCGTGCTCGCAGCCGCGGTAGGGATTGATCGACTGGCCGAAGGCGATGTCCGGCGATTCGTTGCGGCTGACGATGCTGCGCGCGCGCTCTTCGGTGACCTGGGTGTCCGGCCGCGATTGTTCGTCGGCCGCGTCGTGAAGCGAACCCCAGCCGTCGTCCTCGCCCTGCGCGGTGGTGACCGCGTAACGGCCGGGCACGTAGGACGCCGCACCGCGGCCTTTGATCGCGGCGGGCTGGATCGAGAGCTGGGATCGGCGGGCGTCGTCCATGCCGCCAGGCTACGCCGCGAGCGTCGCAGGCGGTGCGACGGGGCTGAACAGGGCTCGCGGGGAACGCTTGGTTCGACCGCTCCGGCGCGCCGCCCTCACTCGATCGCGAACGTCACGTCCACCGATGCGGTCACGCTGATCTGCCCGACCGACAAGGTCGCCCCGTCCGCGCTTTCGCCACCGCCGCCGTTCTGCACGGTGTTCTGCATCATCTGGCCGCGGTTGCCGCCCCAGGACGCGCCGCCGCGCCACCAGCCGCCGGCATAGGATTCGGACACGCTCTGCACGGCGCCGCGGCGCGCGCCGAGTCCGGAGGTCAGCGCGTCGGCCTTTTCCTTCGCTGCCTGCACCGCCAGCGCGCGTGCGGCGTCGCGATGCTTGCGTAGTTGCGAGGTGCGGAACTCGACGCCATGGATGTACTGCACGCCATTGTCGAGCAGGCCGGCGAGCACCGCCTCGTAGTCGCCGACCCGGGTCAGTCGGATGCCGATGTTCTTGCGCACCACATAGACCACCGGCGTCACGCGCGAGCGCTCGCGTGCGGCGCGACTGGTGTCGTCGTCCTCGAACTGGGGTTCGATGCTGACGAAATCGGTCTGCACGTCCTTGCTGGGCACACCGCTGCGGGCGAGAAAGGCCAAGGCCGCCGCCACACGCTCGTCGTTGAGGCGTTTGGCCGGAGCGAGCTCGACGTCGCGGGTCTCGACCCCGACGTTGAGCAGGATTTCGTCGGGGGCGACCTTGATTTCGGCGCTGCCGGACACGTTGACGCTGCGCGCGGCAGCGGCGCCCACATGCGTTTGCGCCGCGGCGGGCAGCAGCGGGCAAGCCAACAGGATCGGCAACAGCAGCGATGCGATTTTCATGCGAGGAAGTCCTGGTCGGATGGGAGAGTCGGCGGGTGCGCGCCGGATCTGTCCGCCGCGCCCCCAGGACGTCGCTCGCTCACGGCGCGGTCGCCGTGCCCTTGCCCGTCCGCGCCATGCTGCCTGACGTACGTGCCGGCAGGCCCGGCTCGCATCGTACCGCTCGCGGGGCGGCCCGCACTTTGCGCCGCTATCGCCGGCCCGGGACGGGAGATCGTGGCGGGCGTACGCCGCGCCGAAGCGCAAAGCGAGGCCGCCCGCGTTCGCGCCGGCATAGACGCCGAGCTGGACGCTGTCGGCCTCCACCGATGTCCTGCCCTGCGGCGACGACACCGGACCTTACGGCTTTGCGCCGAAGCGAATGCGACTTAGTCTAGCGACGGCACGCGCAGCCTGTTCCGATGCCGCGGCCGCCCCAGGATAGGACCGATGATGGATACGCTCAAACAAGCCTGGGAGGCGATTACGGCGATCCCGCACCTGGGCTTGTACCTCACGCTCGGCTGGGCCGCGTACCTGATCGGGCTGGGCTTGTGGATCGTGCTGCAGAAGCGCGAGCCGGTGGCGACGATCAGTTGGCTGGTCAGCCTGGCCGCCCTGCCCTACCTGGGCTTCTTCATCTACTACCTGCTCGGTCCGCAGCGGATCCACCGCCAGCGTCTGCGCCGGGTGCGCGCGCGTGCGTCGCTGCCGGCGGCGTTGCCGGGGCTGTCGTCGTCGCCGGAGGCGGTCGAACTGGCGAAGCTGGCGCAGGCGACCACCGGTCTGCCGCCGACCACGGCCACCCAGGCGCGTCTGCTGATCGACGGCGGCGCCAAGTACGCGGCCTTGCTGGAAGCGGTGGCGCAGGCGCGCGAGCACATCCATCTGGAGTATTACATCTTCCAGCCCGACGCCTGCGGCGCGGCGCTGCGCGATGCCCTGGTCGAGCGAGCGCGCGCAGGCGTACAGGTGCGCCTGCTGCTGGACGCGGTCGGTTCGGGCTCGACGTCCAACCGCTTCCTGCAATCGCTGGTCGACGCCGGCGGCGAAGTCGCCTGGTTCCATCCGATGAAGCTGCGCTGGTTCTGGAAGCGGCCGTGGTTGAACCTGCGCACGCATCGCAAGATCGTGGTGATCGACGGCCGGGTCGGTTTCACCGGCGGCATCAACATCACCGACGAGGAAGACGAGCGCATCCGCAAGGACGCCTACCGTGACCTGCACCTGCGCCTGGAAGGCGACATCGTGCGCGAGCTGCAGTTGGTGTTCGTCGAGGACTGGGCCTACGCCACCGGCCAGCCGCCGCTGCGCTTGACCCACCCCGCGCCGCAGCCGGGCGAGATCGCCGCGCAGGTGCTGGTGTCGGGTCCGGATTCGTCGTGGGAGGCGATCCACCGCCTGCACGTCGGCGCGATCTACGCCGCGCGCGAACGGGTCTGGCTGGTCACGCCCTATTTCGTGCCCGGCGAGGCCGCGCGCATGGCCCTGACCTCGGCCGCGCTGGGCGGACTGGACGTGCGCCTGCTGGTGCCGCGGCGCAGCGACAGCCGCCTGGTCACCTACGCCGCGCGCTCGTATTTCGACGAACTGCTCGAGGCCGGCGTCAAGATCCACGAATACGGCCCGCGCATGCTGCATACCAAGGCCCTGCTGTGCGACGAGGACCTGGCCATCATCGGCAGCGCGAACTTCGATCACCGCAGTTTCCGGCTGAATTTCGAGATTTCGGTGATGTTCCACGACGGGCCGCTGGCGGCGGAGCTGGCCCACCTGATCCAGGCCGAATGCAGCTACGCCCCGCGCGTGCGCGCCGACCGCGAGCAGCCGCTGTGGCGCCGGCGGTTGCCCGAGGCGCTGGCGCGGCTGGTGTCGCCGCTGCTGTGAACGCGCACTGGGTCACGTCGCGTACGACGGGCGGTCGTGGCGGCACCATCATCGGGCTGTAGCCCGGCGACCGGCGCGCTACACTCGCGGCGACTGGCAACCACCTACCGACGGGAGCACCGCCGCCATGTATTGGCTGTTTCTGCTGCTGGCCCTGGCCGCGCTCGTAATCGCTTTCAAGACTTCCTCGGGCGTGCTGCTCGTGGTCTGCCTGCTGGCCTCGCTGGGCTTTTTCCTGGCCTGGGTGCTGGGCCTGGTGGCCGCGCGCATCGGCAGCCAGAGCCGCGACGAGGGCATGATGCTGGACCCGGCCGAGCTGCGCCGCCTGCGCGAGCAGGCCGAGGCGCGCAAGCTCGCCGCAGCGTCGTCGCAGCCGGCGTCGTCGGAGCCGCAGCAGCAGCGCTGAGGCCTGGTTCGGCAGGCTTGGGAAACCGGTCGCCGCGCCCTAGACTGCGCGCATGACCGTACTCAGCGTCAACGTCAACAAGATCGCCGTGCTGCGCAATTCGCGCGGCGGCAACGACCCGGACGTGGTCGGCGCCGCGCGTGCCTGCCTCGATGCCGGCGCCCATGGCATCACCGTGCATCCGCGTCCCGACGCGCGCCACATCCGCGACTACGACGTGATGGCGCTGGCGCAGCTCACCCGCGAGCGCGCGGTCGAGTTCAACCTGGAAGGCAATCCCTTCGCGCCGCCGCGCGCGGGCTATCCGGGCTTCCTCGCCCTGTGCGCGCAGGCGCGGCCGGCGCAGGCGACCCTGGTGCCGGACGGCGACGGCCAGCTGACCTCGGACCACGGTTTCGATTTCCGCCGCGACGGCGAATCGCTGCGACCGCTGATCGGCGAGCTCAAGGCCATGGGCTGCCGGGTCAGCGTGTTCGCCGATGCCGGTTCCGATGGCTTCGAGATCGCCGCGGCGATCGGCGCCGACCGGGTCGAGCTCTACACCGGTCCCTACGCCGAAGCGCATGCGCGCGGCGATGCCGGCACGGCCCTGGCGTTGTTCGCCGATGCCGCCCGGCGCGCGCAGGCCGCCGGCCTGGGCGTGAACGCCGGCCACGACCTCAACCAGGCCAATCTGGGCGAGTTCCTGCGCGCAGTGCCGCAGGTGCTGGAAGTGTCGATCGGCCACGCCCTGATCGGCGAGGCCCTGTATGCGGGCCTGGACGCGACGGTGCGGGCCTACCTGCGACTGCTGTAGGCCGCACCGCGCGCTCGCGCCGCGGTCACTGCAGGGCGATGTTCTTCAGGCCGCTTTCCTTGGCCGCGGACACCGCGGTGGCGAAGCCCTGGTAGTCCGCATCGGCGTTGGCCGCGATCTCCAGCACGGTACGCGGGGCTCGGCCGGCCAGGGTGTCGAGGGCGTCTTGCAGCGACACCGCGGCGACCGCTTGGCCGTCGAGCACATAGCTGCCGTCGACCTGGACCGACAACTGCACGCGCGGTGGCGGAGCTTCCGCGGTCGGCGGCGTGGCCACCGGCAAATTCAGGTTCAAGGTGCCGGTCATCACCGGCGCGGCCACCATGAAGATCACCAGCAGCACCAGCATCACGTCGACCAGCGGGGTGATGTTGATTTCGGCGACGGCGCGGGCGTCGTTACGGGACGGGGAATCGAAATACGCGGAGACGGCCATTGCACTACCCCCACTGGGCGGAATGCCCGGTTCCACGCTAAACCGGTTCCGGCCCGGCTGGCAAGAGCGCAAAAAAAACGCCGCCCGGAGGCGGCGTTTTCACGACGGTAAGCGTCAAACTTGTCGATCGGTCAGTCGTTCTGCACGAAGCCGATCTTTTCCATATTGGCGTTCTTTGCCTTCGCCAGCACCTTGGCGAGGATGCCGTAATCGGCATCGGTGCTGACGTCGATCTCCAGCATCGGCTGGTTGGTGGGCTCACGCTGGACTTCGACTTCCATCATGCTCTGGAGCGCCGTGATCGGTTGCGGCGTGTCGTTCCAGAAGACCTGACCCGAGGCGTCGATCCGCAGGCGGATCGGCTCCTTCGGCGGAGTCGGGGGCGGCGGCGTGGTCGTGCGCTGCGGCAGGTTGACTTCGATCGGATAAGACATCACGGGCGCCGTCACCATGAAGATGATCAGCAGCACCAGCATCACGTCCACCAGGGGCGTGACGTTGATGTCAGCCATCGGAGCGCCTGCACCGGAGCCGGAACTGAAAGCCATAAATAGTCTCCGTTTGCCTTAGCGTTCTTTGATCGCTACGAAGCCGACCTTACGCATGCCTTGGCCCTGCGCAATCTTCACCACTTCTTGCACGATGCGGTATTTGGTCGTCTTGTCACCGCGGACGTTGATCTGCGGTTGCGGCGTCTTCTGAGCCTCGATCGACAGCCGGCTCTCGAGCAGGTCCTTGGTGATCGGTTCGTCGTTCCAGAACAACGAACCGTCTTCCTTGACCGCCAGAGTGATCGGCGGAGTCGGGGGCGCGGTGGCCGCCGGCTTGTTGAGGGTGGCTTCGGGCAATTCGACCTTGACCTTATGCGACATCAGAGGCGCCGTGATCATGAAGATGATCAGCAGCACCAGCATCACGTCCACGAGGGGCGTGACGTTGATCTGTGCCATCGGGCCGCCGCTGTCGCTGTCTGTACTGAAGGCCATGTCCGAACTCCAACTACTACAAGTAAGGTGAAGACGTCGCGGTTAGGCGACTTAGCGCTTCGCGGCCAGTTCGCCGACGCGCGAACCGGTAGCGAAGAAGTCGTGCAGGTCGTGCGCGAACGTATCGAACTTGTTGTTCGTAACGCGGTTCAGGCGCACGAAGAAGTTGTACGCGAGCACCGCCGGGATGGCGACGAACAGACCGATGGCGGTCATGATCAGCGCCTCGCCGACCGGGCCGGCGACGGCGTCGATCGAAGCCTGGCCGGTCGCACCGATCTTGATCAGGGCGTGGTAGATGCCCCACACGGTGCCGAGCAGACCGACGAACGGTGCGGTCGAACCCACGGTGGCGAGCACGGTCAGGCCGCTTTCCAGACGCGAGCTTTCGCGGGTCACACCCTGACGCAGGGCGCGATCGACGAACTCGGAACGGTTGAGCGACTCGACCAGGCGCGAACCTTCGTGGCGCTGGTGGTGAGCGGCAGCCTGGGCGGCATCGAGCGCGATCTTGGAGAACGGCTCGCTACGCGACTGCTCTTCCATGAAGCGGATGGCGTCCTGCGCGTTGGGGGTTTCCCAGAACGTGCTGACGACGCGGTCGGAACTGCCGCGAAGACGCAGGTTCTTCACGAAGTTCACGACGATCCAGTAGACCGACAGGATCGACATGATCGCGAGCGTGAGGAACACGACCCAGCCGACCAGGTCGAAGTTTTGCAACAGATGGGCAAAGCTCATCTGCTGGAGGGCTTCGGCGTTGGAGCCCCCGGCAGTAGCAGCGGTGGTGGTTTCCTGCAGCATGACGCTTACCTTTGAATGTCGTGGATAAGGAAAGAAGTAGTACGTAGAGCGTTACACCCGTCTCGCGAACCCGATCAGTTCGGCGGGACGAAATCGACCGGGACGCGAACCTTGCTGGGCACGCCCACGCCGTTGCGCATCTCGGGGTTGAACTTCCACTTCCGTGCGGCATCCATGGCGGCGCGGTCGAGGTTGCGGTTGCGGCTGGATTTCTCGACGGAGACGTCGAGCACATTGCCCGAGGCATCAATGCTGATGACCAGGACCACGGTGCCGCCCACGCCCTGACGCGCTTCGGTCGGCGGGTATTTCGGCGGATTGAGGCGCTTGGACGACGGATCGACGCCCGAGCTGATCGTCGTGGCCGGAGCCGGCGGAGCCGGGGGCGACGGCGGTTCGGCCTGAATGTCGACCGGGCTCGGTTCGTCCACCACGATCGGCGGCTCTTCCGGCGGCGGCGGCAGCGGCGTCGGCTGCGGCGCGGCCAGCTGACGGATCTGCTGCGGCGGCGGCGGTTCCGGCGGCGGCGGCGGCGGCGGCGGGGGCGGCGGCGGCGGCTTGATCAGGTTAACGACGGTGACTTGCTCTTCCGCCTTTTCGGTTGCCGGCGGCGCCATGGGCGCGAGCAGCAAGAGCAGCGCCGCGACATGCACGGCGATCGCGGAGGTGATACCGGCGATACGTGCCCAGTTCAGCCCTTCGCGGTCGTCATCTTTCTTAGCGTGGATTTCGAGGTCTTGCGTCATGCCGTCAGCTCGGGAAGTGTTTCCGGACGCAAGGGCGCCGCGGGCCGTCGTTCGGTTCGTGCAACCGTTTCCAGTCGCGCGAACCTCCTAGCATATACCAAACCACGCCCTAGGTTCCAAGGGCGGATTTGCCTATCGAGTGCCGATTATTTACCCGGCAGCGCGATGATCTTCTTGGCGTCGTCGGGCTTCTTCACGCCCTTGGCGATCGCCTGCTTGGCGGCTTCCTTGGCCTCTGGAATGCGGTCTTCCTGCCACAAAACGCGTGCGAGATTGAGGTAGGTCTCGCCGTCGGGAGCGAGCGGGGCGGCTTTCTTGTACGCCTCGATCGACGGGTTCACCTGGTCGGAGAAGTAGTAGGACTGGGCCAGGGCCAGGTAAGCCTGGAAATCCGGCTTCAGGATGCCCTTGGTCAGGCCTTCGTTGATGACGTCCGCGGCCTTCTTCTCGTTACCGTCGATCTGCAGGTAGGTCGAGTAGAGCTGGCGGTAGTCCTTGTCTTCGTTGAGCTGGCCGCCGGCGCGCAGCTTCTCCAGCACCGCTGCGGCCTTGTCGTACTGGTCGGCCTGCAGGTAGGTCGCGACCAGGTTGAGCTGGGCGCGCTTGTCGGTGGGGTTCTTGGAAGCGACGGCTTCGGCCATCTTGGTCGCTTCGCCGGTCTGACCGGATTCGGCGTAGGACGCCATCAGCAGCTGCTGCCAGTCGGACTTGGGCTCGGGCGAGGCGTCGATGGCCTGCTTGATGATCTTGGACGCGTCGGCGTAGCGCTCCAGACGGTACAGGGCGTTGCCCTTGACGATCAGGTGCTCGGGCTTGGTGCTCTTGGTCTCGCTCAGGAAGCGGTCCATGGTGGCGAGCGACTCGGCGTACTTGTCTTCCTGCAGCTGCAGCTGGGCCAGCATGAACATCGAGCTGTAGTGGCCGTTGTTGTCGAGGCCGTTGAATTCCAGGGCCTTGTTCAAGTAGCCGATGGCGGCGGCGGTGTCGTCGGCGTCGTAGGCCAGCTGCGCGGCGATCTGCGCGGCGAAGGCGTGGTCGTAGGCGTTGGCGGCGGAGTTGGCGATGATCTCGTCGGCGATGGCGCGCGCTTCGCTGCCCTTATCGGCGTCGTACAGATCCATCATCTTCTTCAGCTTGGGGGTGACCTTGGCCGAGGCCTTGGCGTCGGGCTGCTGACGGGTGGCGTTGGGGTATTCGACCTTGGACGCGGCGGCGGAAGCCTTCTTGTCTTCCTTCTTCTCGCCATGACGCTGACGGCGCTCCTCGGCCCGGTCCATCGCCGACTGCGCGTGAACCTGGGCGATCGAGCCCAGCGCAAGCACGGCGCCGATGGCGGCCGTCAGCACGGTGCGGTGGCGGGTGGGGAGCTTGTTCATGTTCACCTCAATCAGCTGCCGCGTGTGCGGGGTCGATGGCCGCAGGGCCGGGGGGCCGTCACGCTAACAGAAACGCGGGGCGGCGCGATACGGGGTTTTACTGTCTTTAATGCGTAGCGTTCATCCACACTTGGGCGTACGGCCGGCAGAACGGGCCTGCTGGTACACCGGCATGAGCCCGCCGGCGCGGGCGCGCAGTTCCTGGATGCGCGACTGCGGGTCCGGATGGGTCGACAGCCATTGGGGGGGCCGGCTGCTGCTGGCGGCGATCATGTTCTCCCACAGGTTGACCGCCTGCTGCGGATCGAAGCCGGCCTGGGCCATCAGCTGCTGGCCGACCACGTCGGCCTCGCTCTCCTGGGTGCGCGAACCGGGCAGCAGGAACAGGCCCTGGACCGCGGCGCCGCCGAGCTGGTTGGTGGCGTTGGCCGCGCCCTCGCCGTAGCGCGAGCCGAGCAGGGCGCCGGCGATGCTCAGGCCGGTCTGGGCGGTCATCTGGCGGGTGATGCGCTCGTCGTGGTGGCGCGAGACCACGTGGCCGATTTCGTGGGCGATCACCGCCGCCAGCTGGTCCTGGTTCTTGGCGACGCTGAAGATGCCGGTGTTGACGCCGACCTTGCCGCCGGGCAGGGCGAAGGCATTGGGCGAGCTGTCGACGAACACCGCGACGTCCCATTGCGCCTGCCAGCCGGGCGGCAGCTGGCGGGTCACCGTATCGACCACACAGCGAACGTACCCGTTCTGGCGGGAATCTGTGCTGAGTTTGCCCTTTGACTTGGCCTCGACGAAGGCTTGCGCGCCCATCTGGTTGAGCTGTTCCTGCGACACCGCACCCACGTTCTGGCGCCGCCCGGTGGGCGAGGTCGTGGTGGCGCAGGCGGTCACGATCAGCGCGATCGGGACACCGAGCAGTAGACGCTTCACGTATGCAGTTCCCCAGTACGTATGAACGCGTTGTAGACCGATCAGGATTAACTTTTCGTCAATCCCGACGAACCGGTGGCTCAGCTGTGCAGATAGAGCAGGGCACAGGCGAGCAAATTATTGATTCCATGTGCGGCTATGGGTCCCCAGAGCGTGCCGGTACGGCGGTAGACCCAGGCGAAAGAGGCGCCGATCGCGGCATAGGTCAGCCACAGCAGGGCGATCGCGCCGGGCCCGTTGCCGCTCAGGCCGGGCACCTCGTGCATCAGGGCGAAGGCCAGGCTGCTCAGGACGATCCCCAGCCCGGGCAGGCCGGCGGCCCAGAAACGGCCGAACAGGACGCGCCGGAACAGCAGCTCTTCGTAGGCCGGCGCAGCCACGACCGCGAACAGCAGGGTCAGGGCGAACTGGCTGCGCAGGGCGGCCTGGATCATCTGGACGTTGCTGGGGACGGGTTCGATGCCGAGCTGCTCGCCGATCCAGCTCAGCGCGGCGCTGAGGCCGAACGCGGCCAGACCCACGCCCAGGGCCCAGCCCCAGGTCGCGGGGCGGCGTGCGGCGCGCCAGGAGGCGGCGCGTTCCTCGCTCCCGGCGCGACGGCGCAGCAGGTAGACCGCCACGGCGGCGCCCCCTACCGCGGCCATGGCCATGCTCAGCTGCGCGAGCGCGCCGGGCTGGCCGATCGCCTGCAGGGCGTCGGTGGCGGCCGAACCGGGCTGGCGCATGGCGATCTCCAGGCCGCGCGCGAACGCCCAGGCCATCATCGCGATCATGCTCAGCGCCAGCACGATCGCCACGGCGATGGCGAAGTCGAGCGCGGCGTGGCCGACCACGGCGCGCACGCGCCGCGGTGGGGCTGCCTGCGCTAGCGCAGGCAGCGGCGGCGGGGCGAGCGCCGCGGCGGCGGCGCTGGCGGGCTCGGAGGCCGGCATCGTGCGTGGATCAGACGTCGAGGTTGGCGACCTTGAGCGCGTTGTCCTCGATGAAGTTGCGGCGCGGTTCGACCACGTCGCCCATCAGGGTGCTGAAGATCTGGTCGGCGGCGACCGCGTCTTCGATCCGCACCTGCAGCAGGCGGCGCGTCTCCGGATTGACCGTGGTGTCCCACAGCTGCTCGGGATTCATTTCGCCCAGGCCCTTGAAGCGCTGGATCGCGCGGCCCTTCTTGGCCTCTTCGAGCAGCCACGCCTGCGCTTCGACGAAGCTCTGCACCGGCTGGGCGCGGTTGCCGCGCAGGATCTGCGCGCCCTCGCGAATCAGCCCGTGCAACTGCTGCGCGGCTTCGCGCAGCGCACGCAGCTCGCCGCCGGCGAACGCCGACAGCGGCAGCACCTGGGTCAGTTCCTGGCCCATGTGGCTGCGCGTGACCAGCAACGCGGCCTGACGGCTCTCGTTGGCGTTGTGCAGCTGCAGCGAGTAGCGCGGCTTGCCCAGGCCGGTGCGGTTGAGGCGCTTTTCGAGCGCGTCGAGTTCGTGGCGCTCGTCGACGTTGGCGAGCAGGTGCTCGCTGTCGAGCGGGGTGAAGTCGAGCAGCGCTTCGAGCACGGCCGGGTCGTAGCGGTGCGCGTTGCGCGCGATCGCTTCGCGCGCGCCGGCGTAGGCCAGCAGCAGCCTCTCCAGCGCGGCGCCTTCGATCGGCGGCTCGCCGGCGGCCGGGATCAGCGCGGCGCCTTCGACGGCGTTGTTGGCCAGGTAGGCGTCCAGCGCCGCGTCGTCCTTGAGGTAGAGCTCGTTCTTGCCCTGCTTGATCTTGTACAGCGGCGGCAGGCCGATGTAGACATGGCCGCGCTCGATCAACTCCGGCATCTGCCGGTAGAAGAAGGTCAGCAGCAGGGTGCGGATGTGCGAGCCGTCGACGTCGGCGTCGGTCATCAGGATGATGCGGTGGTAGCGCAGCTTGTCCGGGTTGTACTCGTCCTTGCCGATGCCGGTGCCGAGCGCGGTGATCAGGGTGCCGACTTCGGCGCTGCCGAGCATGCGGTCGAAGCGCGCGCGCTCGACGTTGAGGATCTTGCCCTTGAGCGGCAGGATCGCCTGGGTCTTGCGGTTACGGCCTTGCTTGGCCGAACCGCCTGCGGAGTCGCCCTCGACGATGAACAGTTCGCTCAGCGCAGGGTCTTTTTCCTGGCAGTCGGCGAGCTTGCCGGGCAGGCCGGCGATGTCGAGCGCGCCCTTGCGGCGGGTCAGGTCGCGCGCCTTGCGCGCGGCCTCGCGCGCACGCGCGGCGTCGATGATCTTGCCGGTGATCGCGCGGGCTTCGTTCGGGTGCTCCTGCAGGAACTCCTCCAGGCGCGCGCCGAACGTGCTTTCCACGACCGGGCGCACTTCGGAGCTGACCAGCTTTTCCTTGGTCTGCGAGGAGAAGCTCGGGTCCGGCACCTTGACCGACAGCACCGCGATCATGCCTTCGCGCATGTCGTCGCCGGACAGCGCGATCTTGGCCTGTTTGGCGATGCCGCTGTTTTCGATGTAGTTGGTGAGCGTGCGGGTCAGCGCGGCGCGGAAGCCGATCAGGTGGGTGCCGCCGTCTTTCTGCGGAATGTTGTTGGTGAAGCAGAACATCGTTTCCTGGTAGGAATCGGTCCACTGCAACGCCACGTCCACGGTGATGCCGTTCTGCTCGCCCGACACCGAGATCACGTTCGGGTGCAGGGGGGTCTTGAGCTGGGCCAGATGCTCGACGAAGGAGCGGATGCCGCCTTCGTACTGGAATACGTCGCGACGGCCTTCGCCGCGCTCGTCGACCAGGGTGATCTTGACGCCGGAATTCAGGAACGACAGTTCGCGCAGGCGCTTGGCCAGGATGTCGTAATGGAACTCGACGTCGGTGAAGATTTCCGCCGCCGGCTTGAAGCGCAGCAGGGTGCCGCGCTTGTCGGAGGCTTCCAGCTGCTTGAGCGGATACACCGGCTCGCCCAGCGCGTATTCCTGCTGGTGGTGGTGGCCGTCGCGCCAGATGTCCAGCCACAGCTGTTCGGACAGCGCGTTGACCACCGAGACGCCGACGCCGTGCAGACCACCGGAGACTTTGTAGCTGTTGTCGTCGAACTTGCCGCCGGCGTGCAGCACGGTGAGGATGACCTCGGCCGCGGAAACGCCTTCTTCCTTGTGGATGTCGACCGGAATGCCGCGGCCGTTGTCGTAGCACGACACCGAGCCGTCTTCGTGCAGGGTCACGATCACATCGTCGGCGTGGCCGGCGAGGGCCTCGTCGATCGCGTTGTCGACGACTTCGAACACCATGTGATGCAGACCGGTGCCGTCGTGGACGTCGCCGATGTACATGCCCGGCCGTTTGCGTACGGCCTCGAGCCCGCGCAAGACGGTGATCTTGCTGGAGTCGTAGGTCTGGTTCGGGGTCTGGCCGGGGGTCTGATCGTTGTTTTCGGACATGCTCTGTGGGATTGCGCGGTCCGCCTGCGAGGCCGGGAGCGCGACACATTAGCTGTAGGGGACTGAGGCCGAGTATACCGCGCCGCGGCCCCCTAGGTCCGGTGCCCCGCCGCCCCGGTCAGATGCGAGCAGGAGAGGCGCTGCGCGGTGGTTCCGGCGCGATCCGGGCTGCGCCGGCCGGATTGGGCCGGGCGTGCCGCAGCGCGCGAGGGGAGGCCTCCTGTGGGGTCGCCGAGGTCGGGGGGAAGTGTCGGGCGGCAGGTGGGGTGAGTCTTGCGGGCTGGGAGGGTTCGCTGGTGTGGCCTTTGGCCCGTTTAAGGCTGAACGCTGGATTCAGGCCAACCGGCTTGGACTGGGCCATGACGCGAGGGTCACTTCACGCCGCGGTGTTAGAGCCAGGCGCCGAGGGAGCGGTTGGTCAGCTCCTTAGTCGAGTCGGCCCATCGGATGGCCGTTCTCGCGCAAGCCCTCCGGCCAGGCCAGCGATTGCCGTCGCACCGGCGGTCCTTACTGTAGCCCTGGTGGCGCAGTCCATTCGCCCTGGTCGAAGTGATAGCGATGTGGCGCTACTGGTCGTTGGTTCGGGTTCGGGTTCGGGTTCGGAGCGCTGCTCAGGAAGAGCCTGTCGCTGGGCGAATCGATGAAATCTAGCGGCAACTGGACGTAGCCGATGCCCCGGCCTTTGAACTCCCGGTTGTTTCGGTGGTGCAGGGACGCGGCCGACGGTGATGTTGAGGAAGCGCTTGTTCTCGGTCAGGTCCGCGTATGACGGCCGCCGAGCTAGAACGGATCGCGGCGATCGCCACTCGGGAATTTGCGAAGACGAGTCCCCACGGCGACATCCGGCTGCCGGAGCTCGTCGGATCGCCAGTCTCGACCTGATTCTGCGGCCGCGCTGCCTGTGCGACTTGGGGGGCGCCGGCGGTGCGGGCCGCTTCTACCCGCGACCTTAAGTCGGTCGGATGCCGGATGACAGGCATGACGAGCCGGGTGCTGGCTCCCAGGAGTCGAGGCTGACAGCTATCGCGGCGATCCGGGCCCAACCTGCTGGGCTGATGGCTGGCGGCGGCTTGGTAGCCCGGAGTCAGGCGGTGCTCCCACGGCGCGGCGCCATCAGCCGCGGACGAGCCCGGCCAGAAAGCCCAATGCCGGGTAGCGTTCCACGTGGAACACCGCAGGCCTGCGCTAGAGGCGCATGTTCCACGTGGAACACAACTCAATCAAGCCGAAGCTCACCCTGTTCCACGTGGAACGTCGTCACGGCCACCCCGATTTCAGCCAGCGCGCTCGGCGCCTCGGTTCCGGTGATGAACACCTGGGCGCCGCTGGCGATCAGGCGCTCCAGCACCCGGCGCTGGTGCTGCCGATCCAGTTCCGAGGCCAAATCGTCCAGGGCGATCACCGGCCACTCGCCGCGGGCCTGGGCATGGTGCTCGGCCTGGGCCAGCAGGGCGGCGAGGGCGGTGAGTTTGGCCTGGCCACGCGACAGGGCCTCGCGGCCCGGCAGACCGCCGAACTGGATGCGCCAGTCGGCCCGGTGCGGCCCGACCGAGGTATAGCCGGCGATCTGGTCGCGTTCGCGGGCCAGCAGCAGCGCGTCGGCCAGGGGCAGTTCGTCTCGGCGCCAACCGGGCAGGTAATCCAGACGGGTATCGCCCAGGGCTGGGGCCAGATCCGCCGCCAGGGCCGCGAACCGGGGCTGCAGGTCCTCAAGGTAATGCTGACGGCGCCGGCTCAGCGGTTCGCCTGCGTCGGCCAGTTCCCGGTCCCAAGCGTCGAGCTGGCCGTCGCGGGCGCGGGCCTTGAGCAGGGCGTTGCGCTGCTTCAGGGCCCGGGTATAGCGCCGCCACAGGGAAATGAAGTCGTGTTCCACGTGGAACAGTCCCCAATCCAGGTAACGACGCCGGGCCTCGGCACCGCCGGTGATCAGGGCGTGACTGCCGGGCTCGAAGCTGACCACGGCCAAGGCCGCACACAACTCGCCGAGCTGGGCCACCGGGCTACCGTCCAGGCGGCCGATCCAGTCCTGCCCGGTGTGGCGCAGTCCGGCCTTGCGCAAGCGGGTCGCCCCGGCCTCGCCCTCGGCGATGCGCGTAGCGGCCGGCCCGACGCCTTCCTGCCACTCGACGAACACTTCCAGGGCCGGGTCACCGGCCCGAACCAGCCCATCGCGGACCCGGCCACGGAAGCTGCGGCCGTAGGCCATCAGGTGCAGGGCTTCCAGCAGGCTGGTCTTGCCGGCGCCGTTGTCGCCGGTGATCAGGTTGATCCCGGGGGCCGGCGCCAGCCTGACATCGGCAAAGCGGCGCAAACCGCGGGCTTCGAGGCGGGTTACGCGCATTACGAGGCTCGACAGGGCGGCAAGCCGGGCTGAGCGCCCGGCCGGCAGAAACGAACACGCCCGGACGGGCCGGGCGTGTCGTGAACTTGCGGAATGTGTTCCACGTGGAACCTGTCGCTCGCGGTCGGCGCCGACCGCGGCCGGATCACAGGCGCAGCGGCATGACCACGTGGCGGCACTTCTCGTTCGCCGCCTCGCGCACCAACGCCGAGGAGTTTGCGTCGCGCAGGGCGATCACCACATGTTCGTCGCGCAGCGCGGTCAGTGCGTCGAGCAGGTAGTTGACGTTGAAACCCACGGCCAGGTCGTCGACCTTGGTGTCGGCTTCGACCTCTTCCTGCGCTTCTTCCTGTTCCGGGTTGTGGGCGCTGATCTTGAGCTGGCCGGGCGAGACCTCGATGCGCACGCCGCGGTACTTCTCGTTCGACAGGATCGCCGCACGCTGCAGGGCCGCGCGCAGGATCTCGCGCTCGATCCGCACTTCGCGGTCGGCGCCGATCGGGATCACCGCTTCGTAATCCGGGAAACGGCCGTCGATCAGCTTGCTGGTGAAGGTCACATCGTCGCGCTTGACCCGGATGTGGCCGCGGCCCATCTCGATCTCGATCTCGCGGTCGCCGCCTTCCAGCAGGCGCTGCAGCTCCTGCACGCCCTTGCGCGGCACGATGATCTGGCGCTTGGTCTGGCCGCCGCCTTCGTAGGCGGTTTCGCACAGTGCCAGGCGGTGACCGTCGGTCGCCACGCAACGCAGGCTGTTCTCGCGCAGGTCGAACAACAGGCCGTTGAGGTAATAACGCACGTCCTGCTGGGCCATCGCGAACGCGGTGCGCTCGATCAGTTCCTTCAGCGCGGCTTCCGGCACCCGTACGCGCTCGGTGGCTTCGACTTCGTCGATCGACGGGAAGTCGTTGGCCGGCAAGCTGGCCAGGGTGAAGCGCGAACGCCCGGCCTGGACGGTGATCTTCTCGGCCGTCTGGGTGACCGTGACCTTGCTGCCGTCGGGCAGTGCGCGAACGATCTCGAACAACTTGCGCGCCGGGATCGTGGTTTCGCCGTCCTTGGCATCGTCGACGACGATGCGCGAGACCATCTCGACTTCCAGATCGGTACCGGTCAGCGAAAGCTGTCCGTCCTTGACCTGGGCCAGCAGATTGGCGAGGACCGGCAGGGTCTGCCGGCGTTCGACTACGTTGACGACTTGCGCCAACGGCTTGAGAAACACTTCTCGTTGCAGGCTGAAACGCATGCGGACCCCTTAGCCCCTAGTCGGTTCGGGCGGCAACGCCCAATACAAAAGAGTGGAATAAATCAAAAGCATGGTGGTGATGGTGTCGCCGAAAACCCGGGAAAACTGCATTAACTTGTTGTTTTTACTGGTTTTTCCGTGAGGTCAAAGTTCGGTAGAACCGGACCCTGAGCTGCTGCACAAGCTGTGGATAAATTTCGGGGCAAGGCGCCGGCCTCGATCTATCCACAGCTTGTACGCGTCTCGTGCACCGCTTTATTCGAAGAGTACCTGCAACCGGCGCCGTCCGTCGCCTGCGGGCTCATTCGCTGAGCTTGCGAATCAGCTTGTCCCAGTCTTCGCGCAGCTTGCCGTCGGTCTCCATCAGGGTGCGGATCTGCCGGCAGGCATGCAGCACCGTGGTGTGGTCGCGGCCGGCGAAGGCGTCGCCGATCTCGGGCAGGCTGTGCTCGGTCAGTTCCTTGGTCAGCGCCATCGCGACCTGGCGCGGGCGCGCCAGCGAGCGGGTGCGGCGCTTGGACAGCAGGTCCTTCATCTGCAGGCCGTAGTAATCGGCCACGGTCTTCTGGATGTTGGGAATGCCGATCGCCTGCTGCTGCGCGCGCAGCAGGTCGCGCAGGGTTTCCTGGGCGAACTCGGCGGTGATCGCGCGGCCGGTGAAGTTGGCGCGCGCGGTCAGGGTGTTGAGCGCGCCTTCCAGATCGCGCACGTTGCTGCGCATCTTCTTGGCGAGCAGGAACGCGACCTCTTCCGGGATCGCCGCGCCGCGTTCCTTGGCCTTGGAGATCACGATCTGGGCGCGGGTCTCGAAGTCCGGCGGTTCGATCGCCACCGACAGGCCCCAGGCCAGGCGCGACTTCAGGCGCGGCTCCAGGCCCTCGACTTCGCGCGGGTAACGGTCGCAGGTCAGGATGATCTGCTGCTTGCCGTCGAACAGGGCGTTGAAGGTGTGGAAGAACTCTTCCTGGGTGCGGTCCTTGCCGGCGAAGAACTGGATGTCGTCGATCAGCAACGCGTCCACGCGCTGGAACTGGCGCTTGAACTGATCCATGGTCTTGTCCTGCAGCGACTTCATCATCGCGCTGAAGAACTGTTCCGAACGCAGGTACATCACCCGCATCGCCGGGTTGGCTTCGCGCATGGCGTTGCCGGCCGCGAACATCAGATGGGTCTTGCCCAGGCCGGTGCCCCCGTACAGCAGCAGCGGGTTGTGCGCGCGTTCGCCGGGCTTCTGCGCGGCCTGCAGCGCCGCGGCGCGGCCGAGCTGGTTGCTGCGGCCTTCGACGAAGTTGTCGAAGGTGTAATGGGTGTCGAGGTTGCCCTGGAACGGCTCCACCGGCGCGGCGACCGGGGCCGGGCGGTAGGCGGCGGTCTCGGACTCGCGCGGCGGCGCCACGCGCGGCAGCGAGCCGATCTCCAGGCTGACCTCGGCGCTGCCGGCGAAATAGTTCAGCAGCTCGCGGATGCGCGCCAGGTAACGTTCGCGTACGTGCTCGACGACGAAGGCATTGGGCGCGTACAGCACCGTGACGTCGTCGCGTTGGGCCGCTTGCAGCGGTTTGAGCCAGGTGTGCACGTCCTCGACCGGGTATTCGGCTTCGAGTCGTTCGAGGCAGCGGGGCCAAGCTTCCATCGGTCGGCAGGTCTTCTGTATTGCGGGGCACGCCGGGCCTGGCGGCACGGCGGTCGAAACGCCGCCGGCCGCGCGATACGGCTCGCGGCAAACGGGGCAGGGGGGTCAGCCAGACTATCATCGCCGCCGGGTCCGGAACAGGACTTGTCCACAAGGCTGAACACAGGCTAGTCCACAGGCGCCGGCACGCCGCGAGCCAGCGCTGACGCGGTTGCGGGCGGTTTTTCGCACGATAGCGGGCGCTTGCGAAGGCGCTGCGACGATGGCGGCCGCGAGCATCCGCCGCCGCCGCCGCAACGGGCGCCGCCGTCGGACCGCCGCAGGCCGCCATTCACCTTAACTTGACCGTCCCGCCCGCGGCCGCTAAGATCGCCGGTCTTTTCCGCCGTACACGTAGAGCCGGACCATGGCCACCAAGCGCACTTATCAGCCCAGCAACCTCAAGCGCAAGCGCGACCACGGTTTCCGTGCCCGCATGGCGACCGCCGACGGCCGCAAGATCCTGGCCCGTCGTCGTGCCAAGGGCCGCAAGCGTCTGTGCGCCTAAACGGCGTCCCGGCTGCCTGCCGCTGACGCGGCGCGAGGCAGCCGTCCGGCATACGCCGGTACCGACCCGATGATCTCCAACCGCTTCCCGCGCACCGCGCGGGTACGCGCGCGTTCGGATTTCGACCGCATCTTCAAGCACGGCCGGCGTGTGGCGCTGCCCGTGCTTGCTTTGCATTGGCAGGCCGTCGACATCGAGGCGCG
Source organism: Lysobacter sp. Root667 (assembly GCF_001427715.1). Classification (NCBI taxonomy): domain Bacteria; kingdom Pseudomonadati; phylum Pseudomonadota; class Gammaproteobacteria; order Lysobacterales; family Lysobacteraceae; genus Lysobacter; species Lysobacter sp. Root667. Next base: position 295,977 of record NZ_LMHF01000011.1, read on the forward strand.
CCTGGGCCTGGCGGTGTCACGCAAGGTCGATCCCCATGCGGTCGGACGCAATCGCATCAAGCGCGCCCTGCGCGATACCTTCCGCAAGCTGCGTGCCGATCTGGCGCGTGGCGATTACGTCGTGGTCGCCCGTCCCGGCGCCTCGCGTTGCACGCGTGAGGAACTCGACCAGGCCTTCCTCGGTCTGCTCAGGCGCGCCGGCGCGTTGCCCGCACCTGCGGTGCCCGGCACAATGCCGGCCGATCCCATTCCCTCCCCACTGCCGGACCCCGGTCCCGGCTGAGCCCGCCTGCTGCCCATGAACCAGACCCGTGTATTCCTGATCTTCGCCTGGCTGATGGTGGCGACCCTGCTGTGGATGGAATGGGGCAAGGAGAAATCCGCGCCGCCGGCACCGGCCGTCACCGCCGCTGCCGCCGCCGCCGCGACCAGCACCGTGCCCAGCGCGACCGCGGCTAGCGCCGCCGGCGTCGTGCCCAGCGCTCCGGTTGCCGCCGGCGCCACGCCCACCGCAGCCGTTGCGGCGCCGAGCGCGGCGCAGACGGTCACCGTCACCACCGACGTGCTCAAGGTCGTGTTCGACGGCGGCACCCTGCACCGCGCCGACCTGCTCAAGTATCCGAGCGAAGCGGCCGAGGACAGCGCACCGGTGCGGCTGCTGGCCGAGGACGCGACCAACTACTTCGTCGCCCAGAGCGGCTGGGTCAGCCAGGGGGGCGCCACCCCGACCCACGAATCCGGTTTCGTGCCGGAGAGTCCGCAGCGCGACTACGTGCTGGCCAAGGGCGCCAAGGAAATCGCCGTGCCCTTCGTGTGGACCGGCGCCAACGGCGTGACCATCCGCCGCACCTACATCTTCCAGCACAGCGGTTACGCCATCACCGTGCGCGACGAAGTGATCAACGCCGGCACCGCGCCGTGGCAGGGTTCGGTCTACCGCCAGCTCGCCCGCGTGCCGCGCGCGCTGGTCCGCAGCGGCCCGATGAACGCCGAGCAGTACAGCTTCCAGGGTGCGGCCTGGTACAGCACCGAAGACAAGTACGAGAAGCGCAAGTTCGACAAGTTCGTCGACGACGGCGCGCTCGACAAGAAGGTCACCGGCGGCTGGGTGGCGATGCTGCAGCACCACTTCTTCGCCGCCTGGATCCCGGGCCCGAACGACCAGAGCGTGTTCTCGCTGGCGACCGCCAACACCAACACCGGCGTTCCCCAGTACCTGATCCGCGAACTCGGCCCCAGCGTCAACGTCGCCGCCGGCGCGAAGGCGCAGACCCAGGCGCGGCTGTGGATCGGCCCCAAGCTGGTCGACGCGCTCAAGGCCCAGCAGGTGCCGGACCTGGAGCGCGCGGTCGACTGGAGCAGCTACAGCATCATGGCCACGATGGCCAACGCCATCTTCTGGCTGCTGTCGAAGCTGCACGACCTGTTCGGCAACTGGGGCTGGTCGATCATCGGCCTGGTGGTGCTGATCAAGCTGGCGATGTACCCGCTGTCGGCCGCGCAGTACCGCTCTATGGCGAAGATGCGCAAGTTCCAGCCGCGCATCGAGCAGCTCAAGGAGCGCTACGGCGACGACAAGCAGAAGTTCCAGATGGCGATGATGGAGCTGTACAAGAAGGAGAAGATCAACCCGGTCGGCGGCTGCCTGCCAATCGTCGTGCAGATGCCGGTGTTCCTGGCCCTGTACTGGGTGCTGCTGGAGTCGGTGGAACTGCGCCACGCACCGTGGATGCTGTGGATCCACGACCTGACCGCGCGCGACCCCTTCTTCGTGCTGCCGCTGATCAACATCGCGGTGATGTGGGCGACGCAGAAGCTGACCCCGACCCCGGGCATGGACCCGATGCAGAAGAAGATGATGCAGCTGATGCCGCTGGTGTTCGGCGTGATGTTCGCGTTCTTCCCGGCCGGTCTGGTGCTGTACTGGATCACCAACAGCGGCCTGGGTCTGCTGCAGCAGTGGTGGATGACCAAGCGCTACGCCGAGAAGCCGGCCAAGGCTTGAGTTGTGTAGTCTTTCGCCCGACCACGAAGCCCGCCGATCGGCGGGCTTCGTGTTTTCGGGCTCCGCACTGGCTTCGGGGTAGGAGCCTTGGGGTAGGAGCGGCGTAAGCCGCGATTGCGAATTCCGTTTGCTGCGTTAGTTTCGTTCTTAAGCAACAGCTTCCGCCCGCTGCGTGTGCGAGCCACTTTCTCTTGCCACCCGCCTTGGGGTAGGAGCGGCGTGAGCCGCGAYCGCGACCTTCGGCTACCGCGCTGGCTTCGATTCGGATCGGCTTCGCTTTCTGCTTTCTGTGGGAGCGGCGTGAGCCGCGATCGCGAATTCCGGCTGCTTTGCTGGTTTCGTTCTTAAGCAACAGCTTCCGCCCGCT